>NZ_JBANSM010000005.1:0-249290 GCF_038374745.1 Levilactobacillus sp. HBUAS70063 | reverse complement strand
CCGTTCCCATGCCGAACACGGAAGTTAAGCTTTAGCACGCCGATAGTAGTTGGGGGATCGCCCCCTGCGAGGATAGGACGTTGCCACGCGAACGAAAGAGCCCAGTGATTGGGTTCTTTTTTTATACAATTTTTTAACCGTTTCATATTAAGTTGCTTACAATTAAGCGGCAATGATACGTACATTCAGTAAGTAACCGCCTTTGCCGCTGTACCAAGGGATCTGGTGGCTCGGCGGGTATCCAATCGCTCTATTAAAACCGGATTAGAACACGTTATGCGAACATTATTAATATATTATTGAAAGAAGTTCGAATATCTTTGCTATAACCGCCTTGGTAAGCAGAATAGCTTGTGCTATCATAGTTAGTGTTGTGGGACAACCACAAGGCATGAGAGCATAATGATGAAAAAATAAAGCAGAACTATCTTTAGAAAATGGGTGGAAAGTAATTATGAAAAAATATCGGAGCTATCGCCTGAGTTTGGGATGGCAAATTCTAATTGGGTTGATTTTAGGGATTGTGCTGGGGGTCGTGTTCTACGAGAACAAGCTCGCCATCACCGCCATGCAAAATATCGGGAACATGTTTATCAGTCTGATTCAAATGATTGTGCTGCCAATCGTGGTGTCTTGTTTAACGGTCGGTATTGCCAATATGGGCGATATTCATAAGCTGGGTCGTATCGGTGGGAAGACCATCATTTACTTTGAAGTCATGACCACCATCGCCATTGCGCTAGGGCTCCTAATCGGGAATATTTTCCATCCTGGGACCTTTATCGACATTCATCAACTACATAGTTCAGACATCAGTCAGTACGTCTCCTCGGCCAAATCTGCCAAGGATTCGGGCATCTGGGCGACGCTGTTGGGAATCATTCCCACCAACTTCTTCAAGTCCCTGTCCGAAGGGGATATGATGCCCGTCATCTTCTTCTCCGTCTTCTTCGGTCTGGGGACCGCGGCGATTGGCAAACAGGGACAGGTCATCATCGACTTCCTGGACGCCGTCTCGCAGGTCATGTTCCGCGTCACCAACTGGGTGATGCATACGGCACCAATCGGGGTCTGTGCGCTGATCGGTGTGACGATTGCGCAGATGGGGATTTCCGCGTTGGCGCCGCTAGGTTACTTCATTTTGCTGGCCTACGGGACGATGGCGCTGTTCATCGTGGTCTTCATGGGCATCGTGGCTCGGCTCTTTAAGTTCCATCTCAAGGACCTGCTGTTCGTCATCAAGGACGAGGCTGTCTTGGCCTTTTCCACGGCGAGTTCCGAAGCCACGCTGCCACGACTGATTGATAAAATGGATAAGTTCGGGGTCAGTCAGGGGATCGTTTCCTTCGTGATTCCGACGGGTTACACGTTTAACCTGGATGGTTCCGCCATTTATCAGTCGCTGGCCGCACTGTTCCTGGCCCAGGCCTATCATATTAACCTGAGCTTAGGACAGCAGATTACACTGCTGGTAGTCTTGATGATTACCAGTAAGGGGATGGCCGGAGTGCCTGGGGCGTCCTTCGTGGTTCTGCTGGCGACCGTTTCCACCATTGGGGTTCCGATGAGTGGGTTGACGTTTATCGCCGGGATTGACCGGCTCGTGGACATGGGCCGGACCGCGGTTAACGTGGTCGGTAACTCACTGGCCACGGTTGTTATCGGGCGTTCCGAACATGAATTCAGCGAAGAGAAGAGTCAGAATTATCTAGCGGAGTTACGTGCTGAGAAAACGAAATAATGACATGAAAGCCACTCGCTAAGGGGTGGCTTTTTTGCTACAAAAAAACAACGCACCCGGTGAAGGGACCGTTGCTTGGGAAGAAATGACTTTAACTAGTCGTTAATTTTCTAGTGAATGTCGCAGTAAATGTTGACCACGGCGCCCGCCAGCTTCTGAGCGTAAGCCTTGCCAGATAGCAAGACGGGTTATCTTTTGAAATATTAGTACCGATAGTTTACGGTTAGTTTGGCGCCACCACCTTTGGCCGTTATCGGGGCGATGAGGGCACCAAATAACCCCTACCATTCCTCGCGAGTGGTAGGGGTTATTTATAATTGCTGAAACCAGATTAGCGGTGCGTGGGTAACCTTGCGGGGTGATTCCCATCAGCCCATGGGCGTTGCCCGGCACGCGATAATCAGGATTTAAGTTTAGGGATTGTGTGTCTTCGTATCGACCATTAGAGATTAAAAACCAGCCTAGTTGAATCGGCGTCAGTTACGAGTGTCTTCCTCCCCGATTGGGTTCCCCCAACAGTGAAGCGGCTATTGAACTAGCACGTCAATGCATCATTGTTGTCATAGGGCCGAGAAAAACTGGGTAACTCTAGCTTGCGTTTTCCATTAAGTGGTTTGAATCCAACCGGCGCACGAACGAATTCGGGAAGGTCAGCCGTGAATAAGTCGGGTACAACGCCGACAGCGGCTGAGTTTAAGTGGCCGGTTGATTCGGTTTAAAGTCTACCAGTCGAACCTCCGCATCAAGCTACGGGGTCCGGGAAAGGGAAAGCTAGAGAGCAGTTTTCCTCAAAGCGTCAACCAAGAGGCGTGAACTGACTGCAACTTTCCCACCGGCGAGTGATAACACGCTCCAGGATCATCTATATGCTGCGTTGTCATGTTCAATCACCTCCTATAATCTAATCGACAGTGACAACTGCGAGTAAATTAAAAGCGCTTAGCCACGACTAGCTAAGCGCACAATAAAAAGCATTTTGTGAACGGACAGCCAGTCGTTGAGTTTTAGCACTATACGGCGTAGTTAGTGTTTCTTTAACAGCTACATTAGAACAGGCCTTAATTTGACCTGAACAGCTGACTCATTGGCGTTTCTCGACGTTTCTGAGCAGTAGCATTTTCCGTATAGGAGCCTCACCTAACAGCTTCTAATTTATTCTATGGTCATAGTTTATCCTATTTTCTGAAAAAAAGCAACCATAAGCTCTCATGAAAAACGTATAATAATTATAATAACAAACTATTAATAAGTTTATAAACGCGTTTATATTACCGTCTAGTTTAGAATCATTCTTGATTTTAAAGGGCAAAGCGGGTATGCTAAGGGTGATTCAAAATTTACCAAAATGAGGGGCGGAGAGCACATGAATTTTATTGGTTCAGCATTACCCGATTTTACTGTAAATGCGTTTCAAAATGGCGAGGTAAAGGCATTGACTCGCGACGATCTGTTAGGTCATTGGTCCGTGCTATTCTTTTATCCGGCCGATTTTTCGTTTGTTTGTCCCACGGAGCTAGGGGACTTGGCGGCTCACTATTCAGAATTCAAACAAAGTAATGCGGAAATCTACAGTGTTTCCGAAGACACGGAGTTTGTTCACCAAGCCTGGCACGAACAGAGTCCAGAGGTCGGGCAGGTGGCCTACCCCATGATTGCCGATCCGGCCGGGGTCTTGGCTCGGCACTACGAGGTCTTAGACGTCGATGCCGGGCAAGCTTACCGGGGTGTCTTCATCCTTGATCCCGAGGGTAAGGTTCGGTCATACACCATCAATGATATGGGGATTGGCCGCAACGCCGCGGAAATTCTTCGGACGCTGACCGCGGCCCAATTTGTCGCGGAACACGGCGACCGGGTCTGCCCGGCTAACTGGCACAAGGGCGAACAAACCTTGAAGCCTGGGACGGATTTGGTTGGTAAACTTTAAAACTGATTGAGATTAAACAAAAAGCGACCGGGATAAACATCTCGGTCGCTTTATTGATGGCATTATGGTTTACGCTTTAGGCATCTTCGCCAGCAAGGCCTTAATCTGTCTGATTTCATCGGGACTAAAGGTCGTCTGGTCAAAGGCTTTTAAATTGTCTTGCAGTTGACTCGGGCGACTGGCCCCCACGAGGACACAGGTGACCACGGGTTGACTGAGTAACCAGGCAATCGCCATCTGAGCCAGGGATTGACCCCGTTGCTGGGCAATTTCATTGAGGGCCTTGACCGTTGTAATCGTATGCGCAACGTTGTCCTCGTGGAGGAAGGGACTGGATGACCGGTGTGCCCGTGAATCGGCGGGGATGCCGTGCAGGTAGCGGTCAGTCAATAGGCCCTGTGCGAGGGGACTAAAGGTGACCAGGCCGGTCTGCTCGTCGGTCAGGGTCTGCAGGAGGTCGTTGTCCGCGATATGTTGGTCGAACAGGCTGTAGCGACTCTGGTGAACAATATAAGGCGTGTGCAGATCGTCAAAGATAGCCTTAATTTCCTTGGTTTGTTGCGGATCGTAGTTGGAAATGCCGATGTAGAGGGCCTTACCCTGTCGAACCAGTTGGTCTAGGGCCAAGGCCGTTTCTTCCAGCGGCGTGTTGGGATCGGGCCGGTGAGAGTAGAAGATATCCACGTAGTCTAGCTGGAGCCGCTTCAGACTCTGGTTGGCACTGGCGATGATGTTCTTCCGAGACCCCCATTCGCCGTAAGGGCCGGGCCACATCAGGTAGCCGGCCTTGGACGTAATCACCATTTCATCGCGGTAGGGCCGCATGTCTCTGGCCATGATTCGGCCAAAGTTGGTCTCCGCACTCCCGGGTTCCGGACCGTAGTTGTTGGCCAGGTCAAAGTAAGTAATTCCGGCGTCGAAGGCCGTGTGGACGATGGCCCGTTGATTATCGAACGGATCGACGCTACCGAAGTTGTGCCAGAATCCCAGGCCAATTGCCGAAAGCTTGAGGCCACTATTGCCACTACGCCGGTATTGCATGGCATCGTAGCGGTGTTCATTTGCTAAGTACATAGAATTCCCTCCATTAATCAATTAGGTGTACGGGTGGAACAGGGTTAATAAGTTCGTACACGATAAGTTGTCACCTCTAAGTATACGGGTCTTCGTGGTGAATTGAAAACGAATTCACGAACGCCATGAAAAAAACGCGGTCAGCACCGAGTGGTACTCATCGCGTTTTGCGGGGAGCGGAGATGCCGAAGTGTTACTTACCTTCGGGAATCTTAGCGTATTCTTGTTGGTACCAGCCGTCCCAAGTCTTTTCCTTGAGTGAGCCGTTTTCGTTAAAGGGTAGATTGATCGTCTTTAAAATTTCCAAGAATAGGTTCTTCTTGTAGGCCAGCACGCCGGCCGCCAGTTGGTCCGGACTAAAGTTCCGGTTGGCGTAAAGGTACATGTTAATATCATTCATGGCGTAGTCGACTTTGAACTGGGATAAAATTTCGAGATCGTTGGTCCGGTAATGTTCAAGATAGAAGTGGACGAAATCAGTGAGCGCGGTTAGTTGGGCGTGTTCGTCCAGATCGGTAATCGTTAAGTCTTGGTTTTGCAAAGTGGAGACCTCCTCAAATTCTGTGTTGCCGTGAGTATCGGTCGTCAGTCGATCGGTGCCCCTTTTTTATTATGGCACATTTTGGCCGTTCGTAAAGGAAGCTCACCTAAATTTTTTTGGTGTAAATTAATTTAAGCGCTATCATTTGATCGTCCGGTGGCTAAACTAAGGCAATTCCTACGGCAGCGGGAACTAGTGTATACTTAACGAAGAAAGATTGTGAGAGGAGTGGCACGTGATGCGAGTGTTTGTGGTCGGTGCTAACGGTCAGACGGGACGGAAAATAGTGGCGCAGTTGCAGGCGAGCGGGGATGAGCCCATCGCCGGCTTGCGGCCGGACGAAGACGGCGAGGATTGGGTGGATCAGGGCGTCACGGTGCGGCGTGTCGACCTCCTGACGAAGCCGGAACGCATTGCCTCGGCTTTGATGGGGTGTGAGGCGATTATCTTTGCGGCGGGTTCCGGTGGCCGAACCAAGGATGACATGACCTTGCTGATTGATCTAGATGGCGCGGTTAAGACCATGCAGGCCGCGGAAATTGCCGGCGTGCCACGCTTCTTGATGATTAGCATGCTCTTTACCGAGGACCGAAACCGCTGGGCGGACCCGCTCAAGCCGCTGTACGTGGCGAAATTTTATGCGGACAACTGGTTGGTACATCAAACCACGCTGGACTATACCATCGTGCAACCGGGGGCGCTGTCCTTTCACCCGGGAACGGGGAAGGTCAAGAGTGATCCCCTGGCCGTGGGTAGCTTGTCACGTGCCGATCTAGCCAGCTTTTTAGTGGCGGCGCTCCACGCCCCGCAGACGATTGGCAAGACGATTCCGCTCTTGCAGGGGGAGACGCCGATTAAAGGAATCTTACAGAAACTATAAGTATTTATCTAGAGTTGGTTCAGGGTATATGTTATAATCAAGTTATAGAAAAGTGACACCGTCCTGACGTTTTGCCAAAGGAGGCGACAACCATGACTGACAAGTTACTGATTGCTCCATCCGAAGCCGAAGTTTTGGCTGAGCACCTGAATGAGTGGGCCCAATGGCGACAGACCGCCGACCAACTCACCGCCGACCGCGACTGGGATCGCTTTATTGAGAAGAGTCGGCGAAAAGCGGAATGGGAAAGTGGCCTGGCGACCGAAATCGACCGCTGGGAGAGCCTCCACGCGCTTCAACTGGCGTTAGCGGATAATCTTGCCGGGACCACGCATCGCGGCCATACGCGGCAGTAGAGACGTTTTAAATGATAGCTAAAAGGTGTCGGTCATTCCCCATTCGTGAGAGCGGCCGGCACCTTTGCTGTTATGGAAAAGTAGGCAAAAAAAGACGCCATTACGGCGTCTTTTTCAATCGGTTTTAAGGATTTATTGTTCTTCGTACCATGAGTAGTGGAAGTCACCAGGGCGGTCACGCCGTTCGTAGGTGTGGGCACCGAAGTAGTCCCGTTGTGCTTGCAGCAAGTTAGCTGGCAAGACTTCAGCACGGTAGCTGTCGTAGTAAGTGATGGCAGCGGATAAGCTAGGTACAGGAATACCAGCTTGAACGGCCAATGCAACAACGTCACGCGTTGATTGTTGGTACTTAGCAGCAACTTCTTTGAAGTAGTCATCAAAGAGTAAGTTGGTCAAGTTAGGATCCTTGTCGAAGGCATCCGTGATGTTTTGCAGGAATTGGGCCCGGATAATGCAGCCGGCACGCCAGATTTGTGCTAATTCACCGAACTTCAAGTCCCAGTTGTTCTTTTCAGAAGCAAACCGGAGTTGTTCGAAGCCTTGAGCGTAACTCATTAACTTACCAAAGAAGAGGGCTTGGCGAACCTTTTCAACGAATTCAGTTTCGTCACCAATGTTAACCTTGCCTTGCTTTTCAGCAGGTGCTAAGACTTTAGAAGCCTTAACCCGTTCGTCCTTCAACATGGAGATGTAACGGGCGTAAACGGCTTCGGTGATAACTGATTGTGGAACTTGAACGTCCAAGGCGTCTTCAGAACTCCACTTACCAGTACCCTTGTTGTTACCACGGTCCAAGATAGCATCCAAAATGGATAAGTTCTTGTCGTCACCTAAGTCATCCTTACGAGTCAAGATGTCAGCAGTGATTTCAACCAAGTAACTGTCAAGTTCACCCTTGTTCCATTCCTTGAAGATGTCAGCCATCTTGTCAATGGAAATCCCGGCAACGTTACGCATGATGTTGTAGCTTTCATCGATCAGCTCTTCATCACCGTATTCGATACCGTTGTGGACCATCTTAACGTAGTGACCAGCACCGTTAGGGCCAATGTAAGATACACATGGCTTGCCGTCTTGGTCAGCCTTAGCAGCGATCTTTTCCAAGATTGGGGCAACTAAGTCGTAAGCTTCCTTTTGGCCACCAGGCATCAAGGAAGGACCTTGTAAGGCACCCAGTTCACCACCGGAAACACCCATACCGATGAAGTTGATACCGGACTTGTCCAGTTCGGCGTTACGAGCCATCGTGTCATGGAAGTTCGTGTTCCCACCATCAATGAGGACATCGTGCTTGTCCAACAGAGGAAGCAATTCGTGAATAACGGCGTCAGTTGGCTTACCAGCCTTAACCATCAAAAGAATCCGCCGTGGCGTTTCCAAAGAGTTAACGAAGTCTTCCACCGTGTAACTTGGAACTAACTTCTTTTCGCTGTGGTCTTTCATAACTTGTTCCGTCTTGTTGGCGGAGCGGTTGTAGATACCAACCGTGTATCCGCGGCTTTCAATGTTCAGGGCTAAGTTCTTGCCCATGACAGCCATACCAACAACACCAATATTAGCTTTTTCTGCCATTAGAAACCTTCCTTTACTTTGTTAAGATTGATTTCGGTTTTACCAACTCCTAGTGTAGCATTGAACAATTTAAAAAGGAACTGATTTGACTGGTTTTTTTCAAAATAATTAATCTTTTTGTAAAAAAATTTCGTTGACCCGCCACTTAGTCGTCCTGGGTCGCTTGATACTCTTGAATGTTAACGGCAACCTTGGTCAATAGTTCTTCTAATAGAAGGCTTTCACCGGCCGACAGTCCGTGGGTTCCAATCCCTAAGATGTGCTGCTCGTAGGCTTCCAGCTGGGGATAAAAGGCCTGCCCCTTTTCGGTTGCGACAAGGGGGCGGCGCTTCTTGTTGTTAGCGTCCGCTTGGCGCGTGACGTACTGGTAGTCGATGAGCTTGCGGACGGCCCGCAGACAGGTTGAGGGGTCTACGTGAAGCTGGGTCGCCAGATCGGTTTGGGTGATGCCGGGATTTTCGACAATCCGCATCAGATAGATGAACTGATTGTTTTGTAGGTCGGCACGCTGGAAGAGTTGATTTCCGATTTCTGAGGTGGCACGGGCGATGAGGCCGATGCTCCGAAATGAATTGGGCATGAGTTCTCCTTTTTAGTTGCATTTGAAATCAAATTGTGAGATGCTAATAAGCATACTTTAACACAGATAAGGCATATTATGACAGTAAAGTGGTCAACAAAAGCATTTACGGATTTGTCGGCAACCGACCTATATAATGTTGCATATGAACGTATTCGAACATTTGTGATTGCCCAGCAGCGCATTTATCAGGAAATTGACGAGACTGATCTGGTGGCGCACCACATCATGGGCGTTCAAGACGGTCGGTTGGTGGCGTATGCGCGGATATTTAAGGAACACGAACACGTCACGTTTGGCCGAGTGCTGACGATTCCGGAAGTGCGGGGTCAGGGCCTCGGGCGACAATTGATGAGCCAGATTGAGGCGGAGATTCAGCGGAATTATCCGGGATGTCCCATTCAGATTGAAGCCCAGATTGATAAGCAGGGCTTTTACCAGAAATTTGGCTATCGCGAGAGTGGGCCGGTTTTTAACTTCCAAGGGACGCCGCACATACGGATGGATAAGGTGGCCAAATAAAAAGCGAATCGGCGGGAGGTCCCGGGATTCGCTGATGATTAATCTTGAATAAAGTCGGTCGCCAGTTGTAAAACGGTCGACCGTGCATCGCCGTCTAGGCCGTGACTGGCCCCCGGCAACTGGTGAAGTGTGCTGGTGGCGTAAACGTCGGCGTATCGTTGTGAGGCGATGGGTGAGACGATCTGGTCGGCCGCGCCGTGAATCAGGCAGACGGGGCCCGTGAAGGCCTGGGCCGTTTCGTAGATGGGTAAGAGTTGCGCCGTCCGGAGGTAAAAGCCACCGAGTGTTTGGTCGGCCGTCAGCGGTAGTGTTGCGGGGATATGGTGGGGATCGTAGTCCAGTCCACGCGTGTGACCGGCCAGCGCATCATCCTTGAGCGTGGCGGCCGGCGCCATTAAGACCAGCTTGTGAATCAGGTCGGGATAGTAGCCGGCCAACATGCTGGCGACCACGCCACCCTGGGAGTGGCCGAGTAAGTCGATGTGTTGGGGATGTAGCCGGGTCTTAACCGCACGCAACACGGCCTGGGCATCGGCAATTTCGTTGAATACGGTCATGTCGGCGAAGCTGCCGTCGCTTTGGCCGTGACCGTTGAAGTCAAAGCGAACGGTTCCCACGCCGATGGCCCGGAGCCGCGTGGCCAGCTGAACCAATAGGGCGGTTGACGTGTAGCCACGGTCGCTGGTGAAGCCGTGCATGAGGATGGCGACGGTACCGGTTGGGTGTGGTGCGGGTTCGAAGATGCCGGCCAGGGTTAAGCCGTCGCGTTGAACGTTAAATTCCATGTGAAAGACCTCCATAAGTTTTCCGACGTCGCGTCGGTGATTTTGGTTTGGTAAATTGGTGACTAATTCTAAATTAATCAGGTTGACGTCATGGAATTAGTCACGGCTGCCCATCTGGTCTATTGAATCGTTCGGATTATTTCTAGAGTTGCAATAGGTGAAAATACGAAATATGCGCTACTATTGCTGAAGTGATGGCGGTTAGCCGAAGTAATCGATTGTATCCAGTTTAGCCGTGAGTGAGTCAAATTTGGCCTCAGCCGTGGGATTTCTCCAAGCGTTCCGCTTGGAGAAATGGCGACTTTGAGACGTGGTCTATCGGCTCAAAGCGAGGGAAAAGATTTCCGTCCTACCCACCGCGTTCCAGGCCAAATTTGGCGAACGGCAAGGCGACCAGTATGAGCGCGTTTACTGAAATTATCTCATTTTGAAGCAAATTTTAGTGTCGTCTCAAAGCACAATGAACCGATAAAAATGGCCCTCAGTCCAAGGAATTCCAGGACTGAGGGCCATTTGTCAGGTGTTCGTTCTAGTTATTTAAGCGGTAAACCCATTCGCGGTGATCGCGTTGGATGAGTTCCTCGGCTGCGGCTGGGCCCATGGAATGTGGCGTGTAGTTAGGGAATTGTGGTTCTTGTAAGTCCCAAACCCGACGAATCTGATCCACGAACTTCCAAGCGTAGGAAACTTCTGGCCAGCTGGAGAAGTTGGTCCCGTCGCCCTTCAAGACGTCATGCAAGAGACGTTCGTAAGGTTCTGGCGTATCCTTGGACTTCTGAGCATCGACCAAGTAGTCCAACTTGATAGGTTCCGTTGAGAAGCCGGTGTCGTTGGTCTTGGCATTCAGTTGCAGGGAGAAACCAGCGTGTGGTTCAACGAAGATCGTCAAGACGTTGGCTGCCAGTGGCGTGTTTTGACTTTGTGGAAAAGCAAAGATGTCCACTAATGGCCGTTTGAAGACCACGTCAACTCGCGTGAACTTGTCGGCTAGCATCTTCCCCGTCCGAATGTAGAATGGGGTGCCGGACCAACGGTAGTTGTCGAATAACAATTTCCCGGCAACGAACGTTTCGGTTGTTGAATCGTGAGGGACGTTGTCTTCGTGCCGGTAATCGGCCTGTTCGTTGATCGAGCCGTATTGGCCACGAACGAAGTTGGTTGCGGCGTCGGCAACGTTGTAGACCCGCAGACTCCGTAAGGCCTTGACTTTTTCGGCCCGGATATCGGTGTCGGTGAAGGCCACGGGTTGTTCCATCGCCAGCAGGGAAACGATTTGCATGATGTGGTTTTGGACCATATCCCGCAAGGCCCCACTGTTATCGTAATAAGAAGCCCGTTCTTCAACTCCCAACTTTTCAGATAAGGTTACCTGAATGTTGTCGATGTAACGGTTGTTCCACAGCGATTCAACCAGCGTGTTGCCGAAACGCAGGGCTTCGATGTTTTGAATCATTTCCTTACCTAAATAGTGGTCGATTCGGAAGATTTGGTTTTCATCGAAGGACTTGCTTAAGGCGTCGTTTAAGAGTTTGGCGGAATCGTAATCCCGGCCGAATGGCTTTTCGATAACCAGACGGTTGAAGGCGTCCTTACCGTCGGATAGCAAGCCTTGGGTCTTCAGGTCTTGCGCAATGGTGCCAAAGAATTGTGGCGCCATTGAGAGGTAGAAAATCCGGTGGCCTTCTGCCTTGTACTTCTTATCTAACTTGTCCATCAGGTCCTTCAAGACGGCGTAGTGCGCGGTGTCCGTGACGTCGTGGTCTTGATAGTAGAAATGAGAAACGAAGTCGTTTGCTTCCTTAGAGTCGGTCCGGTTGCCGCTGTCGGCTAAAGACTTCTTGATGGCCGCGCGGAACTTGTCGTCATCCATCTTCGCCCGGGAAGTCCCGATAACAGCGAAGTGGGATCGTAAATTACCTTTGCGATACAGGTTGAAAAGACTTGGGTAGAGTTTCCGGTAAGCTAAGTCGCCGGTACCCCCGAAGAATAGAAATACAGCTTTACGTTCAGTTGCCAAGAGATCGTCACTCCTTAAGTGTTTAAATCCGTTATATGAGCAGTGTCTACCAAAAATTGACTGTTGCACCGGTTATCCACGAATGGGGGCAACCACTCGGGAATCCGCGAGTTGTCCAGAAAGTATGTCTAGACCACTTCGGAAGTTATTATACGCCCCTTTGTCGTGAAATGCGACCTTTTTAAACCAAGAATTTAAAATTTAGACAACCGGTTGCAATGTTGTGAAAACAATGATTTCACGATTTCTGCGTTTTCATGAAAGCCAAATTGACATGGCTGAAAGTCCATGGAAACGGGTGGCACAGGGCCTTTCTATGAAATCGCTATCATCAATAGTCTAACAAAAAAACTCGTCCGAGTAACGTTGGACGAGTTGGTGAAGACCGTTTATTTTCATGAAAAATTTTTGTGGGGCGTCGTCATTGCGGACCGTCAGCATTTTCAGTGGCCCACCAGTAAGTTGCCTGAACTTGCTAAGTGACTAGTCGGCTAAGGCCTTCAAGGCATCGAAGTCGGCTTGGCTGAGTTCGATGTTTTGGGCGTGAATGTTTTGTAATTCGTGGTCGCTTGACTTGGTCCCAGGAATTGGCAGAATCACGTCGGAACGCTTCAGTAACCAAGCCAGCGCAATCTGGGCGGGAGAAGCATCGTACTTCTTGGCGATGTTGGTGAGCGTTGGGTTCGTGATTAATTGGCCAGTGGCTAGTGGGAACCACGGAATGAAGGCGATGTGTTGGGATTCGGCGTAGTCGAGAACGTCTTCGTCCTGGCGATTGCTCAGGTTATACATGTTTTGAACGGAAGCAATCGGCGTAATCTTCTGAGCGGCCTTGAGTTGGTCAACGGAGACCTGGCTAAGCCCGATATGCTTGATCTTGCCCTCGTCTTGCATATCCTTGAGGACGCCAATCTGGTCTTCGAACGGCACGGTCGGATCGACTCGGTGAAGTTGGAGCAGGTCGAGGTGATCGAGGCCGAGGGTAAATAGGTTCAATTCAACTTGTTGCCGTAAGTAAGCCGGTACGCCGGTTGGAGTCCATTGGTCGGGGCCTTGGCGGGTCTGGCCAACCTTAGTGGCAACCATGACGTGGCTGTCGGGACGGGCTTGCAACGCCGCCCGTAAGTACAGGTTGGAATAGAATGGACCGTAAGCATCGGCGGTGTCAATGAAGTTGACGCCGTTGTCAATCGCCGTCTCAATGACCTTAGGCGCGTTGTCCGGATCGGCGGAAGGCCCCCAGACGCCCTTGCCAGGGAGCTGCATGGTGCCGTAGCCTAAGCGATTGACGGTTAAATCAGTATCGAATGTGAATGTTTTTTCCATTAATTATCGAACCACCCTTAATTTTTTATCTGATATTTAAGATAGGCTTTTTGGCAGGGAGATACAAACATTTTGATTTCCCTTCACGGCAACGTCACGGTTAACCGGTTGGGAAACCGGCCCTGAACATTCTTGAAGGTTAGGTCGGCCCCGGCTAGATTGGTTACCAGACGCAGGGGGCGTTGAAGCTTAGCCGTTCCGTGCCACGGGCGCAGGTCGAAGGTTACGGGGGTATCGGCGTTTTGCCGGAGATTGACGGTGACATTTTCAAATGTAATCTGGCTAAAGGCGGCGGGAACATCGGCGGCCACGAGAATCCCGTTCTCGGCGTCGCAGGTGATGTTCCTAAAGGTCACGTTGCGAATGGTCTGTTGGCTAAGATCGGTATCCTGGTCACGGGGAAGTAGGGTCAGAGAAATAGGTTCGCCAGAGCCCCACCACTCCGGGCTGTAGTGTTTCGTAGCAATCGTAATATCGTCAAAGCTGACGTTATTGACGCTACCGGGATCGCGGAGCTGAAAGGCCAGCCCGCGGTTGGTGTCCTGAATGGTCAGGTGCTGGAACCGGCAATTCTCAAAGTTGCCGAAGCTACTACTGCCGAATTTGACGGCGGCACTCTGTGTTTTGAGAAAACAATTGGTCACGCGTAGATTGGTACAGCCGCCGTACTGGCCGGTCTCCTCGGTGCATTTGGGACAGATGGCGTCGTCGCCGGTAATGATTTCGCAGTCGTGAATGAAGGTGTTCTGGCTCCGGTCGATGTCAATGCCGTCCGTATTGGGCATCCGGACCTCGTTGTGAATGGCGAGATGGCTAATCTCGGTGTTGTGGCAACCCACCAGATGAATGGTCCAGAAGGGGGCGTCGCGAATGGTTAGCTGTTGTAGCGTGACATTGGTACAGTCCTCAAAGTAAAGGGTCATCGGGCGGGGATAATGGTAGGACTTCAGGTGAACGGCCGTGGGCTGATTGGGATAAATGAAGGCCCGATAATTCCCGTCAATCTGGCCTTCACCGGTGATGCCAACGTTTCGCTGACCCGTCGCGGAAATCAACGCCGAGATGGGCGTGTGGTTGCGGTTCAGCTCGAAGGGGCCCGGCCGGTGAATGTAGGCAGTCTCGTGGCCACTGCCGCGTAGAATGGCGTCGGCCTCCAGATTCAGGGTGACGCCGGTCTTGAGGCGCAGGCCGTCGATGATGTATTGGCCGCTGGGGATGGTAACTTCGCCGCCATCCCCAGCCGCACATTGGTCGATGGCCGCCTGAATGGTCGCGGTAGCATCGTTGGCAATCTCGGCATAAATTGCCGTATCGAGAATATTAATCTTCATAATAAGAGAACTCCTCCATTTCCAAAGTCCAAGGTAACCGAGGTGTGAGGCTGATGGTAGCTTTAGCTTACCACACTTTGAAAACGGTGCCAGTCGGGACGCCAAAACACTATCCAGACTGATCCGACGGCGATTGACGGCTAACCGACGGCTAAAGAATGGATAACCGGTTAATTTATTTTAAGTGTTGTTAAAGAAGGGGCCTTGTGGTTACAATTTTGACACTAATTTGTCAAAAATCTGTTATACTACAAGGCGGTTAGAAAATACTTCGCCGGTGCTTTTGCCGGCCATTATAAGGGGTCAGGAAAACAATGAAGAAATTTATGGTTGCGATGACTGGTTTGGTCACTTTATTTACTATCGGTGCCACGGTTCCCGCTACGGCGCTTACACCAGCAACGACGGCACATGCCGCTACGCACGTGGGGCCTAACTTGAGTGTTAAGGCAATTTACAGCAATTCGAAGACGATCACGGGGACGGCCACTAAGGGGTCTAAGATCACGGTCAAGAAGAGCAAGAATGCCAAGGCTAACTTGGGAAGCGCAACGGCTTCTAAAAAGACTGGGAAATACACGGTTAAGTTGGCTAAGACGCTGAAGAAGAACGCCAACGTTTACGTTTACGCAACGAACCCGAAGACCAAGACGTCTTTCTACCGGATTATCCGGGTTCAAGCCGCTGCGACTAAGAAAGCAACGACCAAGAAGACGACTACGAAGAAGACAACGACTAAAAAGACGACTGCCAAGAAGACTTCAACCAAGAAGGCTGCAAGCTTTACGGTAAAGACGCCTACTGGTACTTGGAAGTCCAACACGGCTAACAAGTATTCTCAAAAGATTGTCTTCAGCCAAAAGACGGGCTTTAACCAATACCTTTACAAGAATGGTAAGAAGGTTAAGACGTTAGTTTCTTACGCGAAGTACAACGTCAATGCTAAGACCCCAACGTTCTGGAAGATCACATACACCCCTAAGGGTTCCAAGACTTCTAAGACGCTTTACTTACGGTTCACTTCTGCTAAGAAGTTCAAGATCGTTAACAGCAAGAACAAGGTCGTTGCCGTGAAGGTCGGCGTTGCCCCAGCTGCTAAGTGGACTTTCACGAAGTAAGCTTGAGTTTTATATAGATAACTCACAAAGGCTAAGAAGACTTTCTAGCTTTTGTGAGTTATTTTATTTATTGATGAAGAGAATATGACCTTTAGGGTATGAATGAATCAACCTTGCGTGAAATTGATGGGATATTATGCTTTAAATTTCTTTCAAATTAGGGTATAAAGGAATTAACGCCTGTGAGCGCGTCTTCAATCAACTGCTTTAAGTTCCTTTCAAATTAGGGTATAAAGGAATGCGAAGAAATAGCCCCGGCCATACCCTTGTGCTTTAAGTTCCTTTCAGATTAGGGTATAAAGGAATTGACCAAGGAACTAAATGCTGAGGGCTGGGGCTTTAAGTTCCTTTCAAATTAGGGTATAAAGGAATAAAGTACCGCTAATGAAAAGGCGGCTAATAGCTTTAAGTTCCTTTCAAATTAGGGTATAAAGGAATCGGTCATCGTATTGTTATCAGCATCGACGCGCTTTAAGTTCCTTTCAAATTAGGGTATAAAGGAATTCTCGTCTTCATCTGCTGTTGTAACTGACGGCTTTAAGTTCCTTTCAAATTAGGGTATAAAGGAATCACTACTCGCCGTACCCTTGCTGACGTCCAGCTTTAAGTTCCTTTCAAATTAGGGTATAAAGGAATCAACCTTGGCGTAGATAGCCACGGCGTTGTGCTTTAAGTTCCTTTCAAATTAGGGTATAAAGGAATTCTTTGGACGAGCCATAAATCACACCTCCTGCTTTAAGTTCCTTTCAAATTAGGGTATAAAGGAATATTGAGCTTCACTCTTAGCGTCATTAACTCGCTTTAAGTTCCTTTCAAATTAGGGTATAAAGGAATTAGATGGTGTTAGAAAAGGTGTCTAGGACAGCTTTAAGTTCCTTTCAAATTAGGGTATAAAGGAATTTACCTTGGTGAAATTAATCAAAGACCAGTGCTTTAAGTTCCTTTCAAATTAGGGTATAAAGGAATCGATACGTCGGGGATAAACTCCCCGAAGCGGCTTTAAGTTCCTTTCAAATTAGGGTATAAAGGAATTGGGCTTCCCAGCAATACGACACCACAAGTGCTTTAAGTTCCTTTCAAATTAGGGTATAAAGGAATCAAACCCGGCAACGTCCCAACCCATTCCGGGCTTTAAGTTCCTTTCAAATTAGGGTATAAAGGAATATCACGGTTCGCCTATCACCACGAGTTATCGCTTTAAGTTCCTTTCAAATTAGGGTATAAAGGAATTACTTGCACAGCTACTTTGAGTCCCCGGCGGCTTTAAGTTCCTTTCAAATTAGGGTATAAAGGAATACCCTGATTGTCGTCAGCAAGCACCACAAGGCTTTAAGTTCCTTTCAAATTAGGGTATAAAGGAATATGTCGTCGTATAAGTGCTGATGTATCGGGATTTATCTGGGATATTTTACTTAAAATATTCTTTAAGTAGTTCGAAGATTATACGAAAAAGGGAAATCCTGGCAGAAAAAGTGTCAAAGATTTCCCTTTTCGTATATTAAAATTAGAGAATTGTCAACTCAGAACTATCGATTTTTTGCTCTTGCTTGGAAATTGTTCCAGTCATAATTTCCATGCTACTAAACTGTTTCTCCGTTAGAGTCAGTAAGCGGACTTGACCAGTTGGTGGTAGAAAGTCTGAGACGCGCTGCTCGTACTTATGAACCATATCAGTACCATTCACGAGCCGATAGTAAACGGACAGTTGCATCATTACAAAACCGGCATTGATTAGATTCTTTCGGAATTTGGAAGCATTTCGTCGGTCACTTTTGGTTTTTGTTGGTAGATCAAACATAACTATTATTCTCATAAATCGTTTACTCCCCATTATCATGCACCTTTAGTGAGACTATCGATGGCAGAATTAAAGCCTTCGTTTTTTGAGTAGTGCAGGCATTCAGCAAGGACTCAACGACAAGATGAATAGCATGCTGAACGGTGTGGTACGTGCCCTCAATCAACACTTCGTAGCTTAATAGATTTAAGAGGTGTGCCTTCATAGTTGATGTTAAGATCGGCTCATTGGTAGTAGCCAAATTTGTGAAGACGTAGAGATCGACGAGCGGTCGAAAAGGTTCAATAAGATCATCAGCCAGATTAAATGGGTTATTCGCATTATGATGATTAAAGGCTAGCGCAGGTTCGAAACCAAATAGTAATAATTCTCTGGCGATGCAGCTTCTAAGAATAGCATAGCCATAGTTTAAGGCACCATTTGTGAGTATATTGGAACGGCGGCTAAATTTTTTACCACCGATCTCGTTGAAGTAAATTTTAGCTGCAACACTTTCCCTAAATCCTTTGTCACCATCTTTAACTTCTGTAGCTAGTTTTTTTAAAATAGCATTACTTGTACCGGTTAGCTGAAATGCTACTTGATATTGATTTGTAATCTTTTGCTTGATTATTCTCTTAGTCACCCTGTCCCTAAAGCGTTTTTGTAGATTGAATTGGATATTTAGCGTTTTTAAGTGCTGGTAGTATCCTTGTAAAGGAAGAAGTGTTGCCACAGGTAGGTGCTCAGAGTCACAGGTAATGACGGTTACACCATGACTTGCCAATGCAGAGAGCGCAGAAGTAGAGATGGTAGTTTCGAGGCTTTCGAGTAAGAGACTTTGGGTATCATCGAATGGAAAATGATAGCATTCACCATTGGTAGTAATTGCTAGTTGGTAATGGTTAAGGGAAATTGAAGAAGGATTCTTTAAATATATATTTCTGAACATAGTATTAGTCAACTCCTATTTAAATGGAAGACGGTGTTCATGCCTAATAGGATAATAGTTGCCTAGATAGTCTAATTGATAGCGAGTAATCTTAAGTATCTTGCCAAGAACAACTTTGTTGATTTTGTAGTCCCCATTAATAGAATGAAATTCTAATTGTGTGTTAGCGATATTAAATCCAGTAAAATAGCAGAGTAATTCTTTCTGTTCTGAGACCTCACCGGTTACGTGATTGGTCAACTTTACTGGTTTAGTAAAAGTCACTTTAATAAGATCATTTTGGGCTAGTGATGTAACGAAAAGATCTTCAGATTGAATCTGAATCCACTTCTGATGTGTAGTTCCTTTAACTGCTAGGCTGGGAAGAGTGTGCTTAACGGCATCCGCGACATAAATTGGTATACCGATTAGTTTGTTCGTTTTAGCTAGTTTAAAGATATCAACACGCAGCATGCGTCCGTTTTTAGCAATCCCTCTTCCCTGATTGACAGTAGTGGGTGAGGTCAATTTTTGGATAGTTTTAACATGGGTGACAATCTGTAAGTTTTTACCCATGTTAACTGTCACTTGGCCTGTTGGAAAAGCTTCTTTGGCATCCCCATCTTTTTCTATCAATTTTTGTTTGAGAACCGCATAAATATTTTGGTTACTCCCATCTTTGGCTAGTGGGTAGTTCTGAATAATGTCATGTTTAGAATCATATTTAAGTTTGTTGATGGGTGTACGTAATAGTCCGTAACTAGTTTCGTTGAAAATTTTGGGAGAATATGTGGTTTCTTCATGAGCCGGCCCCGATATTTTATGATTGGCAGTGCGAATAACGAATGCGGGTTTTAGTTGTTTAATTTGATCATCGGTATAATGCTCCCACTGGTGTCCTAGCATCATTTGCGTTGGATCGCTGGAAATGAGGGCAACTAATTCATTACGAAAATCTGGCCAAGGTTGTGGGAAACTTTCGGGAGTACCTTGGTAATTGGATTTGTTTTGTCGAAGTTTTTTACTGTAGCGTGTTTCTCGAAATTCGCTGTATCTGGTGACATCTTTGATGAATTTCGGTGTGATGCAAGCCAATACAACTGCGTCAACAGCATGATGCAAGTCAGTTGCCTCACGGTTTTTAATGATTCCATAGCGATTCCGAATATGAGCAGTTGTTGCACCATTTACTGTAAGGACAGGGGACTTACTTCGAGTAGTAAATGTTATATTCTGGCGTAAATATTGGCTGAGCAATCGGTTAATATATCCTGTGTCATTAATATTGCGAGACTTCCAAGCTATGCGATCTTTTTCGTCAAAACTTGATGTCAATAGATTCTGCCGCTTTCGAGCATTTTTAATATTGGCTATGACACAGTTTTTGAACCGTTCAGCATTTGTGGTTTCTTGTCCTAAGTACTGTAGAGGGGTGCGATTAGCTTTAGCCTGATTGCAGTGGGTTGCGGTGACAGTTTTATTAGTAAAACTATCATCGAAGCACAATGAGTAGGGAATAATGTGATCAATTTGAAAAAGAGTATCAGTGAAAAGGTGTTCTTCGTTGATTGGTTTCCCAGTGTAAAGATCAATCCCCCCCTGTTCATTGAATAGTTTTTGTTTAAGGATATTTATTCCATTAACTGGAATTCCATTTTCGCGTAATTGTTCCGCTAAAGCCTCGTTTTTGCGTTGATTTTTGTCGTTATTCTTTTTAATTTCATTTCGTTCAGCAAAATTGTGTTTGATTTCACGGGTTAGTTCAATGTGAATGGCGTCCGGTTTTCCGTATTTTTTTATGACGGCGTTAACTACTTTTAGAGTTTTGGCAACAGCTCTGTTCACTACTGGATTGGTGATGTTGTCACGTAAGTACGCGCGGTTGACTTTGTTATTCTTGAAGTCGTAACCGGCTGACTGTGCAGCCTCGTTATATAGTTGTCCCTTTTCCAAATAGGGCAGGATATTTCTCATGGTTTTCAGAGACAAATTGCTGAAGCCAGATGATTTTATTGGCAGGAGCTGTTCAATCTGATCTTCGCTAAGGCCAAGCGTTCTTAAATGTTCCCAGCGTGATGAGTCACCTTTGTAATAAGATAATATTGTCCCAATGTCGTCAATTAATTGATAGTTAGTCGTTACTTTACGGATATCTACCAGAGTATCCTGTTTAAATAATTTCTTTTCTTCATCTTTGGTAAAGTCTTTTTTTGAGTTATCATAATCAACGAGATTAAATCGTGCCTCATCGTTGAGATTAAGCTTCTTTCGGATTTGACCAAATGATAAAGACTTTAGACGTGTTGCGTCTAAAATTATTTTTCGCTGTTCGTTTGTTAGAGGGATAAATGGTTGCCCGATCATGTAGCGAATTTTCAAATTATTAAGTTGAGATAGAAAATTAAAGCGAAAAAAAGTTTCAGTTGTTTTTGCAGCGCGCTTTTCTTTTGGATCTAAAGAGTCTACACCAACCATTCGTTTAACTAGATTACCGCCGAAGCGACTTGGTTTAGCTGGTCCTTGATCAAAGTCTCTTTGGGATTGAAAAATGCTTAAATATTCGTCAGTAAATGCTCTAGTCAAGTCGGTGTTTCCTAGACAATGTTGGGAGTGGAGAATTTCATGAATTTCGTCAACCAACCACCGACGTAGGGGAAAAATTATGCTCTCTTCACGATATGTTTTGTTGTGTTTAATTTGATTGAATTCAGGAAGAGAACCCATAAATTCGCCAAAAGTTTTAAAGTCTTTGACTCTTTTATCGTTTTTTGCAATATTTGAAAGAACGATACGCTTGTCGGGGTCTTGGTTATCAGATTGTACTTCTGAGCGCCTATTAGACTTGAATCCGCGATGCCCGGCGAAGTAATAAAGGATTTCGAAGAGCTCTTCATTGGATATGCGTTCTTTTAATGCAAGCTCACGGAGATACCAAATGTCGTGGTGAGGTGTCTTAAAACTCAAAAAATCGGAGATAGTATATTTATCGAGTAGGTGATATCGTATAAATAGACTACGAACCCTCTTTTTTCGGAATTTTGCGCGTCTATTAGTTCGACGGCTTCCACGATGTTGGCGTGTTGGTCGCGCAAGTGATGATCCGTTCTTAGGGTTCTCTGCTCCAGGGAAAATTACGCTATTTAGACAAAGTATTTTGTAAGGATTTCCGTTCTTATCTGTGGCGAGAACAGCATATCCGACAGATGTAATACCAATGTCAAGTCCAAGAATATAACTCAATGTAGTGTCCCTCCAAAATTTGTGAGAATTTGGCCGATAGACAGATAACCCCCACAAGAGAACTTGTGGGGGTTAGAGCTGCACGGAAAATGATCACAAAGTGGTCATTTCCTTACTTTAAGTTCCTCTCAAATTAGGGTATAAAAGAGGTAACTAAAATGTCTCTCGACACTCCGAATTATAGCATGTATTGAAAGAGAATGAAAGACTTTTTCCAACATTTAGCCAGCTTATAATATCAGGGGGGTATACCTCTTCATAAGATACCTCCTCAACTGCTAAGTGAATTTTAGGAAGTAAGCTTGAGCTTTTGTTCGGATTTATCCGGCGAGAGTCCAGCTCAAAAAAGACAGGGACTCGCGCTCTTTAAATTAGACGGTGTGGGGCTTTTCGTTCGTTGTATAATGATTGTGCAGCACATATATTCTAGGGGGTAATTAAAGTTGTTAAATCTTAGAGGTAAACTGGTCACGGGTGCCGTGCTAGCCGGTGCGTTCGTGGGGTTGGGGATCACCACGACGACTGCTACGGCACAGGCGTCCAGCAAGTATTTGAAGCCACAATTTGGGACGTACGTCCGGGCAAAACGTAATGTTTACGTGGGAATATCGCAGAAACATGGTCGAACCTATCGGCCGTTGCTCAAGAAGAGGGGGTCCTTGCTGTTTGTGATGAGTTCTACGCAAGATCAGGGAAGTCCGGTCGTTAAGGCATCTTTTACGTCCGGTGCAGTGCACTACAATCGGCTGAAGAAATTGGCCTTTACCATGACGGACTCGGTACCTTTGACGAAGGCCAACTTCAAGAAGGTCAGTCTAAAGGCGCCGATCCGAGGAACCGTTCTGCGGCAAGGAAATGGTTTCAAAGAAGACCGCCACGGTGGTTTTGTGTCGCCTATGTTTTATCTGACGCTGGACAATTACATTCAATACTATAGTCGTGCAGCGATGAGTAAGTACGATAGCGGTGGGGAAATGCAAGTTCAGTTTGGCAATGGAATGGAAGTCTATAAGCCGACCGCCTCGGCTAAGATGACCAAGACCACGGTCAAGGGCAATACCACCACGGTTCGCTACAACAAATACATCAAGGGGCTTCCCGGCAAAAAAGTTGGCAAGCATACGTATCAGATTAAGATTAAAAATCTGAAGACCACCGGCCGTCGTTATTTTGACGATGACTATTGGGGTGGCAGTTGGGATAATTACACGGTCAACGGCAAGCCCTACTTCTCCGGCATCATCAACGATTACGGTTAAAATAAAACAGTAAATAGGCAACAAGCAGGGCCACCAAACGCGGTTAATACAACGTTTGGTGGCCCTGTCTGGCTTCTATTCAACTGCTCTAGTGGTCGTTAATTCGTGGCTAACTGTTGGACTGGTTGCTTCGTAGGCTTGTCAACGTGGGGATGATAGCCAATCAGGCGCATCGCGTTGAAGATAACCACGAGGATGGAGGCTTCGTGGACGAACATCCCACTGGCCATGTAGATGTAGCCGTAAACCAGGCCAATCAGTAAGAAGATAACCGTAGCGATGGCAATCGTGATGTTTTCCTTGGTATTAGCCGCCGTCTTCTTGGCCAGGCCAACCGCGTGATTCAATGCCGTAAAGCTGGATTGCATGAGGACCACATCCGCCGTTTCAATGGCGACGTCGGTCCCGCCACCCATGGCGATCCCCACACTAGCCGTTGCCAGGGAAGGACTATCGTTGATACCGTCTCCGACGAAGGCCACGTTGCGACCCATGTCTTGAAACTTCTTGACGAAGGTAACCTTATCGGCTGGGAGTAAGTCGGCGTGAACTTCGTCGATCCCCAGGGATTCTGCGACCGCTTGCGCTGTGGCTTGGTTGTCCCCCGTTAACATGACGAGGTGCTTGATGCCTTGGCGTTTCAGCGCAGCGAGGGCGGCTGGGACTTCCGGCCGAACCGTATCGGCAACGCCGAGGATGAAGGCTAATTTGCCTTGGTAACCCACCAGCACCGTGGATTGCCCGTCGTCTTGCATTTCGTGTAAGTCAACCAATTGTGCATCGGTTAAATCGATACCGTTGTCCTTCAGTAGGGCGGCATTCCCAACGTAAAGGGATTCGTCGTGCCATTGACCGACCATGCCGCGACCCTTGATGGTATCGGTGGTCATGGTTGGCGCGTCACTGGCAATTCGACCGGCCAGATGGGTGGTAATCGCCGTTGCCAGTGGGTGATCGGAGGTCTGTTCGACCTGAGCTACGGCCCCCAGCAGGCTGTCATCGTCCGTGTATTGTTTCATGCCGGCCACGTCCATCTTACCCGTGGTCAGTGTTCCCGTTTTATCAAAGACAATCGTGTCGACCTTAGAGAGGCTGTCGACCACGTCGCCCCCCTTAATCAGAATCCCGTTCTTTGCGCCGTTACCAATTCCGGCCACGTTGGAGACGGGAGCGCCGATAACCAAGGCCCCAGGGCAACCCAGAACCAGCACCGTGATGGCTAAACGCAGGTCTCGGGAGAAGACGAAGACCAGAATGGCGATGACCAGAACGGCCGGCGTATAGTATTGGGCAAATTTATCAATAAACTTTTCGGCAGGTGACTTGGTGTCTTGGGCCTCTTCGACCAATTCGATAATCTTGGAGAAGGTCGTCTCGTCCCCAACCTGAGTGGCTTCAATCTGCAAGGTTCCACTTTCGACCATGGCGCCGGAGTAGACGCCATCACCATCGGCCTTATTGATGGGCCGGGATTCACCGGTAATGGAAGATTCGTTGACGTAGCCGGTTCCACCGACGACCTTACCGTCGACCGGAACCTGACCACCGGCCTTGACTAAGACCACGTTGCCTTCTTCCAAATCATCGACGTCGACCTCTTCGGTTTCGCCGTCATCGTTGACCAACAGCGCCGTTGTCGGGGCCATTTCGGTCAGTGATTGGATGGCGCCCCGCGTCTTGGCCAGCGTCTTTTGTTCCAGGTAGGACCCGAAGAGAAAGAGGAAGGTAACGATTGCAGATTCTTCGAATTCCCCGATGGCAAACGCCCCAATTACGGCGATGCCGACTAACAATTCAATACTGAAAACCTTGGCCTTCAGTGCGCTGATGGCCCGCAGAACAATTGGGGCCGCGGCGATAACGGAAGCGATGATCCAGGCGGTGTCGGTCACATAGGGTACCTTGGTGAACCAGGTGTTGAGAAAACCGAGGATAATCAGTCCGGCCGACCAGAAAGTAATGGGATTAGTGTGAGCATAAATATAACGTTGGAATGCCATAAGATAACGATCCTTTCTTTGTTTGCTTGGTTTAAATGTTTCGTTCCTTGTTTATGTATCCATTATGCCTGGAAGCGGCCCCCTTTAACTTGATGCGAATCAAGTTGGCCAACTTATTTCTAATTTCTGAGTAAAAGCAGGACTTTTGTCAGGCCTATTAGACGCCAAAAGCGCGCCACCACCGGCTTTATAGCCGATGAGGACGCGCTTTATTTTTTTGATGAAAATTAAAATCTAAATAGGCAAGACCGTGAAAATTTTCCAGCTAATAAATCGTGAAAACGCCGAGCTAGTGGTTACTGGTCCCCACGTATGTCCACCAAAGATTCCGACGCTAGGAGGACCACCCGCGGACATCGGTTCTAGCAGCCTCCGGTTATGGTAGCTGAATGCCATAGGATTTGCGCGACCGTCGCTAGCTTACTTCAACCGATAGCCATCGCTCGCCCGGTCGTACGTCAGCGTGACGCTGCTGTCCGGCAAATCTAGCGTGATGGTTTGGTAAGCGGACGCGAAGCCGTGGTGTAAGAGTTTAACACCCACTTGTCCGTCCCGCACGGTGATGGCGTAACGGTTGAATTCGCCGTTCTGGTAGTCGAAGTCCAGGCCGTTGTCTTGGTAGTGCTCGTAGGTGCCGGCATTGCCGAAGAGCTTAAAGGTCATGGTCGTATCGGGTTCCTCGCTAATGTGGTCGACCGCGGGGCCCCAAGGCAGGATGGTGCCGGCCTTGATGAACAGCGGCAGCTTATCCAACGGTGCGTCGACGACGATGTCCTGTTGGCCGTTGTATTCACGGTTATTCCAGAAATCAATCCACTTACCGGCCGGCAGGTAGACGAGCCGCTTGGTCAGGGACTTCTGGACGATTGGCGCTACCAACACGTCATCGCCAACCATGTATTCATCGTTGAGGTCGCGAACGCGTGGGTCATCGTCGTAGTTTAGAACCAGTGGCCGCATGACCGGCAACCCATTTTGACTCTCCTGCGCGAACAAGTCGTACAGATAGGGGATAAATCGGTAGCGGAGCTTGAGGTATTTCCGATAAATCGACAAGGTCGGCTCACCGAAGGCCCATGGTTCTTGCCGCCGGGTGCCCATGGCCGCGTGGTTCCGGAGCAGGGGGCTAAAAATGGCGGCTTCGATCCAGCGCGTCAGTAATTCCGCGTTGGAATCGGAGGCAAACCCACCGATGTCCGTGCCGACAAAGCTAAAGCCACTGAGTCCCAGATTGCACAGTTGTGGGATCATCATTTGAATGTGTGGCCAGATGCTCCGGTTATCACCGGTCCAGACGGTCGAATACTTCTGCGTACCGGCGTAGGCGGCCCGGGTAATCACGTACGGCCGGCGCCCCTGTTGCTGCTTGAGCCCCTCGTAGGTGGCCTTGGCCATGTTGTGCCCATAAACGTTGTGCATCTTGGTATGGGTGGAGGGGGTGTCCTGATCGCTGAAGACCACGTCGTCGGGGATTTCTCCCTCGAAGGTGGCGGGTTCATTCATGTCGTTCCAGACCCCACCGACGCCCATGTCCGTGAGAAATTGGTTGTTCTTAGCCCACCACTTGCGGACCTCTGGGCGACCAAAGTCTGGGAAGGCGGAATCACCGGGCCAAACCTTGTTGATGTAGACCTTGCCGTCTGGCGTCTTCACGAAGTAGTTGTGCTTCACGCCATCCGCGTAAGTCTGGTAGTCGGGGTCCTTCTTGACGCCGGGATCGATGATGGGGATGACTTTGATGCCGCGTTGCTTTAATTTAGCCACGAAGGCCTTCGGATTGCCGTTAAACTTGGCTTTGTCCCAGGTGAAGACCCGGTAGCCGTCCATGTAGTCCACGTCGAAGTGAATCGCGTCGCAGGGGAGGTCGTATTTCTTCAAATTATCTGCGATGCCTTGGACCTCGGCCTGGCTAGCACTGTAGCCCCAGCGGGATTGTTGGTAACCCAGCGTCCACTTCTGCGGCAACGGCACGCGGCCGGTCAGGTAGGTGTAGCCCGTAACCACGTCCTTGAGGCTTTGCCCGCCGATGATGTAGTAGTCCAGGTTGCCCTGAACGGCGGAGTAGAAGTAGTAGTGGGGATCTTCCTTCCCCATATCGAAGTGACTCTTGTAGGTGTTGTCGAAGAATAGACCGTACGGATGGCCATTCTTCAAGCCCAGCATAACAGGGATCGACTTGTAGAGGTTGGGGAAATTCTCCAATTGCGGCGCCGGATTATCCACGTTCCAGTTGTCGTATTCGAAGCCGCGTTTATCGAGGTAGCCGGTCTTGTCACCCAGACCGTAGAGCTGTTCGTCGGGGGCGAGGGCCTTGATGACCTCGTAGTAGCCCGTGTCGGACTTGACGGTAGACTTGGTGACGCTATGGCCCTCGGCTTCGACCAGTCGTTCGTGAACTTTGTCGATACCCTTATCCAGCAATTGCCGTTCGCCACGGTAGTCCGTGACCAAGGCGTGACCCGCGGCATCGTAGGTGTCCACGTGGCGGTCAGCATCTAATTTCAGCGTCAAAGCACGGGTCTTTAATTCGTAGTGATCGCCAACATCGGTGAGAATGTAGTCGGTGGGCTGTTCCTTATTGCCTTCGATGGCGTAGGACTGGCCGTTATCGCCGCGATTTTCAAAGACCCGCACAATAGTCGAGGTCAACACGGTTAGCTGCAGGGGATGCTGCGGGTAATCGAAGGTAACCGTTTGTTTATTTTGCGTATAAGTTGGTAATGTCATAGAAATTCTCTCCTCAGTAAGCTAAAACTAGTGAACATCTTCGGACAAATCCTTTTGGGGCTTATCCTGCTTCAGGACGCTGATGGTCGCAACGGCAATCAGCATGGAAATCCCAGCGACCAGCATCATCCCGGGCATGGACTTGCCGACCATCCGGAAGACCAGGAAGCTGGCGACGGACGCGATGATTTGTGGCAAGCAGATGGTTCCGTTGAAAATGCCGATGTAGGAGCCTTCGTTGGACCCATTTAACGATGAAGTGAAGATGTTAAAGGGTTCGACGTGAATGGTGAAGAAGCCAATCCCGATTAAGCAGAAGGGCAGGATCAGTAAGTATTGGTTGTGAATGAAGAAGACCCAGATTAAGCCGATGGCAAAGCAGGTAATCCCGAAGCGGTACCAGAACTTCCGCTTGAAAGGATTCGTGTGCGACAGAACCAGGAAGCCGTAGAGTACGGCGGCCATGGATTGAATGAACGTCAGAATCCCGTACCAGTTACCGGCGGCTTGATACCCGGCGGAGGTGGCATTCGTGGTGTTCCAGACGTTTTGGGCAATGGCCCCGGTCGTGTAGGTCCACATGTATTGAATCCCAATCCAGGCAAACATCTGGACTAGTGCGACTTCCCACAAGGCTTTAGGCGCTTCCTTAATGAGTTGCCAGATGGACTTGTGGTTCTTGTGGGCTTGCGGATCAATCTGGTGGTAGTTGGCGTAGGTTTCGGGGTCGTATTCCTTAACGGAGTGGATGGTATAAGCCGAAATCCCCAATAGAATGGCGGCACCGATGTAGAAGGCCAACCGTACGGACAGCGGTACCACGCCTTTCTTGGCGGTGTTGGCGACACCGAAGTAGGTTAAGACGAATGGCAAAAGCGTTGCCAGCACACCGCCGAGGTTACTGAAGGCCTGTTGCCAGGACCACGCTTTATCCTTTTGATTTTCGTTGACCATATCGCCAATGATCATCCGGAACGGCTGCATGCAGACGTTACTGGACAGGTCCATGAATAGAATGGCGATGGCGCCGAAGAGCAAGGCGGCTAGTGACGCATAGCCGAAGCCAAATGACCCGGCGTTGGGTAACAGGACCATGACCAGTGCGGCGATCGGGGCACTGAACAACAGGTACGGCATCCGCCGGCCAAAGCGTGGTGACCAGGTCCGGTCGGAGTATTTTCCGACCAAGGGCTGGACGATTAAGCCGGCGAGTGGGGGCAGAATGAAGAAGAGCCCCAGGTTAGTGGGGTCGGCCCCGATGGTCTGAAAGATTCGACTCATCTGTGACGATTGTAGTGAGAAGGCCATGTTAACCCCGCAAAAACCAAACGTAATCGCGAAAATGGTCTTCAATGGTAAGTTCGGCAGGGAATTGGAAATCCGTGCCGTTTTCTTAGTGGCAGTTCCGGTCGGTTGGGCGACCCCCGCTGCGTGCGCTGTTGGTTGATTCATGGTGTGCATCCCCTTGATATAGTTTAAACCTAATTTCCTTCAACGCCTATAGCCTATCACTTTACGTAAACGTTTACAATGCCTAATTGACGGTGAAGTAAACGTTTACTTTATTTGCTGGGAAATTGACCCGAATAAGGCTATAATTGAGGCAACGATTCATTAGCCGTATCTCCAAGGGCAATCGGGACCGCTTAAAGCTGTGGTCCCAAGCCGAGCAGCCTTAGCGTTCGCCGGTCAAATGCCCGGAGACCAGAAATTAGAGGAAGTCAGGTGGAAGTCGTGACCAAACCAACCATTAAAGATATTGCGGCCCAATCAGGGGTGTCGATTGCCACCGTTTCGCGGGTGTTGGGCAATAAGACGGGGTCGTATAGTCAGAAGACCCAAAAGAAAGTTTTGAAAATTGCTAAGGAATTGGGCTACCGGAAGAATTCGGCGGCCGTGGATCTCGTCAGGAAACGGACCGACGTGATCGCTTTAATCATTAACGCCACGCCCACGAACTTCTCTACGCAGATTATCGACGGTATTCAGCAGCGCGCCGGCGAATTGGGACAGGGCGTGATGATTCTCTACGCCGGCAACCGAGACCATGCGCTTCAGCATCAAGCCATCATCACGGCGCTGGAACGGTCGGTCACGGGAATTTTACTGGCGGCGATTGAGCCGGACGAAAAAGACCTGACGTTGTTGAAGGACTCGCGAATTCCGTTTTGTTTCGTGTCACTCTATCTGGGGACGCGAGACATTCTGGCCGTCAGCTCGGACAACCGGGATCTGGCCTACCAGGCGACCCAGTACCTGATTGACCACGGACACACGCAGATTAGCCTAGCCGGTATCGACGGCTACCACACGGGAAGTCAGCGACAGGCGGGCTACCGCGAGGCCATGGCGGCTAACCAGTTGCGCGCACCGGCCGTTTTGCCCGGTGACTATAGCTATGCGTCCGGCACGAGCCTGCTACAAGCGGTTCGCGACCAAGGCGTTACGGCCGTGATTGCGGCCAGTGACATGGTGGCGGCGGGCTTACTGACGGCGGCCCATCAGCAGGGCGTTCGGGTGCCCGCGGACCTGTCCATTATGAGCATCGATGGGACCATCATTTGCCAAATCACCACGCCCGCGCTGACCAGCATGACGCAGGACTTCTACCAAATAGGAAGTCAGAGCGTCAACAAGGTGTTGGGACAACCGGCCGCGGATTTTGTGCCGGTGACCGTGACGGAGCGGGACAGTGTGGCAACCCTAACGCGTTGATTGGCCATGCTTTAGGTGAAATTGGTCAATCGCTTGAAAAAATATTTATACAGAAAAATGGGTGGTGGCGTTTCCACCGCGCAAAATAAAAAACGTGAGGTCACCTCGCAGTGTGGCCTCACATTTTTCAGATAGTTAAGCGTTAGTCTTCATCATCGTCATCGTCTTCTTCGTCCAGACCGTCGCGGGCGTCGTTGCCCAGTACAGCCTGGAGTTCACGAATGATATGGTTGTTTGTGCCCCGCAACGTGGTTAAGAAGCTGGCTAAGGCTGGGCGTTCTTCCTTTTCGGCGAGCTTGATGGCCCGGTCGATGAAGAGGTTGTGGGTATCTGCGTCGTGAACCAGCTCACTGACTTGTTCTTCGGCGGTCAGATACTTCTTGGCGCCACTTTCCTGTAGCATGTTGTAGTCGTGGAATTCCTTAGTCGTGGTGGAAACAATCTCGCCTTCATCCAACAGGAGTTCGCCGAGGGCATCGAATTGTTGCCGGTAGGTGGCGATGTAATCGCTGAGTAATTGCCGGACGCTCAGGGATAACGGGCCCTTGACTGACCAGCGAACTTGGTGGAACTTCACAATTGAGATGTGCAGGTTGGCCAGGATATGGTTGGTCATGGCACCGGCCGTGGGGACGTGATGGTCGTGGTCGGTTTGGGCTTGTTCAGCGGCGTAACGGTCTTCAACAGACATTGTGGTTGTGGTCATGGGGTAACTTCCTTTCGTATTTGGGGGATTAGAGGGCCTTAACTTTAGAACTCTTGACAACGTAACCGAGGTCAGTGACCGTGTCGGCTAGGCTTTCAGCGGTGACTTGGCTGTCATCGAATTCGGCCTTAATCTTGCTGGCGTTGAAGAGAACCTTGACGTTTTGTACGCCATCTTTCTTGCTCAGCGCGCCTTCAATCTTGGTCATGCAGGACGGGCAGGTCAGTGCATCTAACTTCATCGTTACTTTACTCATATCAAAAACCTCCTAAGTGGTTTACTTAACGTTACGATTTCAACGGATAGCGGGCTATCCGGGACTAAATCAACGGCGGTGACGTTGCTAATGAACGCTTGCCTTGATTACATAACTTAGTATACGGGCAGGCGGTCGAGAAAAACTTGACTCAAATCAAGTTGACGAATCTTTTTTGAAATATACATAAAATGAATAAACTTCAAGAACAAAAGCGCGAATTAATAGAGACTAGCGAGCGTTGTGGTTTTCTTTCCCTAAGAAATATGCGACAATGAAAAGCAGAATTTAAACAAGCGAGGGACATTAAATGTGGAAAAGTAACAAGGAAGTCAGTCTGGTGGGGATTCTGTCGGCCACCCTCCTGCTTAACGCCGCCGCAGCGTGTATGTGGCCGTTAACGACTGTCTATATGCATAACGAGTTACATCAAACGCTGACGCTGGCGGGAATTGCCCTATTGGGGATGTCTCTGTGTATGATTTTGGGAAATTGGCTGGGCGGCTGGCTCTTCGATAATTGGTCGCCGTTTAAATCAGCCGTCGTGGGAACGTTGTGTTCCTTTATCCCCATGCTGATTCTGATCTTCTTCCACGGCTGGCCGATCTTTGGCATCATGCTCCTGTTCATCGGCCTGGGCGACGGGATCGTTATGACCGTGGTCAATTCGTTTGCGGCCAATGTGACGTCCATCAGTAGTCGCAAGGTCTTTAATTATTTATATATCGGTATGAACTTGGGGGTCGTCGGCACGCTGATGGTCGGCTACCTGATGGATCACGGGGTCCAGCTGGTCTTTATCGCCGCTAGCATCTGCTACACGGCCCTGTTGCTGATTATTCTAGCGGACTTCCGCATGAAAATTACCACCAAGACGCAGCATCATCAGCACAAGGCGGCCAAACCCGCTCAGTTCAATCTGATCTGGCTGATTGCGGTGATGGTCTTTTGCCTCTACATGAGCTACACGCTGTGGGAAAGCGTGATTTCCGTGCACATGACCAATCTCGGAATTTCCTTTGAACACTACAGTCTGTTGTGGACGCTGAACGGTCTGATGATTGTGTTTGGCCAGCCGATTGCTAACCGACTGGGCGAATACTTCAAGATGAGTTCGCAGATTGCGGTGGGCTCACTAATCTTTATCCTGTCGTTTCTGATTCTTGTCTTTGCCAAGACCTACGCGATGTTTGTCCTGACCATGGTGATCCTCACGATTGGTGAAATGATTGGTTTCCCGGGCATTCCGGCGTGGATTGACAAGCTGGCCGGCGATAACGATAAGGGGAAGTTCCAGGGCATCTACAACATGGCCATTTCGTTCGGTCGGGCGATTGGGCCGTTGTACGGCGGCCTGCTGATCGAATACGGGAGTTATCGGGACCTCTTCGGCTCGGTCACGTTGTTGATGCTGTTGGCCTTAGCCGCCGTGATGATTCGGAATCGGGTCAACCAGGCACGGTTAAAATAATAGGACGTGTCATGAGTAACTTCTTCAGCGGAGTTGCTCTTTTTTCGTGCAATTTTATCAGGGGATTAACTGATAATCGGGTGGGTGTATCGGTATTGATTTGACGGGATTGTGACCGCTTTTATAAACACTGTAATAGCGGATTTGGCCATTTCGAATGTAAGTGATTGCTTCTCTCCCAAACTAGCGTAACATGCTAGAAAAAGGGGAGGTTGTGTGATGTTAATCGACTTTACGTTGACCAATTTTCGATCGTATAAGGCTACCGCGACGCTGTCATTAGAGAGTGGCGGTGGCGTGCGCCAGTGGCAACATGAAAACACCGTACCCGTGACGGCTGACCTAAGCGTGCTCAAATGTGCGGCCATTTTTGGCGCCAATGGTGCGGGTAAGAGTGCCGTTTTGGCCGGGTTAGAACGCATGCGACGGATGGTGACGGCACCGACCGAACAGATCACAGACCGCCTTCCGTACGAACCGTTTCAATTTGATCACGAGTCGATAAGGCACCAAACGACTTTTATGGTGAACTTTGATCGCGAGGGTCATCAGTACCGGTATGTCTTTAGCTACACGGCCACCCGTATCGTGGATGAAGTGCTCAGCGTCGCGGTCGGAGATGATTACGATGTCCTCTTCGCCCGGGAGAAGGGTGTGATGACGGTAATTCCCGAGGGCCTGGCCACGGCGGCGCAGCGGGTGCGGCCCAACGCCTTGATGCTCTACGCGTTTCAGAATTGGAACTATCAGCCGGCCATCACCGTATTCGAATGGTTTAGCCAAGATTTGGTCATCTTAAACGATCATCCGACGGGCACCGGCCTCGATGACGAGTGGGTCCATAGCCAACTGACGCAATTCTTGCGGGCCGTGGGTAGTGAGGTTGCCGGTCTCACGCAACGGAAGGTGGCCATTCAATTTTTGGATGGGTCGGCCTTTACGCGCCCCGATCTGTACTTGGTTTACGAAAAGTATGACGAGGAGGGAGCGGTCACTGGTCGTGAGGAGCTACCTTTGAACAGCGCGTCAACGGGGATGCGCCAGCTAGTCGCCTTGGGATTGGCCCTGATTACGGCCCAGCACGCCGCTCATCCGCAGACTATCCTGACCGATGAACGATTGGCCGCGATTCATCCGACGGCCTTAGCCGCCCTGTTAACCCTGTTTAATTCGGTGGCCAATACGAGCCAGATTGTCATGACGACCAACCAGTCCATGCTGATGAGTCAGCATTTGCGGGTGGATCAGGTGTATCTGGCTGAAAAAAACTATCGTGGCGAAAGTCAATTGGTTTCCCTATTTGACCTGGCGGACGTGCCCACGACCGGCTGGTTAGAGGACTACTTAGCCGGAAATTTCGGCGCGATGCCCCGGGTGGATGCGCACGACCTGTTGGTGGCGTTTGATCCGAGTTTGTGAGTAAATAGTGAGCGGACGTTTGTGAAAATTAAAAAGGCCGCCTCAGCAGGTAACTGAGACGACCCTAGTAAAGCATTGCTTAACGTTTTTGTAGAAACCCCTGATACTCCAGAGCCTGATTTAGCTTGGCCCGTTGTTGCGGGTCGCGTGCTAGTTCGGTCGCGATGTGGTGGGAGAAGGTCTCTGGCCGCTGGTGACTGTCGCGGGCCTGATAGTAGTCGTTAATGACTTGATTATAGGCGGCTAAGGTCGGGTCGTCTGCGGTGATGGACTGATAGTCGTTGGTGAAGTGAATCAGCGATTGTGGCATCCGGGGCTTCTGTTCGGGCGCCTCGGCGGGATGACCGACGGCAAGTCCGAAGACCGGGAACGTTAGCTCGGGAAGGTGGAAGAGGTCAATCAGCTGGGGAACGTCGTTGAGCACACTGCCCATGATGGTGCTACCCAGGCCGAGACTCTCGCCGGCCACGACCATGGCTTCCACGGCGATGCTAGCGTCGAAGATTCCGGCGAGTAGCTTGTCGGTGCTGTGTAGATTTGCTACGGCGGTTGGCGTGGCCGTGATCAATTGGGCGTTACGATACTGGTCGGCCAGAAATAGGAAGAAGTGGCCGGACTTTTCCAGCCAGGTGTGCCCGGTAATCTGGGCTAAGACCGCCAACTTTTGGGGGTCGGTCACGCTGATGATGCTATATTGCTGGGAAAAGGTACTGGTCGGGGTGTGTTGTGCGGCATCCACCAGGGTGGTGATTTCGGCCGCGGTTAATTTTTCATCGGTAAAGTGGCGAATGCTCCGGTGGTTCAGCAACGTCTTCAACGTCGGATTAGTCATGGCTGATCACTTCCTTTTGGCGCGTTACCAGGGCGTCATAGACCCGTTGTTCATCGCGCGGCACACCGCGTAGTTCGTAGTTGGCAATGAATGGCGCGTTGAACTTCTCGGCATAGCGCTTGGCGGTCAGACAATATTGTTCGTTAAAGTTACGGTTACCGCTACCGACCACGCCGATTAAGTGCTGGGCGTTGTCGCCGTAGTCGATGTATTCGCCCAAGACGTTGGTCATCAGTTCCTTGACGCCGTTGTCGATCCCGTTACCGCCATCGAGGTACGTGGGCACAAAGCAGAAATAAGGTGTCGTTTCGGCCGTGAAGTCGCTGGCTTCGCTAATTTCTGTAGCGGCAATTTCGGGAGCAGCGGCGTTTTCGGCGTGTCGCTTAGCGGCGTAGGCCGTCAGATGTTCCACGAAGTTGCGGGTGTTCCCCTCGATGGAAATAAATAAGATACGTAATGGTTGCATGGATTGTCCCTCCAATTTCGGTTGTTAACTTACCTTTAGTGTACTCGAATTTTAGCCGGAATGCTCCTAAAGTTTGCCGGCCATTTTGGATAGGTTGTCCGGTCGGCTTGTCAAAGGTGAAGCGATATGCTATCCTAGTCGTACTTTAAGAAAGAACGAGGTATTCAGCCGATGCGTAACTAATCACTCTCAAATGTTTGTCAGCTTCACCACCATTAAGGGGTGGAGTGGGCCTGCAATTGGGATTGATGGTTACGCCGACTGACTTGCCAAGTGCAATCAATGGGCGCCATTTCCGTGTGGGAAATGCGGCCACTTTTTTATTTGCCAGCCATCGATCCCTGCTTTCAAAAGGGGGACGACTCTGTGATCCAACTGAACTTAACACATCTTACGAAAATCGTCGCGGGGGAACCGCTATTTACACTCAATCAACTGACCGCACATGCCGGGGAACGCATCGGAATTATCGGCGCCAATGGCACGGGCAAGACCACGTTGGCCCACATCATTGCCGGGACGGATACGGACTTTACCGGCCAACGAACGGTTACGGCGCCCGTCACGTTGGTGCCCCAGATTGCGCCGACGAACGGTCGCTCCGGGGGACAAAGCATGCTGGACCGCGTGCGGCGGGCCCTGGCGCAACGTCCCGAGATTTTAATTCTCGACGAGCCCTCGGCCAACCTGGATGACGAGCACCAGCGCTGGCTGATTGGGCAACTCCAACATTTCAACGGGTTACTGCTGGTCATCTCGCATGACCGGGAGCTGTTGACGGCCGTGACCACGCAGATCTGGTCGTTGGCCGACCGCGTCTACACGACGTACAACGGCAACTTCGCGGACTTTATCACCCTACGCGATCAGGAGAAACGTAACGACTTGGACCGTTACCAACAGGAACAGCGCGAACGGCGGGCTCTCCGACAGGCCATTCAAGCGCGCCACGAAAAGGCAGACCGCATCCGCAAGGGCAGTCGCCACATGAGCGAGGCCGAGCGGGCGAACTCCAAGAGTATGCGGGAACAAAACGCCGGAAAGATGGAGCGGGGCGCCCGGGCGCTCAAGGACCGGATGAATCGGCAAAAGGTTGCGGGTAAACCGCGCGAGGTCGCGCCCCTTAAATTGGTGGCGACCGACCTGCCACCGGTGACCGGGAAATACGTCATTAATGTGACGGACGTTCATCTACGGCGGGGCAAGCATGATCTACTAGACCACGTGCAGTTGCGGATCAAGCCGGGCGAGCGCGTGGCCTTGGCGGGACCCAACGGCAGTGGAAAATCAACCCTGATTGCGGCCATTTTGGCGCAACGTCCGGGAATTCGCTTGGCGCCCAGCGCGCGGGTGGGTTATTTCCACCAAGACATGACGACGTTACCGACCGACCAGACGGTTTGGCAGGTGATGCGACGTGTAACGGCGCTGGACGATAATCGGACGCGCCAGTTGATGGGGGCGTTTGGTCTCAAGGCCGGGTTCTACGACCGCTTGATTGGCGAATTGAGTGGCGGTGAACGGGTGAAGGTCCAGTTGCTCGCCATTCTGGTGAGCGCTAGCAATCTATTGGTGCTGGATGAACCCACGAACTATCTGGATTTGCCGGCTCTTCAAGCGCTCGAAGACTTTCTAGTCGGCTACCCGGGCACGGTCCTCTTCGTGGCCCACGACCAGGCCTTTCGTCAGCGGGTCGCCACGCGTGTGCTGACGTTAAGCGACCATCGCTTGGTCGATCCGCAACGCGCGGCCCAGGGTGTGCCGGCCACCGATCTGCCCCGGTTACAGTTTGAATACGACCAATTGATGCAGGCGCCGGAGCTGGATACCCAACGATTGCGGGAGATTCGGGACCAGATTGCCGCGCTAAAATCGGCGCCAAACTAATGAATCGGTAAGAATTTAGTCATGAAAACGATTACCTCTAATTTTTTGATAATTTTTGCTTACGAAGACTGTTTTTTTCTGGTAGAGTAATCCATTGTGTTTGAAATGAAAGCGAGTGTGAAAACAAAATGGATTCTGTACAAAGTAGCCAAACTAATGTGGCTAAAAAAGCTCGAGTACAAGTTGCTCACCCAATGCTAGCCATGATGGGGATGCTAATCGGGGGCTTTGTCGGGATGTTCTCAGAAACGTCCCTAAATATTGCTTTACCACAATTAATGGCGCAATTAGGTGTCACGACCGCCACCGTTCAGTGGTTGGTCACCGGATACATGTTAATGGTGGGGATTGTCCTCCCGTTATCCAGTATCATTACGAAATGGTTCACCACGCGACAGGTCATCCTGTTTGCGTTGATTGACTTTATGGTCGGGGCCATTATCTCGGCCATCGCACCGGGCTTCGGCGTGTTACTCTTCGGGCGGATGATTCAAGGGATTGCCACCGGGTTAATTCTGCCGCTGATGTTTACCGTGGCCATGCAAATTTTCCCACCCTACAAGTTAGGGGCGGCCATGGGGATGGTCGGACTGGTCATCATGTTCGCCCCCGCCGTTGGGCCAACCTTAGCCGGAATCGTGCTGGGGGTTGCTTCCTGGCGGTGGATCTTCTGGCTGTTCGTGCCATTCTTATTGATTGCCTTTATCTTTGCCGTGACGTCATTGAAGAACATTGCGGAAGTCTCCCGTCCGAAGGTCGACTTCCTCTCCATTCTCTTGTCGACGGTTGGTTTCGGGAGTTTGGTGCTCGGCGTTAGCTTGGCCAGTGATCGCGGCTGGGGTTCAGCGGTCGTCATCAGTGCCTTGATCGTTGGGATTATCGTGTTGGCTTGGTACACCCATCGTCAATTAACGATGGACAAGCCAATCTTGAACCTGCGGGCCTTTGCCATCCCGGGCTTCCGGATTGGGGCCAGCCTGGTCATGATTAACTTTGGGATTATTCTCTCCGCCATGTACCTCTTACCGATGTACATTCAAAAGGGATTGCTGGTGCCCGTCGCCTTGACCGGGATCATCATGTTCCCCGGTGGGGTAATGAACGCCGTGGTTTCCGCCGTTTCCGGCCGGATGTATGACCACGTGGGTGCACAAATGCCCGCCCGGATTGGGTTCATTATCTCGATGATTGGGGCCTTGATGTTGGCCTTCACCACCACGCAGAGTGCGGTATGGTACGTCATCCTAGCCCACGTCATCTTGATGATTGGGGCGCCACTGGCGATGTCACCGTCACAAACGTACGGGTTAAACTCCCTGACCGGGCCAATTGCGGCCGATGGGAGTGCCATCATGAACACCTTACAACAGATTGTTGGGGCGATTGCCACGGCGATTGCGACCAGCCTGTTGGGGATTGGTCAAGCGGCCTACATGGCTTCTGGCGCCAATCACGCGGCGGGTGCCTTCGTTAATGGGGCCCACTACGGTTTCTTCTTCACCTTTGCTTTGGCCGTGGTCGGCTTCTTACTGGCCCTGCGGATTCCTAAGGCGAACCGGTAATTGTTTCATGTGAAACAGTCAAATTAAGTGTAAATGAAATGGGTCGCTAATCCTCGGTGGATTGGCGGCCCATTTTTAGTAGGCAATCATTAAGCTAACTGGTCCTTGCGCCGAAATACGCGGAAGACCATGACGATACAGTAAGCCAGAGCCAAGCCCCAAGCCAGCGGATTAGCGTAAGCAATGGCGGTAAAGCCGAAACCGGCGATGGATAACCAACCGGCCGCGGTCCGCCCAATTAATTCACCCATACCGGAGAAGATGGCGTAGAAGCTATGGCCCCAGCCCTGTAAGGTGTTGCGAAAGATCATCAGAATCCCGTGAACCGGGAAGTAACAGCTGATAATGATGATGTAGTAGTTGGCCTCGCGAACGATATCGGCGTGTCCCGGGCCAATGATGGCGGTCACCAGTGGCGTCTTTGCCAGATTGATGATGAGAAAGGCGGCCGCAGAATAGATGACCTGAATCCAGACCCCATCGATGATGCCGCGCTTCATCCGGCCCCGTTGCTTGGCCCCAAAGTTTTGGGCCTGATAGGTTGCCATGGCGGCCCCCACGCTTTCCATCGGCAGGGTGAAGAGCTGACGAATCTTCTCGGCGGCGGATTGGGCGGCGATGATGTTGGTTCCCAATAGGTTGATGGCGTCCTGCATGACGATGGCCCCGATGGCGGAAACCGAGTATTCGAAGCCCATTGGTAGGCCGATCAGATTCATCTTCTTGATGCGTTTCCAATTGAGGGCCCAATCCCGGCGTGTCAGGCCGAGGCGGAACTTCGGAAAGACGGTCAGGTTGAGCAGGCCGCCGATGAATTCACTAATGACCGTGGCGATGGCGGCCCCGGCGATACCCCAGTGGAAGACCAGAATGAAGAGTAGGTCGAGCCCCACGTTGATGACCAGCGAGGCGATCAGAAAGTATAGCGGATGCACCGCGTCCCCAAAGGAGCGAAGCGCGTCGGCCGAGTAGTTAAAGAGAATGTTGGCCGGAATCCCCAGAAATGAAATGGCCGTGAAGATGATGGTCAGATGGAGAATCCGGTTGGGTGTATGTAGGGCCGTCAGTAAGGTGGGAGTCAACGCGACCATCAGCGGCGTCAAGATCACCGCTAAGGCCACGCAGAGCCACACCGCATTGGTTAGGTATTGGCGGACGGCCGCGTGATTTTCCTCCCCCACACTGTGCGAGAGGGGGATGCTAAAGCCAATGCAGGTTCCCTGAACAAAGCCCATGATCAGGAAGCTCAGGGGATAGTAGGCCCCGATTGCGGCCACGGCATCCACGCCGATGAGGCGACCGACAATCAGGGTATCGATGAAGTTGTAGAGTTGTTGAAAGAGGGAGCCGCCGATTAGGGGCAGGGAAAAGAGAATAATCTGCTTAAGGGGTCGGCCTTCGGTTAATTTCAGGGGTGCCATGTGAGTCCTCCTAGTTGATAGCGTTTCCAATACCAACTAGTATACCCGTTACCCAGCAAATAAGTAACTGATCAGGGCAGACTTTTGACCACCTTTTTGGGATTCTCGGCCGCGAGCCCTACTTTTAGAGATTGCAGAGGGCAAAAACTACCGGAATGGTGGCGACGCTGAAGATAGTCGAGATACTCATCAACGTGACGGCCGGACTGGTGTCACCGTGGGCCTTCAGCGTGAAGAGCACGACGTTTCCGGCCACGGGGCAAGCCGCCATTAAGACGGTGGTGTATAGCGGGATACCGCTGAGACCAAAGGCCCTTAGAATCACGATATCGATTACCGGGAAGAGCAGGTTACGGCAGAGGAGGGGCCACCACAACCGCTGATTGAGCGAGGCGCGGTTAAATTTGACGGCGGCTAGGCTATTTCCGATGACGATCATGGACAGCGGTGTGTTGATGGAGCTGACGTAGGTGACCGTGTGGTTGAGCAGACTCGGCAGATGCCAGCCGCTCATGAAGATGGCGAGTCCCACCACAATCGCGATGATGTTGGGATTGAGCAGGATCTGCCGCCAGTTAATTGGCTCGTCCTTCGCTCGCGGCGTGAACAGGGCGATGCCGTGGGTCCAACAGAAGATATTGAAAGCGGCTAGCGAGGCCACCGCGAAGAAGACCCCGGTGTTGCCGAAGAGGGCACTGGCCAGGGGAACCCCCATGAAGCCGGCGTTGGAGTAGACCGCGCCGAACTGCATGATTCGGCGGAGGTTGGGATCTCCCCCGCGTTTAAACGCCAGAGTGGTCACCAGCACCATCACGCCATAGGTGAGGAGAATGCCCAACATGACTAGCGCCAGACTCTGAAGACGACTGGCCGAGAAGCGTTGCTCGAAGGCGTTGATGATGAGGCAGGGCGACACGATGTAGAGCAGAATATTGGTGAGATCGGTTGCGGTCTGGCCGTGCATGAAGCCCAGCTTATTAATCAGTAAGCCGACCCCCATCAGAAGAAACATGAGAATAATTTGATTCGTTAATTGGCCCATTGCCATGCGGCTTGCCGCTTCCTTTCTAAAAAGACTAGACGGTTCATTATGGGAGTAGGCGGACCGTCCTGTCAAATGGCTCGGAATTTTCTGTCTTCAGCCGTTAGTTGACTCGTGAATTTCCCACGCGGCGGGCTTACAATGGGAGAACAGGAGGAATTTCCATGGCCTTTAATCGTCGCTTCTATCGCACGGTGCGCTTTTGGAGTGGTCTAGTGGTGATTGCCTTGATGCTCCCCAACGTCATCTCGGTGAGCCTCACCAGCATCTTCTGGTGGGTCTCGCTGGCTTGCCTCGTGGGCGGCGTCGGTTACGCACTGGCTGGCTTCATCAGGCGTCGTTAGAAAAAGCCGTCACCCAGATGGGCGGCGGCTTTTTGACTAACTTTACTTTGTTTCTTGATTGTGGTCTTCGGTCGTTGCAAGCTGCTTTTGCGGCGGATTGACCGTGACCTCTAACCAGTTAATAAATGAGTTCTCGTAATCCAAGACTTTCAAGTCAAAGTTCTTCAAATGAATGACATCGTTGACCTTGACGTTCGGGTAGTTATCAATGATAAAACCGGCCATGGTCACCGTTTCGGTGGTCTCAAAGCCCTTAATATCGGTATTGAAGTACCGCTCGAAGTCGTAGGTGGTCATCTTCCCGTTAACTTGGAAGGTGCCATTCGGTTGCTTAAAGATGTACTGATCGTTAGCGTCATCGATCTCATCGCGGACGGTACCGAAGAGTTCCTCGTAGATGTCCTTATCGGTGATGATCCCGGAGGTTCCCCCGTATTCATCGACCACGACCACGATTGGCGTGCGTTTCTTAATCATCTGTTGTAAGACTTCGGTGATCGGCGTGGCCTCGGGCGTGGTGGAGATGTCTCGAATCAGCTTGTCGACGCGGACCTTGGCATCCACCTGCTGTTGGCGAATCAGGTCGTAGTTGTAGACGTAGCCGAGGATCTTATCCTTGTCTCCGTCGGCAACCACCGGCAGACGACTGAAGCGTTCTTGCAGGTAAACGTTCAAGGCTTCCTTGACGTTGGCCGTGATGTCGATGACTTCCAGCTGCGTCCGGTCAATCATGATGTCTTTAGCGACCTTATCGTTTAACTCGAACGCCCGTTGCATGTAAACCAGGTCGTTTTTTTCCAGTTCGCCACCCTCCACGGCACTCCGTGAAAGGTTGAGAATCTCGGCTTGGGAGAAGACTTCATCGCTTTCGTTAGCGACCTTCAGCCCCATTAACCGGACAACGCCGGAAGCGCTGGTGTTGAGTAACCAGACGAACGGGTAGAACAGAATGTGGCAGTAGTGCAGCGGCGTCACGATTAGCATGAGCACCTTCATCGGCATATCGATCGAAATGTTCTTAGGCACGATTTCCGTGAAGACCACTTCGAGGTAAGTCAGTAACAGCACCCCCACAACCACACTGATGGTATGCGTGGTTGCCGTGTTGAGGTGGGCCGGGGCCATGCCGTCCAAGAGCAGATCGACGAAGAATGATTCACCGATCCACCCCAAGATAATACCGGCAAGGGAAACCCCAACCTGCGTCGTTGATAAATATTCATTTAAATTGGTGACCATTTTCATGGCCCGATTGAGCTTAGTTGACGGTTTATCCCGTTCCTCGATCTTTTCTTCGAGGGCACTAGGACGCGTCTGGACTAAGGCAAACTCACAAGCAACAAAGAAAGCTGCAAAGAAGAAGGTAATTAAAATAATAATTAGGTTCACAACTATCTGACCGCTATCCACACATCATTCCTCATTTCATTATTTCTATCACTTCATTATAGCGCGTCTACCACCCTTTTAGTAGGTAGATTGAATCAAATTTTACGCTCAAAGTGCGCGTCTGGCAACCGAACAACGGAAAATAGTTGGATTAACTTTGGGGAATGAGTTACTTAACGTTTTTGCCAAAAAGGACTAGACTAAAATTAGTAACATCAAAGGAGATTTTGATTATGGCAGATACACCACAGGACGAAAAAATTGAACCGACTATCGAGATTCCAACGGATGACGTGGAAAAGGCGGCAAAGTTAATATTGACAACGGGGTATGTGACCAAGCGCGATCTACCAAAGATGGACGACTTAGCCTGGGCAACCGCATTGTCAAAGGCCGTGACCAAGCATTTCTTGGAAGATGACGATGATCACGATCCTTACGTTTACTTCGAACAATTCGACTTCGCCGGTGGGGACATCGATTCCATTCTCTTTAACATGGACATCGTGCCAACCCGTGAAGAAGCTTTGCAAGACTTAGCCGATGCGTTGGGTGAAAAGATCGTTGTCCCTAAGGATAATGACCAAACAACTTATTAAAACTCGATTTTAGGGTGAGGGGCTTCCAGCAGAGATGCTGGGAGTCTTTTTTGATCCCTAAAGATTTGATTAAGGCCGTCGTCAGCGTGCAACAAAAGCGCCGATTTTTACATTAGTAAAGGTATAGGGACCGTTGAGCGTGTTTGACCTTTAAACGGATTTCTTGACCTTTGACAATCGAACGACTAGACTACTCCTAAAACTAAATGCTGATTTGCGGGGATTAAGCCGTCAAAATTAGCACTCTAAAAATTGAGTGCTAATTATTTGCTTTTCTGACCAATACTGACTATTATAGAAAATGTAATCAAGTAAAGCAGTAAAGCAGAAAGGGGAAATTGATTATGGCTAATGATATGATGAAGCGGAACTTTGATTTCTTTGATCCAATGAATTTCTTTAATGAAGTGGGCAACTTAGGTCACGACATGTTCAGCGGTGATAATGAAATGAAGACGGATGTCGTTGAACACGATAAGGATTACGTGGTTACGGCTGAATTGCCAGGCTTCAAGAAGGATGACATCCACGTTGACTACCGTGACGACACGTTGCGGATTACCGGGAAGTCCGAAGTTAGCCAGTCTGCAAAGGATGACGACGGTCGGATCTTGCGGCAAGAACGTCACAGTCAAAATGTGGCGCGTTCCTTCTACCTGCCAAACATTGATTTGAAGCAGGTTAAGGCTGGCTTTACCGATGGTGTCTTGACACTGACCTTGCCAAAGCAAGCGGATGTCGCGGATCATCATGAAATCAATATTGATTAATACCAATCAATCATACTGTGGCGCGCGTTCTGGTCGATTTCCGGAACGCGCGTTTTTTTGTTGGCCGGAGATCCTGCCCACCGCGCTCCAGACCAAATTTGGCGAACGGTAAGGCGGCTGTGAACGTAGCAACTACAAAAAAGGCCCGCTAGTCGCCGAATGCACGGTGATTAGCGGGTCGTGGCTAGTATTGTTTGCCAGTTTCGTAAACGATTTCCGGTTCGTTGCCGGTCCGTTGATACTTGTTCAACAGGTCGATCATGGTCATTTCGTCTTCGCTTAACGTGAAATCAAAGACCTGCGCATTTTCCGTGATACGTTCCGCGTGTTGGGACTTTGGAATTGGCAGGATTCCGTGTTGGAGCTCCCAACGCAAAATGACCTGTGCCACGGATTTCTGGTGATGGCGGCCAATCTTAGCAATCATCGGGTCGCCCAGTACGGCGCGCCGGCCCAGCGGACTCCAGGCTTCGGTGACGATGTGGTGTCGTTGGTTGTAGTCCAACAAGGCCAATTGATTCAGGTAGGGGTGATATTCCACCTGATCGATGACAGGCATTTCCTTGGCCTTAGTGGCGAGAAGGTCCAGGTGAGCGGCGGTGTAGTTGGAAACGCCAATGGACTTCACCTTGCCGTCCGCCTTGAGCTGTTCAAAGGCGCGCCAGGTCTCAAAGAAGTGTTCGCGGACCGGCCAGTGGACCAATAAGAGGTCTAAATAGTCTAAGCCGAGCCGTTTCAGTGAGCCCTCTACGGATTTTAACGTCCGATCGTACCCCTGGACCTCCTCGGCGACCTTCGTTGTCAAGTAGAGCTCCTGACGGGGGATTTCTAAGCGGCGCAGCGTCTCGCCCAAGAGATCTTCGTTACGGTATAGCATGGCCGTGTCGAAGAGCCGGTAGCCCTGATCCCAGGCCGTTTTAATCGTATTATCCATGGCGTCCTGATCACTGATGAGGTAGGTGCCAAAACCGAAGCCGGGAATTTCGTGGCCATCGGCGAGTTTGATGGTATCTGCAAGACTGGTAAGTGTCATTATTTTTCCTCCTTGGCGTTAACGTACGGTCACGAGCGGCGTTGCGCGCCCCTCTGATCGGTTGATAAGTCTTATGTTAGGCCAATTTAGACTATCTGACAACGCTTACTTTTTGGTTTTAAACTGATCGTACAGGTTGATCGACGCCTCAATTAACATCCCGAATGTCATGAGCCACATGGCCAGCATGTCTTGATGGGCGAGCATGCATCCCAGCAAGATGAGATAGAGAATAAATAAAATAACCGCGGATGATTTGTGATTCATCGTAAAGCCTCCCTTGGATAATTAGGTCCATCTCCATTTAACCACGTCTGGCGGCGACTGTGAACTGCTAGCGTTTCACTTAAGAATCGTAAAAAAGACGACAGATTAGTCGTTATGAAAGCGGATTATCGGTTACAATGTGGGTAAAGAACCGGTAAAGGAGGGCGCCCAGATGACAGATCGTTACCTACCGCCATTGGATCAGGGACTCACGGAAGCTGAAGTCCGGCAACGCGTGGCAGATGGCCTCAAGAACGACCCACTGCCGCCGTTAACGCGGAGTGTGAAACAAATATTTCGGGATAACTTATTAACGTTATTTAACTTAATCAACGTGCTCTTGGGCGGCCTCGTGCTGTTTACGGGGAGCTATAAAAATCTGCTGTTTTTAGGGGTCGTGGTCTTTAATACCGGGATTGGCATCTTTCAGGAAATCCGCTCCAAACGCCAGGTAGATAAGCTCGCCCTGCTGTCGGAGGGGAAAATCAACGTCCGCCGGGGCGGTCAGGTGACGGCGCGTCATCAAGACGAAATCGTTCAAGACGACCTGCTCATTATCGGGCGGGGCGATCAGTTGCCCGTGGATGGCCTGGTACGCGAGACGGCCGGCATGGAAGTCGATGAATCCCAGATTACCGGGGAATCCACGCCGATCGTGAAGAACACGGCCGATCAGCTGGTCTCCGGTAGCGTCATCTTAGGGGGCAAGGCGGTGGTTCAGGCCACGAAGGTCGGTAGCAGCAGCTTCGTGAAGCAGTTAGCCCACTCGGCCAAGCAAAAACGCCGGTCTGCCAGTCAGTTGCTCATCATCATTAATCGCATTATCAAGGTGCTCACGTTTGCCATTATTCCGCTGGGGGCGGGGCTGTTCATCTCGTCTCTAATGCGCGGACAGGATCAGAACCGTGCCATCCTAGGAACCGTAGCCTCGATGGTGGGGATGATTCCGGAAGGGCTGGTTTTATTGACCTCGGTGGCCCTGGCCGCTGGGGCGTTCACCCTCGGTCGGCGCCATGTCCTGGTACGGGAGTTACCGGCCATCGAGGCCCTGGCGCGTGTTGACGTGCTCTGTTTGGACAAGACCGGGACGATTACGAACGGTAAGCTGGTGTTAGAGAGCGTGGAAGGCGTGGGCGACCAGTCGCCGGAACGGTTAAAAGCGGTGTTGGCGCAGTTGGTTGCCGCCACGGGCGATGATAATGAGACCGCCACGGCCGTGAGAAACGCCTTGGGGACACCCACCGTGGCATCGTCGACGGTCTTGCCGTTCTCGTCCGGTCGTAAATGGAGCGGTGCCCAACTCGCGGACGGGGCCTACGTTATGGGGGCGCCGGAGTTTATTTTTGACACGGTGCCCGCCGCGGTCCAACGACGGATTCAAACGTTGGCGGCCCAAGGCTACCGGGTTCTCCTGTTAGCCAAGGTTGCCGCGTTAACGACGCCCAAGCCCACCGCCCCGCAGGCCATGGGTTTAATTCTGATTACCGACGAATTGCGACCCCGGGCGCAAGATACCTTTAATTTCTTCGCCAATCAGGACGTGGCCTTGAAGGTCATTTCCGGTGATAATCCGGTTACGGTGGCTAGTATCGCCGATCGGGCGGGTATCGTCGGGGCCAAGCAGTTGGTAGACATGAGTCAGGTGGGGGCCGAACCCGATTACGACCACCTGGTGGCTAATTACAACGTCTTTGGCCGAGTCACGCCGCAGCAAAAGCAGGGGCTGATTAAGGCTTACCAGACGGCCGGGCACACCGTGGCGATGACGGGGGATGGGGTCAATGACCTGCTCGCGTTACGCCAGTCGGATTGTAGTATTGCCATGGCTTCCGGAAGTGAGGCCACCAAGAGTCTTGCCGACTTCGTCCTGGTTGATTCGAACTTCGATGCGATGATTAACGTCTTAAATGAGGGGCGCCGAGTCATTAATAACATCGAACGGGTGGCCTCGTTGTACCTGATTAAGACCATGTATTCCGTGACCTTAACGCTGATTTTTATCTTCATGAGTCGGAGCTATCCCTTTGAACCCATCCAGTTAACGCCGATTTCGTCGTTGATGGTCGGGATTCCGACCTTCTTTCTGGCCCTGCAGCCCAACTACGCGCGAATTGCCGATCGATTCATGAAGCAAGTCATGGAAATTGCCGCGCCAGCCGCCGTCTGTGTCGTCGGGTATATCCTGGTGATTATGGGGTTGGGCACGCAATTTAACCTCAGCTTTGCGACCACGTCGACGTTGAGTGTCTTGATGACGGGGTTAATTAGCCTCAACGCCCTGATCATGGTGGCGCGGCCACTCAACCGCTTCAAGATTGGCCTGATCGCCTTAATGGCCGGTTTATTTGCGGTCATCTTCCTGTTGCTGGGGCCAATCTTTTCACTGGTTAGCCTGATTAATTGGAAATTAGCGCTGATTTATCTGCCACTCATGGTCAGCGTCCAGCCGGTCTTCATCCTGGTCCAGGAAATCCTGGGTAAACGAATCCTGAGTCGAATTCGGTGGCGTTAAGGGTCGCGGCCAATAGCATAGTGACTTAGTTGTGAAACGAGCGAACCATCACCCGGCCAACCGTTACTCATCATGGCGCTAGCTGAGATCGCGTTAATTGGTCGTATCTAGTCGCTACCACTAGGTAATATGCTATAATGAAAGTTAGAAATGGAAGGGTAGGGAAGAAATATGGCTGATTATAATCAATACACCCGTTGGGAAAATCAGATGCACAAGGCAAAGTTGCCACGATGGGATGACTTACCGAAGTTTGACCTCTACATGGACCAGGTGACCGCACTAATCAATGACATTCTCGGGCCATTGGGTATCGATACCATCACACCAGCGATGATTAATAACTATGTGAAGCACCATGTCATTTTGGCGCCCGTCAAGAAGAAGTATCAAACCATGCAGCTGACGGATATTTTGATGATCAGCCTCCTGAAACCCATGTTCCAAACGGATACGGTGCGTTCGGGCATCGACCAGATTACGGCCGGCGACTATCCCAAACAAGCCTACGACAACTTCATTGGTCAGCTGGAGAACCGCCTGCACCATTTGGGTGAAGAACAGGTCCAACCGGCGGCCAAGGATCTCAACGAAAAGCTCATGCAGGTCGCGGTAGACGCCGTGGTCGCACGCCTGCAGTCCGAGAAATTGCTGCACTTGATCAAGCGGCCGATTCGTAAGATTGAAAAGAAATAGGGTTAAAGCAATAGAGAAAACGCGTCAACACGAAAAAAGTGTTGGCGCGTTTTTTAATTGAAATTGAGGTGTCCCCCACAGCAGGCGGAACCCCTGGCAGGCGCAGGCTCCTGGCTTCACTAATTTTAGTGGGCAGAACACCATCGTTGTGAGAATAAGCGCATTAATTCTACTTTCAATCTTTAAATCGAAATCTATTGCGTCTGCGTTTCCAACGTTAAGTCATTCATAAAGGTCAGAAGCAGGTTGGCGTAGCTCGGGTGGTCCGTGTTGTCTTTGATTTCCTGTTGAATCAGGTGAAGATTGTTGGTGATGACCCCGTTGACGCCGATAAACATCATCTGGTCCATGGTGGTTATATCATCGATGTCCCAGGCGTAAACCTTCTTGTGTTCCCGGTCGGCCTGCTCGATGAAGGTGTCGTTGAGCGTGGTTTCCTCCATGGTGTAGGCGTTGGCCCGTGTGTGGGGGAAGGTGAGGTTGTACGGCAGAATATAGCTGACGAACAACTCGGGATGTTCTTTCTTCAGTCGGTTCATGATGGTGTAGCTTAACGTATGCACCTGTTCGTGATTGGCCAGGATGCGGGCACCAAACTGCCGGTAGAACCGCTCCGGCAAGTCCTTCGTGTCGGCTCCGCCAGTTTTAATCTCGATGAGGAGTTTCTGATGATGTTGGATGGCCGAATTGAGGTAGTGGTTAAAGCTAGGAATCTTGGCCTGGTAGCCATTTTCGGTCACGGTGATGTGGGTGAGTTGCTTGAGAGTCAACGAGGAGACCTTGCGATTGATGCCAGCGAGGGCCTTTAGGTTGCCATCGTGCATGACCACGAATTGATGGTCCTTGGTCATTCGGATGTCCATTTCCACGTAGTCCGGCTTCTCCCGACTGGTCTTAACCATGGCGGGAATCGTGTTCTGCACGCCATTGCCGTTATCCACACCCCGGTGGGCAATGGTCAACGGTTTGCTCATAGCCAGACCGTTGAGATAAATCAGGTTGAATCCAACCAGCGCGGCGCTAATGACAACGAGGCCGCTGACAATCAACGCGCGGGTTCGTAGTCGAGTCTTGGCCGGTTCGCGGAAGCTAAAGAGCATGGATGGTGTGGTCTGATGGATATCGTGGCTACTGAGAATCACCATCATGAAGATCACGGTGGCGTAGCAGACAATAAATTCCGTAATGACTTCCATCAAAAATAGATTAATCGTGGCCGCGACCAACGCCACGTGGGTCTTGTCGAAAAAGACTTGGCCGACGTATAAGGCGGCGTAGATGAAAGCCACGGCAATGCTGACCATGATTAAGGTCACGATAATTTTGAAGAAATAGTTCCAGAAGTGGCCGCGCGTCCGTTGCCAGCTGAGGCGAATGGCTTCGCGGCTGTGGTAGTGGTCGATCATCATCAGCGGAAGCACAGCGATGAGTCGAATGCCCAGGTAGGCCGCGCCGACGTAGAAGATGCCGAGGAGGACCGCGAAGACGTTGTTATCCATGAGATAACTGATGATAAAGGCGGGAATCTTAGCCTTGTTGAGCAGGGGCGTGGTGAAGAGTTCGCTCGCGAATGGCATGAGAACAATAAAATAAACAATAAAGAAAAGAAAGGTACTGGGGGAGGCGCCGGCAATACTACGAATGGTATCCCCCAAAATGCCGAGCATGGTCTGTGGCCGTCCGTGGCGGATATTGGTAATTCCCAGTAATAAGTAAGCAAATTGCCAGTAAATTAGGGTCACGATTGCTAGGAGAATGAGAAGCAGTCCCACGATGGCGAGGGGATGATTAAGAACAAGCGATCCGATGTTGGTGTAAGAAATATAGGGTACGTGTTGCCATCGCATGAGTGCCGAAGTCAGCCACGTTAAGATGGGGACGGCAATGTAACTGACCACGAGGTTCGTCAAGAAGACGAGGGTCACGTAGCTTCCCCAATGGCTAAAGAAGTGATGGTTGGCATCGCGCCAAAAAGCCCAAGGCCGCATAAAAATCACGCTTTCCGATTAATAAGTAGGGTGGTGTTCCAGCGGGAAATGCCGCAGATACACCACGTCTAAGCTAACTTTAGCATAGTCTGCAAACGGACGGGCGAAAATCGGTTAAGTTAAGTGAAAAAAGCTTGGCAACGACAAACGTTACGCGCCACGTAAACGATTGCAATGAAAAAGAAAGGACTGGTTGTGATTTAAAATACATATAAAAATAATTTTAAAAAAGTTTTGGTGAAGTGTATGCGCTTACATTAGCCGTGGCTGTAAGCCTTGCTATCAGTGGGTTTGTTTGCCAATCTAACTAGTTGTGATTTTTTTAACATAAACCTCTTGCAGAATTTCAAAAAGGTGATATGATTTAACTCGTGAATAACTTAACAAGATGTTTTCAAATGGAGGCATAAGAATGTTAAAAGACGTGAAAGAAAACCCAAAAGCTAAAAAACAAGAAAACGGCGAAACCGTTGACCAAATGATCGACCGGTTGACCGCGAAAGCCCATGATGCTCTGTGCGCCATGGATGACTTTACCCAAGAAAAAGTTGACCACATCGTTCACCAAATGGCGATTGCTGGTTTGGACAAGCATATGGAATTGGCCAAGGCCGCTTACGAAGAAACCGGTCGTGGTGTGATGGAAGATAAGGCCGTTAAGAACATGTTTGCCACCGAAGAAATCTGGCACTCAATCAAGCATGATAAGACGGTCGGCATCATCAAGGATGACCGTGAACGTCAATTGATTACGGTCGCCGAACCCCTGGGTATCTTAGCCGGGGTGACGCCCGTGACTAACCCAACGTCAACGGCAATGTTCAAGTCCTTGATTGCGGTGAAGACGCGGAACCCAATCATCTTCGCCTTTCACCCACAAGCACAGAAGTCTTCCGTGATGGCTGCCAAGGTCGTCCGGGATGCAGCGATTGCTGCAGGAGCCCCAGAAGGCGTGATTCAATGGATCGACAAGCCTAGCCTGGAAGCCACGACGGCATTGATGAATCACCCAATGGTGGCCAGCGTCTTGGCTACTGGTGGTCCTGGGATGGTTAAGGCCGCTTACTCCACTGGGAAGCCAGCCTTAGGGGTTGGTCCTGGTAACGGTCCGGCTTACATTGAAAAGACGGCCAACATCAAGCGTTCCGTTTACGACATTGTTTTATCGAAGACGTTTGATAACGGGATGGTTTGTGCTTCCGAGAACAGCGCCGTGATTGACCAAGAGATTTACGACGATGTGAAGAAGGAAATGGAAGCTCGCGGCGTCTTCTTCATTAAGAAGAGCGACGAGAAAGCTTTAGCCGACGCAATGTTCCGGCCAGAAGGCGGCGTTAAGGGTCCCGTTGCCGGGATGTCGGCCCAAAAGATTGCCGAACTTGCTGGGATTAAGGTACCCGCAACGGCCAAGGTCTTGGCAGCCGAATTGAAGGGTGTGGGTCCTAAGTTCCCGCTGTCTCAAGAAAAGCTGTCACCCGTTCTGTCCGTCTACAAGGCCAAGAGCCACGAGGATGCCTTCAGACTCTGTGATGAACTCCTCCACTTCGGTGGATTGGGTCACACGGCCGGCATCCACACGATGGACGATGATCTCGCTACGGAATTTGGGATTAAGATGAAGGCCAGTCGGGTCTTGGTTAACACGCCATCCGCTATCGGGGGAATCGGGAACCTTTACAACGAAATGATTCCTTCATTAACCTTAGGAACCGGTTCATGGGGCAAGAACTCCGTGTCCCATAACGTTTCCTCATTTGACCTGTTGAACATCAAAACGATTGCAAAGCGGCGAAATAATATGCAGTGGATTAAATTACCTCGAGTTTACTTTGAAAAGACGTCTGTCCGTTACCTGGACGATATGCCTGGCATCAAGCGGGTCTTCCTGGTAACCAGCCCATCCATGGTGGAATTGGGTTACGTTGACACCGTCTTAAATGAATTGAAACGGCAACCAGATGGCATTGAATACTCCCTGTTCTCAGACGTTGAACCCGACCCAACGACCGATACGGTTAACCGTGGGGTTGCGCAGATGCGGACGTTCAAGCCGGATACCATCGTTGCCTTAGGTGGGGGCTCGCCAATCGATGCCGCCAAGAACATGTGGTTATTCTACGAAGATCCGAACGCTAGCTTCTTTGGCGCCAAGCAGAAGTTCTTGGATATTCGGAAGCGGACTTACAAGTTCCACAAGCCACACAAGGCCCAATTCGTGGCCATTCCAACGACTTCTGGGACGGGTTCCGAAGTAACGCCATTCTCCGTGATTACCGATTCCAAGACCCACGTGAAGTACCCATTGGCCGACTACGCCTTGACGCCGGACGTGGCTATCGTGGATTCGCAATTTATCCAAACGGTACCGAAGAAGACGGTGGCTTACTCCGGACTGGACGTTTTGACCCACGCCATCGAATCTTACGTTTCAGCGATGGCCTCCGATTACACGCGGCCATGGTCCTTACAAGCCATCAAGTTAGTCATGGAAAACCTGACGAACTCCTACAATGGGGATGTTACGGCGCGTGAAGAAATGCATAACGCTTCGACGCTTGCTGGCATGGCCTTTGCCAACGCCTTCCTCGGGGTGGACCACTCCATCGCCCACAAATTGGGTGGCGAGTTTGGCTTACCTCATGGGTTAGCGATTGCCATCACCCTGCCACACGTTATCCGGTACAACTTCAAGGAACCAACGAAGCTGGCTATGTGGCCGAAGTACGAGTACTTCCGGGCGGATGAAGACTACGCACAGATTGCTCGGTACCTGGGTCTGTCAGGAAACACCAAGGAAGAATTGAAGGAAGCCTTAGTCAAGAAGGTTATTGATTTGGCTCACTCGGTTGGTGTGACCCTGAGTCTGAAGGCTAACGGGGTGGATAAGGCCCACTTCGACAAGACCGTGGATCACTTAGCGGAATTGGCCTTTGAAGACCAATGCACTACGGCTAACCCAAAGGAACCGCTAGTGTCAGAATTGAAGCAGATCATGATTGATGAATATGACGGGAAAAACGTTGAAAAATAACGGTTAACCCGGGACGGTCGCTCTGAAAAGGGCGACCGTTTTTTCGTTTTCTACTATATTATATGAGCCGTGGAGATCGGTTTGATATGGAAAAGCAAGGGGTGGCGGAGACGGAAAAGGAAGAAATAGCGAATTTTTTGAATAGAAGGAACCGGTTATTGGCGATGACGGTTGTCGTTTTAGGGTGAAATTAGGCGATCTTTGGGGGAGAATTGCTGACGGTTATCGAGAATTTCACGCGTGATTTTGGTGAATTTTGCCAAAAATGACCGAATTTTCATCGAATTATCATTAAAAAGCATAAAAAAATCGCGATTTTCAGTGCAAAAAGCACGTAAAAACACCGGCCTTTTTCGCCAAAATGGGTAAAAATTGGCTGATTAAAGCGTTTTATATTACGGTGGAGTTACAAATATTACGGAATGTCATAATGTAATATTTTTCTTAACCTCCGTGTAATCTAACATCAATTTGAATGTAATACCCATCAGTTATTCTAATAGCCGTTAAGCAAACAAAGGAGGACATTCATTTCTTATGAATATCAAAAAAGCTTTAGTTACGACTTTAGGGACGGTAGCCGTTGTCGGTGCCGGTCTCTTCGCCTCAACGCAAACGGCTAACGCCGATACTGTTACGGTCAAGCAGGGGGATTCTGTTTGGTCATTAGCTAACACGTACAACACGTCAGTCAACGCCATCGAAAAGGCTAACAGCCTTGCCAACAGCAACTTAATTTATGTAGGTCAAACGTTAAACGTGCCAACCAGCACGACGACGTCAACGACTGCTGCTAACGTTGCTAGCCAAAACTACAGCAACAACACGACGGCTCAAACTAGCCAATCCACGACTAGTCAAGCAACCACGTCTTACTCTAACCAAGCCGCTACTAGCAGCACCACGTCTGCTTCTACGGGTGTTTCTGGCTCCGAAGCCAGTGCCAAGGCTTGGATTGCGGGTAAGGAATCCGGTGGTTCATACTCAGCACGTAACGGTCAATACGTCGGTAAGTACCAATTGAGTGCTTCCTACCTAAACGGTGACTACTCTGCCGCTAACCAAGAAAAGGTTGCGAACAGCTACGTTGCTTCCCGTTACGGTTCATGGTCTGCTGCCCAAGCTTTCTGGCAAGCAAACGGCTGGTACTAAAAACTCAGCTCATTTAATCGTTTAAATCAAGTAAGCTCTCATGGATGCAGGTCCGTGGGGGCTTTTTTGTGCGTTTTAGGACGTTTTCTTCTATATAAGAAGAGATCGCGACGTTTGCCGGGAAACAAGGCGCGCGCAGCCGGACACTTATTGGCTGGTATGCTGACCACAGCGTGTGAGATTGACTAAACGTCACGCTTTTTCTAAAAAATGGCGAATTCAGTGGTGAGTTCAAGGCAAATTTTCGCTGATGAAGGGGACGGTTTGATTAAATTCGTCACATCTCGGCAAAGAAGCATTCGAAAACCGGGTTAATGTTTCGGTACGGTTAACCATGTTACAGTTTGTCATTTAACCGCTTTTTTCTTAACGCGGGTGTAACTCAGGAACAATCGCGGTGTAACGTCCACAGGTTATGATAGGTCTCGTTAAGTAATTGATAGACAAACCGCTTCACTTAAATTAAAAGGAGGACATTCATTTTTATGAATATCAAAAAAGTTTTAGTTTCTACTTTAGGTACTGCTGCAGTGTTAGGCGCTGGGTTATTTGCCGGCACCACTTCCGCTAACGCCGACGTCCGGGTAACGGTGAAGTCGGGAGACACTGTCGCTAAGATTGCTAACCAATACAGTTCAAGTGTTTCTTCAATCGAAAAGGCCAACAGCTTAAAGAACGTCAACTTGATTTACGTTGGTGAATCCTTGGTTGTTCCTAGCTCGACTAGCACGAGTGCTTCAACGACGACTAGTCAATCAGCACAAACCACGACGCCAAGCACGTCAACGACCACTACGGCCGCTAAGACTAGCGCCAACACTTACAACACCACGTCCGCAGCTTCAACTGGGACCAGCACCACGTCAACGAGCACGTCTTCAACGACCAGCTCTGATTCCTCAGCCAAGGCGTGGATTGCCAACAAGGAATCCGGTGGTTCATACACCGCTTCTAACGGGAACTACTACGGTAAGTACCAATTGAGCAAGTCTTACCTGAACGGCGATTATTCTGCTGCGAACCAGGAAAAGGTAGCCAACTCTTATGTTAGCTCCCGGTACGGTTCTTGGGCAGCTGCGAAGGCCTTCTGGCAAGCAAACGGCTGGTACTAAGCCGAATCTGATCGCTTGAACAGCGAGTTTATAAACTAAGATAAGAAACGACGGTAAAACCTTTGCGGGTGGACCGTCGTTTTTGCGTTAGCTAAATGGCGAAAAATCGGGATTTTCGCCCCATTCCTGTCAAAATGGGGGTGACTGTCACCGTTTCGTAACATTCGGACAACTTTCCTGTAACTTAACAACGTTATGCTATTCTTAATAAATTCGTTAGGAGGGATTTCGTTGAAGCTAAAGTCACTGTTCATGGTTATGTTAATGTTAGTTTCGATGATCCTGCCTAGCGTTGCCACGGTTGCTAGCACGAGTACCACTGCGGAAGCTAGCGTTAAGTACGTTTGCACCCTGTCCAAGAAGGAAAAACGGGCCAAGGCCTGGATTGCCAATAAGGAGTCTGGCGGTAATTACCGTGCTAGCAATGGTCGGTATTACGGGAAGTATCAGTTGACCCGCTCATACTTGAAGGGTGATTATAGTAAGGCTAATCAAGAAAAGACGGCGGATAGGTACGCTCACAGTCGTTATGGCTCGTGGGTTAAGGCCAAGCGTCATTGGCTATCCTGGGGCTGGTTCTAAGTTGGTTATCATGATGTAAATGAGTTTTCCGCTACACGTCTTAGGTGACGCGTGGCGGATTTTTTATTTTAAGGAGCATGAGGCTGGTATGGTGGTTAACGTTACCGTGGAGGCCTTTTCGTCTAATTAGGGTGACTGGTTAATGGCATGCGGTTATGTGCGAAGCTAGCTGGGTGTTAACACCTAGCGATTGCCTCAGCGGATCGGCGAAGTGGCTAAAGGACGCCGAAATATTGTGCGTCATTTTGATTGTAAACGGTTCCGGACTCCGATAAACTGTGATCAACAACAGAGTGGGAGGCGTATCATGGCAAAAGTATTGGCAATTAATGCGGGAAGTTCGACCCTAAAATGGCAACTATTTGCAATGCCCGAAGAACGGGTGATTGCATCGGGACTCGTTGATCGGCTGAACCTGCCGGGATCGATTTTTAAAGTAAAACTGGCTAACGGGGAGAAGTATTCGGAAACGCAAGATAACATTACGAATAAGTTGGCAGCGGCGATGGTGCTGACGCGGTTGAAATCATATGGGATTCTGCAACATTTACGTGAGATTACCGGGGTTGGCCATCGCGTGGTGGCGGGCGGCGAGATTTTTAAGGACTCCGCGGTGATTACGCCGACCGTGTTGAAGCAGATTAAGGCACTGAAGGATTATGCGCCGCTGCACAATCCAGTACAGGCCTACTACATTGAGGTATTTGCACAACTCCTGCCACACGCGCAACAGGTTGCCGTATTTGATACCGCCCTGTACACGCAACTCCCTACGGTTAACTATCTGTATGCCATTCCGTATGCGTACTACGAAAAATTTGGGGCCCGTAAATACGGCGCTCATGGGACGAGTCATCGCTACGTGGCGGCGCGAACGGCGGAACTATTAAAGCGCCCTTTAGCTGATCTGAAGCTGATTACCCTTCACCTGGGGTCTGGTTCGTCGATTACGGCATTTGACCACGGACGGGCATTAGACACCTCAATGGGTTTCACGCCGTTGGCCGGAGTTATGATGGGGACACGTTCCGGCGATATTGATGCGTCATTGGTGGCGTTTCTGGCTGAGAAATTACATAAAACGATGCCGGAAATGATTGGGATCTTAAATCACCACTCTGGACTGTTGGGGATTTCGGAACTTTCGCCGGACCAGCGGGACCTCGAACAGACGCAGGAGGAGCGGCCAAAGTCCAAGTTAGCCTTGGACATGTTTGTCAATCGCGTGGTGCGCTACGTGGGAAGCTACGTGGCCGAACTAGGCGGGGTGGATGCCGTGGTCTTTACGGCCGGTTCTGGCGAGAATGGGATTGCTATGCGGCAAGCAATTGCCGATAAGCTAGCCTACCTGGGCATTGCTATAGATCCAGCAAAGAACGATTTTCGAGGACAGGAACGGGTAGTTAGCCCGGACGGCAATGCCGTGAAGGTGCTCGTCGTTCCGACCAATGAGGAACTCATGATTGTTCGCGATGTTGCCCGGTTAACGCAAGAATAGAGGAAGGACCCGCGTAATGGCGGGCCTTTTAAATTAGCCAAAACTAACGTGGCGCCAAGAAAACTTCTGCGGCTCGGCATGACTTTAGCATACCGGAACGGTCAACGAAATACGACAACAATTTGATTATTCTTTTTGGCGGTTTAGACGTCATGCCTGGAAATGAATTTGTTGATGAACAGTGGTTAACGGCGACAAGTCTGTTAATTTCAAATTATAAATAATATTATTAATAGTTAATACTTGTAATTCGTGGAAAAATCTCGTATGCTAAGACTACAAATTAAAAACGACATCCGTAATTGGATGCCGTTTCATTGAAAGGTTAGCTCATGTGCAGATCCCGTCGCCGGTAACCCCACCAACCAAGGAGAATCAGACCAAGACTTAGAAGGATGAGCCAGCTAAAGTTGGACCACTCAACATCGTGACTGGGAACTTTATTCATCCAGCCAAGTGGTGACAAATGTTGCGCCCATTTGGGAAGTTTTAGCATACCACCCATATAGATTGAAATAAAACCAAGGCCCAAGTATAGCCAGTTAAGGCTTCTAATTCGTGGCCACCAGCCAATGATGGCTGTGGCAATGCCGATAAAGACCAAAATTGCCGGCAGTTGTCCCCAAATGGATTGCCAAAACTCGAAGACCGTGAGTCCATCTTTGGGGTGACTCAAGGTGGCATTGCCCACAAAAATTAAACTACTGATCGCGACACCGTAAGCGATGACGCTGGTGAGCAGTCCCGTACAAACGTAACTGAAGAATAGTCGCGTCCGGGAAAGGGGCCGCGCGTAGAGTGATTCTAGCCAACCGTTCGTTTCGTCACTGTAGAGTTTGTAAATAAGCTGGATACCCGGGACGGCAGCCAGTGCCGCCATCAGAATAACCAAAGTAGAGGTAAAACTCACCAGCATAGCGTGATTCGCTTCGTGCACAACGTTGGCACCGAAAACCTGTTGCATGGTCGGGTTGGTTTTCAGCATATTGCCTACGCTATTGTAGATACTGCCGTAGGTCATGGCCAAAATGGCTAGGCCAACAATCCAGCCAATGATAACGTTGTGTTCGCGCCGCCAGAGTAGCGATGCGGGACCACGGAGAAAATCGGATGCGGTTCGCCGACCAGGTTTGGTAGCGATGGCGCCGGCGTTTAAGTCCCGGTGTAAGTTAATCAGCGCCGCAAGGCCAAAGAGTACCAGGCCGGTGAACAAAGCCAGCAGAATCGGTATCCAGTTGGGGTGGTAGTAGGGCGAAATCTTTTCTACCCAACCCAAGGGTGACCACCACGTGTAGTCGGGATTTTGAATATCGGTGACCATGCGGACAATGTAGGTCAGTCCAAATAACAGGTAAGCCAATCCGGTGGCACTGGCCGAGTGGTCGGCCAACTGCGCCGTCACCAGCCCCAGCAGGCCAAAGACCAGGCTAACGGCCGCTAACCCGAGCGCCACGGCCCAGTTGCCGGCCGTTGTAATACCGTGCATGTTGGAAAAGCCTAAGCCGACGCCGTAGATTACGGTAATTAGGGCATTGACCAAGACCAATTCTAGTGCCGCGGCACAGAGGGGGGCTAGCTGACCAACCGCACGGGAACGAACGAGTTCGGTAATGCCTTGGTCTTCTTCCCCCCGAGTGGCATGGATTCCTAACATCAAGTTCATGATAATTTGGGTAATGGCCATGAAGACGACCATTTCCGTTGAAAAGATCTGCGCCGTGGAAGGGTCATTTTTGAATTTGAAGGCCCCCAACAGGGCCACCATAGCAGGACTCTTGAGGGTATCCTTGATTGCCGCGATTTCGTGTTGTGTTCCGAAAATATCGGTGAACTTAAAGGCCACACCAACCATTAAACCGGCGAGAATGAGGACCCAGATGAAAATCCGAAAGCGGTCGCGGCGTAGTGCAAGCCCAGTCAAGCGACCCGTGCGGGCAAAGCGAGATGTCATGTCCCTCACTCCTTTTCCGTGGTGTAGTAGTGCATGAAGAGATCCTCCAGCGTTGGCGGCGTGCTCTGTAGCGCCATAATGTGGTGCTCGGTCAAGGCCAACATGACGGCGGGCAGGGCTTTAGCCTCCACGGAGAACTGCCATTCGTTGGGATGGTGGCCAGCTTCAACATTGTGGACACCCGTTAACTGGGTGAGGTCGATGGGCGTCTTCAACGTGGCGGTCATGACCGTCCGTTTGAGGTGGCGCATTTCGGCAAGGCTCCCCGTTTCAATGATATTGCCTTCGCGGATGATGGCGATCCGATCGCACATGCGTTCAACTTCGGAAAGAATATGACTGGAGAGGAGAACGGCCTTCCCCCGGCGCTTGAGTTCCAGGACGGCCAGTTGAAATTGGCGTTCGTTGAGGGGATCCAAGCCAGAAGTTGGTTCATCAAAGATGTAGAAATCGGCTTCTTGAGATAGTGCCGCAATTAAGGCGACCTTTTGGCGATTTCCCTTTGAGTAGGTCCGGGCCTTTTTAGTCGGATCGAGACCGAACTGTTTGATTAAGTCATCGGTCCGCTGAGAGTGCTTTGAGCCATTCATTTTGAGTAAGAGATCAACGATTTCACCACCGGTTAAGTTGGGCCAGAGGTAGACGTCACCGGGGACGTAAGCCAGGCGCTTATGGATAGCGACACTGTCATTCCAGACATCTTGGCCGAAGATGGTGGCATCACCGCCTGTTGCGCGAATGAGACCGAGCAGAACTCGAATAGTCGTTGACTTCCCCGCACCGTTGGGACCGATAAATCCAAAGACTTCACCGGCGTTAACGCTGAAGGTGATGTTCTTCAAAGCCTGAAAGCGCCCAAACTTTTTTTGAAGATGGTTAATTTGTAGTACTGGAGTTGCTGTCATCTGAAATCCCTCCTCACGGGTATCTAAATTCGCTATCATCGTAAGCCCCTGACTAGTGGAAGTCAATAGAAAAGTGAACTATTTTTTGAAAAAAGTTCACTAAAGTTAAAAACGCTTCCTAAATGAGATATGATAGAATAAGTAACAGAAGTTTATTGCAAAAAGGTGGTGAAGCGCGTGGCGACGAATCAAGAACGGCGGCAACGACAGCGACAGAATATTCTTAAGGCGGCAACTAAACTTTTTATGCGGGATGGTTATAAAGTCACGCATATCAAGGATGTGGCGGCTGAAGCGAATGTTTCACAGGTAACCCTTTACAAATATTTTGATAGCAAACTGGTGTTAGGCCATCAGGTTGTTTTGGACATGATTGTTCAGGGTTATGCGGCCTATCAGCGGATGGTTGATGATCATACGCGTTCTTTCCGTGAACTCATTCAGCTCATGATTACGACGAAGACGGGGTACGCCGGTGAAATGAGCGACGACTTTTATCAGTTTGTGACCGATGACTTGCGCGGGGCCCTAGGTAATGATGAGGCGCAGCAGGCCTACCAAGCAGGTAAGGCGAAATTCTGGGATAGTGTGATTGCACGGGGCCGGGCAGCCGGTATGATTAGTCCCATGCTTTCCGATGAAGCCTTGATGATGTATTTGGACATGTACGTGCAGTATTTTAGTTCACCCAGCAGTCATCCCATGATTGGGGACGCTAAGACTTACAAATATTATGCGGATCAACTGATGCACCTATTTTTCTATGGCTTCATTGGCAATCCACTGCAGGATGACGAAGATTCGACGAAGGAGCGAGCAAACTAGTATGGCAGATGTAGACGTTTTAGCCGCAGTTAAACAATTTTCACAGTCCAAGATGGGGGATGACGAGACCGGCCACGGGTTTGATCACATTCAGCGCGTTGTGGGATTGGCTGATCGTTTGGTCCGGCGCTACCCGGAAGCCGATCGCTTGCTGACGGTGACCGCGGCGTACTTACACGACGTGATCGATGAAAAATTGGTGGCCGATACCGATCTGGCCAGTCGGGAAGTTCGTTATTTTTTGACCCAACAAGGATTTACCACGGACCAAGTCGACACGATCTTTTTAATCATGGATAACATGTCTTACCATAAAACTCTTGATGGCACCGCCAAGCCGTTACCATTGGAAGGCAAGATTGTTCAAGATGCCGATCGGCTTGATGCGATTGGCGCCATTGGAATTTCGCGCGCCATCTATTTCGGCGGTCATTTCGGTGAAAAAATTTATGATCCAGCCGTTCAGCCCCGAACCAAGATGACCCACGCCGAATATCGTAATTTAAATAACGAAACGATTATCAATCACTTCTATGAAAAGCTGCTGACGTTAAAGGACCTGATGAATACGTCAGCGGCCAAAGAGTTAGCCGAACATCGCCAACAAGTCATGTTGGACTTTTTAGCGGAGTATAAGGCGGAATGGAACGCGGAGGCATAGGCTTTCGCGTTTTTATTTGTCGGGAAGTCAAAGTTAGGGATTTAAAGATTCTATATCAAGTGATATACTATGACTGTACGCAATGTTCACGTTAACATTTCACTATCCATCGGAATGGTAGCGCTAACTTAATCGGTGTACATAACTAATGTATTAGATAGACGGGATCGAAAAAAGTTTCAGAAATTGGGAAATCTTTACTTTTTCCTATTAGACCGTGTCACACGTGCATTGAATGATATTTTGACGCTGGCAAAAAGGTTGACAATTTCTGATAATATTGTATTATGAAATCGGTTACACTGTCATACTAGTATATTAGTTGGGCGGTGCTGATTGTTCGACCATTAGTTGAATTTAACAGTTCGATACTTTGACAATACGAAAGGGCGGTTTCAGATGGTTAAACTAACGGATGATTACTTAAATAACAAGGCAGCTTTTGCGGCAGCCGGGATTACGGTTCCTACTTATGATCAAGAAAAGTTGCGGACAGCAACGAATGAACACCCACGTTGGGTTCACTTTGGTGGGGGGAACTTGTTCCGTGCGTTCCACGCCGCCATTGCGAACACTTTAATTGAAAAAGGCGAATTGGACTCTGGTGTTATCGTTGCCGATACTTACGATGACTCAGTTGTCGACGGTGTTTACAAGCCTTTCAACGACCGGATTTTACGGGTTGTGACGAAGGCCGACGGTAACTTTGATAAGGACTTGTTTGCTTCTGTAACCGAAGCATTGTTCGCTACGCCAGCTCGTGAAGCTGATTGGAAACGGATGCAAGAAATCTTCAAGGCACCTTCATTACAAGTGGTTTCCTTCTCGATTACTGAAAAAGGCTACAACTTAAAGACGGTTGCCGGTGACTTAAACGACATCACCAAGGCTGACTTGGCTGCTGGTCCTGAAGCACCTAAGGGCAACATGGCTGGTTTAGTTTCCTTATTACTGGGTCGTTTCCAAAACGGCGCAACGCCATTAACCTTGATGAGCACCGATAACTTCTCCAACAACGGGGACAAGTTAAAGGACAGTGTCTTGACGATTGCCAAGGGCTGGAAAGAAAATGGCTTTGTGGGCCAAGACTTCTTAGACTACTTACAAGACAGCAAGAAGATTAGCTTCCCACTGTCCATGATCGACCGGATTACGCCAAACCCATCCGAAGCTGTTAGTGCTAAGTTGAAAGACTCTGGCTTCGAAGACCACACGATTATTCACACGCCAAAGCACACCAACATTGCCCCATTCACCAACACTGAAGAGGTTCACTACCTGGTCGTTGAAGATAACTTCCCGAATGGCCGGCCAAAGTTTGAAGATGCCGGTGTGATCATGACTGATCGTAAGACGGTTGGTGAAGCGGATGAAATGAAGGTTACGACCTGCTTGAACCCACTGCACACGTCCTTAGCAATCTTCGGTAGTGTTCTGCAATTCAAGTCAATTTCTGACGAATTACAAAACGATGACCTGGTTGGTGTTATCAAGCAAATCGGTTACGTTGAAGGCTTACCGGTTGTAACGGATCCTAAGGTTATCAACCCTAAGGAATTCATTGACCAATTGGTTACGAAGCGTTTGCCTAACCCATACATTCCAGATACGCCACAACGGATTGCTACCGATACGTCACAAAAGATTCCAGTGCGTTACGGGGTAACGATCAAGCAATACGTTGACCGCGACGGCTTCGATCCATCGACGTTGGAATTCATCCCATTGACGATTGCCGGCTGGTTCCGTTACCTGATGGCTGTTAACGATGAGGGTGAAGCCTTCGAACCAAGTCCAGATCCAATGATGGATGACTTGAAGAAGTATGTTGGCGACATCAAGTTGGGTGAACCAACCGATGTCCACGCCCACTTGAAGGACGTTTTGACTAACACGTCTATCTTTGGCCAAGACCTTTACGCAGTTGGTTTAGGTGAAAAGGTTGAAAACTACTTCAGCCAAATGATTGCTGGCAAGGGTGCTATCGTTAAGACGATTGAAGATGCCTTAGCTAAGCACGCTAAATAAAGAATAAATTGTCGATCGTCACGCAGAATTTACGAGGAGTGAGAAGTTTATGATCACCATTCAAAATAGTCGCTTTCGGGTTGCGATTAATGAAGTTGGCGCCGAGTTAACCCATTTTGTGGATCAAACGACAGGTCGTGATTTAATTTGGAATAACGATCTTTGGCCAAAGCATGCGCCGGTATTGTTCCCGGCAATTGGTCGTTCGAATGAGGACAGTTACTTGATTGATGGTCAAAAATTCGAGATGCCTCAACACGGGTTTGTCAGCGGCTTAACGTTTGCAGTTGCCAAACAAACCGACTCGGCAGTGACCCTGTCGGCCCGTGCAACTGACGAGACGAAGAAAATGTATCCCTTTGATTTCGAGCTACGGGTGACGTTTAGCTTAACGGCTGATGGCTTGAACTTGAAGTTCGATGTTGAAAACCACGATGACCAGGATCTTTCCTTCTCATTGGGGTCCCATCCGGCATTCAACGTGCCATTCTCAGATGGCGAACAATTTACGGACTATCAAGTGGCCTTAACGCCGGCGCCACAAGACTTAACCCACTTCGAGATCGTAAAAACGCCAAATCCATTCCGTAGCGGCAAGAGCTTGCCGGTTAAGAATGAAAATGGCGTGATTGATTTGAACTATCCAATGTTTGACGATGGTTTGATTATCCTGAGTGCGCCTGGATTAGAACATGTGACGTTACGGTCTAAGGTTAGTGGCAAGTCCATTACCTTAGATGTAAAGGACTTTGACTACGTCACGTTGTGGACCAAGGAAGGGGCTAACGCGCCATTCCTCTGTGTTGAACCATTCAACGGGTTGCCTGATGTTTCCGGCGATCTGCGTGAGCTGAGCACTAAGGAAGGTAATCACCATGTCGCTGCTGGTCAAACGGCAACGATGGCTTACGACATCCACGTTAAGGACTAACTTAACCGATTGTAGGCCGTGACCTTACCGGTAAAACGCTGACCGTCAGTGGCTTGGGCCACCAGTGTGGTGATGCCACCGTTGGCCGGGTAGTTGGTCAGGGCGTCAAAGTCCGGGCCGTACCGCAGAACCAGCGAGCGAATCAAGGTCCCGTGGGTGACCACGAGTAAACGGTCGCCATCGTGGGCTTCGGCGAGTAATTCCTGAATGCCACGATCGACGCGAGCACTGAACGTGGCGCCGTCTTCCGAAAGGTGGCGGGGATCTGCGGCGTGCATCGCGTCACGGGCGGCATCAAACGAGTATTTCTGGATAATTTCGGCCTGAGTGCGACAACCTAAGTGTTGTTTCTCACCGACCGCGATCCAGGCTTGGTGAAAGTCCAGGCCCTCGTACGAACCGAAGAAGACTTCACGAAAATCTTCGTGTTGTTCCGGTTCGGCCTGGAGGAAACGATTCGGTTGAATGATGTGTTTGGCCGTATCGATTGCCCGCTTGAGGTCCGATGCATGATAGCTTTGATAGCGGGTGTCCTTGAGCAGTTGGCCGACTTGATCGGCCGTGGCGATACCGTCAGCCGTCAGCGGTGAATCCGCCCAACCCTGGAGTTTATCCATGGTGTTGAAGATGGTTTGCCCGTGGCGGACGAAATCAATGGTAATAGTTTTCATAAAAGAAGTAGCCTCCTAGGATATGTATATCAACATTATACGCATATTCGCGGGGGCGGGTGTAAGATTGAATTTGAATTTAATTATTTTGGAGGTTTTTGGAAAATGGCACAATATAAAATTGCGGTGGTTAACTCAAGTAGTTTTGGACAAGTCTTCAAGGAACACTGGAAGCAAATCGAAGAAATCGGTGAAGTTAAGCGGTTCATGCTGCCAACTGACATCGATGGTAAGTCATTAGCCAAGGAATTAAACGGCTACAACATTATCATTGCTTCCGTTACGCCAATGTTTAACAAGGAATTCTTTGACAACAAAGACGAAACCTTACTGATTTCTCGTCACGGTATTGGCTTTAACAACGTTGATATCAAAGCTGCCAAGGAACATGGGACGAAGGTTGCCATTGTGCCACAACTGGTTGAACGTGACTCCGTTGCCGAAAACGAATTGGCTAACTTGATGACCTTGGTACGGCGGACGGTTCAATCCGCAGAACGCGAACGTGATGACCGTTACGAAGACCGGGCCGAATTCATGGGTAATGAATTATCCGGCAAGACCTTTGGGGTTATCGGCTGTGGGAACATCGGTAGCCGAGTAGCCGAATTGTTCAGTGTCTTTGGTGGCCCAATCCTGGTCAATGACCCAGATCCTAAGGCTCCAGCTGGCTGGTTGAAGAGCCACAACGTTCAACGCGTTGACTTGGATACGTTGCTGGAAAAGGCGGATTACATCTCCTTGAACGCGTCCTTGAACGATGGCAACTACCACTTAATCGACGCCAAGAAGATTGCCAAGATGAAGAAGGGTGTTTACCTGTGCAACAACGCTCGGGGTGCCCTGATTGATGAAACGGCCCTCTTAGACGGGATCAAGTCTGGCCAGATTGCCGGTTACGCTGCCGACGCTGTTGAAGTGGAACCAGTTCGGGCAACCTCACCATTACTGCAAAACGACCGCGTCTTATTGACGCCACATACCTCTGCTTACACCTACGAATGCTTGCACGGCATGGGTGAAAAGTGTGTCAGCGATGTGAAGAATATTGTTGCCAACAAGCCGTTGGTTCGTGAATTAACAAGTACTTTAGCCTAGTAAACAGGCCGAACGGGACCATGTGCTGCTAATTGGGGGCACGTGGCCCCGTTTATAGCCTAACGCGACATACGATGCACGGATATTTTAAAGCAAGCAGCCAAAAATCGCCAAAATAAAAGGAAGTTGAAAAATTATGGATTATTTAATCGGAATTGACGTGGGAACCACGAGTACCAAAGCCGTTCTGTACAATACTGACGGGGAAATCTTCGGTTACGCCAACAAGCTGTACCCCCTGATTCAAGACAACCCCGACATGGCTGAAGAAGATCCAGACGTCATCTTTGATGCCTCTGTCGAAGCCTTAAAGGAAGTTACGGCCAAGGCCGATCCTAAGGAAGGGAAGATCTTAGGGGTTTCCTGGTCGACCCAACAGCATAGCCTGGTGGGGATGGACAAGGACTACAAGCCAACCACGCGGGCCATTACGTGGGCCGATAATCGGTCTGAAAAGGTGGCTTCCCGGATGGCCAAGGATGGAAGCGGTCTGGAACTGTACAAGCGGACCGGCTTACCAACCCACCCCATGGGTGTCGTCTACAAGTTACTGTGGATTAAGGAACAGCATCCCGACATTTACCAAAAGACCCAATACTGGGTTGGCCTGAAGGAATACCTGTTATACCGGTACTTTGGTCAACTTAAAGAAGAGACCAACATGGCTTCAACTACCGGTCTGTTCAACATCCACACGATGGACTGGGACGAAGAATCCATGAAGTTGACCGGGATTACCCGCGACCAACTGCCAGAACTCGTGGACACCACGTATCAGATGAAGGGCCTGCACCCAGAGATTGCCAAGAAGATTGGTTTCTCCGCAGACACGCCATTCATCATGGGTGGTACCGATGGGGCCCTCTCTGAAATCGGTTTGGGCGCCATTAACAAGGGTGAAGTTGCCGTGACGATTGGGACTTCCGGTGCGGTTCGGACCTTCGTGGACAAGCCGCAAATCGACCCTAAAGGCCGGATTTACTGCTACCCCGTTATGCAGGGTAAGTGGATTATCGGTGGCCCAGTGAACAACGGGGGGATTGTCTTCCGTTGGGTTCGGGACAACCTCTTTGCTCCCGAAAAGGCGCAAGCCAAGAAGGAAGGCAAGGACCCTTACGATCTATTAACTGAGATTGCCAGCAAGGTCCCAGCCGGTTCCGACGGCCTGATCTTCCACCCATTCTTGGGCGGTGAACGGGCCCCTATCTGGGACGGTAACGCTCGGGCTTCTTACTTTGGGTTAACCCGGCAACACAACCGCTCACACATGGTTCGGGCTGCTCTGGAAGGGATTGTATACAACCTCTACACCGTTGAGTTGGCCTTGAAGGAAGCCATGGAACCAACGGCCATCTTGGCAGCCGGTGGGTTTGCCCGGTCACCACTCTGGCGGCAAATGCTGGCGGATATCTTCGAAGAACCCGTTACCATTCCAGAAGCCTTCGAAAGTGGTTGCTTGGGTGCCATGGTGATTGCGCAGATTAGTTTGGGCTTAGCCGACGACCTGTCCGTCGTTAAGAAGTTTATCGGGAAGATGAACACGTACAAGCCAAACCCAGAAACTTTCGAAAACTACCGGGAAATCATGCCAATCTACATCCGACTCGGCCGGAAGTTACAAACTGAGTACGACAGTATCGCAGAATATCAACGGAAACGCGCACCAAAGGAATAAATCGTTAGTTTTGATGATTTATTTTCAAAAACTGCTTGAAATTTGTAAAAGTTTTTCATATAATAAGAATCGTTAACTGATATATTACTTTTTTCAAGCAGAGAGGAACTTATACCATGAAGATTGGATTAGTTGGATTAGGTAAGATGGGTAGCAACTTAGCTCAAAATATGATGGACAACGGTCACGAAGTTGTTGGATTTGATTTGAACAAAGATTTTGTTAAAGAAGTTGCCGGATTCGGCGCAGAACCTGCTACGTCACTGGACGACTTGCTTAGCAAGTTGCCTTCTCCTAAGATTGTTTGGTTGATGCTGCCAGCTGGCAAGCCAACCGAATCAACTGTTGCCACGTTGACAGAGGTATTGACTGCCGGCGATTACATCGTTGATGGCGGGAACTCCTTCTGGAAGAACTCCGTTGAGGACGCCAAGAAGGCCGAAGCCAAAGGTATCAACTTCTTCGATTGTGGGACGTCTGGTGGTCAATCTGGTGCCCGGCATGATGGAAACTTCATGATTGGTGGGACCAGTGCGGAAGCCTTTGAAACGTTGAAGCCAGTCTTCGAAGGCATTGCTCAAGAAAATGGTTACCTGTACACCGGCGCTGCTGGTTCAGGCCATTACTTGAAGATGGTGCACAATGGTATTGAATACGGGATGATGGAAGCTATCGGTGAAGGATTTGATGTTCTGGAACACAGTGACTTCAACTACGATAACGAAGCCGTTGCCCGGTTGTGGAACTCCGGTTCTGTGGTTCGTTCATGGCTGATGGAGTTGGCTCAAGAAGCCTTCGCCAAGGATGCCAACCTTGAAGAAATTCGGGGAACGATGCACAGTTCTGGTGAAGGTAAGTGGACGTTACAAGAAGCCCTCAACCAAGAAGTTCCAGTTCCAGTTATCAGCCTTGCGCTGATGATGCGTTACCGTTCAATGGAAAACGATACCTTCACGGGTAAAGTTGTTTCTGCTCTACGGAATGGTTTTGGTGGCCACGCGGTCGACAAGATCAAGTAATCCTAAAAATTTAAATGACATCGCAGACGAAAGCTCAGGCCAAGCAGCCTGAGCTTTTTTGTTGGTTTGAGAAATTAGGATGACGTGAGTAAACTGGTATTTAAGTCTAGTGGCTAAGGGGGAACCAATCTCAAAATAGGTCGACTTTTGTCGTAGTTTTGGGGCGTGCTAAGGCGTGGCTAATGAAAGATGTTCACGCTGTGTGAATATAAATTAATTTATTCTACGAAAATGTAGGGAACGGTTATCTCTTCCAAATGCTGATGTGACGGTCTTTAAAGTTCAATCAGCTATTAGTAGTGATCAAGAAAAGCGAAACGTCCGTTGACAGCGCTTTCACTAACTAGTAAGATATGGGTGTTGGCAGAACTGGTATATTACTATTTCAATTGTGGGATAACATATTCTTCGATTGCGAGTAGATTACTAGATAAGACAGCTTTTTTGGACAAGGAGTGAGATTAATGAAGTTAAGCAGCAAGATTCAGTCTGTGGAGAATCGGGGCGACTATTTGGCCATTAAGACCAATGGCGCCCAGTTTCAAGTTTACCTGCTGGATGATAACATTATCCGGATGCGGGGAACGTTCAAGGACGAATTTGCTCCAGAAGCATCCTATGCTTTGGTCAAAACTGCATGGGCAGATAAGACTGATTCGTTAATGGCCGGTGAACGGGAACGGGTTCAACCTCTTCCGCTCGACCTGAAAGAGGATGCGGATAGCTACTCGGTCTCCACGAAGAACTTAACCCTGAAGATTAATCGTGAACCATTTGGGTTTGAAGTTCTCGATAAGGCGGGCAACGTGTTACATAAGGATTTACCGAAGCGCGCCTTCCTTCAAGATGACTTGGGTCGCTCATACCATTACAGTACGATGGGCGATCACAATTTCTTCTATGGTTTTGGTGAAAAGTCCGGTGAATTGAATAAATTCAAGCGGCGGATGCGGATGCACAACACCGATTCCTTAGGTTGGAACGCGGCTAAGTCGGATCCACTTTACAAGATGATTCCGTTCTATATTGATTTCGACAGTGAAATGAATATCGCTTCAGGACTTTACTACAATAATTCCAATGACTCAACGTTCGATATGGATAGCGAGCACAGTAACTACTGGCACCGTTACAGCTACTTCGAATGTGATGGTGGTGATCTAGATGTCTTCTTCATCGCCGGGCCAACCATTAAAGACGTGGTGGAACACTACACGGATCTGACGGGGAAGACGGCCATGATGCCTAAGGCTTCGTTGGGTTACATGGGGTCAACCATGTACTACACGGAATTGGACAAGGATGCCGACCAGGCGATTTTAGACTTCGTCGACACCTGCAAGCAAAACGACATTCCGTGTGATGGGTTCTTCATGTCATCCGGTTATACGACCGGTGAAGATGGCAAGCGGTACGTCTTCAACTGGAACAAAGAACGCTTCCCAGATCCACAGGAATTTGTGAACAAGTTGAAAGAAAAAGGGGTCTTACTCGCACCGAACGTTAAGCCGGGGATGCTGATTACCCACCCCTATGCGAAAGACTTTGCCGACGCCAATGCTTACATCAAGACGCCGGATGGCCAGCATGATCAAGAAGACCAATACTGGGGTGGTGCCGCCCACTTCGTTGACTTTACCAGCGAAAGCGGCCGGAAGACTTGGGCGAAATTTATGACCAAGCAGCTCCTGTCCCTCGGGATTACCAGTATCTGGAACGACAACAATGAATACGAAATTAATGAAACCGCCGCCAAGGTTGACGCGGATGGCGTTCACCAAACGATTGGTGAGGTCAAGCCGATTATGCCAACCATGATGGCTAAGACCGCGCAAAAGGCGATTGCCGATTATGATCCAAATGTCCGGCCGTACCTGATTAACCGGGCCGGGTTTGCGGGGATTCAACGGTATGCGCAGACTTGGGCCGGGGATAACCGGACGAGTTGGACGAACGTGAAATACAACATTCCTACTATCTTGGGAATGGGTCTTTCCGGGGTAGCCAACCAAGGCTGTGATATCGGGGGCTTCGATGGACCGGCACCGGAACCAGAATTATTTGTCCGCTGGGTTCAAAATGGGATTTTCCAGCCACGGTTCTCGATTCATTCCTCCAATGACGACAATACCGTCACGGAACCTTGGATGTACCCGAGCTACACGAAGTATATTCGCGATGCCATTCAGTTGCGTTACCAATTGATTCCGTACTTCTACTCACTGTTGCATGAAGCTTCTGTGACTGGGGCACCGATCATGCGGCCGTTGGTTTACGAATTCCAAAACGATCCGAAGACCTTTGAAGAAAGCTTCGAATTTATGTTGGGGGCTTCACTCTTAGTCGCCAACGTGGTTGATAAGGGTCAAACGACCAAGGAAGTTTACCTACCAAAGGGTGCCGATTGGTATGATTTAACCAATTATCACTACTACAATGGGGGTCAAACCGTTGAGGTGCCGGTCGACTTGGGGAGCATTCCGATGTTCTTACGGACGGGGAGCATTATCCCTGAAAGCAAGGGCTTGATGAATATCCACAACGATACCGTTGAAAACTTAGACGTTTTAGTTGAACCCACCACGGCGAGTGACTTCCAGTTGTACGAAGATGACGGCAAGACCATGAGTTACAAGCAAGGGGACTTCTTGACCACGGATATTTCCGTTAAGCCAAGTCAGCACCAAACGTTAATTAACTTGCATAAGCAAGGATCTTACGATTCCAAACTGAAGCGGTACACGTTCCGCGTTTGCTGCCCAGACATTGCGCCATTAACTATCGAACTGCAGGGCAAGCCACTGGCTCAATTCTTGAAGTTTGATAAGTTCAACGCAGCCACTGAAGGTTGGTTCTTCGATGGCGAGAAGCGTCAAGTGATCATTAAATTTAATAATGTAAGCGATTCAGACATTGAGCTGAGCATTGAATCCAGTGTTAAGGACTTAATCTCAATCTAAATCTAATTATTTGCTATATTTGCGGCATCTCACTTTTTTAAAATTATCTTGGCAAAATTGCCGGAGGTTGGAAAAATGGATACACAAAAAACAAGTATTGATCGTTCAAAACCGTTTGGTTGGGCGGACCGTTTTGGTTACGCCTTAGGGGATGTTGGGAACAACTTCTCATTCGCTGTTGTGAATACCTTCTTGATGATCTTCTACACCAATGTGTTGGGATTATCAGGGGTAACCGTGGGACTCTTGTTCCTAATTGCCCGGTTTATTGATGCCATTGCTGATATCACTGTTGGTCGGTTGGTCGACAGTAGTAAGTTACACAAGCGGGGACGGTTTATTCCGTGGATTGCCCGTTTCAAGTATCCACTGCTGATCGCGACAATCTTGGTTTTTGTGCCATTCGTTAAAGAGTGGGCGTTTCCATTCAAGATTACTTACGTCTTTGTCACTTACTTACTGTGGGGGATTTTCTACTCCACGGTGAACATTCCTTATGGCTCTATGGCGTCCGCGCTTAGTGACTCACCTAACGATAAGACTTCCTTATCGACTTGGCGGAGTCTGGGTTCGGCGACTGGGAGTGCCATCGTCAGCTTCGTGGTACCCATCTTTATGTACGTGGGTGCTTCACAGAAGATTGACGGCGTCCGGTTTTGGATCGTGGCCTCGATCATGGCGCTCTTAGGTTTCGGCTGCTATATCTTAACGAGTAAGTTACCGACCGAACGGGTACGGACACAACGGAGTGAATCGGTTCCGCTGGGGACTGTGCTGAAGGATATGTTTACGGACCGGGCGTTGGTTATTCTGGTGGTTTTGGATATCATCTTGGTCATTAACCAAAACTTATCGGGAACGAACATTTCTTACCTCTTCAATGATTATTTTAAAAATAGTAGTGCCATGTCCATTGCCTTAATCTTTAACTTTGCGACGGTCCTGCTATTAGCGCCATTCGCCCAATACTTCACCAAGAAGTTTGGTCGTAAGGAAGTCACGACGGTTTCGCTGTTCTTTGCCAGCATCGTCTACGGTATCCTGGTCTTCATTCATACGAGTAGTGCCACGGTTTATCTGGTCTTCCTGTTCTTCGGTAGTTTAGGCGCGGCCATGTTCAACCTGATGGTCTGGGCATTTATTACCGATGTGATTGATAACCAGCAAGTGACGACTGGTATTCGGGAAGACGGGACCATCTATGGGGTGAACTCATTTGCCCGTAAGGTGGCGCAAGCCTTGGGCGGTAGCTTTGGGGCCTTCATGCTGACGATGATTGGGTACGTTTCCTCCACGACCGGTGGGGCGGAGCAGTCCCAGCAAGTCATTGACCGCATCTACTATCTGGCTTCGGGAATTCCAGCGGTCTGCTGTGGTTTGGCCGCGCTAGTGATGTTGTTCCTCTACCCACTGAATAAGAAGCGCGTTGAATCTAACGCCGCTATTCTACGGGAAAAGAATTTGAAGAACTAATCTGAGCGACGACGGTTGGACAGATGTCGCATAAATTAGGATTTAAGTAGTTTGAAAGTAATCACCAATAATTTTGATAAAAATTAAAGGAGACCTTTGTAATGGCTTTATTGAACGAAGACTTTTTACTCACGAGTGAACCAGCGAAGAAGCTGTTCCACGAACACGCAGAAAAGATGCCGATCATCGACTATCATTGCCACCTTGATCCTAAGGATATTTACGAGAACAAGAATTATCCAAATATCACGCGGATCTGGTTAAATGATGGCAACGCCGGTGACCACTACAAGTGGCGTTTGGAACGGGCTAATGGGGTTCCTGAAGAACTCATCACTGGGGATGGCGATGAGTATCAGAAGTTCTTAGCCTGGGCCAAGACCATTAACCGTGCGATTGGGAACCCACTCTACGAATGGACCCATTTGGAATTGAAGCGCTTCTTCGGAATTGATGAAGTCTTCAATGAAAAGAGCGCACCGGCTATTTGGAAGAAAGCGAACGCCTTACTCCAAACGGATGACTTCAAGCCACGTAACTTGATTAAGAATGCTAACGTCAAAGTGGTCTGCACCACGGACGATCCAGCTTCTGACTTACACTACCACAAATTGTTGAAGGCCGAAGAGAAGGAAAATGGCTTCAAGGTCTTACCCGCAATGCGTCCCGATAATTTGGTACGGATTAACCAGGGCGACTACGGCGAATATATGAATAAGTTGAGCGAAGTCTCTGGAGTCGATATCACTGACTTGAAGTCCCTGACGAAGGCTTTGGAACAACGCTTCACCTTCTTTGCTTCAATGGGTGGTCGCCTGTCCGACCATGGGTTAAACACGTTCCACTACGCCGAAGCTACCGACGATGAGTTCAATGCCATCATGGCTAAGGCACGTCAGGACAATCAACACTTGACCGACGACGAAGTTAACAAGTATCAGACGACCTTACTGAAGGTTCTGATGCGGTTAAACCAAAAGTTTGGCTGGACGATGCAATACCATATCAACGTCTTACGTAACGCGAACGGCCCAATGTTCCGCAAGTTGGGTGCCGATACGGGCTGGGATTCCATGGGGTCTCAACCCGGGATTGCCGGTGAAATGATGAAATTGTTGAGTGCGATGTCTGAAGAAGACAGCATTCCTAAGACGATTCTGTATTCCACGAACCCGAACGACTGGATGGAATTGGCCACTGGGATGCAAAGCTTCCAAGGCGATGGCGTTCAAAAACTCCAATTAGGCTGTGCATGGTGGTTCAACGATACCCGCGATGGGATGCACGACCAATTAAACATTTTGGCCCAACAAAGCCTGTTGCCAAACTTCGTGGGGATGCTGACGGATTCACGGAGCTTCCTCTCCTACACGCGGCACGAATATTTCCGTCGGGTGCTGTGCAACCTGATTGGTGAATGGGTCACGACGGGTCAAGTACCAGAAGATTACGATTACCTGGGTAAGATTGTGGAAGATATTTCCTACAATAACGCTCACGACTACTTCGGGTTCTTTGATGAAGACTAGTCGCTTAAAATAGTGAGGTGCTAACCTCGGAAACGCGATGTTTATTTCTCCTATAAGGGAGGGATGGACATCGTGTTTTTTGTTTACATTTGGTTTTCCAAGTGAATTCAAAATGAAAAATAATGGAAATTCGACTCGATTCGGGCAGGAATTCCGACCAATTTCGGGTCAATTCTAACTAATTTTGTGATAATTTTCAGATTATGGTGTAAAACCGCGAAAAAAGATTGAAAGCGATCGACGATAGGGGGATGATATTAATGCTGCTGTTTTTTACAGGTTGGTCTGCTGACCGACGTGAACATTTTCGGCAGGGTAAAAAAGAAAATATGATGGGTGAGGTATTGAGTGATGCATTATTCTTTATTCGTTCGGTGTATGGCCGAGTTGATTGGGACGGCCGTGATGGTTGCCCTGGGTAACGGTTCGGTGGCCAACGTGGAGTTAAAGGGAACTAAGGGCTACCATGGTGGTTGGATTCTCATTGGTTTTGGTTACGGGATTGGCGTGATGATTCCGGCGTTAATGTTTGCCACGATTTCGGGTGCGCAGATTAATCCGGCGATGACGGTCGCCATGGCCGTTACTGGTAATTTTCCTTGGCAAGAAGTGATGCCATACATATTCGCACAGACGGTCGGGGCCATCGTTGGTCAGCTGGTATTGGTTCTGGCCTATAAGCCTTACTATGACCGGACGACCGATGCCGAGGCGATCCTGGGGACGTTCTCCACGATTGACGCGGCTAACAGCCAACTGAATGGCTTTATCAATGAGTTCGTCGGCACCTTCTTGTTGGTGCTGGGAGCGGTCAGTATGACTGCAGATAAGATCGATCCGCGAGCAGATTTTATCGGACTAGGCTTTCTGGTCATGTGTCTCGTCATTTCCTTTGGGGGACCGACCGGACCGGCGTTGAATCCTGCTCGAGACATTGGGCCCCGCTTGCTTCACGCGGTTTGGCCGTTCCCACATAAGGGGAGTTCGCAGTTTGCCTACAGTTGGGTGCCGATCGTGGCGCCAACCGCAGGAGCGATTGCGGCGGCTGTGTTGTACCAGCAAGTCTTTTAAATAATTTTTTGAATCAGGCCCTCAAAAATTGAGCGTCTGATTTTTCTATTGATTGGTGATTTTAGGAGACAAAATAATGATTTTTAGCGAATAATAATATAAAATCAAATAACATGATACGGATACTCTATTGGCATCAGTCAAGCTAATGGTACCGACTGCCCTTAATCTGATTAACAAAAACCAGAATTATGTTTAGAAGTCAATTAATAACTGCGAGGGTAGTTTAGCGGTGGAATAAAAAGTTCGTGAAAAAATTTACGAGCAGAGTAGTCACTGTTAGGGCTTGAGCGACTAGCAAGTTAATCGTTTTACTAATCTCCGGTAGGATCACCCGTTTCAAAAAAATCAAGGGAAAACTGGTGACACCTGTGTTAAACTAATATACAAGTAAAATGACGTAGGTATTAAGGAGGTGTAGTTGAGATGCAACAAATGACGAAAAATATGCGAAATGAGGCGTATTCCGAGCTTCGCTATCGGATTATGCACAATAAGTTTATCCCTGGTCAAAAAATCTCTGAGAAGACGATTTCAGAGGAATTAGGGATTGGTCGGACGCCAGTTAGAGAGGCGATCATTCGGATTGAACGGGATGGGTTGATCGATGTCATTCCGCAGAGTGGGACGTATATTTCGCAAATCGATATGGAAAAAGCCAAGGACGCACGCTTTGTCCGGCAAAACGTTGAGGTTGAGATTATGCTGGAGACCACTGCCAAGATGACGGATGCTGCGTATCACGAGCAGAGGGTAAACTTACGGGAGCAAGCGGTTGCGATTCAAAAGGAAGATCCAGATACTTTCTTCGATCTCGATGAGGCCTTTCACCACCGGTTTTACACGGTTGCGGGCCGCGATAATATTTGGGATTGGTTACAGACCGTAAACATGCAGTTGAACCGGTTCCGGTGGATCCGACTAAAAGTTAATACGCTTAATTGGCAGACAATTCTGCAGCAGCATGAGAACCTGTTGGATGTCGTCTATCGGCGTGATCTGGAAGATGTTCGGTTCCAAACGACCGCGCACTTGAGATTGATGCTACAGGAGCGCAAATATCTGCTGGATAAGTTTCCGGGATATTTTATGAACGTGGGTCCAGGCGACAAAACTGATTTGGATATTTAACCAGATGACATCGTCGGCGATGGCGTGAACTATCGGCGGCGTTTTTTATCGGAACCGGGAGGCAAGACGGCTGGTAATCTCGATAAAAATTCACTATAATGAACACGTTAACATTTTTAAATGAATGCGCTTCCATCTCAACGTTATCAAGCCGCTGCAAAGCGAAGCGCCTTGCTGGTTTCTCTTCTTTTCAGGACCCATCACGGACAATTTACAACGTGAAACTTGTTACAAGATGGCATGGAACTTGGTTATGCTGATTTTAAGTCTGTGATATATGAGAGGGCTTTTCTGCTGGCATGTGCTAAACTGGTATGTGGGCTGAGCAGAGGGAAAGAGCATTCATTAGTTGGTTAATCACTACTATATGGAGGTAATACCATGGCATTCAATATGACCACTCAATACGCGCACAGTCCCGAAGATATTGACCATTACAACACCGACCAGATGCGTGAACAATTTTTGATGGAAAAGATTTTTAGTCCAGACGACATTCTGTTGACGTACACGTACAATGATCGGATGATTTTTGGTGGGGTTACGCCAGTTCATGGTCCACTAGAGATTAAGCTGGACAAGGAGTTAGGCGTCAATTACTTCCTAGAACGGCGCGAATTAGGCTTTATTAATATCGGCGGTGCCGGGACCGTTACCATTGATGGCACGGAGAGCGCGATTGCTCCTCACGATGGTTTTTACATTGGGATGGGAACCAAGCACGTAACCTTTGATTCGATTGACCCGACGACGCCGGCTAAGTTCTACGTGGTTTCTACGCCAGCTCACAAGACCTATCCTAATAAGAAATTGGTCTACAAAGACGCGATCGCCATGCCTAAGGGTGATCAAGAACATATGAACAAGCGGGTTATTCACAAATACATCGATGCGTCGACCATGCAGACGTGTCAGCTTCAAATGGGTTACACGGTTCTTGAACCAGGAAATTCGTGGAATACGATGCCTGCTCACACGCATGCTCGGCGGATGGAAACGTACCTGTACTGTGAATTTGGCTCTGCAGATACCCGGGTCTCACACTTCATGGGGACCCCTGAAAATACCAAGCATATCTGGATGAAACAGGACCAAGCCGTCGTCAACCCGAGTTACTCAATTCACTGTGGTGTCGGGACGACGAACTACGCCTTCATCTGGGCAATGTGTGGTGAAAACCAAACTTATGATGATATGGATCAAGTTGCAATGAATGATCTGCGGTAACTAAGACGAGAGAAGTCTCCTAGTTGCTGTTAAGTTGCTAATTGCGACTAAAAGGAGAGAACGAGAGATGGAAATGGGATTTCGCTGGTATGGCCCCGATGAGGATGCCGTTAAGCTCCAGGATATTCGGCAGATTCCGGGCGCTCAGCAGGTTGTCGGTGCACTATTCGATGTACCGGTTGGTGAGGTGTGGCCGCTGGCTAAAATCAAGGCGTTAAAGGCCCAGATTGAAGCAGCGGGTTTGAAATTTACAATTGTCGAATCCGTTAATATTCACGACGATATTAAGATTGGCCTGCCAACCCGGGACCACTACATTGAAAATTATCAACAGACGATTCGTAACCTCGCTCAGGTGGGTGTTAAGACGATTTGCTATAATTTTATGCCAATTTTTGACTGGATTCGAACGGATTTACACTTCGAATTGGCGGATGGGTCCAAGGCGCTTGCGTTTCAAGAACGCTACACCGCGGAGGATCCCCAGGCGCTTATCCAACAAATTCAGCGTGGCGATAACGGCTTCAGTCTCCCTGGCTGGGAACCGGAACGACTAGCTAAGGTTCAACAGTTATTTAAGGCTTACGCGGATGTGGATGCATCGCGGCTATCAGCTAATCTCAAATACTTCTTGGACGCGATTTTACCGGTCTGTGAAGCCTGCCATATTCAAATGGCCTTGCACCCAGACGATCCGCCGATGCCGTTATTTGGCTTACCACGAATCTTTAAGAACGCTGCTGATATGCGGGCCATCGTGGCCATGAATCCCTCGCTTGCGAATGGCTTTACCATTTGTACGGGTAGTCTGGGTGAGAACCCGGACAATGACATTCCCGCCATTATTCGCGAGTTTGTAGCCCAGGGGCGGGTGCCATTTGTTCATGCACGGAATATCAAGTTTACTGGTAACGGTCGCGACTTCCGCGAGGCGGCACACTTGTCCAGTGCGGGTTCTCTTGATATGTTTGCGATTATGAAAGCTCTTCATGATTCTGGTTTTGACGGCGTGATTCGTCCGGACCACGGTCGTGACATTTGGGGAGAAGCGGGACGTCCCGGCTATGGTCTTTACGATCGGGCACTGGGATTAACGTATCTGAACGGACTGTGGGAAGCGATTGCCAAGTCCTAACGGGAGGTGTAGGCGATGGGCGAATTACTGACGATTGGAGAACCAATGGTGGTCTTCGAAGCTCAGGAGAGCGATGTTGATCTGACCACGGCTCAAAAGTTTCAGAAATTTTCTGCGGGGGCGGAACTCAACGTGGCGATTGGCATGGCCCGACTGGGGCACCCGGTCGATTATGTCTCTGCAGTGGGCGATGATCCTTTCGGTAGCTACCTGCGACGGGTCTTACGGACCGATGGCGTTGCCGATGCGGCGATGCTCACGAAGCCGGGCTTGCCGACGGGCTTTTACCTTAAGCAACGCGTGACCCATGGTGACCCGGCCGTTGCCTATTTTCGCCAAGGATCGGCGGCGGCCAATTATCAACCGGCCGATTTGGCAACGGTGAACCTTGCGGGCGTTCGGTTTGCCCACCTCTCGGGAATCTTCGCGGCCTTGTCAGCCAATTGCCTGGCGACTTACCGGCAACTCAATGCTGATCTGGTCTACAACCGAATTCCAGTGACCTTCGACCCCAATCTTCGCCCGACATTGTGGCAGTCTCAAGCAGAAATGATCCGGGTAACCAATGACTTGGCCCGTTATGGGACCATCGTTATGCCGGGACTCAGCGAGGGTCGTACCTTGACGGGCCAGCAGACGCCGGCAGCCATTGCTGATTTCTATCTCCAGCAGGGTGTCACGACCAAAGCCGTTATTGTAAAGTTAGGCGCGGACGGGGCGTTTGCTAAATTAAGGAATGGCCAACAGCTAACGGTACCGGGATTTTCCGTCCCACGAGTCATTGATACTGTGGGAGCGGGCGATGGCTTTGCCGTTGGTCTTATTTCCAGTTTGCTGGAAGGGCAGCCGTTACCCAAGGCTTTAAAGCGGGCCAATGCCATTGGCGCGATGGCCGTTCAAAGTCCGGGTGATAACGATGGTTACCCGACTAGACAACAGCTAGACCAATTCTTGAAGACACCGTAAATTGAAAAAAACGATGAAATCGTCGGTCCAAACACTGTATTTGGTCGGCGATTTTGTTATAGTAGGTCTATTAGCAGTTCTGCAGATAACGTCAACACCTTAGAAAGTCTCGAGGCGTGCTTAAAGTTAACCCGCTCAGCTGCAGAAATAGAGAGTCGAGCAATTGATGATCGTAACAGGGAGGCAGTAAGACATTGGAAGAGGTAACGATTTTAACAATTGCTAAGCGCGCTAACGTTTCGCATACCACGGTTTCACGTGCTCTGAACGATAGTCCCTTAGTCAAAGAAGAAACAAAACGTAAGATTCGCAAGATTGCGGACGATTTGGGCTATGTGCCCAACATTAATGCCAAGGGGTTAGTTGAGAAGCGCTCCTTTATTATTGGAATCTTCTTCTCAGAATTGGATACAGGGACGTCACCGAGTTTCTTGGTAGATGTTATCAATCGATCGAAAGAAGCCTTACCTGTCGGTTATTCGATTTCTATCGACAGCATTGAGGCGTTGGATGGGAGTAACGCCATGAGCCGGCACCAATACGACGGAGCCATCGTCGTGAGTCAAAGTACGAACGATGATGCGTTTATCAACATGATGATTGAACGGGGCTTGCCTGTCGTTATCCTCAACCGAAAGATTAATCGGGAGGACGTCTCCAACTTCACGACGGATGACTATCTAGGCGCTCGGAAATTAATGGAATATGCCGTTCGAATGGGGCATCAGAAGTTTGGCCTGATCAAAGGGGCCAGCGACTTCGTTTCGACGCATGATCGGCAGCAAGCCTTTCTAGACGTCACGGCAGCTAGTGGTGCAACGGTTAAGCCGGAGTGGATTCAACAGGGAACGTATTTGCCAGATAGCGGTTACGAGTCCATGCGAACGATCCTCGGGGCAATCGACACGCCAACCTGTGTCTTCGCGTCTAACGATGATATGGCGGCCGGTGCGGTTCGAGCCTGCCAAGATCTGGGGTACTCCGTGCCGGATGACATCTCAATTATTGGTTATGATGACATGAGTTACGCGAAATATTTGGTTCCACGATTGACGACGGTCCGCAAGCCAACCGATGATATTGTTCAAGAAGGAATTGATGCCTTGACGAAATTATTGGACGGTTCAATGACGGATCCAATAAAAAAAGTAATCGTCCCAACGTTGATAGTCCGGGATTCTGTAAAGGATTTGCGAAAATAATCCTTTTTTTATTAAAAAAATTGTTAACGTGTGCATGAGTTTGTGATAGTATAGACATTGTTAAAGGAAAGCGCTTACTAATGTGTCGTTGGAAGCTCTGACGTTTAACATTTGTTGTGGAAACCGATGAGCGATAGCGATACAGCGTTAATGTTTGTGTTAACGTGTGTATCTAAATTGTAAGCGATTTCGGTTAACGGTTTGAAGCAGATTCAAGGAGGTGCTCAAATGAGCGAAGAAGCAGCAACAAGTCCAAAACCCGCCGTTAAAGATGGGGAAATGATGAATGACTCCTCAAAGCGGATTCCTACTCATGAAAAGATTGCTTATGGGTTTGGGGACTTTGGTAACGGCTTCATGTTTGACCTTGGGCAAGCATACCTGACTAAGTTCTGGATTGATGCGTGTGGTATCGGTGCCGGAGCCGTCGCTGGGATTTTTGCTTTCACCAAGATTTTCGATGCGTTTATGGATCCAATTGCCGGGTCAGTTATTGATAACCGGAAGAACATCGGTAAACGTGGTAAGTTCCGTCCGGTCATGATGATTTCAGCCATCATTTTAGGGATTATGACCGTCGTAACGTTTACGATGCCATCTGGTCTCACTGGGGTCCAAAAGATTATTTATGCATATGCTGCATACATGATTTGGGGCCTGGTTTATTCATTTACCAATGACCCGTACGGTTCTTTGGCTTCCGTTATGTCCCGGAACTCGCAAGACCGGAGCTTCATGGCGACCTCTCGTCAAGTTGGTTCTGTCGGTGCCCAGTTCATCGCCGGGGTTGCTTTCATTCCTTTGATGGGTTTGATTGCTAACGGGAACACTGGTGTCAAAGAAGAACATGGTTACTTCTGGGCAGCCGCAGTCTTCGCTGTCATCGGGATTGCAATGTTTGCCGTATGTTACTTTGGAACCAAGGAAAATGTTAAGGTTCACCGGGCAACTGGTGAAGCAGCCAAAAAGGAAGGCTTTAAGGATTACATCAAAGTTATCTTTAAGAACGGTCCTTTAGGTGCCTTGATTCTGATGACCTTGTTTACCATTTCTGCCATGAACACGAACAACCAAATGATGGTGTTCTACGCACAATACAACTTGGGTAACATTGGTCTTCAGCCAATCATCAACGCTATTATGATGGGTTGCTCAATCGTCGGGGTCTTCATGATTCCTACGCTGACCAAGCACTTTGGTCAAAAGCGGACCGCAATGTGGAGTTTCGTTGTTGGTGCCGTAGCCAACATCTTAAACTACTTCTTGCCTTCCAACGTTATCACATTCATCGTCTTAGTTACCATTGGTTACACGGCTTTAGCTATTCCTAACGGGATTACTTGGGCCATGGTTTCCAACGCGATTGACTATGGTGAATGGCGTTCAGGTGTCCGTAAAGAAGCTATTACATACGCTGCATTTAACTTCTCACGGAAGATTGCACAATCACTGGCTGCTTTAGTTAGTGCCGGTGTCTTGGCCTTAACGGGTTACGTTGCCAACGCAACGCAAACACCGCGTGCCTTAAATGGTATCAAGGCCGCTATGACGTTATATCCTGGCCTTTGCTTAATCATTGCCGCTGTTGTAATCGGTTTCTTATACAAACTGGATGACAAGCGCTTTGGTGAAATTGCCGATGACCTTGACCATGGTCGTTGGGAAGGCGGCAAGATCGGTGAAAGCAAAGCTACCGACCAAGACAAGGATTAGTCGTCACACTAAATAATTTGGGATCACGGTTTTTAAAAACTTTATCAAACTACATTATGGAGGGTTATATCAATGGACTTACAAAAGTTAGTTTCAGATGTCTATGAGATTATTGCTGCCCAAGGTAACTATGACAGCTTATCAGATAAAGAAGTTTATGCACCTTCAATTCAAGTAGATCGCCGCAACGTCTACTTCATCTTACATGAAACCGTTAACAAGCAAACTGCCAAGACTTTGGTTGTTTACGAAGATCGCGATGACGTCAAGGACTTTGACGCCAAGGAAAGCATCGTTGACCACAACAAGACGTTAATCACTGGTGACTTAAACGAAACCAACTGGCGTGCACTTGCTAAGCGCTTCGCTTGGATCAAGCCTACGTCTCGTCACGGTTACAAGTACACCTTTGGTTTAGGTGACCGGTTAGGCAACGCTTCTAACGCTCACTTACGTTTGTTCAAGGGCCGGGGCATTGTACCTGTCTTAGCACAACAATCCATTCGTGAATTACTATTGATGAACCGTACCGAAACCGATGTCTTATTGGATGCCGGCTGGGCCGTCTTTGAAGAAGGTTACACCGATGGCTGGGTTGACGATGGTGACCACGTTAAGAACCCTCACGAAGTTGACTACGCCGTTAAGGCTGGTTGCACCATGATTACTTTGGATGCTACCGAAAAGATTCATAACGAAGTTGCTAAGTTCTCCGATGAAGAATTGGATGAAAAGTTCAACGCTTTGGATGACGACTTAGTAGAACGCTTCAACAAGACTTACTTGGACAAGACGTTCCAAATCAGTGACGACGCTTCCGTTCACTTCTCCAAGCGTGACGTTGAAGAATCAGTTCTGATCTTCTATGGAGCTGTTAAGTACGCTATCTTCATCTACCACAAGTTCATCGTTCCTTACAACTTGGACTTCGAAATTTCTATGGATGAAACGATTGTGCCAACGACACCTGCAAACCACTACTTCTTTGCTAACGAATTACATCGTGAAGGCATCACTCCTGAAACCATCGCACCTAAGTTCTACGGTGAATTCCAGAAGGCCATTGACTACATCGGTGACGTTAAGCGCTTCGAACGTGAATACGTTGTTCACGAAGCCATCGCTGAAAAGTTTGGTTACAAGTTGAGTATTCACTCAGGTTCCGACAAGCTTTCCGTTTACGAAATTATCGGCCGGATTTCCAAGCAACACGGCTGGCACGTTAAGACCGCTGGGACTAACTGGTTGGAAGCTCTCCGGGTTATTGCCCATGTCGATCCTAAGTTCATGGTTCAACTTTACAAGTTTGCTTACGACAACTTGGATGACGTTGCTTCATTCTACGTCTTCAACGCACAAACCGATGGGACTGCACCAAAGCCAGAAACGATCAACGAATCCAACGTTATGAGTTTGCTGGACGGCGATGACTCTCGTCAAGTTCTGCACACGATGTACGGTTCACTCTTGAACGCTCAAAAGAGCTACAAGTACGTTTACCGTGACAAGTTCTTCAAGATTTTGAAGGAACACCAAGACCTGTACGACAAGTACTTGAACATCCACATTGCAGAACACCTCGACTTACTTCAAGGTTTGGCAAAGTCCAAGGCTGAAGTTCAAGCTAAGTACGAACCAAAGATTAACGAAGACTAATTAGATTACCGCTAAGTAATTAGTACAACTCTACAAGGAGGAATATCCTGATGGCTTTATTGGACGACAATTTCTTACTCGGCAATGACATGGCCAAGAAACTTTTCAACGACTATGCCAAGGATATGCCAATCATTGACTTCCATTGTCACTTAAACCCAAAGGAAATCTATGAAAACAAGAACTATCCTAACATTACACGGATTTGGTTAAACGAAGGCGTTTACGGCGACCACTACAAGTGGCGTCAAGAACGGACCAACGGGGTTCCTGAAGAATTAATCACCGGTGACGGCGATGAATATCAGAAATTCTTGGCCTGGGCTGAAACGATCGAAAGTGCCTTGGGGAACCCACTCTACGAATGGACCCACTTGGAACTCAAGCGTTTCTTCCACATTGACGAAGTTTTGAGCCGGAAGACCGCACCAGACATTTGGAAGAAAGCCAACGCTGAACTCCAAACTGATGCTTTCAAGCCACGGAACTTAATCAAGAATTCCAATGTTAAGGCTGTCTGCACGACCGATGATCCAGCATCTGACTTGCACTACCACAAACTGTTGAAGGAAACCGAAGCTGAAAACGGCTTCCGGACTTTACCAGCAATGCGGCCTGACAAGTTGATCCAAGTGGACCGTGATGGCTTTGCCGACTACCTGAAGGAATTGAGTGAGGTTTCTGGTGTCAAGATCACTTCATTCAAGACGATGATCGATGCTGTTAAGCAACGGTTTGAATTCTTTAGTGAAATGGGTGGCCGTCTATCTGACCATTCTCTGTTAACTTATCACTTCATCGAAGCTTCAGACAGCGAGCTGAATGCGATCTTTGATAAGGGTGTCAACAACGAAGAATTGTCGCCTAAGGAAGTTGACCAATACTTAACCGCTCTATTGGAAAACTTAATGAAGTTGAACAAGGAATTTGATTGGACGATGCAGTTCCACATCAACTCTATCCGTGACCTTAACCGGCCAATGTTCGACAAATTAGGCCCTGATACCGGTTATGACGCTGTTGGGACGCAACCTGATATTGCTGACCAAATGGCCAAGTTATACACGAAGATGCAAATCACCCATGACATTCCAAAGACGATCTTCTACTCCTTGAATGACAACGATTGGATGCAATTAGCAACCATGATGGGGGCCTTCCAAGAAGGTGGCAAACAACGCTTGCAACTCGGTGCCGGCTGGTGGTTCAACGATACTGCCGAAGGTATGGACGAACAATTGCGGGTCTTCGCCGAAGAAAGTCTGTTGCCTAACTTTGTTGGGATGCTGACCGACTCACGGAGCTTCCTGTCATACCCACGTCATGAGTACTTCCGTCGGGTTCTCTGCAACTTCTATGGTAAGTTGGCTGAACAAGGCCGGGTACCTGATGATGAAGAAATGTTGGGGAAGGTTGTTCAAAACATTTGCTACAACAATGCTTACAACTTCTTCAAGTTCTTCCCAGACAAGACGCCTGACGAAATTTTCGGCAAGCTGACGGTTAATAACTAGGGTAAACGAAAAAGTCTCGCATGAGCTTCCGTACGGGAGTCCTGCGGGGCTTTTTGTTTGCCGTGAGCCCGGAATTTTGCGTTACACCGCTCTTGTCGCAACGCTGAACGAGCTCTAAACTGAAGATACGATTTATTTTGAGAAAGGGGCGTCTCTACTTATGAATGAAAATCCATTGAATATTCTGCATACCATTGGCTTCGATCAGCTATATCCTGTGATTCGCTGCCAATTGACGTTTAGCGATCCTTTGGACCAGGACCGCTTAGTGAAAGCCATTAATCTCACGGCAAAGGTGGTTCCCGAACTGTTCTGTCGCTATGAGATGAGTGACAATAGCTGGCAACCGGTCGTCCAAGACGGTCGGGAGGTCCTGAATGTCTTGCCAGACGATGCCCAGCTCGATGCTACACCGGATTGGGAGAAAGAAGCTCAGGTCCGTTTTGAACTACAGCCAGCTGGTAAGGGTAACCGGTTGACCATCACCATGAGTCATATCTTGACCGATGGCAGTGGGTTTAAGCAGTACCTGTACTTATTGAGTAAATGCTACAGCCAGGGCGCTACGACGATTAATAGCGTGGTTAACGTGGTTAATCTCGACTGGTTAAAGGACCTTCTGAAACAGCATCCAGCGGCCGCTAAACAGGGCAACGTGGACCATCCGGCCAAGCCGTTAGCCTTGCCGCAATTGACGAACGAGACGGGTGAACAGTCGCGGCCTAACGTGAGTGGCTGGCGCTTGACGCCGGACCTGACGCGTAGCCTGATCAACGCGACCCACGCGCAAGGTGTGACGGTTAATGACGTGCTGCTGACGACCTTCGGCAAGGCGGTTCAGGCCTTCGATCGTGACGGCGATGAGCTGGCCATTCCTTGCCCCACGGACATGCGGCAGAAGATCGATGAGGACCCGGCAGCGCTACGGATTGCCAACCACACGGCGCGGTTCAATCCGGCCATTCACTCACCACAAGACGAAGCCATCTCGGTTTCCGTGCAGAAGATGCACGTCGAAATGCAACGCCTAAAGGACCACGACCAGTTCCTAGATTCCGTCCGATCCTTGATGGCGCAGTATCAAACGGAGTCGATTAAGCAACTACAAGAGATTGTGGAGGCCAACTACCACGTTCGGGCGATTGCGTTCACTAATTTTGGCATTATCGATGACGCGCGGCTCCAATTTGCCGAAAATACGGTGACCCATTGTCTGATGACCGGTTCGTTCCGGTACGCGCCGATGTTCCAGGTTGCTTGCAGCACCTTTAAAGGTCAGTTGAGCCTGGGCTTTAACATGATCGGAACGACCGAGGAAGTCCAAGTCGGTCGGGTCGTCGTTCACGATATGATTTCTCGGATGAAAGAGTTCATGAATCAATCTGAAGTGGGTGCCGATGTGCTTTAAGCATTAATGGCATGAAAAAAGCTCTCCCACAATGGGGAGAGCTTTTTGACTACCCTGAAATTACTTCAGAGGTTCAGTTTGCTTTTGGATGAGTTGCGTGTAACTTTGTGATAAGGATTGTTGCGTTGCGGCGTCAGAATTAGTCGTAGAAGCAACGGCTTGGGTTGCGAAGACACCTGAACCAAAAACAGCAACGGCAGCGACAACAGCTAATACGCGATTAAATACATGCATGATATAAATACCCCTTTTTCTTTTCTCTTCTCTTTTGTTCACGTGAACATCGTATGATTTTCTGAAAACAAAGTCAAGGGTCAAAACTTAATGTAATGGTTTTCATTGAAAACTTTTTTGTATTTCGTGCCAAATCCCGAAATAAAAGGCTTTCTGCAACCGATTTAATGGCAAAATTCCCATGAAAATTTTTGAAAAGGTGGGTATGATAGAAGGTAACGAGTAGTTGTAAGAAAGTGAGATGTTCAAATGACGCAAGTACCAAACGATCCAGATAAAGTTTCCCGGAAGAACTTAATTGCCATCTTTGCGGTGGCGATTATGGCCTTTCTGGGCATTCTGGTGGAAACTTCCATGAACGTGACGTTCCCCACCTTAATGCGGACGATGCACGTTTCCCTGAGTACGGTTCAATGGATTACCACGGGCTACTTACTGATGGTGGCCCTATTGATGATTACCTCGGCTTTTCTGAAGCAGCGATTTAAGAATCGGCAATTATTTATCGCCGGGGCCTCGCTCTTTATTTTAGGTGATTTAATTTGTGCGCTCGCACCGAATTTCCCCATCCTTTTGTTAGGCCGTTTAATCCAGGCGGGGTGTGCTGGGATTGCGATTCCACTAATGTTTAACGTTGTCTTGGAAAGTGTTCCGCGTTCGCGGCTGGGCTTCTACATGGGCTTGGCTGGCCTGATTCTGATGATTGCGCCGGCTAGCGGGCCGACTTTCGGGGGGATCATGGCTTCCCTGGGTAATTGGCGCTTGATCTTCTGGTCAACGTTACCGGTCGAAGCCCTAATTCTTCTATTGGGGGTTGGCGCGATCAATCAATTCTCGCCTGTCCGGAAGGTTCACTTTGTTTGGGGGCAGTTTAGCTTACTGGCGGTTGCCTTCGTGAGTTTCACGATGGGGCTGAATAGTCTGACTAGCGCTGGCTGGTTAAGCTGGCAGTTCATGGGTGGGATTTTGCTCGCGATTGTGATGATGACGGGCTACATTCTGGTGGCCAAACACAGCGATCAGCAGTTGCTCAAACTGGAAATTTTCCGAAACCCGGTCTTCACGTTTAGTTTTATTGCCTACGTTATCCTACAATTCTGTAACATCGGGATTAACTTCGCCCTCCCAAACTACGCCCAGATTGTTGTGGGAGCCAGCTCACTCTTTGGGGGGCTGATGTTGCTTCCTGGTAGCCTGGTGACGGCGATCTTACAGCCGTGGTTTGGCCACTTGCTGGATGAACATGGTGCGCGGTTGCCGATCTTGCTGGGGAGTAGTCTCTTCCTGGTGGCCGCTGCCGGGTTCACCATCTTAGGCCAGCGGTTAAGCGTCCTGGTGATTGCGATTCTCTACGTGGTCTTTAGTATCGGTCGGTCCATGGCCTTTGGGAACACCATGACCAATGGGCTAAAGGAAGTCGATTTCAGCCAACGGGCGGACGCCAACGCCATCTACAACACCGGCCAGCAGTTCGCCGGCTCGGTGGGGACCACCATCCTGGCCTCGCTGATGTCGTCCGTTAAGGTTAGCGGCATGTCCTACGCACACGAGACGGCGTTAGGGAGTCAATTAGCCTTTGGCTTGATTCTGACGCTGAGTATCTTGAACTTTGGGCTGTATGCCATTGTGTTCCACTATCAGAAGACAGATAAATAACTAAAGGTTGAAAGTAGAATAAACGCGCTGATTCCCGGAACGATGGTGTTCTGTTCACTAAAATTGGTGAAACCAGGAGCCTGCGCCTGCCAGGGGTTCCGCCTGCTATGGGAGACACCTTCAGCCTGAGAGGCGGGCTTCCGGTTCGCTGGGAAGCCTTGCAGAACCCGCAAGGCTCCCAAGTCGCCCCACGCTGTAAGCTGAGAAAAAACCTCAGCTAACACCGTCGACACAGCTTGCTCCACCGCGATCCAACCCATATTTGGCGAACGGTAAGGCGACCGCTTTCCACTGCGAAACTGTAAACGACTAAACTTAACGCCGTGAGTTGCGCGATGACCATAGTTTTAGTCGCTTTCTATCCTTTAACCTTCAGTAAATAAGTTGGATCGTCAAAAACGCCGCAAGCTCAGAGCTTACGGCGTTTTGTTAGTGTTCCTTAATTTGAAAAGCCAGTCGCACCACCAGATTGGTGAATAAAGACACCAACAGGGCATAGCCTAGGATGAGCGCCAGCAAAATCACGGCGGCCGTGATGACCCGCAGATAGCCGCTGGCAATGTTGCCCATCGTTAGTAAAACGGTAATCACCACCACGACGGTCACAAAGCCGATTAAGCCGATGCGTGAATTGGCAAAGTCGGCGGCGCTGAGGTCGAAGCCACCAATGCTGATATTTAACGACAAGAGAATCATGATGATCCAACGCACCAAGGGATGGGAATCCCCACCCAGTGCGGCAATGAACCCCCGCCAATCCAGATTGAAGGGGTCGGCAATCAGCGTCAATATCCCGTTGAATAGACTGGGAATCAGTAGGGCGGTCAGTCCCAGCAGCACCAGCGCACAACCGAAGATGGGGGCAATCCCAATGAAGAGGTTGCCCGTGGTCTGATACCAGTTGCGCCGGTTCCACGTGTGGTTGACGTAGCCCAAGGCCAGATCAGGATTGCCGTCCGGGCCAATCCGTTGGGGATGGGGCCGCTTGAGCAACCGCACCTGATCGATCCTGTGGCCAAATAGGACGGCCATCAGGAGGTGACTGAGCTCGTGAAGAAAGATGCCGATGAACCCCAGGTAGAGTTCGCTGTTCACGCCCAAGCCGTTGGCCAAAAATTTCTTCGTATCCCGATTCAGATACGTCAGTAGCGTGACGAAGACGAAGGGGATGATCAGGAGATCTAATCCCACAAGGCCTAGATTCTTTAAGATCAGGCTGAGGTCGGTATTCATGGCCTACTCCAGCAGGTCGGTGAAGGTACCGTGGACCAGGTTAGCGAGGTCCGTGGCGTTCAGTTCAACTGACCGGCCAATCTGTCCGGATGAAACTAAAATGGTGCCCTGTTCCTTAGCGGTCGTGTCAAAGTAAATGGGGAAGTGATTCTTCTCCCAAATCCCCACCGGCGTGTTGGCACCATGTTCGTAACCCGTGGTTTTAACCAAGTCTTTGAGGGGCACCATGTCCACTTTTTTATTGCCAGAGACCTTAGCCAACTTTTTTTCGTTAAGATGTTCGTCGATGGGGACGACCCCCACGACCGGACCCGTGGTTGGACCGCTGAGCACCAGCGTCTTGTAGATCCGGTGTTCCTCGACGTTGGCGTGGTCTACTTCCATCTGAGCCACGTCGCCCTTGAGGTGCGTGGCGAATTCAACCTGTTTGTAGGGGACCTTATTTTTATCGAGAATCTGTTCGACTAGCGTCTTGTGTAGCCGCTTGCCTTTCTTTTTCTTAGCCATTTAACTCACCTTTCACAACAAAAAATAGTAAATTGGACCGCACTTTAAAAATAAATGGAACGGTTGTTTCCTGATAAAAGCAGACACCGCCGCCAAAACCTGTTATACTCTATCACAGTAGAAGTCTAGTTGAAGAGTTATGAGGAGATATCATGGCAGATTTAGTCTATCGACAGGTAATGCGGGACTTAAAACAACGCATCCATCAAAATGAATTTCCCAATAAGCGGCTGCCAGATGAACGAAGCCTGAGCGAAGCGTACGGGGTCAGTCGCAGCTCAGTTAAGCGGGCGCTGAGTGTGCTCGCCAACCAGGGGATTATCTTTAAAAAGCGCGGGTCCGGAACCTTCATTAACCCATTATATATGAAAAACCAATCAATTTTTCAATATGAGGGCTCAAATTTAGGAATTACCGACAGTATGAAGTCGGCCGGCACCACGCCGGGCATCCGTTTGCTTAAATTTGACGTTATTCCGGCCAGCAAAGAAATCCAGCAGGATCTGTTCCTGGCGGAGGGGGATTTCGTTTACGAAATCAAGCGGCTGCGGCTATTCGAGGATAAACCCTTTATGATTGAAACCGGGTATATTCCCATTAAAATTGCCCCGAACTTATCGCAGAAGACCGTTTCGGAGTCAATCTTTAATTACTTGGAATCCCAGGGGAAAGTCGTCACCAAGTCGTTCATGTCCATTCGGACCCAACCATCCACGGCAGACGACCAAAATCTGCTACATCTTAAGCCGGTGGAACCCGTGGGTATCATGGAAGGGGTCTTCTTCCTCGATGATGGGACGCCGTTTGAAGTGTCTAACATGCGCCTGCACTATCAATATTTGAACTATAACACCTTTGTTTCGTTAGATGAAGAATAAGCAACGAGGAGTGACGCCTGTGAGGGGGTCACTTTTTGATTGGTCTAGTTTATGGAATGGCATAACACGAACACTAACACAACGTTTTCTTATATTGGTATAATTAATTGTAATGAATATTGTGCCCAGAAATTGTCTGGGATAGCCTGAAAAGGGCGATTTCATGCGGATTATCAAGGGGTCCTACTTTTGATAAAATTGATACGGTCCAATTATCAAAAAGGTTGACTTTTATTTAAAAAGCGTTATTATAAGACTTGTAAAAAGCATCCCGGTATTCACTTACGAGATAAATTTTACGTTAAGTTCTATCAACTAGATTGTGCAGTTACAAATTCAAAGAAGGAGTGTTAATTACATGGCAAATGCAGACTTCGACTCCAAGACTTACTTGGAAGGCGTTGACAAGTACTGGCGTGCAGCAAACTACTTATCAGTAGGTCAGTTATTCTTGCGTGACAACCCATTATTGAAGCGTGACTTAACCTCTGATGACGTGAAGATTAAGCCTATCGGACACTGGGGGACAATTGTTTCTCAAAACTTTATCTATGCTCACTTAAACCGGGCAATCTTAAAGTACAACCTGAACATGTTCTACATCGAAGGTTCAGGTCATGGTGGCCAAGTTATGGTTTCTAACTCATATCTTGATGGTAGCTACAGTGAAATTTATCCAAACATTTCTCAAGACGAAGAAGGCTTGAAGCGTTTATTCAAGCAATTCTCCTTCCCAGGTGGCGTTGCTTCCCATGCCGCACCTGAAACGCCAGGTTCTATCCACGAAGGTGGGGAACTTGGTTACAGCCTGTCACACGGTACTGGTGCGATCTTAGACAACCCAGACGTGATCGCCGCTGTTGAAATTGGTGATGGGGAATCCGAAACTGGCCCATTGGCTGCTTCATGGTTCTCTGACAAGTTCATCAACCCAATCAAAGATGGTGCGGTTCTGCCAATCATCAACATGAACGGGTTCAAGATTTCTAACCCAACCATCCTATCACGGATGTCCGACGAAGACTTAACGAAGTACTTCGAAGGAATGGGTTGGGATCCTCACTTTGTCGAAATCGAAGCTGGTGACACCGACTTTATGCGGGTTCACGAAGACATGGCTAAGACGATGGACGAAGTTATCACGAAGATCAAGGCTATTCAAAAGCATGCTCGTGAAAACAACGATGATTCATTACCTAACTGGCCAATGATTATCTTCCGTTCACCTAAGGGCTGGACTGGTCCTAAGGCTGACTTGGATGGTAACCCAATCGAAGGGTCATTCCGGGCTCACCAAGTTCCAATTCCTGTTGCTGCTGGAGATATGGAACACGCTGACCTGTTGGTTAACTGGTTGAAGTCTTACAAGCCAGAAGAACTCTTCAATGAAGACGGTTCTGTTAAGCAAGAAATCCGCGACATGGCACCTAAGGGCGATCAACGGATGGCCATGAACCCAATCACTAATGGTGGGATCAAGCCACAACCATTGAAGCTCCCAGATTACAAGAAGTATGCTGTGGACACGACTGAACACGGCAAGACGATTGCCCAAGACATGTTAGTTTGGTCCAAGTACTTGGCCGACACCATGAAGTTGAACCCAGATTCTTTCCGTGCCTTTGGTCCTGACGAATCCAAGTCTAACCGGCTTTACGCGATGTTGGATTATGGTAAGCGTCAATGGATGGAAGACATCAAGGAACCTAACGATGAAAACATGGCTCACGAAGGCCGGGTCATCGATTCTCAACTGTCCGAACACCAAGCTGAAGGTTGGTTGGAAGGTTACGTTCTGACCGGTCGTCATGGCTTCTTCGCCACCTACGAATCATTCGGTCGGGTTGTGGACTCCATGTTAACCCAACACTTCAAGTGGTTGCGTAAGGCTGCCGAACAAGAATGGCGTCATGACTACCCATCCTTGAACTTCGTTGACACGTCAACTGTCTTCCAGCAAGACCACAACGGTTACACCCACCAAGATCCTGGGATGTTGACCCACATGGCTGAAAAGAAGCCAGCCTTTATCCGTGAATACTTGCCAGCCGATGCCAACACTCTGTTAGCCGTTGGTGACGTTGCTTTCCGGAGCCGCGAAAAGATTAACATCATCGTGACCTCCAAGCACCCACGTCCACAATGGTTCTCCATTGATGAAGCCACTAACCTGGTTCACAATGGTTTGGGCTACGTTGACTGGGCTTCTACGGACCAAGGTCAAGAACCTGACGTTGTCTTCGCCGCTGCTGGTACTGAACCAACTTGGGAATCCTTAGCCGCAATTTCTCTGTTGCATGACGAATTCCCAGAAATGAAGATTCGCTTCATCAACGTGGTTGACCTGTTGAAGTTGCGTTCTCCTAAGTTGGACCCAAGGGCAATCTCTGATGACGAATTCGATCGTCTGTTCACGACCGATAAGCCAGTTATCTTTGCCTTCCATGGCTTCGAAGGCCTGATCAAGGATCTCTTCTTCGACCGTCACAACCACAACTTACACGTTCATGGTTACCGTGAAAACGGTGATATCACCACGCCATTTGACATGCGTGTCCTGAACCACTTGGACCGTTACCACTTGGCTAAGGAAGCCGTTGATGACATCGATGAATACGCCGTTAAGGGCGCATACTTCGCACAACGGATGGACGACATGGTTGCTAAGCACAATGCTTACATCCGTGAAGTTGGGACTGACTTGCCAGAAGTTAACGCTTGGCAATGGAAGCCATTGAAGTAATTGAGTGATTAGCGATTTGGTGATTAATCCGAATTAAAGAGAGCATCTCCTAAACTCGTATGAGTGGTGGGGATGCTCTTTTAATTTGGCCAGCAACGGGCGGAAAATTAGTTGTGGGCAGTGACCAATTAATGGCTAAAGACGATAGTTCACTTTATTTTGGAAAAAATGCGGCGTGAACCCACTTTTTCCTGTAATATAAGTTATTACCCAGCGGTGGTTAAACCACGGTAAATCCCGCGGCCGTCAGCACCTGGGTGACCGGTGCGGCTTGGTCGCTGGCGATGTGGAGCTCAATGACGCGGGCTTGCTGGTCGCGGACCACCATTAGGGTTTGAATGCTCAGGTGGTGTTCGGCTAGAACCTTGCCGATAGCGAAGATGACGCCGGGACGGTCGTGGGTTACGCGGACGCGGCAGACAATGCCGGGTTCGCCGTAGCCGGAGATGTTCAGGAAGGCTTCCAGAATGTCGTTATTCGTGATGATACCCACGACGCGCGTCTCGCGGGTGACCGGGAGAACGCCAATCTGGTGCTGACGCATCTGGTAAATGGCTTCCTCTAACTGTGCAGTCGCGGCGATCGTTTGCACGTGTTTCTCCATGATGGTCGCCACGGTGGTCTGGGTTAGTATGTAATTGGTCTCGTAGACGGAGAGACTCGTGGCCTGCGAGGGTAACGCGCGGCCAATAATCCCCTGTGTAATCAGACCGACCAGGCGATTGCCATCGAGCACCGGTAAGCGGTGAATCTGATTGTCTTTCATCAACGCGATGGCGGCGCTGACGGTGGTCTGGGGACTGGCAATAACTAAGTGGGTTGACATGTAATCTGCTACACTCATGGATTAACCTCCTAAGTAGGCGCGTTGAACGGCCTGATTGGCGAGTAGGTCCTGACCGGTTCCTTGTAGCTTAATCTGACCGGCGGCGAGGACGTAGCCCCGATCGGCAATAGCGAGGGCCTTGTTGGCATTTTGTTCAATCAGTAGGACGGTGGTTCCGGCGGCGTTAATGGCGCGGATGATCTCAAAGATTTCGTTAATGAAGATGGGCGCTAACCCCATGGAGGGTTCGTCGAGCAACATCAACTGGGGGTGCGACATCAGGGCCCGGCCCATGGCGAGCATCTGCTGTTCGCCGCCGGATAGGGTTGCGGCATCCTGATGGCAGCGCTGTTTCAGCACCGGAAAGTAGTGATACACCTCCGCGTAGGCCTGGGCCAGGTTCTGGCGGTCCTTGCGAATGAAAGCGCCCATCTGGAGGTTCTCCTGAACGGAGAGACCGGGGAAAATGTGACGCCCCTCCGGAACCTGCGAGATGCCCTCCCGGACAATCTTGGGGGCGGCTTCTCGCTGAATCGGGTGGTTACGGTACGTGATTTTCCCGCTGGTGGGGCGAATGATGCCGGAAATCGTATGCAGAATGGTGGATTTACCCGCGCCATTGGCCCCGATGAGCGTGACGATCTCCCCGGTGTGAATGGTAAAACTGACCTTTTTAATGGCCTGAATAGCACCGTAATTGACGACTAAGTCTTGAACATCGAGCATTAAGCTTCATCTCCTAAATAGGCGCGAATCACGTCCGGATTTTGTTGAATATCGGCCGGGGTACCCTCGGCCAGCAGGGCGCCGTGTTCCAGCACGTAGAGCCGTTCGACCACGTTCATCACCAGCGACATGTCGTGTTCGATGAGGACGATGGTGATATGAAAGTCCCGTTGAATTTGACGAATCAATCGCGTTAAATCGGCCGTTTCCTCGGGATTCATCCCGGCGGCCGGTTCGTCTAAGAACAAAAGCTTGGGCTTGGTCGCCAGCGCCCGAACGATTTCTAGCCGGCGTTGCGTCCCATACGGGAGGTTCTTAGCGGGTTGGTCGGCCACGTCCGTAAGGTCAAAGATGGCCAATAGGTCTCTCGCGGCTGTGGTCATGGCGGCCTCGGTCCGATAGAACTTGGGCGTCCGAAAGACGCTGGCCAGAAAGCCGTCGTGATAGTGGTTGGTCATGGCGATCCGCACGTTGTCTAAGACACTGAGTTCCTTGAAGAGGCGAATGTTTTGGAAGGTCCGGGAGAGCCCTGCCTGTGCGATCTGCGCGGGGCGCTTACCGTTGAGCGATTGGACGCCCTGGTCGGTGTACAGGGTGATGGCGCCAGATGTGACCGGCGTTTCGCCCGTTAAGAGATTGAAGAGCGTGGTCTTACCCGCGCCGTTAGGACCAATCAGGCCGACCAGCTCATTTTGATCGAAATGCACGGAGACGTTGGCCACGGCGGTCAGACCACCGAAGTTTTTGACGAGCTGCTGTGCGGTTAAGAGGGGACTAGTCATGCGTCGGGACCTCCTTTCTGGTGCGGCCGAAGCGTTTGAATGAAAACTCCCAATTGCCAAGGAGACCGGCGGGTTTGAAGATCATGATCAGAATCAACGCCAACGAGTAGATGATCATCCGCAGGGTACCGAAGTTCTGGAGAATCGTATCGAGGGCGCCCAAAACGATGGCGGCCACGAAGGTTCCGGTAATGCTGCCGACCCCGCCAAGCACGACGATGATCAGAATGGCAATCGAGGCCATGATGTTGAAGTCGCCCGGGGCGATGGTCTGAATGTAGGCGGCGTGCAGGGACCCACCAATCGCGGCCGTGCCGGCGCCAAAGACAAAGGCGATCAGCTTCCAACGCGTCGTGTTAATCCCCATCGCCTCAGCGGCAATCTCATCTTCGCGGACCGCCATGACGGCGCGACCGCTGCGACTGTGGATGAAGTTAACCGTGATGATGGTCGTGAGGCACATCAACACGTAAACCGTGGCCCAGGTCACTAACGGGGGAATGTTGAAGAGTCCCGCCGCCCCGTTGGTGATTTTAAAATTGTTGATTAAGATGCGAATGATCTCGGCGGCGCCCATGGTGGCGATGGCGAGGTAGTCTCCCCGTAAGCGTAACGTGGGGATGCCCACTATCAGCGCGGCCACCATGGCAATGACGATGCCGACGCCCATGGATAGGTAGAACCCCAGCGGCGTGGCCATGTTTTGCGTCATGATACCGGTCGCGTAGGCGCCAATCGCCATGAAGCCGGCGTGACCAAGTGAGAATTGACCGGAGAAGCCGATGATGAGATTTAGCCCCGTGGCCAGGATGATGTTGATGCCGATGGTGACCAGCATATTTTCGATGAAGGCGTTGATGATGCCAAGAAATTCACACGCATCGATTAGACCAAAGACCAGGACCATCACGCCGAGCCAGGTCAGATTGTATTTCAGATTTGCTTTCATGGATGGCACCTCCTAAACCTTTTCCTTCGTCTTCTTACCGAAGATCCCGGCCGGCAGGACCAGCAGGATTACGATTAAGACGACGTACACCACGGCGTCCTTGTAGGCCGATAGACCCACCGCTTGGACGCCGGTCTCCAGAAGACCGATCAGGAAGCCACCGACCGAGGCACCGGGCACCGACCCAATGCCGCCAATGACTGCGGCAACGAAAGCTTTGATCCCCGGCGTCATGCCCATCAGTGGGTCAATCGAGTTGTAGTACAGACCGATGAGCACGCCGGCAGCCCCCGCCATGGCGGAGCCGAGCGCAAACGTAAAGGAGATGGTGTGATTGAGATTGATGCCCACCAGTTGGGCGGCCTCTGGGTCAACCGAGACGGCGCGCATGGCCTTGCCCATCTTGGTCCGCTTGATGATGATTTCCAATAAAAGCATCAGGAGGCAGGCCGTTCCGAGAATCAGTAGTTGAATGTTGGAGATGTGTAGGCCCAGCACGTGGTAGGTCACGGTGGTGATGACCTGCGGGAAATTGCGCGTATTAGCCGAGAAGAAATAGGTCATGGTGTTTTCGAGCAGAAAGGAGACACCAATGGCGGTAATCAACGCGGTAATTCGCGGGGAATGCCGGAGTGGCCGGTAGGCGAAGTATTCAATCAGAACGCCCACCAACGCACAGAAAATCATGGCGGAGAGCATCGCGAAGATAAAGTTAAAGTGCAGGCCGTTGATGACGTAGTAGCCCCAGAAGGCGCCTAGCATATAAATATCACCGTGGGCAAAGTTAATCAGCTTAATAATGCCGTAAACCATGGTGTATCCCAGGGCCAACAGGGCGTAAATGCTGCCTAATGACAGACCGTTAATCAGTTGTTGTCCGAATGTCTGCATGTACTCACTCCAATCTTAACGGGATTATTTGATGGTGTAGGCTTGCGAAACGCGACCGTTCGTCAACTTCTCAATCACCATCGACTTTTCGGGGTTGTGGTGTTGGTTCATGGTGATGGTCCCGGTGACGCCCTTAAAGTTCTTGAGGTGAGCCAAGCCGGTGGTAATCTTCACGGAATTGGCCGAGTGTTCGCTCTCGATGGCGGACTTAATCATGTAGACGGAATCGTAAGCCAGCGCAGAGAAGGTGGGGGCGGTCGTGTGGTACTTGGCCCGGTAGGCCTTCAGGAAGCTGGCGGCTTGAGCATTGGTCTCGCCGGCCTTCGTGGAGAATGGCGTGGTGTAGTAGATGTTGCTGGTGTTGGCCTTGCCGGCAATCTTCGTCAGCTTGGCATCGGCCATGCCATCGCTTCCCACGATGGGTACGTTAATCCCGGCCTGGCGCGCTTGTTTGATGATCAGCCCCAGCTCGGAGTAGTAGCCCGGTGCGTAGATGGCGTCAATCCGCTTGTGCTTGAGGGCGGTCAGGATGGCGTTGAAGTCCTTGTCGCCCTCCTGGAAGGTTTGACTGCTGACAATCTTGCCGGTGTAGCTTTGCTTGAAGGCCTTGGTCAGGCCGGTACCGTAGTCACTCGAGTTATCGGTCAAAATGGCGACGTTCTTGGCCTTGAGGTTTTTGGTCATAAAGGTGGCCGCCGATGATCCCTGGTAGTTATTTTGGAAGCAGGCCCGGAAGATGTATTTCTGAACGGTACCGTTCTTCTGAAGTGTGTAGCCCGGGTCGGTTGCCGAAGGGCTGACGGAGGGCACCTCGGCCTTGGTCATGTTAGGAATCGAGGCGGTCCCGGCGTTCGTGGCGGCGGGGCCGACCACGGCGACGACCTTGTCGTTATTCACCAGCTGAGCGGCCACCGAAGCGGCGGTGGTGTTGGACGTCTTGTTGTCGCGAATGACCAACTGAATCTTCTTTTTGGATTGGCCGACCTTGATGCCCCCGGCTTGATTAATCTTATTGACGGCGAGCTGAATGCCTTGCTTTTGCTGTTGGCCGTAGCCGGCGGCCGAACCGGAAAGCTCCATGTTAACGCCAATTTTGATGGTCTTGCCCGGGTTGTTGCCTTGTGCGCTACCGTTACTCTTGGCCGTGCTACAACCGGCGAGTGTTAAGACGGTGGCGAGTGCACCTAGTTTAAGGAGTGTTTTTTGCCATTTAATCATTTGTCATCCCTGCCTTCTTATTTTTAATGAAACGTGATGGTACCCAATCCTCCTTTGTTCTAACAAAAAGACCTCATCCACGGGGTGAATGAGGTCTTACACGGATGCCGAGCCCTCATTACCACACGGGAAAGAAGGGCTCAGCACTTGAATTTTGAGGGTTAACTCAAGGTCAAGTGACCGGGTCCTTCTTCGTTAATAATAAGGCTGCCAATTGAATAGCCAGGGACGGGTGCATAGTGGTGGTTGTTGGTTTAATCGTCATCATGGTCGTCCCTCGCTTTCAAAAGTTGTTGTTTTAGGTTAGTTGATGAGTCTTACGATAATTAAAATTAGATGAGATGTCAAGACTAAATTTAATCATATTCAAATGTTAAGCGGCCGAAGTCCTTGGCGCCCAACGTTCCTGACCGGTTAATTTTTTATTTAAAGGTTGAAAGTAGAATAAACGCGCTGATTCCCGGAACGGCAGTGTGCTGTCCACTAAAATTGGTGAAACCAGGAGCCTGCGCCTGCCAGGGGTTCCGCCTGCTATGGGGGCCACCTTCAGCCTGAAAAACGGGCTTCCGGTTCGCTTGGAAGCCTTGCCAAACCCGCAAGTCTTCCAAGTCGCCCCACGTTGTAAGCTGAGAAGAGACCTCAGCTAACACCGTCGACACAGCTGGCTCCACCCCTGGCGATCTCCGGCAGGACAGTGTTTGTCAGCAACACCGGCGTTTATCGACAAATTGATTGTTATGTTGGGTTAAGCCGCTGGTTGCTGCCCAGCAATGTCGTAGCCGTGAGTGAGCCAAATATGGGTTCAGCCGTGGGAGTTCCCTTAGCGGCGTTTTTTGCCGGTTAGGGAACTGGCGTCTTTGAGACGTGGGCTGTCGGCTCAAAGCGAGGTGTCGAGACCGCACTGTGGCTCGACCCGTCCGCCCACCGCGATCCAACCCATATTTGGCGAACGGTAAGGCGACTGCTTTCCACTACGAAATTGTAAACGACTAATATTAACGCGATGACACTAGTTTTAGTCGATTTCTGTCTTTCAACCTTCAGTTTATTTAAAAACTAAGGTTAGGCCTCGTTTTACAACCGTTAAATGAGCGCTTCTGGGCTGCCAGGACTTCGGACGCGGGGCCGTCTTTAATGGCGAGCCGAACGGTGGCTCAAGAACCAAGCCGGAATGGCCGTCACCAGAATAAAGCCGACCGACCACAGAAAGGCCGTCTGGTAGGCGGCATTCAGGCCGACACGGGGTAGGGCGTGTTGAATAATGGTGGCGAGGACGGCCGTCCCCATGGCTCCGCCGATATTTTGGAGCATTCGGGTGGCCGTGGTGGCCTCGGCAATCAGTGACTTGGGCAGTCCCGTGTAGCTGTCGGCCATGACGGGGATGGTCAGCCCCCCTTGACCAATGCCGCGAATAAAGAGCGCCAGTAGCACCCACCACAGACTGGTGGAAGCCGAGAAGAAAACGAACGGCAAGGTGCCGGCCACGGCCACCACGATAGCCACCAAGACGACCCACCGGGCGCCAATGCTATCGGTTAATTTACCAATCTGACTGCGTGAGAGCAGCAGGCCCACGCCTTGGGCGATGAGATAAGTCCCGGACCAGACGACGCTGAGCCCCCGCGTGTTTTGGAGATACAGGGGGAGCAGGAACATCGCCCCGTTGACGGCAATACCGGAGAGCATCAGAATCACCACGGCGGCGTCAAAGGTCGGTGACTTGAACAGTTTCAGGCTGACCAGCGCCTTGTCCGCCTGAAAGTAAGCGTAGAAAACGTAGGCCAATAGGCTCGCCGCGGCCACCAATAGGGGGAGCCAGACATGCTGTGAGGTGAAGTGATCGCCCGTGCTGAAGCGCGTAATGCCGATGATGGCAAACGTAAAGAGACTTGCTAGCAGGGCCAGGCTGGGAAGGTCGAGGCGCTTACCCCGATTGGGAGCGGGAAAGGCTGGCATTTTCCAGTCCAGTAGGACCAAAGAAATCGCCACCAGCGGAATGTTAATCAAGAAGATCCAGTGCCAGTTCAGCGCCTGAATCAGGTAGCCGCCGATGGTCGGCCCCAGAATGGGAATCAAGACGGCCGGCATTCCGACCACGGCCATTAACTTACCCAGACCGGTGCTTCCGGCCACCTGAACCACGAGGGTCGTAATCAGTGGGACGATCATGCCGGCCGCCGCGCCTTGAATAATCCGCCCGCTGATGAGAACCGGTAGTGTGGTGGCCCAGCTGGAGAGAAGTGATCCCAGCAAAAAGACGACCAGAGCGCCCAGATACAGGCGTTTACCATCGAACCAATTGGTGGCCCAACCGGTGACGGGAACCGTAATGCCCAACGCGAGAACGTAGCTGGTGGTAATCCACTGGACGGCGTTGACGGAAACGTGGAGTGACTTCATAATAGTGTCGAGAGCAACGTTGGTCATGGTGGTGTCGAGCAGTGGCGCGATGGCCCCAATGACCAGGAAGAGTGCGATTTGTGTGATATTTTGTTGCGATTTTTGTGTAGACATCGAATCACCTGATTTTTAAATTAGATACGGCCGTATCTTATTGACGGAATATTACACCCGAATTTAAAAAAAGACAAGGGAGACTAATCGAAATGGCAGAAAAAAAGACCCGACGACGGGGGCCGGCCCTGACGACCGCGATTTTGGAGGCCGCCTGGGCCCAACTTCAGGAGAAGGGCTACCAAGCCCTCACCATCGAAGGCGTGGCGGCCGCGGCTTCGACCACCAAGACGGTGTTGTACCGGCGCTGGCCGGATAAGGCCCACCTCGTAATCGCCGCCTTTGCGCGGTTCGGCGGGTTCACGGGCTATGTGGTCCCGGATACCGGTAGTTTACGGACGGATTTTCTGGCGTTAATGGGCCAGATGGCGGCCTTCTTGGATAAATTACAGGACGAGACGTTTCGGGGACTGCTGGCGGATCGTCTCCAGCACTTGGAGTTGGATAACTTACTGACCCAAGCCAACGACCACGACCCGGATCATGGTATTCAAAAGATCGTCCAACCCCTGTTGGATCATGCGGCCGCACGTGGGGAGATTACCCACGCTCAGTGGCCGGATCGGTTGGTCAACTTACCCGGCATCCTCCTGATTAACGAAGTGATTACTCGGCAGGCTTTGCCTTTAGAGGCCCGGTATGAAATAGTTGATCAAATCTTGTTGCCGGTTTTTGGGGCAACTTCGTCACGGGATTAACGTTGTGGATATAACAAATACCGGCTCGAATCGTGGGAAACGATCCGAGCCGGTATTTTTAGCGTGGTATAATATTCCTAATATTACGCGGGGCGTTCCAGGCTCACCGCGAGAATGGTAACCTGATAACTGGCGTTAGGCGCCTTGACGGTCACCGTTTCGCCGGGACGGTGACCCAGTAAGGCCTTGCCCAGCGGCGATACACGGGTAATCTTGCCCGCCTCGAGGTCGGCCTCCTGGGTGCCCACGAGTTGATAACTGACCTGATCGTCATCGTCCATGAATTTAACGGTGACCCATTTGCCCAGCTCGACGCGCTCGTCGTGGCTGGGCGCGATGACCTTGGCGTACTGTAGTTGCTTGTTGAAGAACCGTAGCTGGCTTTCCAGATGCCGCAGGTCCCGCTTGGCCGCGGAATATTCCGCGTTCTCTGAGAGGTCGCCGTGGGCCCTGGCCTCGGCGAGAATGGCGATCTTCTCCGGTCGGTCGGCCTCTAGTGCCGCGATTTTTTGTTGCAGGTCGCGATACCCTGCAGCGGTGATGGGATTGAAATCTCCTGCCATGTGCTCCACCTCATTTACAATCGAATTTACCCCAATTTTACCAAGTTTTTTGAAAAAGAAAAGGAGTTCTCCCTATGAAGTTATCCGTCTCATATTGGTTACGTCAGGCCGGCATTGGTCTGGTCTTTATCCTCGTGATTGCCTTACTCGGGCATCTCAATTATGCCCAGTGGCGCCTGTTGCCAGGAATGACCGGTGCCGACTGGTATTTTCTGGTGAGCTGGCTGTGTTTTCCGTTCGCCAAGTGGGTCATTTTGGAGGATAAACGCGCGGTCCAGGCCCCCACGATTCACCGTAAGAAAAAGCAACGAGCGGCCGATCAGACGGCGTCGGTCTATGAACGCATGAGTCGGCCCCAACGGGAACCCCGCCTGGAGGCCGCCCCCAAGGCCCCGTTGAAATGGTATTGGCGTGGCTTGGTAGACATCGCGTTGGCATTCTTTGGGCCCTTAATTTTGGGCGGTTACGTCACTTATTCGCTACGACACAATTGAATTGTGCTGATTTTTACTGCTTTAACGTGCAAAAATTGACGTTTTTGCGACTTAGCGTACGATAAGCAAAAACCATGGTAAAGTTATGACAGTTGGAAGGGGTCAGTTTCACAGGACTGATGTTGCGAATCAACTAATTAAAGTATGCGTGGTTGTGGTCACAATTTGGGGGAGGCCGCAATCAGATTCGCACCCTGAGATTATCTAATCAAGTGGACAGTTGGCAGAGTAGAAGATTAGTCTGAAACTTAGGCGCCAGTAGCAGGATTTTCAGTGATGGACTGAAGAGTAAGTGACTGAATCGGGTTATCATAATACCTAAGGGATTCATGACTTCATTAGAACTTGGGGGAGTGCTAATTAAGCCAACGCCGGTAATTAAATAATCCAATCAAAAGGGAATCATCTGAGGGGATGATTCTTTTTTTGTGGGAGGAAACGATTGCAACCGGGGGTGAATCAAGGTACATTAAGGAGTAATAGGGTTACGGTATAATTGGATTGTGGTATTGGTTAATTTAACATTTTTTCGAACAGGATTACTATTAGAGTGAAAGGACGTGATCGGGTGTTAGCCGTCTATCTTTGTGAAGATAATCCGGAGCAACTCGTCCACTATACGGATGTCATCAAACGCTACATTATGATTAATGACTATGATATGCAAGTTCGTCTGGCAACGCCCAGTCCCAAAGCGTTGTTAACGGATTTAGCCGACAATCCCCCGGAGTACGCACTGTTTTTCTTGGACATTGAGTTTCCCGCGGAAGACACCACGGGACTGGAGACGGCGATTGCCATCCGAAAGCAACTGGGCTTTGCCGAGATTGTCTTCGTCACCACCCACTCGGAAATGGCGTTACTGACCTTCGAACGGAAGGTGGAACCCATGGACTTCGTGGTGAAGGACTTAGGGCGGGCCCAGATTGATCAAAAATTGCGGGAAAACGTGGACTACGGGTATCAGCGCTATACCAATTACTTAGGCAACACGGAAAATCTCTTTAGTTATAACATCGGTGGGCGGACGTTTAGCCTGCCAATGGGCGACGTCTACTTCGTGGCGACCGCCGCCACCCCACATAAGGTGACCGTCCACGCGGCCAATCAATTGATGGAGTTTCCGGGATTCTTGAAGGATATTGCGGATCAGTATCCGGAACTCTATCGGACGGATAAAAGTTTTCTGGTCAATTTAGACAACGTTAGTGGCATCGACACCGCCACCCGGCGCCTGATCTTTCCGAACGGGGACCAGACGGATGTGGCGACGCGCCGGTTCCACGAGGTCAAGACACTGGTGCAAAAACATTTAAAGTCCTGAGAGGGTGCAAGAAATGGTGGACTTATTTCAAATATTTGATCGCCGCTTCTGGGTAAACCTGGTCTTGGCGGTCACCATGCAATGGTTCATCACGTTGTGGATTGGTGTAATTCGCCCCCAGAACTGGAAGCTCCCCTTGAAGTGGGTGGGGTGGGGGTTAATCCCCGCCTTTATCGGGCAGTCGTGGAGCCTGTTGATTCCGCCCATCAGTGCGCTGGTCTACCTGGTTCATCACCGGCGTAAATCGGCGCTAATCTTTGTCAATGCCACGATCGTCATTTATTTAGTCGTGGTGTTGATTAACGATGTCTGTCGCCAGGTCTTCATCGAGTTGTGGGGCCTGGACTTTACCAATGGCGCGTCCGGAGTCGCCGCGCGACTGATCTTCCAATTCGTGATCTACCTGCTAATTTCGATCGGGGTGTCCGGCATGCGGCTACAACCGGGGAACCTGGATGCTCTGGACTTCAGTCGCAAGGAGCAATGGACGGTGATGGGGCTTCTGGCCAGTCTAGCGCTACTCGCAGAGATGTCATCGCTGATTATTCACCACCTGCAGATTACCCACGCCATGTTGACGTTTGCGCTGAGCATCGAACTCGTGATGATTTTATTGATTGCGGCGAGCCTCTTTGCCTTTCTCCAAAGCTTCTTTCACCGGCAACGGGTGCGGGCTAACTATCAAGAAAGCCTGTTAAAGAATCGCTATGACCGGCGCATGTCCGATCAGGTCCGAGCCATTCGGCAATTCACGCACAATTACCAGCAGCAGATGCTCCGCCTAGGCGACTATCTGGACGCCGAGGATTACGAGGGTCTAGCGACCTACTATCAAACGCTGAGTTCGCGGTGGTCGACGACTCACCACCTCGTGGGTCTTGAGGCGGACGGCCTCCAGCAGCTGGGTGATCCGCCGTTGAAGAGTTTACTCTTTCAAAAATTACTGGCGGCGCAAAATCAAGGTAAGGAAGTTCGGCTGGAGATTCCCGATCCGGTGAAGACGCTACCCATGGATAGCATGCAGCTCCTGCGGGTGGTCGGCATTCTCCTGGATAACGCGATTGAGGCCCCCGTCGTCGGGGATGACCACACGATTTATTGTGCGATTCTGGACTATCCCGGTGCGGTGGAACTGTCTGTGGCCAACCCGATTTCGGCCGACAATCCGCCGAAGATTAATCAGTTCATGCAGGCCGGATATTCCACCAAGGGGGGAAACCACGGCCTGGGACTGAGCACCGTTCAGGAGATTGTCGATCGGACGGCCAACGCCGCGTTGCAGATTGCCAACAAGCACGGCCGACTGTTCTTTACGGTTATTTTAACGAAACCGGGGAGGTGAGCACGTGATTACGGTTAATTCGGTCAGTTTTGGCCTTGCCGACTTTTCGTTGGTTTTTTGGTTCGTTTACTTTCAATACTACTGGTTCCCACGATTACACGTGAAGAAGAATTTCTTACTGTTCTGTGCCGTCATGGGCCTAGGCTTCACGGCCTTGGATCTGCTAAATCCCTTTACGGCGGCGAGTTCGCTACTGGGAATGCTCCCCATTATCGTGCTTTTGTCAGTCGAAGTCGGGATTCTCGCGTTCAAAAATAGTTGGCAGTATCTACCAGCTTTTATCGACGTGTCGATTCTGGCCTATCTGTTGATTGAATTTATCGACATGACGGTGATTGCCGGCACCATTCGCCTGACGAGTGTCACCTTTGCGGCCAGCGTGTGGGGCACGCTGACGGAGCTGACAATCGATACCGTCCTGTTCACCATGGTGGCCATGGGCATCTTGCTGACCCGGGCACCGATGGAAAACCTGATTCAGGCCATGCTGGGGCGTTCCACGGAGTACCTGTTTCTCATCTTCATGACGGTCTTGGGTCTGGTCTACATTTTATTTGAATACTCGTTGCAAAGTCTGGCCGATTCCGACCACTACCTGATTTTCTTAGCCGGAATTTCGGGCACGCTGGTCGTGGGCCTGACATTGAGCACCTACATGCTGATGCAGACCCATTTGCAGGAGGAACATACCCAGTTGCAGACGCAGCAACAGGCCTTTCGGGAGCAGTACACCACGGAGCTGAACCGTCAGTTAGGTGCCGTGCGTAAATTCAGTCATGACTATCAAAACATGTTGCTGGGGCTAGGAGGCTATCTCGAGGATCACGACTACGAGGGCTTTCGCCAGCTCTACATCGACATTCGTTCGGGCTGGGCGACCAGCAATGCTGCCGAGCTCACGGTGGACGACCTCTCGAACATTCCAACGCCGGGATTGCGCTATGAGCTGTACCACAACTATCTCTTGGCGCGCGAAAGTGGGGTTCAGCTCTTCGTGAAGGTTCCGGAACCTCTGACGGCGACGGTCTCAGCACTTAAAGAAATGGTCCGGCTGGTCAATCAGACGATTCCGCCCATTTTACCCGGAATCAGTCACGTGAAGCCGCCGATGATCACGCTAGAATTGACCGAAACGGCGCAGTTGCTACGCCTTTCGCTGACCTTTCCGGTGCCCGCGGACGCGCAGGTCGATGGCAAGCACCGGGTGGTGGCGGAAAAGGGGATGCTGGACTTCTCCAAACTCCAACGTTCGTTGCCACAGGCGGCCACGAGTACGCTACAAGTCAAGCTCCACTGGGGCCAGCTGATCGTTGCCCTACCAAAAGGATAGTTCAAGCCTTGGAAGTTTCACAAAGTTTGTTTGCTGAGACAATTAACTAGAAAGTAATGTAGTGGATAAGTACGATTACGAAAGCGCTTGCAATTCTACTGCCATCTGATATACTGAGACATGTAATACCAATCAATCTTTCAGAGAAGCCCGAATAATTTGGCAGTTTGACGGGTTCTCGACTTTGTGAAAGTAACTCTTATCGTAAAGATTAGACTTGCCTTTACAGACCGGGCCAACTGTTCAGTTGACGCGATCAGGTTGCTCAATGCTACATATTGAGATATGGCTAAGCTGAGTGAACAGCGTTTTTCTGACTACACCTTAAAGATGTTGCGAATACTCAATGATGCTGGGAACCGGAGCCGGTTACTCCGGTTTTTTTTGCGTCCACGGGGCTTGGCGCGATGCCAGTAACACTGCCGGTGGTTGCAGTTACATGTGCGGAGGCTGGCCGCCTTCCGTTCGCAAAATATGAGCTGGATCGCGGTGGGCGGACGTTCCGAGCCAAAGAGCGGTCTCGGAACTCGCTTGGAACCGCAAGCCCACGTTTCCAAGACGCCATGCCCTAACCGGCGAGAATCGTGCCGCTAAGGGCATCCCACGGCTGAGCTCATATTTTGCTTCACTTCCGGCTACGGTCTACGTCATCAACTACGGTTAGTTTGGTGTCATCCACGACGATTAGCGTTCTTAGCGTAGTCGGAGCCGATGCAACGTGGCTGTCGTTCACAGTCTACCTCGTAGGCGGCTATCAGCAGGTTGAACGTCCAATAATCGCAGACAATCAGGTATGGTAATTTAAGCGAAAATCACTGTGGTTTTTAGCCCTTACTAATCACTAATGTAAAATCTCAGAGATTTGATGCAACGCTGGCGGCAACTAAAGGAAAACTTTAGGAATGGATGCGGCAGTTGGCACACGAAAAAACGTAGCGTAATCCCGGCCGCACCCGGAGTTACGCTACGTTTCACTTTATCAAACTATCTACATTAAGTTGACTACTCCCCAAACCAATAAGATGGCCAACATCCCCGCCAGAATGATTAGGGCTAGTTTTTGTTGCCAGCGCATCAAATCCCCCCTAGCCATATCAACTGACCATAGTATAACGAAAATTAATGATTAACAACCACAATCGTCCTTATCGTACAATTTTTGACGATTACGAGTCTGGGGTTGACAAACCCGCGGCTAATCGCTAAATTGGGCGAAATCTGACGGTACGGGGGCCGTCACGGTCGTTAGGGGGCCGTCAATGGTAAAAGGCTGGGGGAAGGTTAAACGCCAGCAGTGAAGCCGTAAGCGGTCCTGACTGGATGGCCCGTAGAGCGGGTCGCCAATCAATGGGTGACCGGCCGCGGCGAGGTGTACGCGAAGCTGGTGGGTGCGGCCGGTCTCAAGCCAGAGCTTAACGAGCGTGGCGTTTTCGCGGTGGTCACAAGCGGTGTAGTGGGTCACGGCGGCCTGCGCCTGTGGGCCGTTGACCCGGCGTTTGCGGCGATCCAGCGGGTCACGGCCAATTGGGGCGGTGAAGGTACCGCTGCCCTGCAGATGGCCACGGACCCACGCCAGATAGGTCCGCTGCACGCGTTTCTCGGCAATGTTGCGCACCATGATTGGAACTACGGCGGGCGTCTTGGTCATCATCAAGGCCCCGGTCGTCTCCTGGTCCAGCCGGCTTAAAATGTAGGGGCCGGGTTGACGGTCACCCAGGTAGGCGGCCACGTGATTAAGCGTGGTGCCGCGTTCACCAGGTTGGTTGGGGTGGGTTTTACTGCCCCGCGTTTTATTTACCACCAGGAGATCGGCGGTCTCATAGAGAACGGCCACGGTGGCGGCGCTGTCGAGCGCGACGTCGGGAAAGGGTTCGGCAAAGTCGGTGGGCAGAAAGGTCAGTTGGACGACCTCACCACCACTCACCGGTTGATTCATGGACCGGTATGAGCCGTTGACCAAGACCCGTTGGCTGATTCGCAGGTCGTGGATGAGGTGCTTGGGAATTAGCCAGGCGCTGAGGAGTTGACGTAGGGGCTGTGACGTTTGGTTGAGGGGCAGGGGGATGGTGTAAGACCAATGCATAAGGCGAAGTCGTCCTTTCTAGCGGTTTTTTCAGACAAAATGACCCGCCGCGGGTGCGACAGGTCATTTTAAAAGTTCGTTTATTTAGTCAGTTCTGGCTTAACGATCAACACGTCGCAGATTGCGGAACGACTGACGTAGTTGGTAACGGAACCAACCATCAACCGTTCAACGGCGGTCAATCCGGTTGACCCAATCACGATTAATTCTGAACCGTGGTCTGCGGGGAATTCCCGGGCGATAACGGGCTTAGGATTCCCAAACCGTACGTGAATGCTGACATCCGGAACGCCGGCGTTAATGGCTTGTTGCTTCAAGCTTTCCAGCCGGTCTTGAACGTCTTGCGAGAGCTTGTAGATTACATCGCCACTCACAGCGCCACCGTAAGTATCGCTGAATTGGTTAACTTCGAGAACGTTTAAGATATCAAGATGCGTTTGGTTACGTTTAGCGACTTCAATTGCTTTTTCTAAAACTGGTTGGGTTGCCTTAGAACCGTCAACGGGAACCAGAATGTTCTTGTATTGTTGTAACATATAGAATGCCACCCCTTCACGAGACATGTTGATACTTTACCTATACTATATCATTTATTGCCGGCTGTGTAAGCACTTAATTGCCCGTCTCATAGTGAAAGGACGTGAAAAAGCCGTATTTTACGGGGTTGATGCGAATCAAAAAAATCTGGGCCTCACACTTGACTATCCGTGGCATCAGCCGAAGTGGTGAGGTCAGGCCGTAAATGGCGGCTAATGACTGATAGTCGTGCCATGACGGATCGTTAAGGATATGGATTTTTAGCGAAAATGAAAGGCCTAGACGTGATCCAAAGGGCTGACCGTTCAGTCGGGTGTCTTCGTTAGGCCGGTCAAAGAACTGGGAAAAGCGGTGATAATAAAATAAATATCGGACGCCATTTTGTGGCGGGTATTTGGTCGATTTTAGGGGAATCTATCGGGGCTAGCGTGGTTATTAAAACACTTATAAACGGCGACACACCGGGATTTTTGGGCTTGGCAGGGACGCCACTTTCGCGTATAGTGGCGAGTACAGAACTCAAGATGAATTGGGGCGTATCATGAAATATTAGCTCAACCGTCGGCTAGCACTAGCACAAACGGGGTGGTCGGTGGGATTGCGCGGAGGCGGAGTAATCGTAACCTGGGGTGAACTGATGGCGCGGGGACCGGCACCGTTACATGTAATTGGGGTTCGCCGTCTGCCCATTGGGGTCTTAGGCCGCGTCGTGAGTGACGTGGATCCGTTGGGCCGTGGCGATTGCCACTAAAAAAACCGCCGCATCGCAGAGGATGTGACGGTTCAGTTGGACTAGATTGGCGTTCGCCTACTTCATGCTTGAAGAAGTAAAGGACAATCCGGACCAGAAGTTACTGTTAGCTGGACTCATGTTGAAGCCCTTAACCCGCTTGTTAACAGGTGCCCAGTTGTAGCTGAATGAATCAGGGGCAACGGCCGCTTGGTCATTCATGTATTCTTGCCATTGCTTGAAGGCCTTGATCCGGTAGCTTTCATTCCAGGCCTTGCTGTTGTTCATGTTGTTCATCAGTTGGGTGTTCTTCTTAGAAACGAAGTGACCCATGTTGTAAGTTGCGTCTTCACCGTAGATTTGCGTAGGCGTTGGTTCGGATGATAAGCCCCAGGCAGCGTCGTAGACGTCAATCTTACTTTGCTTAGGTGCTTGCAACGTGGAGTAGAAGCTGTTCATTTCCATCGTCTTACCCGTGGCAAACTTCACGTTCAAGCCAATCTTGTGCCATTGTTGCAGGTAGTCTTGGTATTCGGCGGCTTGAGCTGAAGTCCCGGTCATGGCACCGAAGTAGATGGTTAACTTCTTGCCATTAGGATCGGAACGCCACTTACTACCGTTACGCTTCTTGTAACCGGCATCGGTCAGCAACTTGTTGGCCTTCTTGATGTTCAGTGGGTAGCCCTTGGCTGAAGAATCCCAGTACTTCTGGAAGATTGGTGGGATTAGGGTGTTGGCCCGCCAAGTAATACCGTTCCCGAACTTCTTGCTGATGGCATCGAGATTCAGAGCGTACATCATGGCTTGACGTAAGCTCTTGTTGGCCATCTTGCTATTCTTGTCCATGACGTTCTTTTGGGTCTTGGTGTCGTAGTGCCCCACGTTGAAACCAAAGTAGTCATAGGACAACGCTGGTTGACCCGTAATCTGGTAGTTCTTGACACTCTTCAATTGCTTGTAGTCGGTCCCGTGCAGAACACCGTAAGGCAACGTGAAGTCGTACTTGTTAGACTGGATGGCCTTGTCGATGTTGTTGGAAGAAACGACATTGATTGAGATGTGCTTGATCTTAGGGGTCTTGCCGTAGTAGTACTTGTTTGGTGACCAAGTGGTGGATTCACCTTCGACCACCTTATCCAACTTGTAAGGACCCGTGAAGATTGGGTTCTTCCGGACTTGCTTGGAGGAAGCTAACTTGGCAATTGGGACGTTCTTGATGTATTCGTAAGGTTCAACGGTTCCCCAGATAAAGGAGTTTCCCAGGTATTGCATAGCTGGGGTGACTTTGGTCAAATGAATAACCACAGTCCGCCCCTTTTGACCATCGGGGAAGGTAATCCCGGAGATGGTCTTGGCGTTACCCGTGTGGTAGGCCGCCATCCCTTTGATGTTATTGAAGTCGGCGGAGTATTGTTGCGAAGTCGTCTTCTTGTTAGCGATGACTTCGTATGGATACTCGATATCCTTGGCGGTGACGGGATCACCGTTAGACCACTTGGCGTTCTTCCGTAACGTAATCGTGACGGTCTTGGCCTTCCGATTGATCGTTTGGTTAGCTAAGCCACCCTTGATGATCTTGAAGTTCTTATCGGTGTGGAACAGGCCGTTGGTGTTGTTGGCCTGGTCACCACCGGGTGAGAAGACGTCGGTATCTTCGGAGTTTGTCGACAGAACGGGGTCAGAGATCCCTTGGAATGGCGAGTCGTTTGGTTCGGCCAGCTTTAAGGTGCTATTCTTAGTGGCCGTCTTATCGGTCGCTTTCGTGTTCTTATAAGCCGCTTTTAATTGCACGGAAGCGCCGCTAGTGCCGCTCTTGGAACTGGATGAACTCTTGCTGGAACATGCCGCGAGGCTGACGGTTGCGAGAACCGCCATGGCGGACAAGGCAAGCTTTTTCTTATCCATACTATGTTTCCCCCTTGATTTTAAAAAATCCTCTATGAGACAGGCGTATGATTCTCCTCAGGATCACGCGTCGTTACGGTGAATTGAACGTCCTGCTTGATGAGTGGGCACCATCTCCTCAAATGGCTCATGTATTTAAGCTAGTTGATTGAACCCTGACGTTGCGAAGCATCCGCAGCGCGTCGAAGCACTTGGCCAACGTAGCTGATTGAAAGACATAAAATAATAATTTCTAACGCCGCTGGGAACCAGGTCCACCAGTATTGGGTGATGTTGTTCGGGTCGTTGGCGTTAGCGATCATCGTCCCTAACGACGGCGTCTGGCTGGGAAGCCCGAAGCCCAGGTAGGATAGTCCGGTTTCAACCCCGATGTTCTCGGCGAAGGAAAGGGTACAGTCAACGATGATTAAAGAAGAAATATTCGGCATGATTTCTCTAAAGATAATCTTCCAATGACTGGTCCCGGAAGCCTTGGAGGCGGCCACGTAGTCCTTTTCCGCTTCGGCCAAGGTTCGCGACCGAATCAGCCGTGACGTACCTTCCCAATAGAAGATGGAAAAGATAAACGTCAGGGTGACGGAGTTGTAGTGGGGGATGATGGTGACCAAAACGATGATCATCATGGTCATTGGCAACATCATCATGAAGTCGTAAATCCGTTGCATGCCCCAGTCGATGTAGCCGTTGAAGTAGCCGGAGATTAACCCCCAGCAAATCCCGAAGGTCGAAGAGATGACCGTCAGTCCGATGGCGATGCCGATGGAGTTCCGGGAACCGACGATCAGCTGTTTAGCCACCGAACGCCCCGCCGAATCGGCCCCGAGCCAATAATCGGCGGTAAACGGTTGGTTGAAGTAACCCATGATGTTGGTCTCCATCATCTTGGGCGTATTGATGAACAAGGCGCCAATCATGACGAAGAGGATGAAGCCCACGATGATGATGAGGGCCGCCATGGCGGGTTTGTCCGCCTTAAATTCACTCCAGATAATCTTAGCCGTGGAAGGCGTGGCCTCGGCCTGCGCTTCCTGGGTTAACCGGGCTAAATCAGCCGCGGAAATATCTGAGTGTTGTTCGAAATTTTCTGCCATTCTGTTTAGCCTCCCTTACTGGATTCGAATACGTGGATCGACAATGCTTAGAATAATATCGGATAACAATGTTCCAATCAGGTTCAAGATCCCGTAGATAAGGACCAATGCGGTGATGACGGTGTAATCCCGGTAGCTAATGGAGTTCACGAAGAGCAGCCCCATGCCGGGATACGAGAAGACCGTTTCGGTAAAGATGGACCCGTTTAACAGACCGGTGATGGAGTAGCCGGCGAAAGCGGCGATGGGTAGCAGGGAGTTCCGGAAGATGTGGTGCCGGTAGATATCCTTGCTAGGAACCCCTTTCGACCGCGCCGTTCGCACGTAATCGGAATGCTTGGAGTCAATCACTTCGGAACGCAGGTACTGGACGATATTGACGGTCCCGAACAACGCCCCGAGTAAGCCGGGTAGGAGAATATGGTAGAAACGCGATCCTAAGGTTTGTATCCAGTTGTTAGCGCTCGAGGAAATCGACCCGGTCGTTGGGAACCAGCCCAACACGTAACCGAAGATCCAAATGCCGATGACCAAGATGACGAAGAAGGGAATACAGTAGGTTACGTAGGTGTAGACCCGGATGATGGTGTCGGGGAGTTTGCCTTCATGCCGCCCGGCGTAGACGCCCATTGGCAGGGCGAAGACGTAGGTCAGAATCATGGTGAAGAGGGCTAACCATAGGGTGTTCGCAGCCCGACCACCGATTAAGCGAGTAACCGGTTCCTGATACTGATAACTGTTCCCTAAGTTACCGTGGAACAGGTGAACCACCCAGTTCCAGTATTGCTGGTACCAGGGATCGTACAGACCATTGATTTTCATTAAATGGTGAATCTGTGCGGGGTCCGCCTTCGGGTTAATGGAGCCGGTGAACGGGTCACCGGGCATGGCTTTGGCCAGTAGGAAGACCAGAATACTTAAGATAATAACTTCGGGAATCATGATTAAGAAACGCCGGAGAATTGTTTTCCACATTAGGCCTGCACCTCCCCTTCCTGACGAGCGAGTTGTTGCGCAACATTTTGCGGTAAGGCAACGGCGTGAGTCGGGGTGACCTGAACCAATGGGTAGGCCTCCCCCTGTTCGTCGTAGTACTTACTCCGCTGTTCCCGGTAGACTTCCTCAACGGCTAGCCGCGAAGCACGGTGGGCCTCACGCGAGTTGACGTTGGTTTCGGGAATGGCGGCCAGGAGTCGCTTGGTGTAGATGTGCAGGGGATGATTGTAGATGTCATCTCGCGTGCCAATCTCCACTAAACGACCGCGGTTCATGATGGCAATGTTATTGCACATGTGCCGAACCACCCCTAGATCATGGGAGATGAAGAGGTAGGAAATGCCGAATTCACGCTGAATCTTCTTCATAAAGTTCAGCACCTGCGCTTGAACGGAAAGGTCCAAGGCAGAAACCGGTTCATCGGCAATGATTAGCTTGGGATTCGTGGCCACCGCTCGGGCGACACCGATCCGTTGGCGTTGTCCACCGGAGAACTGGTGCGGGTACTTGTAGAGGGCATCCGCGTCCAGACCGACGATGTTTAATAATTGCAAAACCCGTAATTTTTCATCGTCTTTGCTTAGGTGTTCAAAGTTCCGGAGAGGTTCGGCGATGATATCTTCGATCCGCTTCCGGGGATTCAGACTGGAGAGTGAATCCTGAAAGATCATTTGGACATCGTGGTTGTAATCCAACTTGCGGCGATTCTCGGCCTTGGTAATATCGAGACCCTTGTATAGGATGGAACCGCTGGTAACCTTTTCGAGGCCAACCACGGATTTACCAGTGGTGGACTTACCGGACCCGGATTCACCGACCAGTCCGTAGGTTTCGCCGGCCTCGATGTTGAAGCTGACGCCGTCCACGGCCCGAACGGAATCGGTGATACGGTTCCAGAAGCCGGAACGAATCGGATAATGAACTTTTAAATCCTTAATTTCGATTAGGCTCATGCCTTCACGCTCCCTTGCTCATCTGGAAATTGGAAATGCTTGTAACAGGTACACCGCACCTCGTGACCGGGGGCCACCTCGTGCATCGTCGGATTCTTTTCGTGAGCCTCGGCCGGCACCCATGGAATCCGGGGGGCGAAGCGATCGCCCGTGGCCGGCATCTTTTGTAAGGAAGGCACATTGCCCTGGATGACGTAGAGGTCGTCGTTTTCATTGTCTCGTTGAGGCATGGACCGCAGTAAGGAGCGGGTGTAAGGGTGCTCAGGTGTATTGAAGACCTGTTCAACCGCTCCCTGCTCGACGATTTGGCCGGCGTACATAACCGCCACCCGATCGGCCGTCTCGGCCACCACCCCTAAGTCGTGGGTGATGAGGATGATGCCGGCGTGATTTTCTTTTTGAATATCGCGTAAGACGTCTAGGATCTGGGCTTGAATGGTCACGTCGAGGGCCGTCGTTGGTTCATCGGCAATGATGAGGTCCGGCTTGCAGGCGATGGCAATGGCGATGATGACCCGTTGCCGCATCCCCCCGGAGAGTTCGTGGGGGAACTGCCGCGCGGTCCGTTGGGGATTGACGATCCCAACCTGGTCGAGCAATTCGAGCACGCGCTTGTGCTTGTCCTCGGCGGAGAGGTCGGTATGGTAGTCCATGACTTCACTGATCTGTTCTTCAATTCGTTTTAACGGATTCAACGCAGACAAGGGGTCCTGGAAGATCATGCCAATTTTGGCCCCTCGGAATTGGTTGTAACCCTGTTCATCAAGTTTCAGGAGGTCGGTGCCTTCAAAGTCGACTTCGCCGGAAATTTTAGTCTCTGCCGGATCATGGAGTCCCATGATGGTAGTGGCTAGGGTACTCTTACCACAGCCTGATTCACCAACGATGGCGAGAATTTCGTCGTGTTGGACCTGGAGGTTAATGTGGGAGATGGCGTCATAGTACTGGCCGTCGATCTTGAAAGCCGTGCTGACGTCCTTAATGTTTAGAAAGTTTGATGCGGTTTCCACGGAAATCCCTCCCAATGTTCTAATCTACTTCTCATTTAGAGATAAAGCTTGATGAATAAACGTCTTGGCGTATTCAATTTGCTTGAGAACAATAATTGTTTTTGATTATAGTTAATCAAATTCTCATTTACAACCCCCAGATTTTAAATTTGGTCATAAAATATTCATAAAATCCTCATAAACTTTGTTATATCAATCTTCGCAGAAATTGAATAAAATGATAAAAAATTTAACTTAAAACCATTAAGTTGGTCAATTTGCTTGCTAAACCAATAATTAATGGGGGTGATGTATACAATTATCTGAAAAGTTATGCATGTATATTTCAGATGAGAATCTGCTAAGGGATATCAGCGAAGACGTCTGTTTGCCGAGAGAATGTGGTATGATACCAGTATTGATTACAGACTTTTTGAAAGCGATGGCTAGACGATGAGATTAGACTTTTCCGTTGCCGTGCACAGCTTGCTCTATCTGGACGAGAACCGTCCTCGAAAGATCGCGAGCCGTGAACTGGCAACGTCACTCCAACTAAATGCGGTGATGATCCGCAACATCCTCTCCGTGTTGCACAAGCAGGGCTACATTGAAGGCTCCGTGGGCAAGAATGGTGGGTACCAGTTAATCCGGAGCCTAGACGAGATTAATGTGGGGGAACTCTATGATTTGACGATTCCACCGACCATTAGCTACGCGCGCTTCATCACCGGGGATTCCAAGGGAACCAAGAACACGGACGCCACCGATATTTCGGCGAACATCTCGCAGACGCTGACGGACTTGTTCACGCTGGCCGATGAGGATTATCGTAAGTTTTATCATCAATTTACGATGACGGACCTCAAGCAAGACCTCCACACGCACGGTTATTTCCGTCGACTAATTAACGACTAGATTTGGTGAGCAAAATGCTACTAAACTTTAGTTAGTGGCGTTATAATGAGGGTATAAAATCGAATGGTGACTAAGGCCACCATTAATAACAGTCAGGACCGCCAGGGGTGAACTCTGACGGGGGCTGGGTCCGTGCCGTGTGCATGGGCCTTTTATTTTTGCCGCAAGTACTGGTTGGCCCGGCGCAAACGTTCCCCCAATCCCGCTGAATTTACACATGTTTTTCCATTATATTGACGCTAAATTGTAATCGGTTCCAATGCGTGCTATGATTTATCGTAGCCGGGGTCGTTACCCGGCGATTGGTTAATTCGAAAGGGGTTTTTGAGTTATGTATTGGTATGCCATGAAGTCACATGATATTCGTCACAACTTAGCGACCGAACAGTACTTAATGAACAATAAGCAATTCGATGAACCGCTGGTTTTGTTCTACTACGAGGGACCTTGCATCATCGTTGGGCGGAATCAAAACACGTTGGAAGAAATCAATCAGAAATACGTGGAAGAAAATAACATCACGGTCACCCGTCGGTTATCGGGTGGTGGCGCTGTTTATCAAGATCTCGGCAACCTTTGCTTTAGCTTTGTGGTTGATAGCGATAGCGAAGAATTTGGCGATTTCAAGTCGTTCGTCCAACCCATCGTCGATGCCTTACATGCCATGGGAGCCAAGTCCGTTGAGGTTTCCGGCCGTAATGACATCTTAGTCGATGGCAAGAAGTTCTCCGGTAACGCGATGTACTCGCACAGCGGCAAGACCTTCTCTCACGGAACGTTGATGTTAGACGTGGACCAAGACGTGATTGCTCACGCCTTAAACGTGCCGGAAGATAAGATGAAGTCCAAGGGGATTAAGTCCGTCCGTTCACGGGTCACGAATCTGAAGCCATACTTAGCCCCAGAGTATCAGAACTTGACGGTGCCGGAATTCCGCGACACGTTGTTGAAGGAATTGTTCCACGTGGATAGTCTCGACGCCATTGCCGACAAGGAAGTCCAGATTGCGGATAGCGAACAAGCCGCGATCGACAAGATCTTCAATGACTACTACGCAAACTGGGATTGGGTTTACGGCAATTCCCCAGAGTTCACGGTCAAGAAGCGGCAACACTTTACGGCGGGGACCATCGATGCCCGGCTGTTGGTTGACGGTGGTAAGATTGAAAATATCAAGTTCTACGGCGACTTCTTCGGGCCGAGTGACGCCACGGAATTGGCGGATAAGCTCAATGGTGTGCGGTATGACCGCGAGCATGTGGGTGCCGTGTTGAACAGCGTCAACACGCAACTCTACTTCAACGGGATTGACACCGAAGACGTGCTGAACCTCTTGGTGGATTAAATCTCGTCTAAGAATTGGTGGATTTGCTGATTTTAGCCGCTAGATACGTTAGAATAGAAATTGAAATTGACGAAAGCGTGGTCGATTGTGGCCGCGCTTTTAATTACTTAGCAATTATTGAGGAGTTTAATTCTAAATGAAAGATCGTAACGTGATTGCCTGGGCCATCATTTCGATGTTTGGCTTCCTGGTTATTAATTTTCTGATGTCGCGCTCGTTTGTTGGGTTGACCACGTCTATGGGTGAATTCTGGCGGTCTTCTGCGCTGGCAGTGGCCCTGTATGCCATCACCATTGTCCTGGCTGCCCTAGATTGGCGGCCGTCGTTTTATCTGATGGGGCTGGTCATCGCCATGTACACGCTGGCTTTAATCAGCGTGGTTATCACGATGTGGGGTTACGACCACACCACGTTAATGGTGCGGATTCTGATGTCGGCCGGGAGCATTGCCGTCATGGTGGCCAACGCTTATTGGCTGGTTCTGGCCTTACGGTTACGGAAGGCTGAACGAGACAGACGTGATCGGAAACGATTCGGGCATTAAAACGAGGTGGGTAAATGAAGCGAGAAGTACAAGCATTTATAGATGCAGTAGCAGATGATCAGATTGAACATTTCACGGCGGAGACCACGCAGGCGAAGTTCTTTGCCGATCCGGACGAGGCCATGGCGCCCTTGGCCGCGTTCATCCGACAACAGATTGGCGCGGACCAGCTGGCCCAGGCCGAATTGAAGTTGACCGATACGGCCGTTTCCGTGCGGTTAGAGATGAGTGTGATTAATTTACCACTGCAAGATACCAAGACCATCGGCAAGATTATGGAAACCAATGTGGAGCAAGACCTGAACGTTTACGCGGTCATTGAGACGCCGGATATCAACGTTTCTGGCTTGCGGATCGACGCCTTGGCCCCGGCCACGACGTACGTGGAACAGGCGCAGACGGCCGACCAGAGCCTCCACGACTGGTTGAACTTGCAGATTGAAAAGCTACAGGCGGCGGCCACCAACAAGGAAGAAACGGACGTCAAGAAGTCGTCGACCGCCAAAAAGAAATAGTCTTGCGTAACGGCCATTGCTGTGGTAGTATATTTGGTATGCGATGAGTCGAGAAATCACGCGTTCCTTGCTTGCAAGGGGCGTCCGCGCAAGCGGCTAGGTGAATTTGTCAGCAGGGCACAGATGTCACCGTATTGTGACGTGTCTGATTTTGAGGGAATGTGGATTCCGAGATAAATCCATTCGCTTCGGCGAGTGCTGTGGTAAAAACGTCTGTTTCGTCCTTAGGGATGGAGCGGGCGTTTTTTTTTGCCAAAATTTGAAGGATGTTGACTTATGAAGGAGAACGACTAGCCTTGACTGAAAGCTCGCGGACCGATCCTTCTTCGCTCGCACTAGGACGATCGTTTAAAGAGTGAAGGGCTTTCCTACTAGCAAATGATTGATAGATATAAACAATTTTGAGATTAACTAGCCATACTGTAAAATGTGTGGTATCTTTTTATATAAAATAAATGTTATGGTTATAGCGTACTGAAAACTAATGAACAAGGGCGATAGATGAAGGAGATAACAATGATGATTTTATATCGAGTTTTGTTGGCGATTGGCGTGACGTTGGGCATCGGGTTAATCTGGAATTTTTGTTGGTCGCGCAGTCAGGTCACGGACCATGCCTTAGAGGCGAGCGCCCAGGTGATGGCCCGCTCGGAGCGGGTTCGGTCCAATAGTCCCGTCTTCACGGTCGCCGAGCCATCTCAATCCGGCCGGGAGCCGGCGTTTACTCACACGATCGTGACGCCCAATGATGACTACGCGGTCAAGCTGTACTGGGGTGGCCACTACCGGCGACTGTACGTGACGGCACCGCAGGGCATTAACGTTTATCAGACGAGTCGCTTGACGGGACCGGTGCGCCACATCCGACAGGGCAAGGCAGTCGCCGTGGCGCAGGTTATCAAACGCGGGGAGATGACACGCTACCGCTTGGCCAACGGCACCTACATTACGGGCAACAAGCAGTGGGTTTCGCCCACGCAACCCCGAACGATTAAACAGGTGCGCGCCAAGACAGCCGTTCGACGCTATGAGGACGTGAACCTGACTAAGGTGGTGACGGCTTATCAAAAAGGAACGGTTCCTAACGCGCGGTTCAGTGAGGGCTAATGGCCGTTTTACTGCCGGTCGACAGCGATCGTCTGTTTTTGTGAAATTCATGGTATCCTAAGGGTATCAAGTCTTTTGGAGGCGTTTCATGCAAGACGAATTATTTAACGTTCCCCCGGTTGTCTACTGGGGGTGGCTGGTGCCACTGCTATTCGGTGCGATCTTCTTCATCCGCTATGCGCTTGAGAAACGCCGGTTGAGCAATGGTATTTGGTTTTCGCTATTTTTCTATACCACCATGGCGATGCTGGCGGTCTCCATCGTTGGGTTTGGCAATAAATGGCTGTTTGCCATCAGTCTCATTTTGTTTATCGGCGTCATCCTGCTGATTGGGTTGGCGTTTGCCTTACAAGCCTTTCTCCTGTTGTGGAACGCGTGGATCGTGTGGCGGCGGGAGAGTCATACGCTAGCCAACATGTTGACGCTCTTCTTGGGCGTGGCGATTCTGTTGGCACCGTTCGTGGTTCGGTGGACCTCGTTGTACTTACCCGGGCCGCTGGCGACCTTCATCAATCTGTTTCCCGGGATGGTCATCTTCTACGTGCTCTTCTGGTTCTACAATTATTTGACGATGCTGGTGATTTATCAATTTAACCATCCCCGTTATCGCCAGGACTACCTGATTGTTCTGGGCGCCGGCCTGCTCAATGGTAACGAGGTGTCGCCGTTACTGGGCCAGCGGATTGACCGCGCACTGAAATTCTATCGCAAGCAGCTACGCAAGATTGGCCAGGGACCGGTCATCATCTTTTCCGGCGGTCAGGGCAGCGATGAAACGGTTGCGGAGGGCGTGGCCATGCGGCAGTACGCGATCGACCACGGCCTTCCACCGGAACAGGCGATTGCCGAGGACCAGTCCAAGACGACCTACGAGAATATGGTCTTTTCTAAGCAGATTATCGATGCGCGGGGGACCGTACAACCCAAGATTACCTTCGTGACCAACGGCTACCATACCTTCCGGGCGGGGATGATTGCCCGCAAGGCGGGAGTGCCGGCCAACGGGATTGGCGCCCACACCGCGAAGTTCTTTCTCCCCAACGCCATCATCCGCGAGTATATCGCCATCTTCGTGGGTAACAAGCGCTGGCACGCGATTGCCATTGGATTGATGTTTCTGCTGAGCCTCGTGCTGGTTTGGGCGGAGTACCAATAGACCTAGGGTGACCGCCGCCAGGAAAAAGATGAGCAAGTTTAACTAAAAAAGCAGCCCTAACCATCGCCGGTTAGGGCTGCTTGCGTTATTCATCACGATGGGCTTGGTAGCTCGCGAATGCCGCGTAACCTACTGCCACAATCAATAAAGTACCCAAGCCGTAAAATAAAATATTCCCAAATGCGACCATGACTGGTTCCTCCCTCTGCCGATTAACCAGTAACTATATTATCAAACGGTTAATCGTGGGTAAATAAGTAACGGGTAGTTTTTGCATTTGTAATATTTCGCGCGTTACTTCACGAGGTAGACGTGGTCTTGGACCAGGTCGATTGGCGTAAAATGCCGGTTGAGGTCGCGGGTCGCCTTGTTCTCCAACAGTTCGGCGTGGTCCCAGAAGGCTTCGGAACCGGTGGCCCCATGGGGTTCGCCGATCACCACGAAGTCCACGTCGCGGTGATCGGCACGCATGGCCTGCAGAAGCTCCCAATCTAACGGCAAGCCGTCGGGCGACCAGGACATGACGACCACACCGACTTGGTCCCGGTACTTCTGCCAGGCGTCCACGGCGGCCAGGGGTTCAATCTGGGTCAGGGGATGCCGACCGGTCTCGTTCTCGGCGGTCCAGGCCTGACTGTCCGTGGCGTAAACGGTCTTGTGGGCATCGCGCAGGCCCTTCGAGATGTAGCCGTTGCCCGCCATGACTTCCAACACGGCGCGATCGCCAACGAATTTGGCCAGATCGGCCACGAACGGTGCGGACGTGTAGGCCCACATGCCGTAGTGATTTTCCAAGTAGTCACGGAATGACCGCAAGTCGTGGTCCAGGGCGGGGAGCGCGTCGGTTAGCTCGTTCCACAGCCGATCACCGGTAGCATCGCCCGCGGGATATTGTTCACCGATTTTTTTAAAGATCTGGTCTTGAATGTCGTCGGGTAACTGTAGTAGCGGGACCTGTTGAGGTAAATCGCCCGCGGCTAGCATGCGGTCGGCCAGCAGGACGTTGCTGATGAGAATTTTTGCGGCCGGAATCGCGTTGAATTGGTGGTAGTAGTCCGTCATTCGCGCGATATAAGCCGTCTTGCGTTGGGTTAAGGGTTGGTGTCGAATCTTTTTTTTAAGTTGCCGTAATTTCTTAGGATTCACGAGAAAGGTCCTTTCTAAACTTGACGTGTGGGGAATAACGAAAAAGTCGACCGACAAGCTCCGGCCGACTCTAGGTGGTTAATGATCATCTAAGTGTAGATCCAATTCTTCTTGTTGGTTCGTATCCGGTGGCGTGACCCGATTCTCGCGGCCATGCAGGTAGCCGTCAATCAACTGGTAAATCTCGTAACGGTCGCGGCCGCTCAACAATTCCCGATTAAAGCTCAACTGCTTGCCGGAGAGAAATAAGCGACCAAGATCATACTCATCGCGTTCCGCTTTCCCGGTTAAATAGTCCATGGTGACGTCAAAGTATTCCGCGAGCTTGCGGACCTCAATGAATGAGGGGGTCCGGATGCCCCGTTCCCAGTTACCAATCTGTGACGCCGTATTTGGATGCTCGTCTGGCCCCACGGACTGTTGTTCGTTTAAGGCCGTTGCCAGTTGTTCCAATGTAATGTGTTGACCGCGCCGTAAAGCCCGAAGTCGTTCAGAAAACATTCAACTCACCCGTTTCTTTCGCTAGTCTTTACTTTCATTATACCACTTAGCGTTACTTTTAATCGAAAGTTGACTAGTTGACCAGTGAATCGGTTAGCCGCATGAATTCCGCCACGTCGCGTTTGATTAATTTGACGCCGGCTAGCCAGAAGTCCGGCTTGGTCAGATCGACGCCCAGGTGCTTGCGGGCCAGGTCCTCCGTGGACATGTTGGCCGTATCCCGCAGCAGGGCGATGTAGGCGTCTTCGAAGTTGCCTTCCTGCTGCGCCTTGGCGTAGATGCCGAGACTGAACAGGTAACCGAAGACGTAAGGAAAGTTGTAGAAGGACAGGTCGTCGATGTAGAAATGAAGCTTGCTGGCCCACAGGTGAGGGGAGTAGGTCGACAGGTCATGGCCAAAGGCTTCCTTCTGGGCGTTGAGCATCAGTTCGTTTAATTCCGCCGGCGTGACCAGCTTCTGTTGCCGAAGCTGGTAGAAGCGCGTCTCAAAGAGATAACGGGCCCGAATGTTCAGGAACATCGCTACGGGATTGTCCATCTTGGCATTCAGCAGCGTGATCTTTTCGGCGGGCGTCTGAGCCGCCTTGACGTTGGCGTCCGCCACGATCAGTTCACCAAAGGTCGAGGCTGTTTCTGCCACGTTCATCGCGTAGTCTTGCCGCAGGTACGGGAGGTCTTCCATCACGCTGGAGTGAAAGGCGTGGCCGAGTTCGTGTGCCAGCGTGGAAACATCGTTGGGCGAGCCGGTAAAGGTCATGAAGATTCGGGATTCGTGGGTCTCGGGGGCACTCTCCATCCAGCCGCCGGGAGCCTTTCCCGCGCGGTCTTCGGCCTCAATCCAGTGGTGTTCAAAAGCGTGTTGGGCCAGCGCCGCCATCTTCGGCGAGAACTCGCCGTAGTATTTGATAATAAAGGCGGCCGCCTCGTCGTAGGTGAAGTGGTGGAGGTGACTTCCCGGTAGGTTCAGTGGGGCCTCCACGTCTTGCCAGCCGGCGTGCTTCTTTCCCAGTAGGGCCGCCTTACGGTCGAGGTAGTCGAGGAGAAATTGCTTGTTGTCGTCTACCACCTGCCAGATGGTATTGAGGGTGGCGGCACTGAGTCGGTTGTCCTTCAACGGTTGCCGGAGAAAGTCGGTGGTGCCATGGGCGGCGTACTCGGTGAGGCGGAAGCCGGCCAAATGGTTTAACGTGTCGGCAAAGAGTTGTTCCTTATCCGTCCACGCCTGTTCCCAGGCCGGCAATAACTCGGCGCGGTACTGGGGGTCGGCGTTGCCCAAGAGATTATTGTCCGCTTGACCGGCGGAGAGGGTGAGCGGCTGGCCATTCGCATCGTGGAAGGGGACCGTGACCGTTGCGACCAGCGAATCGTAGTGGGCGCTCCAGGCCGCCTTGCCATCGAGGTCCAGCCGGTTGATGAGGGCTTCCGTCTTGTCATCGAGCAGTTCCTTACCGTCGTTACGCATCTCTTTGAGGTTAAAGGCCAGCGGTTGTAGGTCTGGCTGCGCGAGCATCGCGGCGAAGTTGGCATCGGGCACCTGAACCAAGACCTTCTTGAGCTTGCCACTCACGTTGTCGGCCTGGTTCTCCAGATCGTTTAGCCGGGCATTGACCGGTGCCACATCGGGATTGTTAATATCGGCCGAGCCAACGGCGGAGATGAAGAGGCCGGCCTGGCCAATTCCGGATTCGATGGCTTGAAGCTGGGTGATAATCTTGTTGAACTGCTGATAGTGTGGGGCATCGCTGGCAGCATCCCAGCGGTCCAGTAGGTCGCCTAAGGCCGCGATGGCAGTCTTGAGCTGTGCTAATTTAGCTTTCAGTTGAGCGGAATTGATGCCGCCGCTAAAGAGTGAATCGAGATCCCAATTCAATGAATATTTCATAAGTAACGCCTCCTAGGTCGCCACGTGCTACGGATTATTTTGAACAATAAGTATAGTGAAGCTGGTTGAACATGAAATTGGTAAAAAGCGGGCGTCGTCGGCAGCCTTGTTCGGAGCGGTTCGCCTTGCCGTTCGCGAAATTTAGGCTGGAACGCGGTGGACGGACGTTTTGAGCCAAAGGGCGGTCTCAAAACTCGCTTGGAACCGCCCCAAATCGGTGTTTCCAAGGCACAATTCCCTAACCAGCAAGAATCAGCCGTTAAGGGAATCCCGCGGCTGAGTTCATCTTGGGCTTCACTCCCGGCTACGGTGGTGTTAGCTATAGCAATGACCAACGGCGTGACAGACGGGACTACGGTAATTCTGGTCCAACACTAAGGTCAAGCTAAGCCACCAGTTTGTGCCTACCAAGAGTTCTGACACGGTGATGGCCTTCAGCAGAAGCTAACGAGGGCTCACCGAATATGGGCGCATGTCCTGAACTTAGCGTTATGGTTGACTGACCATATGTAGCCGTGAGTGAAGGGAAATCTAGGCTCAGCCGGGGGATTTAGGGGCGATTTTAGCCGCTAAATCGGTGACTTTGAGACGGTGGTTTTCCGGCTCAAAGCAAGGCTCGAGACCGCCCTGTGGCTCGGGCCGGCCTTCCCCAGCGATCCAGCCTAGATTCCACGAACGGTAAGGCGGCCAGCTCGGACAGTAGTGCTGACAACGGCCAAATTCCTTTAGCTGATTCCCGTCAGCCTTAGTTCAGTGAGGCTAATCATCAGTCGGGCACGGGTTGTGCTCATTATAGCAAACTTCGTAACGATTGCGCTGGTCCAAAGAACTTCGTATACTATCACAAGAGAGAAATGTGGCCGCTAACAGCTAGTGGTCCGAGAATTGGGAGGCAACAATTGTGAGTAAACGTAAAAAATGGGGGCTCATCAGCCTAGGGATTTTGGTCGTTGTGATTATTGGCGGCTTGTTGGGGGCGAGCCTGTACTTCTACAACATGACGGTCGCTAGTGGCAAGAAGAGCTTCGTGGCCACCAGCACCACACTGAAGAAGACCGACCCTTTGTATCACCAGAAGAAGTGGTATCGAGACGTCGCGAAGCAACATTGGACGGAGAAGGCGGTCGGGACAAATCTAAACTTAGTGGCCGATTATATTCCTGCCGCTAAGGCCACCAAGAAGACGGTGGTCTTGGTCCACGGCTTCGGGTCGAACAAAGAAGCCATGGGCGGTTATGTGGCGATGTTTCACCAACTGGGCTACAACACACTCATTCCCGATACGCGTGGTCAGGGACAGAGCCAAGGCAAGGTCATCAGCTACGGCTACTACGAGAGCAAGGATTATTTGAAATGGGTCAAGCAAGTCATCGCCAAGCAGGGTCCCCAGTCACAAGTCGTTTTATTCGGCGTGTCCATGGGGGGCGCCACGACCATGATGACCAGTGGCCTGAAGACGCCGCGGCAGTTGAAGGCCTATATTGAAGACTGCGGCTATACCGATGCACAGGCGGAGATTACCTATCAAGCCAAGCAGATGTATAACATTCCTTATTGGCCACTGGTTCCCCTGACCATTGCGGTGGCCAAGGCGAAGGCCGGTTTTAATTTCAAAGACGCCAACGCTTTGGCGGCGGTGAAGAAGAATCATAAGCCGATGTTATTTATTCACGGTGGCGCCGATACGTTCGTGCCAACGCGGATGGTTTATCAGGTTTATCGCGCCGATGCCGGACCGAAGCAATTGCTAGTGGTGCCCGGTGCTAAGCATGCCGCGGCCTTGTCCCACAGTCCGGCTCGTTACGAACGAAAGGTCAAGGCATTTCTCGCCGAATACGTGCACTAAGTTAAGGAGATGAGGGCCATGGAACCCGTGGTCACCAAGCAATTTCGCCCGTTAACCGAGACCATTCTGGCCCTGGGAGCGACCCTATTGATGGGGATCATTGATGTCGATACGTTTCTGGAACACGGCGAGGCCTTCGTCAGCGCGCAGACCGGGAATCTCGTGGTCGGCGTGGTCAAATTGGTCACGGACGGCTGGCAAGCGGCCTGGACCAACGGCTTCGTGTGGGTCGGCTACTTTATGGGGTGTTTTGTGGCGCAGGGCTTGAGCGAACGCCTGAGTCGGGGAAATCCGCGGCATCAATTGCGGTGGCTAATGGTCTTGGACGTCGTGGCCTATACGGTTATTGCCTTTTTTCAGCGAGATTTAAGCGATCCGTGGCTGTTATTTCTTCTGGGGATCGTGGCCGGCTATGAACTGACGACCTTTCGCCAGGTGGGCGGGGTCGCCATCAACAATGGCATCATGACCGGTAATACCAAAGGGTTAGCGACTAGCTGTTACCAGGCGATTTTTGACCACGACCGGGTTGCGCGGCACCGGTTATTTCAGTTGCTGAGTGTCCTGACGACCTTTCTACTGGGCTGTGCGCTGGGCGTATGGCTGGCCAACGTCGCGGTCTTGGATGTCCTGTGGGTCGCCAGTGGCTTCAAGGTGCTACTACTCGTCTGGCTATTTATTCCGGCCGCCATGGAAAAACCAGCCGAGTGAACGGTTGGGTTGTGGCCGTAAATAGCGTATAATTAACAAGATAAGAGACCAACCCACCCGAGACCACCTCGGGAGTGAAAACTAAGGAGCACAGCATATTGTTAATAACAGGACTAGTCATCGGTCTGTTGTTGATCGGGCTGGTGCTCGGCTACCTAGTCAGACAGCGGCAGCATCGCGCAGAATTATTGGCGGTGCAAGCCAAAGCCCGCGACATTATCGCCCAGGCGACCGAGCAGACTAAAGAAAAGGTGGATCGACTCAACGAGAAAAGCCGACGCACCACTTTGGCCTATCAACAATCCGTAAAAGACGAACTGACCGAACAACAACGAGATATTCAGGTAAGAGAACAGCGGCGGCAACAGCGTGAAAAGTTGTTGGGCCAAATGGCCGTGCGGTTGGATGACCAAACGGCGATGTTAGACGAACGCAGCCAGGCTAACCGTGAGCAACGGCAGGCCATTCATCTTCTGCACGATCAGGCCGGTCAACTCCGCGAGAAGCGTGAGGAGACCTTGGCTGATCAGGCGGGGATGGATGTGAAGGCTGCCCAGGATAAAGTGGTTCAAGACACCGAGTTGGCCTTGAAGCGCGACCGTGATGTCGAGGTAAAGGCCTTGAATGACAACGCGGAGGCCAGCGCCGAACGGTGGGCCAAGGACGTGGTGCTTTCCGCCACTGAAAGTGGCCCCCAGGATTTGCCCAAGGAACACTTGGAACACACCGTCACCGTTCCCAACGGTGAGATTCGCAGTAAGATTATTGGTCGCGAGGGCCAGCACATTCGGCTCCTCGAGACGTTGACTGGGACGGATTTGATTTTTGTTCCGGACGACAACACCGCGTTATTTATTAGCACGCACGATCCGATTCGCCGTGAGGTGGCCCGTGTGGCCCTGACGAATCTCGTGGCGAGTCGGCGGATTTCGGCGACCCAGATTGAAACGCAGGTCGAAAATGCCCAACGTGACGTCAACCACAGCCTGTGGGAGACCGGGGAACAGACCGTCAGCCTGCTTCACGTGGGGTGGATGCATCCCGATCTGATGAAGCTGATTGGCCGGCTCAAGTACCGGACCAGTTATGGGCAAAACGTCCTCCTGCATTCGACTGAAGTGGCCCAGTTAACCGGAGCCATGGCGGCGCGGTTGGGCTACAACACTCGACTCGCGCGGCGGGCCGGCCTGCTTCATGACTTGGGGAAGGCCATTGACCACGAAGTCGAGGGCACCCACGTGGAGATTGGGACGGAGTTTGCGCAGAAGTATGGCGAAGATGAAGTCGTTATCAATGCGATTGCGGCCCATCACGGCGACGTTGAGAAGACGTCGCCGCTGTCCGACTTAGTCGCGGCGGCCGATGCCATCTCCGGCGCGCGGCCGGGGGCCCGAAGTGAATCGGTTGAGGATTATATCAACCGACTGCGGGCGCTGGAAAAGATTGCCAACGACCAGGAAGGCGTTTCGGAAAGCTATGCCATTCAGGCCGGTCGGGAATTGCGGATTATCGTGAAACCCAAGGAGTTGGACGACCACGCGGCGGCCAACCTCACGCAGGAAGTAGCCAAGCAGATCGAATCGACGTTAACCTATCCCGGCAAGATTAAAGTCACCACGATTCGCACGTCCACGGCGGTCGAATACGTGGGCGACGAGAAGAAAAAGAAGAAACACAAGAAGAAAAAGGCAGCCAACGCGTAGCGCGTGAACCGCCGGAAAGCAGACAGGTACTGTTCGAGTTGGCGGGGACCTGCCTGTTTTCATTTTGACGAAATCTAAAAAGAGCCGTTATCACGAGCATCTCATTTGAGAGATAACCGTGATAACGGCTTTTTAGCAACGCCAAAAATTATTCGGGATCGTAAACCACGGTGAAGTTCTTGTTCGCAGTGGCGTCGATCGTCGGGTGGGCCTGCAGGTAGTCGGCGATGATTTCGCTCATGGCACCTTGGCTTTCGGCCCGAATCTTGTCGGCACTGTACATCGGGTAGTGGCCACCACCCACCGCGCGATATTGGTTCAGCGCGATCCGTAGGTGTTGGTCATCGGCAATGGGTTGGCCGTGGTACGTCAGGTTTTCGATGCGGTGACCCATGGGTTTGGCCACGTTGATGCGGTAGTCAATTCCCTCGTACATGTCGTAGTTGTATTGCCGCCGTTTGGGATGGATAAAGGCGGGATTGACGATGATTTGACCGTTCTGTGAGCTGAAATAGCGGGCGGTCACTTCCAACGCCCCCTTGAGGTCCGCGCCGGTAATGTTCAAGAGGGACAGGCCGTTGGGATAGACGTAGTTGGTCATGATGTTTCGCATGGTAATCGGATTTTCAAAGCCACGAGCTTCATCGTTGAAGAGGGCGGTAGCGGAAATATCCGCCCCCATCGTGGCCATTTGGACTTTTTGAATGAATTCAATGTACGGTGTCTCGTCGATCCGAGCGGCGAAGGGGTCGGTGAAGGTCATATCGCCCTTGATGTGGCCGAGCGGTTGATCCAGCCAGTGGCCGACCTCGCGATTCAGGCCATCCGCGGCGGTCAGCACCTTTTCATCAAGCGGGGCTTCGGCGGCGGAGACTAGTTCCGAGTCGTGGTCGACCACGGTAATCTTGCCGGTCGCGTCCCGTTCCAGGTCTAGGGTAATCTTACCGATGGCCTGACCTCGGAAGCCGGGTTGGGTCGTGGGAATGTCAAAGACGTCCGTGGCTAACTGCCGGTGTTGGTGACCGGTGACTAAGGCGTCGATGCCCGGAATGGCCTCTAAAATGTGGTAGGCTTCGTTTTCGCCAACGTGAATGTCATTGGGCTTACCGGTGGTTAAATCGCGCTCAAAACCGCCGTGATAGCACACCACGACGATGTCAGCCTGTTCACGGATGATGGGCACATATTTTTTCGCGGCTATGTAGGCGGATTCGAACTGTAAGCCGCTAATGTTAGTGGCCTTTTCCCACTTGTAGACGGCCTGGGTGGTGAGCCCCAAGACGCCAATCTTGATGCCATCTTTTTCGAGAATACGGTAGGGTTGACCGTACTCGGGGTCGCCATTGCTGTCCAAAATATTGGCACAGAGAATGGTTCGTTTGGCGTCCCGAATCGCGGCCTGCAGGTAATCTTGGCCATAGTTAAACTCATGGTTGCCTAAAATACCGCAATCATAGTCAATTTGATTGTAAATGGACATCAACGGCCGGGGATCGCGGTCGGGTTTGACCCGGGCCACGTAATAGGCCAGTGGCGAGCCCTCCAAAAAATCACCGTTTTCAATGGTCACGACCGGCCCCTGAGTCTTGGCAGCGGCCTGTTCTTGAGCGATGACGGTGGCTGCTCGGGCCAATCCGAAGCCCAGGTGACTGCCCTTCTTCACGTAATTCGTGGGGAAGACGTACCCGTGGGTATCGCTTGTGGATAAAATTGTCAGCTTCATTAGATCTCACCCTCCAATAACGTCTAACAGATTATTAGCGAACAGCCGCCAAATCTATAACGTGTTAAAGAAATTATAAGCTAGTTTGTACCGAGTGTAAATTTACGATGGCAAATTATCTGCAATTATGAGGAGTTTTCTCACAATTTAGGGGGTAAAAGGTTGGGGTAACCGTTTTCTTTTTGGGAAGTGGTGGTTAAGGCTTTGGTTGGTTTGGGACGTTGGATTTGTTCCCGCCAATCCTCTCCGGAGATTTGCGGCCTCCGAAACGTGCTCGCCCCGGCAGGTCCCTGCGCTTAGAAAGCTAAGTGACTCCTGCCCGGTGTAGCCGAACAGAAGCCCCTTAGCTCCCTAATGCTCAGGACCTAAGCGCCGGGGGTCGCACTCTTACACAAAAAAACAGCAACCGAACCACATTGTCCGCGTTGCTGCTGAAAAACGTTTATTACGTTTGGAGTTGGCCGGTACCATAGCGGGCCGACCGTAATTTTTACTTTGGAGGAGTAAAATTATCAACTTATTCGTTCGTAAATTCGTAAGTTATGTGGCTAACTATAACAGGTAATTGTGAAGAAAATATGACGGTGGCGGAAAAATTAGTCGGCTCCAGCGATTTCTTGGGTGTATAACATCTGGTCGGTCAAGACCTGTTGATAGAGCTCATCGGCCAGTGCCGCGGGGATTGTGCCGGCCGTCTTCTGTTGGCGAATATAAGTATATTCGTACTGGAAGGCCTGAATAAATAATTCGTTTTGATGATCATTGGTCATCGATTTTTCGAAACGCCGGTGCCGAGCATTATAGTAGTTTCGCACGGAATTGACCTCCGCTTGGTTGTCGACCGTGGAGATGCGCGTTAGAAAATCAATGACGTTGGTGTAAATGTCCTGTTCAATCTTCAAGAAGTTTTGCCGACGACGGTCGTTGGCCCGGGGATCTCGGCGCGGAGATCGCTGTATCCGTTGGGTCTCCTGCTGAATCCGTTGCGCCTGTAGCCGTTCCTGTTCCGGCGTATGCGGGCTGGCTTGCAGCCGCTGTTGTTGCCGGGCAATCCGTTGTTTACGGCGCCACTTGCGGCTGAGCATGAACTTCGCGCGGTGCCAAATGAAGCGGAACCACAGGGACAGGTTGACGAAGGGATTGTGGCTACTCATTTGCGACTTCAAGACCAGTAGTCGGACGTAGCGGTTGGCGTAGCTGTTAGGGATGACCCCGGCATCCGCCAAATGTTGGACGGTCTGGACCTCGATGTGCGTGGCCTGATTGAGCAGGTCGCGCGTCTTCTTCTTGTCCGGTCGCGCCCCGGTCGCCTGGCTGTTGAGAACCTCAATCACCGATTGCGTGGCCGCGGGATTGTCCGGATTTTCCTGAACCAATCGCTCGGAGGCATACGCCACAAGGGCTTTGCGTTCCTGCGCGATGGTTGCGGGGTCCACGGCGACCTGTTTCTTCGGTAAAATGAAGGGCAGAATCAGCGTCGGCACTAGGAGACTCAGGATAATCACGATAGCAGCGATAAAAATCATGGTATTACGGAAGGGAAAGGCCGCGCCGCGAAGGGTGAGGGGCAGTGAGAACGCCATGGCGAGGGTGATGGTTCCGTGAACGCCAGAGAGTGCGCCAATCAAGGCATTGTGCGGCCGCTCTGACTTTTCGGAACGAATCAGGGCCCAGTCGAGGCGAATCCAGAGGTACCGAAGGGCCAACATGACCAGATATAAGATAACGGCCAGAAGAATATAACGCGTTAATGATTTATCATGATCCTGTTGAATATTTACCCACACGGTGGGGAGCGAGACCCCCAGCAAGACGAAGACGAATCCGTTTAAAATATTGGTGAAAATCCCCCAAGTAGATCGCGATACCAACTGTAATTGCGTGCTGGAGAGCCGCAGCTGGTTGGTCGAGGCGCTGTAGATGAGGCCCGCGGCAACGACCGCCAGGATTCCCGATAGTTCAAGGTGTTCGGCGGCCAGGTAGATGAGAAAAGGCACCATGATGTCGAAGGGGACGATGACACTCGTGGAGTCTTTGCCACTCTGGACCAGGTAAACGCGGACCATGACGGCGGCAATCCCTAGAACCAGACCGATGAGGAGTCCCCCCAAGAAGACCACAAAGAAGTGCTTGATCCCATCGCCCACCGAGAACTGACCGGTGGTAAACGCGGCGAGGGCGAGATTGAAGGCGACCAAGCCGGAGGCATCGTTGAAGAGGGATTCGCGCTCCAACATGCCCATGACTCGCTCGGGAACGGCCATGTTGCTGGTGATTGAGGAGACGGCCACGGCATCCGTCGGGGTGACGATGGCGGCGAGCGCGAAGGCCAGAGCCAGCGGGATCCCAGCGAGTAGGGCGTGGCTGAGATAGCCCATGCCAATGACGGTCAGTACCGCCAGAACGACGGCCATGGAAACGATGGACCCCACGTTTCTGCGGAGCTCATGGGCGTTGGCGTTTTGCCCGTCGTAGAACATTAACGGGGCAATGATGATGAGCATGAACATCTCGGGCTCTAGGATAAAGTGGTGGTACATCGGGACCAACGAGAGCAAGGCGCCCATGAAGATTTGGTAAAAGGCTTTCGGAATCACCGGAAAATAAGGGTAGATGGTGTTGGCGACGATGGTTGCTAAAATCAGTAAGATGACGGCGTAAAAGGCTATCACGACAAACTCCTCCCACAAAATAACGTTAGTGTTGCCCTTATTCTACGCTCCTCGGTCCGAAAAGCACGGGAAAATTAAACGGAAAAAGATAAAATTAGCCATTTTGGTTGGTTTGGGTAAGCGCTTTTATAAACCGAGTCAAAATCCATAATGAATAATAAAACACAATAAATGAATATTAATACATTAGAGCCGAAAAGAGACGCCTGGCACGTTCTTTTTGGGCTGATTGGGTGATAATTGGAGATAGTTACGTCACTTAGATAACTTTGTGGAGACCTTAGCGGCGGTATTGACGGCCCTAATTGCCATTTATCACAAACTTATTTTACTCATGGAAAATAGTTGGCAAACCCAACCAACCCGCTAAGAAATGTCGGGTGCTATTTAGAAAGTTTCCAAAAAGGGTTGATTATTCATTCAATTGTGGTAACATATAAGTTGGTTCTACTAGATAGTTCAGTGAAATATTCGGGGGGAACCAGAACAAGTCAGTTGTTTTTTCTATTGTTACTCAATCCAACGATAAGGAAGTGCTTAGATATGATCAATTTATATATTGCGCCAAGTAGCGCATCTAGTCGGAAGGCACGGGCATGGCTGAAGGCACATGACATTGCGTTTAACGAACGGAATATCAAGTCCAAGCCATTGAACGCCGCCGAAGTTAAGCAGATTCTCCGCTTGACTGAAAATGGTAGCGAAGACATCATTTCTACCCGGTCAAACGTCTTTAAGGAATTACACGTTGACCTTGATAGTCTTTCCGTTAGCCAACTTGTCGACTTAGTTGTTAAGTATCCTGACCTCATCAAGCGGCCAATCATCTTTGATGATAAGCGCTTGGAAGTCGGCTACAACGAAGAGAAAATTCGCCGGTTCTTACCACGTGAAGTTCGGACAGCCGAATTACACCATTTGGAATCACAATTAAGCTCGTAGGCCGAATCGATCAGTTCTCGGGGGAGTGCTGGTCGGTTTTTTGTGGGCAGAGCAAGCTAAACCTATAAATAAGCAAAGCGATTATCAACAGCCGAAGTGACTGTGGGTAATCGCTTTTTTCGTGAGTGAAGAACTGAAAGGCGTGGGACAAGCGACTACCGTTTGGCGCACGCTGTGATTATTTAAATTAGACGCACAAGAGCCCGGGCGGTTTCGTCCCAGGCTCTTGAATGAATTTTATCAGAAAGTAACTATGCGTGTTGTTGCTTACGATAGCTCCGGGCCATATTGGTGTAGCCGAGCTGCTCCAAGGTGTCTACCACGGTCGCTTCGATGGTCCCGGTAGCAACGACGTCGAAACCCGCCAATTGGGCGACAATGAGGCTTTCGACTCGGTGCACGACCGTGGGATCGTTGGTCAATGCCGTGAGCGCCGCATGAATTTGCCGGGGATTAAACGGAACGTGCTCCCCAGCTAAATTTTCCACGGTGAGGCCACCCGGATACATGGTAGTCTGTGATCTTCTTAAAACGTCCATCGTCTCTAGCCCTCCTAGGTTTGCCGAACCCGTTAAGCGCATGTGCTAACGTACGGTCAAAATTAACTATAGGTCTATGGTACGATGAATTTCAGGAAAATACAACTAGATATAGTACAAAAGTGTGAGACTTTTCTACATATGGTAGTGAAACCACAGAGCGTGGTGTACCAATTTCTGCGTTACTTGATACCCTTCAGGCTTTCTTGACTGTGAATTAACTGGGCGAGCAAGGCATTGGTCGGCGCGGGCACATTGAGTTTAGCACCGAGCCGGGCCACGTAGCCGTTGAGAAAGTCGATTTCGGTTGGCCGCTTCTTGGCCATATCCTGATGCATAGAAGGGTAGTGCCCGCCGTTCTTGCTGGGGTCGAATTGTGCGGCGATTAACGCCGTGACGTCGGCCGCGCTGAACTGAATCTTTGCCGCGGTGGCCACGGCCTCAAATTCGTTGAGCACGGCATCGTTGAGGGTCCGCCAGTTGGGTAATCCGCCAAATTCGGCGATGTTGCAGTCAAACAACGTGCAGTAGGTATTGAGAACGCTGTTCAGACCGGCCTTTTTCCAGATGGCGGCCAGAACATTTTCGGCGGGGCTGGCGTTTAAGCCGGCGCCATTGAGCGTGGCAATCAAGCCGGGCAGGTCGGGAAACTTTTCCGGGACGATGGCCTGTAGCGAGATACTCCCGGTCCCGGTTACCGTGATGTGGCCCGGCCCGGTCAGACTGGATGACCAGACGGTGGTTCCGGCAACCACGTGGTCCTTAGAGACGTGTCGTTCAATAGTTTCGATATTGCCAATGCCGTTGGCTAAGGTTAACACGGCTGGTTGATTGTCTAAGACCCCGCTGAGTTGTTGGAGCATCTGGTCCATCTGCATGGCTTTCGTGAAGAGAATGACCAGATCAAAGTGTTCGGTAACGTCCTGCGGCGCCTTGGCCGTCATGTGGTAGACGTGGTTGGTTCCGTCATCGGTGGTCACGGTCAGGCCTTGTTGGTTGATGGTGGCGACGTGGTCGGCCCAGTTGTCGATCAACGTGACCTGGTTACCAGCTGATTGAAGTTTTACGCCAAAACGACTACCCATGGCACCCGCGCCGGCAATTGCAATTTTCATTTTAAGCTCACTCCTTCTGAATTAGTTACTTCCAGTGTAGCAGGTTTCCTCGCGTCGTGGGTTGGCAATCCTCGGGATGATGAATTGACATCCGGTCGGTGCTGGCTTAATATTGGACACAACTGTTTGATGAGAAAACAATGAGAAAAATTATAAAAGCAAGGAGCGCTAGATATGACACAAGGTGTACAGGCACAAGATTTGTTTGACTTAAAGTCGGTGTCGCAAGCGTTAGCGGCTGATGACCAGGTCTATTTCGTCGAGAATAGCATCGATGCCGCCAGCAACAGCTACCAGTCCCGACTCAAGCGGGCGAATCCGGCGGGAAACGTTCAGGACGTGGCGACTAATGGTCGGCTGAACGTTCAACCCGCGGTGGCCGGGAAACAACTCTACTACGCAGCAACGGTGGGCGACGCTAAGCCTCAACTCTTCACGGTGGAAACTAACGGGGGTGAGTCGACCCAGTTGACTACTAATACGCCCGATGAAGCAGTGACGGCGGTAATGGCGACGGCAGATGGTACGAGTATTTACTTCACCACGACCGAAACGACCGAGTTACCGAAGCTCCCCAATCAGGAAAAATTTCCTCAAACGCGTCACGTGACGCGGCTAATCAATAAGGCCGATGGGTATGGCTGGCTTCCACAACGCGTGACGTATCGTTTACGACGCTACGTTCCTGCGACCGGTGTCGTGGAGGAGGTGGCCCAGCACGGTTTTGCCTTCGACTTAACCTCGGTCAGCGCCGATGGTCGGTACGTCACGCTCCTTCACGATGCGCAACCCGCCAACGACCGTGACTTTACCCACCACGCCTATCGCTTGGATACGCAAACCGGTGTGGAAGTTGACCTGACGGCAAGCTTTAGCCACGGCCATTTCGAAGACGCCACGCTCTCACCGGATGGCCGGCGAGTTGCCTTGGTCGGCGATAACGGCGCGGCTGGGCGGCACACGGTGGCCAACGTTTACGTGGTGCCGGCAACCGGCGGCGAGTTGGTCAGCTTGACCGATGAGTTAGACGCGGACCCGGCTCCGGAATTTGCCGGCGACTTCGTCCAGCAACCCGGAACAAAATTGGTTCGCTGGTTGGATGCGCAGCGGGTGGTCTTCGTCACGGCCTTTCACGGCCACAGTCAACTTTACGTGGGCAACGAGGCGGGAATTCAGTTGGTCGATGATACGGCCCGTCAGATTGTTGACTTTGACGTGATTGATGGGGAAACGCTGGCGCTCAGCGTGTCCTATCAGGACTGCCCTAGTCAATTGGTCACCTTCCCACTGGCCGGGGGCGAGGAGACCGTGCGTTACGATCCCAACGCCGCCTACGAGGATACCCATGAGTTCGCGCACCCACAGCGCTTCGATTACACTGCTGCGGACGGACAAGCGTTGGAGGGGTGGTATTTACCCGCTCTGACGACGGCGGGTAAGACGCCCGTGCTCCTGTACGTTCACGGCGGCCCGCACGCCAACTACGGCGAGGCCTTCTTCTATGAATTTCAGGTCCATGCCAGCCGGGGCTACGGTGTGGTCTTCTTCAATCCACGAGGGTCGACCAGCTACGGCCAAGCCTTCGAGAGCCACGTCAATGGGCATTACGGTGAAGATGATTATACCGATGTCATGACGGGGCTGGACGTGGCCTTGAAGACCTTCCCCGAATTGGATGCGGACCGGCAGTACATTGCTGGGGGCTCATACGGGGGCTTTATGACCACGTGGGCGGTGGGGCACACCCAGCGCTTTGCGGCGGCCGTGGCCCAACGTTCGGTGACGAATTGGATTAGTTTGTTTGGCATCAGCGACATTGGTTTTTACTTTAATCCGGAGGAACTGGGCGTCGATCTCTTTGCGGATGGTGGGTTTACGGCCTACTGGCAACAGTCGCCGTTGGCTTACGCCCAGCATGTGACGACGCCGATTCGCCTGCTTCACGGGGAATGGGATATGCGTTGTCCTATCAGTCAGTCCGAGGAATTTTTCACCGCGGTCAAACGTAACGGGGTCGATGCGGACTTCATTCGCTATCCCCAGAGTTTCCACGGGGTCTCCCGCAACGGCTTGCCTAGCCTGCGGATTCAACGGATTGATGACATGACGAGTTGGTTTACGGCCCATCCGGCGGTTAAACGGGACTAACACCCGTGGTTGCCAAAACTAGTGTTATTCTGCAATTCATGGCGTTAATCTTAGTCGTTTACAGTTTCGCAGTGGAAAGTGGTCGCCTTATCGTTCGCCAAATAGGGGGTGGATCGCGTTGGGCGGACGGGCCTGATAAGCGGTCTTGCTTTGCTCCAATCCGTATTTGATGAACTCTTGGTTATAAGGGCGATGGTCAATTACCCCAGAGAACCCCTAATTGTTGACAATTTCCGGCGTGGGGCGACTTGGGAGACTTGCGGGTTTGGCAAGGCTTCCAAGCGAACCGGAAGCCCGCCTCTCAGGCTGAAGGTGTCCCCCATAGCAGACGGAACCTCTGGCAGGCGCAGGCTCCTGGTTTTACTAGTTTTAGTGCCAATGCCTTAAGTCTGTTTTCAACCGTTTCAGATAATTTAAAACGAGAACGAAGAGGTCAGGACCCAGCGCCCTGGCCTCTTCGTTTGTCTAAATTATCTCTAAATTCCCCGGTGTCGGTGCATTGGTCATGTACAGCGGCGGCTGAGAGGCGTATCCTTGCGAGTGGTGCTTTGACGCTAGACAGAATTGGTGTGTGCAAATCTAATGGATAAAAAAATTATTTCAGGTTCATTTTGGCTCTCGTTCGGGAGTATTTTTTCGCGGATTTTAGGGGTGGTTTACCTCATTCCGTGGTTAGCGATGATTGGGTCTCCCCAACATCAAACCGTGGCCCAGGCGCTGTTCAATACGGCCTATACGCCGTACGCCTTGTTTATTGCCTTGGGGACGGCCGGTTTTCCATCCGCGATTGCGCGGCGGGTGGCCTTTTTTAATGGGGAAGATAGCTTTATTAATTCTAAACACATTGCGGTCGCCGGTTTTGGTTTCATGGTGGTGTCGGGCCTCATCTGCGGGGCACTCCTCTACGGGCTGGCGCCGGTGTTGGCCGCTAATAGTCCGGTGAGTTCGGTGGCCAATGCGACCATTGCCATTCGCTGCTTGGTGCCGGCCATCGTGATTTTACCGTCGATGAGCATCCTGCGCGGCTGGTTCCAGGGAAATGGGGACTTGAAGCCGTTTGGGATTTCCCAGCTGTGGGAACAGTTTATTCGGATTATTGTGATTCTGCTGGGGACTTACTGGCTGATCGAGGTGAGCCATCAGGGATATGTCGCGGCGGTATTTGTCAGCGTGGCGGCGGCCTTTGTGGGGGCCGTGGCGAGTTACCTGTACTTGCTGGGTCATCTGTGGCGTCAGCGCGGCACTTATCGGCGATTAACGGCGACTAGCCAGACTGATAAGCAGCACGCGGCGCGAAAATTATTGAAGATGATTGGCTACGAGTCGATTCCGTTCGTGATTGTCGGCTCCGGGATTACCCTTAGTCAATTGGTGGATCAGTTGTTCTTTAAGCAAATTATGCAGGGCCTGCTGCATCAGTCGGTGGCCATGACGCAGTATGTCTTCACCATCTTCTCGGCCAATCCCAACAAGATTACCACGGTGATTGTGTCGTTGGCCATGGCGGTAGCGGAAACGTCCTTGCCACTACTGGCGGGGAAGCTGGCCGACATTAAGAAGAATCGCCAGCAGATTGGCGCCTTACTCACGAATAATTTTCAGCTGTTGACGTTCGTCCTGTTGCCACTAGTGATTCTGGTCAGCGTCTTTGCCTTCCCAACGTACGGTATCTTCTTTAATTTCGATGGCGCTGGGGCAACATACCTGATTGCCAACGTCTGGCAGAGCCTGATTCTCGGCTTGGCGTTGGACCTCTTGACGGTGCTCCAGGCCTTGCGGATGAGCAAGAAAGCCACGACCTACTTGCTGACAGGGCTGGGAGTCAAAATTGTCTTACAATTACCGCTGGTCTACTGTTTCCAAGGTTATGGGGCGCTTTTGACCACGGGGATTGCCTTCGGCTGGATTACCGTGGTCAGCTGGCGGTTAATTCGGCGGAGCTATGCCGTGGAACTCACGGCGATTCGGCCGATTGTCCGGTTAAATCTGGTCTTTGCCGTTCTGGCAACCGTGTTGGTCGATGGCTGTCAGTGGTTAATCGGGAGTACCTTCTTTACCGGCAAATTACTGACGATGGGCTACGTGGCCGTACTGGGGTTGATCACGGTGGGGCTCTACGTTTGGTTGGCCAACCGCTTGGGCGTGGCGGAACTCATCTTCAAACGGCCCTTAAAATTAGAATTACGACGTTAGTTAATGAAAGTCCGGACCGCGTGTCTGGGCTTTTTGATTAGAGGTAGAATGCGATGAAATCAACGTTCGCAACCCATTGTGCAACGGACACGGGCGCAACCAGCCCGGGCAAAGTGCAGGATGTTCGGTGTTGCTCGCTGGTTTGCCCGCGGTGTTTTGGGTATGATTAGGCCAAGTTAAGGGGGATGAGAACGATGGAAAATGTCTTTAAACAACAGCTGGTTAAATTACGGCGTCAAAAGCAGCTGTCACAGGAACAGTTGGCCCACGAACTTTTCGTGTCCCGGCAGTCCATTTCCAAATGGGAGCGGGGTGAAACCACGCCGGATTTGGATACGGTGGTCAAGTTGGCCAACCTCTTGCAGGTGGATCTTAACGAGCTAATCGCCGGCCAAACGAGTGATCAGCAACCGACGGACCGTGCCGCCAGAAGTGTCTTGCCGGAAGGCCAACGTCCCATGAACGGCTGGGAGTTTTTCTCTAAGAACTGGTGGATGATTTTTCCGCTATTGGCCGCCGTGGCGTGGGTGGTGGCGATGTTTCGATAGACGTGGAGGCGTCGTTAGCTAGAAAATGGCTGGCGATGTCTTTTTTTGCCGGCTCAGTCGATCAAAAAAAACCCCATCGCGACGCACGATGGGGGAACAGTTTGGTTCATTTATGAAGTTTTTCGTGAAGCTAAAATTTATTTAACGGTTGCGACCCGGGCGTAACCAACAGCGTGCCACCAAGGGGCGTGAACGGCTTCGGTAACGACACCACGGTTTTGGGAATCAATCATCTTACCGTGACCCACGTACATCCCCACGTGAGAGATGGAACGCTTGGACCCACCGAAGAAGACCAGGTCACCCTTCTTGATGTTCTTGTAGCTGACGTGCTTGTACTTGTTGTATTGCGCTTGAGCGGTCCGAGGGATCTTCTTGGAAGCCCCCTTCTTGTAGACGTAGCTGGTAAAGCCAGAGCAGTCAAAACGGGAAGGGCCAGTAGCACCCCAGCCGTAAGGTTTGCCGAGTTGGGCTTTGGCAACCTTATGTAACTTGCTGTAAGAAACGGTCTTAGCGGAAGCATTAACAGGTTGGTTAACGGCGATGCCGGCAACCGTAAAGGCCACCATAGCGATTAAGGATAATACAATTTTAGTTAGCGTCTTCTTCATAAATGTAAACAAACTCCTTTAATTTCAATTGATTTTTAGTATTAAATGTTCTTTCGTTCGATTCAACATGCTTAATACTATCAGGGAGTTGTTACAGAAATGTCTCAAACGAATATCAATCGGATTAAAGGTAAACTTAAGGTTTGCAACAATTGCGGCTATTCTGCAGGATAGGCGTGCGGGTAATGCCGGTGGACCGCCATTTCAGGCGTTAATGTCATTTGTTGCAAGCGGCCAGATTTTCGTGAAATAAACGTGTAAGTAGCCGTGGAAATATCGATGATCGCCCGGTAATGGGTGTAATTGTGGTTGGGTTGGTCCCGGCGGTCGGGGTCGTAAGGCAGACTAACTTCGGCTAACCAGTGGAAAATCTGATGTAAACTGGCGGCGGTCGTCGTCATCGGTGGGGTACCCCACCGGCGTAAGGCCGTGTGGATGAACCGCTTGGTCGGCACGGACCCCGTTGGCAGGGGCGCGCCGCTCGCCAGATAAGCTTTGGCGGCCGTGACCGTTTGGCCGGTAAACTCGTTACCCGGGACTTTCAGAAAGGCATTGAGGTTTTGCAAATGCGTGGCGAGGATGGGCGTGTTGGTGAGTACGCCCGCCGGATTGAGCTGGGCTTTCAAGGGGCCGCCGGTGGGCTCGATGACCAACGTTTGGCCACTGCGGTCGCTTAGAATCCAGTGGAAGGGGTAGACGTAGGCGTCCGTACCCCAGCGCCGTGCTACCAGGGTGACGCGCGGTAAATCGGCCACCACGGCGGCCAAGCTGGAATGTTCGCCCAAGACCCAGTTGATGAAGTCTTGGGGCGTCAGATTGATGCGGCCGGCTTGCGGCTCGGCGGCGTATTCGGCGGCACCGGGTAAATAAAGTTCGGCACAAGTGATACCGCTTTCATTTATGCCATCGGCCATAAGATACGTTGAGAAGTCAGCAGCGGCTCGACCGCCACCCAGGAAAGCATACTGGGTCGTCCGGGACTCGTGAAGTGCCGTTTGCCAGTGATAGCGACGGGGGATAAAGACCGGTCGCCAAGGCGTGGTGGTCGGGAAGTCCATGGTGCGGGCGAAAAAGTGGTGGTCGGCAGCTGAAGTATAGGTTAAACTCGTACACACGGGGCAGTCCTCCTTAGTAGGGTGTAAGTAATTTAAGTATAGCCCACGCTGTGTTAGAGTTAAAGGTCATGAGGCCAGTCATCGGTGAGGATTTACACCGTAATCGATGAACTAGCGCTTGTATTCGTGGCGTTAATCTCGTAAGCTAATAGAGAACAGAAATACCCGTAAGAGGTTTGTTTCTTGGAAGGGAATTGGGAACTATGAAATCAGCATGGAACTTAGTGGGGATGGGCTTGTGGCTAATCGTCCTCGTGACACTCGTTTGGATGGTTCACGACATGCGGGTCCGGCGTATCCGATTAATCGTGAAGGAACACCGTAGCTTTTCTTGGCAGAACTTAACCATTTCGACCATTGAACTGGTCGTTTGGCTACTATTCTTCGGCGGAATGAGCTACACGACTTTCTTCCAAAACGTAAACCAACTGGGCGACCGGGTGAGTCAGACGACGCGCTACGAGCCCCTGGTGATTAATACGGGGTCCGCGTCCGGTTCGGCCTACTACGTTGAGGTCGATAATAGCAACGGCAAGAAGCCCGTGCAGCGGTACACGTATTTAACCGAGGGTGAGAAATATCAGGTCAGCAGTAATGATGCGACCGTTTCGGACGGCAAGAAGCCGATCAACCTGCCCGCTTCCGCTTACAAGTGGGATGAGAAAAAGGTGGCCAAGTATGACCAACGACACCAGAAGGCTTGGGTCGGGGTCATCGAAACCACCTATAAGAAGTCGTTCGTCAATGGGATTGGCTTGCATGCCGGTCGGCTGGCGAACCGCTTCACGTTGATTCGGATTCCAGATCATTCCTTTATGTTGAAGGATTCGGGATATACCAAGTAAATAGAGACCTTAAAAATTGGGATCGGCTCGCGATGAGCTGATCCCAATTTCTTTAGGCGTGTTCGGCGATTTGATAGTCATTCGGGTCGGCCGTTGCGGGGGGGTAGGCGTCCATCTGGGTGTCGCGATAGTCCCACCACTCGTTCTCGTAACCGAAGAAACCAGCATCGCGCATGGCTTGGTCGAGTATCTGATAGTGTTTTTCCTGAAGCGGGGTCCGGTTGAAGTCCCGGTGGGCCGCTACGGTGAAATCGTCGAATTCGGTTTGCATGGCCAGTTCGTTGCCGGCTTCGTCGCAGAGCGTGACGTCAAAGGTTACGCCCTTTTGATGGGAAAAATTCGGGTTGGGTTTGGCCACGAATGAGGGATCGGGATAGACCTCGTAGAGTCGTTCCTGAGCGGAAACGGGACGGTAGGCATCCCAGATCTTCAGGCGATAGCCCTGTTCTCTGAGTAAGGCGCTGGCCCGGGCTAATTTCTTAGCGGACCCCGTGCGCGCGATGGCGGTAGCGAAATCATAAATGACTTGATGAGTAAAATTATCCGTGGTGGCGTAGCGCAGGTCGACAATAATGCTGGGGTCCAGCGCTTGGACGTTGGTGAAACCAGTTTCAAGTTGTGACATGTGGGGCACCTCCCAATAATATTAAGCCTAGTATACCGGGTCTGCGGCAGAAAAGCTTGTGAAATGGCTTGGAGGATGCGGAAATGGTGTGGAGAAAACGGGGCGGGCGTTAATGCTGGGGTTAGCACTCGCATTCTCTCTGGACGAAATGCGTTCCAGCAAGCAGCCAGTTGCGCTTAACCCCAAATCGGTCAAAAGCCAAGTCCGGGCTTTCAACCTATTTGACGTTAATGCTCAGCGTGGCCCTCTAATTTTCTCTGGCCGAAACGTGTTCCGCCAGGCAGCCTCCTGCGCTTAACCCCACTAGGTAAACAATCCAAGCCCAGGATTCTTCACCTAGTGATGTTAATGCTCAGCATGGCCCCCGAACTCTCTCTAGTCGAAACGTGTTCCAGCAAGCAGCCAGTTGTGCTTAACCCCAAATAGGTCAAAAGCCAAGTTCGGGCTTTCAACCTATTTGACGTTAATGCTCGCTGGCTAGGCGCTTGCTTCCACACTCTTTTTACAAAAAACAACCAGCACCTCAGGAGGGGATGCTGGTTGCAGTCAAGAAACACGAAAGTCACTCTAGCTTTCGTGCCCCTAGTTTACGCTTGAATGCTCATTAACCTGCAGAAAATCAGGATAGTTGGTTGAGTCACCGGCCTTAACGGGCGTGTTCCAAATGGTCTTGGGCATAAATGCCAATGTCGGCCACGTGGATGGTGCCGCTGTGTTGCTTGCCTGTAATGGTCAACAGACCAATCTTGTTGTAGGCCATCGTGGTGGTGCTGTCGGCAACGACCGCGACGCCCATGACCTCGCCGGTGTCGGCGTTAATGCCGGAAGGGACGTCGATCGACACCGTCTTGGCGTCCGCCGCGTTAATGGCGTTGATGGCATCGGCGAATTTACCCGTGATGTTGCGGGACAGGCCCACGCCGAAGATGGCGTCGACAATCAGCGTGGCGTTGACCACGTGGTTGAGGTCGTTGGTGAATGGAATGTGATAGTAGTTGGCAATTTTAAGTTGTTGGGCCGTTTGTGGCGTTGCCTTGCCGGGGTCACCCAAGAGGTAGACCTCCACGTCGATTCCCCGAATGTGCAGTAGGCGGGCAACCGCAATACCGTCGCCACCATTGTTACCGGTGGCCGCAACCACCACGACCCGAGTTAAGTCGAAGTCATCATTTAACAGATTATTAAAACTTGCCAGGGCGGCACGCTCCATGAGGACCAATGCAGGAATACCAATTTCATTGATCGTGTGGGCGTCATAGCTCTGGGCTTCAGCAATAGTAATGGCCTTACTCATCATGAATCCCCTCCTCGAATAGGAAAAGTAAAAATTCTACGAATGTGCGTGTTCTGTTTGTTGGTCTTTGAGGACCCGGCTGGATAAGAGTTGTAATTGCGTGGTAATGCCAGCGTAATCAAAGTTGCTATCGGTAGGGGTTACCTGTTCCCACCAATCGTGAAGGACTTCAATAGCTTGTTTTACCAAACGTTTACCGTCAGGGGTGAGTTTTAAACGGCGGTTGCGTCGATCGTGCGGGTCAGTTTCCTTCTGGAGTAGGGAAAGCTTAACCAGGTGTTGGACCATTCTGGCCATCAAGCCCTCATCGACCGCCATGGTCCAAGCCGCTTTCCGTTGATTCAGATGACTGGTTTCAGAGACCAGCACCAACAGATAAAATTCGGTAATGTTGACCGGCATCTCATCGGCCTCTAGAATCTGATTCATCGCACGCTGAAATTGCCGATGGAGAATGGCCAGGTTCGTAGTAAAGTCTAATATCGAGTCTTCCATGAGCCACCTCCTAGGTAGTTACCAGTTGTCTTAACGATTGCTTACTCCTAGTTTACACCAGATTTGAATAGAGGATAACATTCGCACTCGTTTCTTTGCCAGGAAGTGCTAGAATAGCAGTAAAACTAATTATGGGAGGCAATCCAGTGTTTATTCAGATACCAACCGATATGGACGAGGTGCAGTTGCGTCAGCTCCAACTCAAACAGCACGGTGAAGACCGTACGGAAGATGACATTATTAACCAGGCCGTCCTCGATATTTTTCAGGGCTTCTTAGACCGGGTCGAAGATGGCCATTACGATACGGCCAGTTGGCAGGGAGAAACGTTGGTGGTGACGGATATCGATGGTGAGCAGACTGCCACGGTGAAGCCCAAGGGGACCACGTTTAATGCCGACTTTCGTGAGAACGCGGACCAACTAGAGCTATATTTGGAACAAGAAGCGGTTCGGGCTTCGGGTGCGCGTTAAATTATTTGGCGTTAAAACTAATTTTGGATTACACTAGGGGTGTTAGGCGTCCTTAGTGTAACGGATAGCACGAGAGATTTCGGTCCTTTCGATCGGGGTTCGATTCCCCGGGGACGCAATAGATAGAGCCACTAGGCGGGGGTATTCTCGGTCTGGTGGCTTTTTTTGAAAGATAGTAAGTTGCGCGACGTGAGTTACCTTCAGGAGATGCTATACTGATTTTAGGAACTATCTTTATGGAAGAAGTGACTTTAATTGCCAACGAATAAAGAAGTTTGCCAGGCACTGAAAGCAACGAAAGTGGGATTATCATTACCGGATGAAAATGGCGAACAACAACCGTTGTATTTGTCGGACTGTGGTTCAATCTTGACGTTCATTAAATTACCAGATAATGCGGACATTAAGGCTAAGCTTAAAGAAAAGTCGGCTAAGATAACGCCAAATAATATTGATAGACTTATGGAAATTAATTTAAGTGTTGATGCATCGGTGTTTACTGATCCGAAAAAGCAAAATCTACCGTTTAAATCAGATTATATTTTTTTAGCGTTAAATGTTGCTGAACGGAAGGCGGACCAGAGAGTGACTAGTGAGTGGGGACAGTTTCACGATACGTCGATCAAGACGCCAATGTATAAATTGGCGTTCATGACGAATCATGAACGTTTTCGTGGTAGTTATATCACCGATATTCTGAAAAATACTGTGAATAGCCGATCAGCAAACATTGAAGCTGACTATTTTGTGGAAAAGGACAGTCGGTTTCCTGGTCTATTTCTTGATGAGAGTGAGACCAACGTACGAAGCTTGGCGAAACAGGCCTATCCTAGTTATGTGAATCGATATAAGAAGGGCTCGATAACACACAGCACTGATAAATTTGTAGAGAACGCTCATGAGTATGAACAAGTTGTTCGACGTAATCAGGAAAAGTACCGACAAAGTGCCAAGTTATTTATAAAAGAGTGCCAGATTATTCAACCTAAGCAGTTGATTGTTTTGGGACGTAAAGCACAAAAAGTCGTTCGTAATATGCGTGCGGATGGCTTATTCGATGAAAGACCAGGAGTCATTGGGTTAGTCGATAACTTAATTGAAGCGCAACATTACAGCAATCAAGGTAGGGGAACCTCTACAGAAGACTTCATGAATTATCTTCAAGAGTTACTGAAGAAAACAGAGTAGGTTTTAAGTAAAAAATCTCATTTATTTTTAATTTACCCATTGATTTTTAATAATAGACGGCCTATAATACATCACAATACTTATAAAACGTTGAAGAAAGTAGTAGCGGATCCGTTGGTGCCTAGGGAGTCACGTGAAGTGGAAAGTGACCACCGCGCGTTCGTGAAGGTTAATTCTGAGTTCGGCAGTTGCTAAGGCTGTCGTGGTTGCCACCATTATTTGGCTAGCGGATGATTGTCCGCGATGAGTGCGGTAGGTGACTGCCGCAAAAAGGTGGTACCGTTCTACTTGTAGAGCCCTTTTCCCGGATGGGAAAGGGCTCTTTTTCACGTTTACGGGTAAAATATTAAGTTTAGGAGGAATTGAAGATGGATGAATTACAAGCAGCACCAGATAAACGTTGGGGTCAGTTATTAGTCGTCAGTTCCTTGATCTTTGGTATGTTCTTTGGTTCCGGCAACTTAATTTTTCCCGTTCACTTGGGTCAAATGGCCGGTTCTCACTGGTTCTTGGCCGCGTTGGGCTTTGCCATTTCGGGATCGCTCTTTCCCTTACTGGCGATTCTGGCCGTGGTGGTCACCAAAAGCGATGGCCTGTTGGATTTTGCCCGGCCGATGGGGCCTCACTTTGCGGCCTTGTTCCTGATCCTGGTGCATTTAACGATTGGCCCGTTTTTCGCGACGCCGCGGACCGCAGCGACGGCCTATCAGATGGCGGTGGCACCGTTCATGCCGAAGCAATTCTCAACGGTGGGGATGTTCCTGTTTACCGGCCTCTTCTTTGCGGTGACCTACCTGGCGGCGACCCATCAGAATAGCCTACTCAAGATTGTGGGCAAGTACCTAAACGTGGGCTTCCTTGCCTTACTGGCCGTGGTGTTTCTGGTGGCCTTTATCAAACCGATGGGCAATCTCAACCAGACGCCGACCGCAACGTATCAGACGAATGCGACGATTGGGGGTCTACTGGAAGGCTACAACACGTTGGATGCCGTGGCACTGTTAGCGCTGAGCGTCACGTTGATCCATGCAATTCGCGGGCTGGGCTACCGGGGGAAAGCGTTGACCCGGTTAACCGCCAAGGCCGGATTGATCAGCATCTCCCTGGAAGTTTTGATCTACTTCGGGTTGGTTCTCCTTGGTGCGTTGAGCATGAATCAATTTAAATTATCGGCCAATGGCGGGATTGCACTGTCGCAGATTGTGGGCCATTATTTCAGCAGTGTGGGCACGCTATTATTAGGCGCACTGGTGACGTTGGGTGTGTTAACCACGGCGATTGGTCTGGTCTGCTCCTTCGCTCAGGATTTCCATAAATTATTTCCCAAGGTTAGTTATCGTGCTTGGTTACGCACGACCACGCTATTATCCTTTCTGGTGGCGAACGCCGGGCTGAATACCATTATTTCTTGGTCCTTACCGGTCTTAATGCTGATGTATCCGCTGGCCCTGGCATTAATTGGGTTGTCACTGACGGTTTCACAGCGGCCCTATGCCGGAACGGTATACAAAGTCACGATTGCCTTCACAGCACTGCCGGCGATTCTCGACATGTTGGCCAATACACCAGCCATCATTTCGAGATTGGCCCCCATTCAGCGCCTATTAGGCCTGTACCACACCGTGATTCCGTTTGCCAATCTGGGCTTGGGCTGGCTTCTACCAGCGCTAATTGGGTTTACCATTGGGATCATTTGGGGGCGGCTACGCTGGGTCGGTCAACAGGGGACGTTACCCGAGCGCAATCGCTAAGTCTGAAGGCATGAGGCGTCAGTTACCGTCTAATTCACCTTTTGACCATTTAAAGTTGGGACATCAAAGTTTGGGCATTTGGGCCCAAACTTTTTTATTGGGCAATCGCTTTGAGAAAGTCGGATTCATCGATAATGGTGATGACCGGGAAGACGCGGTTGATCTCCTCGGCCTTGCGAATTTTCGGAGACTTGCCATCGGCGCCCACGACTTGCGGATTGGTGTGGCCCACCACGAGAAAATTAGTGGTCTCCGTGAGAGTATCCTGGGGTGTGCCGCCCACTTCGATGATTTTCTTGAAGGCCGTGGCTCGGGTCATGAGTTGTAAATTACCGGTTAGGACCACGTTTCGCCGGTAGAACAGGGCGGCTGGCGTGAATTTTTTAAAGTCGGCCGTCTTAACCGCGGGAGCGATGTCGATCAAATCTAGCGCGCTGGTTCGTTGAAATTTCTTCTGTTCCAATTGCGAGGAGACGCCTAGTTGGTGAAAGCCGGCCTTGTTCAGAAGACTGTTGAGGGAGGGAGCTTGGCGGTGGGCGACGAGCGCCGCGACAATCCGGCCACACGTCTGCGCATCGTGGAGTGCGTGGTGTTCGTGTGGGTTAAGGATTCCAAAGTAGGCGGCCATGTCGGCTAGCCGGTGATGGGGATAGTCGACGAGCTGTTGGCAGATGACGTAACTGTCGAAGTATTTGAAGGTAAACTGGGGCCGGTTGTATTTAGCCAAGGCCTGCCGTAATGCCGAGATGTCGAAGTTGGTGTGCGAGACGATGAGTTGATGATCCAACCAGCGGTGTAGGAGCGGCAGAAGTTCGGTAAACGTGGGAGCCTGGGCCACACTGGCGGCGCTAATCCCATGGCTAGCCGTGTTGCGCTCGGCAAAGGGTTCGTGCGGGTTGACGAGGCTGTAGAGGCTGTTGGTCAGCTCGCCGTTTTTGAATTGGGCGAGGCCAATGGCACAGATTGCGGCGCGCGAGGAGTTGGCGGTTTTGATGTCGAGGGCAACGTAGTCTTCCATGAGGTATGAGGCTCCTTTGTAAGTGGGTTTAGTTTTGTATCCAGCTATTTGCAGATTAAGCTTATTGGATTCTTTTATCATACGGGATATGATTTCAAAATACTAGAAAAATAAGTGTATCCTGATGGGATAATATGGTTACCCGGTAAGTCGGTCATGGGCGACAGTTAATACAAAAGTAAGGGCCATGGGTCATCAGTTATAGGGCTGATGAAATGCGTCTAATCAAATACCGAAGGATTTCTGAATTATTTTGAATGATGCTTAAAATAGGCTGCAACAATTTTGAAGAGTTTTACATTTAGTAGTAAGTAGCGCCACTTTTGGGAATTGACAGAGATTGCTATACTGATATAACAAGTAAAATTATGATGGATTTCCCTCGTGAGGCTAATAATTCCTTGAAAATCTCGCACTGGTGGTCATTATCTTATATACTTGAAAGCATAGTGAGGACAAGCATTTCGATGATAGAAAGCTGGAATAAGTAATGGCTCGATATAGCGCTTCAATGATCACACACTCGTTTTGGTTTAATGAATTTTCTCAGTATCTAGAGCTTCGTGAACGGGGAATCAGTGATCGTGATATTTATTCGATGGGTGTCGAAGAGAACTACTTTCAACAACGATCGACAGCCAGAGCACAGGACGTGGTCAGAACCATCAAACGACGAGTGAACGCCTTAGATGAAGATTACTTTGACCTGTTTCCATCATTGGACCTTGCGAATCAAAAGTTAATCAATCTTATTTCCGTTCTGAAGATTAATGCGTTGTTCGATGATTTTATGTACGAGATTTATCGAAGTGAGTTGTTGCTGGGGGATGCAAAATTACATAGTTATGAAGTTGAAGCCTTCTTTAATCAGAAACAGGTCGCTAACGCACAAGTTGCGGCGTGGACGGGACAAACTATTCGACGCCTCGCGGGAACATTTAAAACTTTCCTGAGAGAGGCAGACTTGCTAGAGGATCAAGGGGACTTTGATCTTGTGAAGCGACCGTTATTAGATCCACGGTTAGAAATCTTATTGAAGTCAAAAGGGGCGACGCGACAACTAGCGGCCCTGTTAGGGAGATAGCATGGCAAATACAATTGAAAAGTTAAGGCACTTGCGTGAAAAGATTGCAGACCCCGGTTTTCAGCAAAATCGGGGATTGTCGAATGAAGTCTCATACTACATTTTAGCGTTTGACCCCCAGGACCAGCCGTTAGTTACCGAAGAGATTAAGAGCATGGAACAGCAATTGAATCGAGAAACCGTTGGCATGGATATTGTGGAGTTTAATTTGTATGACATCATGTGGACGTTACTTGATGACATGGGAATTCGGGAGGATGTCCTGGCCATGGAAGAAACGGACGGCATGGACTACCTAATTGAACAGCTGAATAACGCTTTAGAGATGACGAGTTCAGAGAATCTATTTGTACAGTACATGCAGCGCCACTTACTTAAGGAGCCTGTCACAGTATTTGTTACGGGAATTGGGGAAATCTTTCCGCTGATTCGTGCGCACAAGGTTTTGAATACGATGCACCAGGTTATTGATGATATTCCAGTGGTTTTCTTTTATCCGGGAACGTATGACAGTCTAAGCCTCAGTATGTTTGGCGAATCCAAAGAGGATAACTACTACCGAGCATTTCAAATTAATTAGGGGGACCGGGCAATGAAAATTAAAGATATTTTTGCCAAGTCAATCGATCGTAACATTAAAGGGGTTATTACGATTGGTGATGAGCAAGATGCAAACGTTAAACAGGAATTGGAAGAATATGTTGTTACAAAGGAACTAGACAACCATTTTAAAGACTTTTTTGCGGCCTACGCCGAAGGAATTCGACATGATACGACCAATATGGGGGTCTGGATTTCGGGATTCTTTGGCTCCGGGAAATCACACTTCTTGAAGATTTTAGCGTATTTGTTGGAGAACCGCGAAGTTGCCGGTAAGCACGCGCTGGACTACTTCACGGACGATCAAAAGATTCATGATCCGGAAACATTGGCGAACATGAAGTTGGCAACAACGGTGCCTAATGAAGTCATGCTGTTTAATATCGATTCTAAGGCTAAAAATGGAAATAAATCACAAAAAGATGCCATTTTGAATGTCTTCCTACAGGTCTTTAACGAGCAATTAGGGTTGTTTGGGGCGGATTTCTGGATTGCGGACCTCGAACGTGACTTGATAGCTCAGGGGAAGTACGCTGACTTTCAAGCAAAGTTCCAAGAACTCGACCGACAACATCGGGAATGGAAGGATGCTCGCAATGCCTATGCCTTCCTCAAGGGAACGATTAAAGAGACGTTGGTAGCGATTGGATTCATGTCGGTAGACGATGCTAATGGATTTATTGATCAGTTAAAGAAAGAATATCCAGTTAGCGTTGAAAGTTTTGCAAAATTGGTTAATCAATATATCGCAACCCAAGGTCCTAACTATCACATGGTCTTTCTGGTCGATGAAGTGGGTCAGTACATCGGGTCTAGTCAGCAACGGATGCTTAATCTGCAGAGTATTGTGGAAGACTTGGGGACCTATACGCATGGTAAGGCCTGGGTCATTGTTACGAGTCAACAGGCGATTGATAAGGTGACGACGAACATTAACGGTCAGGATTTTTCTAAAATCCAGGGTCGTTTTAAAACACGGATCGCTATGTCCTCAGCTAACGTAGATGAGGTTATTCAGAAACGGCTGTTGGCGAAAACGGATAGTAGTGAACATCTGCTAGAAGCCAGCTTTGAAGATAACCAACACGTTATTAATAATCTGATCAGTTTTGACGGTAAAGAGGAACGTAAACGGTATGATAATGCCAAGATGTTTGCGGATCTGTATCCCTTTGTCCCGTACCAAATCTTCTTACTGCAAGATACCTTAACGGCTATTCGCGAAAACGGCTCGGATGGGAAGCATTTGGCTAATGGTGAACGCTCTATGCTGGCGGTGTTCCAAGAGTCTGCTCGGCGGCTAGAGGATCAGGATACGACGTCATTGGTACCGTTTAGTATCTTCTTCCAGGGCTTAAGTCATTTCCTCGATCATACGCATATGATTGTTATTCAACGGGCACAAAATAACGAGTTGATTAATCCGACTGGTGAGGACAATCCCTTCGCAGTTCAGGTCTTGGAAACATTATTTATGGTGAAGTACGTTCCCGATTTCGATGCAACGCTGAATAATTTGGTCACACTGATGATTGATTCGATTGATACGGATCGAATCGAATTAGAAGCCAAGGTTAAGCGAGCGTTACAGGTCCTTCAAGAACAAAACGTGGTTGAGAAGACGAGTAAGGGCTATGAATTCTTGACGGATGCTGAACAAGATATTAGTAAGCAGATTCAGCGCCAGAATGTGGATTCGGGTGATGTCTCTCAAGCGATTGGGGAGTATCTTTTCAGTAATCAGGCAATTTCAAGACGCTACACGTATCCCCAATTGAAACAGCAGTATACGTTTGTCTTTAACCAGTGGATAGATGACCGTCCGGTGGGACAAGTAAATCAGGACATTAATCTGAAGATTGTGACCATTGAAAGTGAACTTAATCATGAAGACATGGAGTTGCGGCGACAATCCAGTTCACCGGACCAGCCGCAGATCATCATTGACCTCCCGCACGAACTACAGTATGCGGATGATCAGCGACAGATTTTGCGAATTAAGAAGTTTATTTTAAATCCACGAGAACAGTCACAGGATGCCCGTTCGCAGCGAATTATTGACTTAAAGAAAACAGAGCTAAATTCGCTGGGAGAGCAGTTAACTGAAGAATTAAAAGATGTTTTGCAACGTGCCAATATTTACGTACAGGGTGAGCGGATTGATGCGGATAAGAAGGACTTCTTTACGCGGCTGGCGCAAGCACAGGAGCAATTAATCGATGAAATTTATCGTAATCTAAGCTATATTGATGTGCCTAAACAAGAAAACGATGTTGTTGGCTTATTCAAAGAAACGAATGAGTTAGTCGAAACGGATGAGAACGGGCGCGCACTTCAAGCTGTTTTGGAACGGGTTAATCATGAGTATACGGGCCACAATAAGATCTCCTATAAGTCCGTCTTAGAACGCTTTGCTAAGATTCCTTATGGGTATCGGGAAATGGACATTAAATGGCTAGTCGCTAAACTTTTCGCTGATTCTAAGCTAAAAGTTTATGTTAATGGCGAGCCGGTTAGTTTACATGGAAAACTGGCGGCCGATGAATTAGCCAAGTACTTCTTAAAGCGTCAGTTTACCGACTCTGTTCAGGTGGAACCACGGCAGGCCATTAGCGAGTCAAAGAAGAAGGACTTACGGACGGTTGCGCTTGAAGTCTTCGGTAAGCAGTCATTTAGTGATAGTGAAGATGACACGTTAATGGACGAACTCAAGAATACGATGTCTAATGAACGGCAAACCTTGGCCATCTATTCAAGTAAAGATGATTATTTCCCAGGCCACGATATTTTGCAAAAGGGCTGTGAGCTAATCGACCAATTGCTACGTCAGGATGATACGGATAAGTTCTACGATTTGGTTAGTCAAAAACGTGATGATCTGTTGGACTGGCGCGATGATATGGAAGATTACGGGATCAGTGAATTCTACAAGAGTCAAACACAACAGGAAATTTGGCGAGCTGGGCATCAGCAACAGCGTGTGTTTGAACATTCCAAGGAGTTCGTGACTAGCCCGCAAGTTAAAGAGTTGATTACGGAAATAGAAAAGATTATGCGTAATCGACCGCAAGGCAAATTGAAGCAATTGAGCGATCTGGTGGAATCCTTTAAGCAGGCCTTTAGTGCTGAATTTGACGCCGGTTTAGGAGAAACGCAGCAAAAGATTGAGGATGAGCAGTCAGCCACTGAGAGTTATGCCGAGGAACGTCAGTTAACGCGCGAATTTGATGAACAGATTAAGCGCTCGTTCACCCACCTATTGGAAAACGCCCGAGATGCACGGACACTGAACGAATTGTTCGTCGTTCCCAGTCAGGCACAACAGTATCGTTTGTCTTTGACCAAGGCCATGGATAAGATGCTTCAGGACCAAGCGGAAAAAGAACGACGAGAGAATAAAAAGAAAAATGATCGGGACAAGGGACGGTCAGGCGATGGGGAACCATCGACTGGTTCCGGTTCCCCCGATGATTCGGCAAATAACACCATTCCAGCAAAGAAACTTGAGCCTAAAGTCGTTAATGCCCGGACGTTACCAATGAACCAAACTTGGCATTTGAACAATTCGCAGGATGTAGATCTCCAGATTGAACAACTTAGAAAATTATTGAAACAGCAACTAAGAGAAAACGGTCAGATTAACTTTGAACTGTAAATTCTATTAGAGTGAAGGAAGAATATATGGATAAAACAGCAATTAAAAAGTTTGCGGTTGAGGCACGTCGTTCGCTCATTGAAGGTATTCGTCTTAAAGCTGCAACTTTGGGCATTACCAAGGATGGTATTCAAGATAAATTGCCAATTTCGACAAGTGATGTTGAGTATTACGTCGATGAGCAGGGCGAGATTACGGGTCATGACATTGTAAAGCGTCAGAAGCTGGTTGCTGAATTAAAACAACGGACCCGTAAGAATGACTTCACAACGGCCTTTAATGATTTGGTAGAAGAAGTGGCTTATACCTGGTTTAATCGAATCATTGCGATCCGATTTATGGAAGTTAATGACTACTTACCAAGCCGGATTCGGGTTCTATCAAGTACCGAGAATCGAAATGTGCCTGACATTTTGGTAAACGCAATGGATGCCGAAAATGCTCTCGGTGGGTTCACGTCGACCGAAAAGGCAATTATTGCACGGGCCGAGGATACGGAAGCGCCAAGTGATATGGATGCGGAGTATCAGATGCTCTTTATCAAGCAGGCCAATGCGTTGAACAAGAATCTGCCTTATTTATTCGAAACAACGAATGATTATGCAGAATTATTGTTCACTCCAAGCTATCATGACGGCGTGATTCAGCACTTGATTACGGATGTTAGTGAAGATGATTTCAACGTGGCCGTGGGTGGTCAGGTGGAGATTATTGGGTGGTTGTATCAGTACTATAATACGGAACCGAAAGATACTGTCATCGGTATGCCCAAATCGCATAAATTTAGAGATACCGAAATTGCATCCGCCACTCAAATATTTACACCTGATTGGATTGTTAAGTATATGGTGCAAAATTCACTAGGAAAATATTGGATTAAACATTTATTGGCTCTCGGAAGCACTCAAACTGAACAGAATATTGCCGCCACTTTCAATTGGCAGTATTACATGTCAGATGCTCACCAGCCTTCTAATGTTCAAGACAAGATGGAATTGATGGACAGTTCTCTAAAAAGCCTAGACATTAAGCAGCTAAAATTGCTTGATCCTTCAATGGGGTCAGGGCATATTTTAGTTTATGCTTTTGACGTCCTCATGCAGATCTATGAATCGGAAGGTTACTCGCGCAGAGAAGCCTCTGAGAGCATCATTGAATACAATTTAAATGGCCTAGATATTGATACGCGAGCATTCCAACTAGCGTATTTTGCAGTCATGATGAAGGCAAGACAGTACAATCGACGAGCCTTAACCAAAATTACCCACATGAATATTTACGATATTCCTGGAACAGATGATCTTAAGCTGGAAGACTTTGAGATCTTGCTAAATCAACTATCCGATAATAGTCACGAAATTCTAAAACAGTATCTACAGGACTTTACATTTGGAAATGAACTGGGATCGCTTATTTCTGAGGATGCCTCTCCTCTGCAGTCATTACGTAAAGAATTAGATACTTTAAACCATAATCAACTATCCTTTGAGTTAATTCCCTTGTTAGATAAGGTGACAGATATTCTAAATTCTGTTGAATTGTTTGGGCAAAAATATCAGGTAATTGTAACTAATCCACCTTACATGGGATCCTCCCGAATGGGATCTAATCTTTTGAAATTTGCCAAAAAGAACTATCCAAATTCTAAATCTGATCTTTTTGCAATGTTTATGGAACGTTGGAATAAGGCATTGGTACCAGGAGGTTACAATGCTATGGTTACGATGCAATCTTGGATGTTTCTTTCAAGTTTTGAAAAAATGCGGGTTAACTTATTAAAGAACTATACCATTTCTAACTTAATGCACATGGAAAATAACGTGATGGGCATTGCTTTTGGCACAGCCGTTACGATTGTAAGAAACTATCAACTGCCTAATTTTGTTGGTACGTATCATCAAATAAAGACAGTTGATGCATCTAGAAAGATTCCGCAGCACTTACCCATTGCTGGCAACCGATTTAATCGAACTAATCAAGCGAATTTTGCGAAGATTCCGGGGATGCCGATTGCTTATTGGGCTAGTGAAAATTTGATTCATGATTTTGAAGTCGGGACACGGATGGAGCAATTAGTTGACGCACGACAGGGAATAGCAACAACGGACAACAAAAGGTTCTTACGTTTATGGTTTGAAGTTCAAAAATCAACAATAAACTTTAACGCATCATCAACGAGAAGTGCACAGAATTCAGGAATGAAATGGTTTCCTTGCAATAAAGGCGGGGCTTACAGAAAATGGTATGGAAACTATGATTACATCATCAATTACCAAAATGATGGAAAGGAAATTAAAGAGAATGTTCTAAGAAAATATCTATACCTAAAGACTCCTGATTTTGTAGTTAAGAATACGGGTTATTACTTTCGTGAAGCGATAACTTGGCCGAAGATTACTTCTGGTCAGTTTAGTGCGCTGTACCGGCAGGTTGGATCTATACCAGAGACGGCGGGCAATGAAGCCTTTGCCTCTGACAGAGAACAGTTACTGTATATACTAGCGCTACTAGGCACTAATGTAACAAACAAGATTATGGGTACACTAAACCCAACAATTAACTCTCAGGTTGGTGATTTCAATAATATTCCTGTTATTTTAAGCAACAATGAACTTCCTCAAATTATTGTTCAATTACTTATTAAAATATCGCGGTCAGATTGGAACAGTTTTGAGACCTCCTGGGACTTTACCCGTCATCCACTCCTCACTCACATCGCTGACGATAAGCAAAATGAAGTTGGTGGCAAGCTAAAGAATGCGTTTGGTTTATGGCAGGAAGAGGCTCAAAATCGGTTTGACCAGCTTAAAGCAAATGAAGAGAAGCTGAATAAGATTTTCATTGATTTATATGGTCTTAACGATGAATTGACACCGGAAGTGGCAGATAAGGATGTTTCTGTACGATTAGCGGATGAAGAGCGCGACATTAAGTCATTCTTGTCATACTTCGTTGGCGTTGTGTTCGGACGTTATTCATTAGATACAGAAGGGCTAGCTTTTGCCGGTGGTGATTGGGATCAGAGTAAGTATCGGTCGTTTGTGCCAAACGCGGACAACCTGCTAATGCTAAATGATGCAGATTATTTTGGTGATTCACGCGATATCATTAATCGCTTAAAGGCCTTTTTAACAGCCACATTTGGCTCAGAGACGGTTGATGAAAATATTGCATACATTGCTTCGGTGGTTGGTAAAAAGGCTGATACAAACGAGATGGCTATTCGGCGATACTTCGTTGAGGACTTCTTCAAAGATCATAAGAAGATTTATCAAAAGCGACCTATTTACTGGGAATTTAACAGCGGCCGCCATAACGGGTTTAAAGCATTAATGTATCTCCATCGTTATGACAGCAACGAATTGGCTATGTTGCGGACAAACTATTTGCATCCACTGCAGAGTAAATATGAGCAAAAAATTAATCAATTATCACAGCTGGAGACTGGCGAAACGGTAGCTAGTCAGAAGAAGCGTTATGAAAAAGAACTGAAGCACTTAAATCAGCAATTAGTTGAAATTAAGAAGTATGACCCATTAATTCAACACATTGCAAACCAACAAATTGAACTTGATTTAGATGATGGGGTGGTCGTAAATTACGATAAACTCCAGGACGGAAATACCATTTTAACTAAACTTAAATAACCCAAAGGGGACCTCTCAAGTCAATGAGAAGCCCCCTTTGTGCCAAGTTATGTGCCAATTATTTTGAGATATTATTCAGAATAGAAATAATCTTATCTTGGTCTTGAGATTCTAGTTCTTTGATGATGTGTAAATAGGTGGACTGTGTCGTTGTGATATTGCTATGGCCTAATCTTCGAGATACTGAAAGTACACTAACGCCTTTGTAGAGTAGGATTGAGGCGTGGGTGTGTCGCAGACCATGAAAGGTGATACGTGGGATGTTTAATGATTCTAGCTTCTCGGTGAGAACTTTATTAATCTCGGCGCTGACCAAGATATGACCTGCAGAATCCATAAAGATTGGTCGACTAGGACTAGTAGAATGAATTGTGAGAAATTCTTGGAGTAGGCGAGTGGTTTGTTCATCAATCGCAATGTCTCTAATAGATGAGCGGGTTTTGGTTTTCATGAAGCCAGTCTTATATTTATAATCCCACGCCTTATTAACGCTGATTAGGTGGCTTTGTAGATCAATGTCATTAGCTGTAAGACCGACGATTTCGCCGTACCGCATGCCGGTAACAGCGGCAAGGTAAATACTCATCTCACCAATTTTAGAAGTGTCTAGGTGGCGAAGCAACTTTGACCAATCATCGTAATTTAAAGCCTTTGCTATTTTGGGTCGTTCGCGACCGGTAACAACGGCTTTTCTGGTTGGATCAGTCGTAATGATTTTCTCGTCTAAAGCTTCAAGAATGCAAGCACGTAACTGTTTGTGAAAGCATGAAACGGTTCTACGAGCGTGAGTTTCAGCAAATTTATTTAGTCGTTCTTGATACAGCAATTTGGTCAGATCCCTTAGTTTGAGATCGCCGAACAATTCCGCTGCATGTTTGGCAGTATTTTGATATTTATTGTAGGTAATTGGCGTCACGGCGCCTTGCTTGTAGACCTGAATCCAGCGCTTGTAGTAGGATACTAAGGATTCGCTACCAGACTGGACGGTCGATAGGTTAGGATGTTCAGTTTGGACCTTGCTAGCTGCTAGGATAGCCTCAGATTTCAGTAAAAAGCCGGATTTTCGAAGCTTCTTATACTTACCATTCTGGTCTTTATAGGAGATTTCATATTGCCAAGCATTGCCGCGCTTACGATAACTTACCATAAATTTCCCTCCAAAATTCTTCAATTGGCACAATTTTGTCACAGATTGTCGGGTTAGCCAACGGGGGAACGACAATGTGATAGGTTATCGTCAGCGATGTGTAATAAAAAAGGCTGGCGGACGAAGTTCCAAGAAGTTTCAAATGCATTCCAGTCTATACAAGATATGGTTATATTCTGCTGCGCTAAACTTAAATCAATATTCTTTGTCGTCAAGACTGGAAAATCGATAAAGTTACCTGTTTTTAAATGAATTGTTGGATTCAACACTTTAAAAATGTAATTTGCAATTTTGGAATTGAGCAACAATAATAAATAATACAAACTTTCTTGCTTATAGAATGCTGACATACCAGCGGTTTCAGGTATGAAACCTTGCTCAATGAACCTAACTGCAAATTCACCGCTGGTAATATCGGACCAAGTTATCGCTTCACGAAAGTAATAATTTGCATTTTGCGGCCTTGATCTAACTTTTCCGTTAGATCCTGTAAAGTTTCGAATTTCTTTGCCATCATTTTGCCAGTTAACGACGTAATCATAATTTCCTGACCACTTACGATAGGCGCCGCCTTTATTGCATGGAAACCACTTTTTTTGAGAAGTAATCGAATCTGCTATTGAAGACGAATTAAAGCTGATACTTGAATGGTTAACTTCATACCACAGGCGTAGAAATTTATTATTGTCGCCTGTTTGCAGTCCAACTTTGGCGTCCACCAGATCATCCATATATGTCCCGACTTCAAAATCATGAATCAAATTTTCACTTGCCCAATAAGCAATCGGCATCCCGGGAATCTTCGCAAAGTTCGCTTGATTAGTTCGATAAAGATAGTCAATATTTGGATCATCAATCGCTTCAAGAACCTTATCCTTTTGGACTGCCATGCCGCCTTTAAAGGCTGAAAGCTTCAGGTACGTTCCAATTGCTTCATTTGTCACATTTTTTAAAACGAAGGTATTTATTGGCACCGTTGCTTCCTCAAACGCAGAGTACTCCATTTGAATGAGACTATCTATTTTCTTGTCCTCAATCAAGAATTTTCGCAATTTCTCATAGGTTTTAATAAACATCCAGACAAAGGGGGTCATGAAGGCAGAATAACCACCCTGCTTGGACAAATTGCTATTGATGAAGATAAAGATTGAAAATAGGTCACCGGAGTAGTCAGCATAATTTTTCTTCACATACTTTTTTAAAGTAGCATCCATTTTATTCATATATGGCGGATTGGTAACTACCACGTCATAGCGACTGGTTAAAATTTCAGCAATAGTTAAAGTACGCAGAACCTTGCGCTTCATTTCTTGTAGGCCAAACACATCTAATTCATCGGTGGCTACACCGTCAACTGCCTGTCGCAACTCATCAAAATCATAATGAATTTGACTATCAAAGTGAATAATTGAACCCAGTTCCCGAGCATTTCTGAACCGCTCTAATATATCCTGTAATGCTTGCTTGTCATTTTCAGGAATGTCAGTCATAAACTCTTCAGAAATATCGTCTGTATCCTCAAAAGCAAACACATTAGGTTCAAAATTACCCGGGCGTAACGCACGCCGATTAAACTGTCTTGCCTTCATCATCAGCGCAAAGTAAGCGAGTTGATACGCTCGTTTGTCAATCTCTAAACCGAAGAGATTATTTTTAATGATGGACGTTGCCGCATCTCGGGAACTATACCCTTGCTCCAAATAAATCGTCATCAAGACATCAAATGCATAAATCAGGATATGACCTGATCCCATAGCATTGTCAATGATCTTTAGCTCTTCCACAGACTTAGCATCATTAATGATTTCAAGATCACTAGGCAACAAAAAAGCGAGCTTATCTTTTAGATCGCTTTGGGGATGACGCTCTAACCAGTACTTTCCAAGTGAATTATCAACCATGTACTTTACGACCCAGTCAGTCGTGAAGAGTTGGGTCGCAGCTGGAATATCACTCTTCTTAACGGGCCCGCCCGTAATGTTAACAACTTGGTTATGCGGCTCCGTATTATAGTACTGATACAACCACCCAATAATCTCCACCTGACCACCCACGGCCACGTTGAAATCATCTTTACTAACATCCGTAATCAAGTGCTGAATCACGCCGTCATGATAGCTTGGAGTGAACAATAAATTTCACAAATTATACTGCAGGGTGCAGTGGTTTAAGTTATGATTAAACTAGCTATTAAAACGGATGAAAAGGAGCAACCAGCATGGCAGACGTGGACGTTAAACAGATTATTACCACCTTAAAGAAAAGGTTCGCTGAGCAAAACCAATTTGTATTCTGGTATGACGATAATGGTGACTTTGCAGATAGTCTCACGGAGATCCGTGCAGGCCTATCTGGCGTTGCAGAGGTTGTTGTTATGCAGCCGGGGCATCAAGTGGCGACTAAGCAGTATTTATTAACCTTACAACGGCAACAAAAGGCTTTAATCTATTCACCGGCGTCCGAACCAGCATTGGATGAAGATCACCTTCGGAGTATAGTTTGGTATTCTGGGACCTTTAGTGCTGATTCAAAAGAAATTTTGCGTAAAGAACTGGGGCTACCAGCAGAATTGAAGTCGTTTATTCAAAAAAACACAGCATTTTTCGCTAGTAAGGAACGTCGCGGGAGTTTTGCACGTTACGATGTGACGAGTTACCAGAAAAAACCAGAATTGGCTATTATGGCGGTACTGGCCCACTTAAATCAGCCAATCGTTGACTTCTTCGATTTACTACAGGTGTTGTTGACTAAGGGTATTCGGGACAACACGGTGTTAGAGGACTTTGAGAAGTTTGACGTTTTAGATGCTTTTTGGGCAGAAGTCTCTGAGCGTTTCGGCTACAATGCTTTACGGCCACGGTTAGACGAGTTAATGACGGGGATGTATCTAACGGTGACCTATCAGCAAATGGATAAGGATTTACCTAAAAGCATGGCCGAATATGATCTCAGTGCGCATGCTGCTAACGTTCAAACGCTGATCCAGCAATTTAGTAATCGCGGCGGACTGGATAAGCAAGAGCTTGCAAACTTCGATAGTATTGCGGATATTGTTTGGCAGAACGTTGATGGCGATCATCTCTTTAAGGAAACTAAGATTGATGATTTAGCAAAATCAGATGTTTTCCCACGATTCGATCAACGAATTTTGCTTTGGATTCAAGATAGACTGCAACTTGAAGACCTGGATAGCCAACTGAACGGTCAGTCCGTTATTGCGGTGACCCATCAACGATTAGAGACGCACTATGGCAGTAAGCCGCGGTTTGCAAGACTCTATCGGATGATGCGGCGTGCTTGGTATTTAGTTCAGAATGCCCATCGTCAGCCCAAGGACAGTCTTCAAGGCATGATCGATGATTACACCACTATTGGGTATAAAACGGATACGGACTATCGAAAATTCACGTACTATTACCAGCAAGCGGGAATGCCCGAACAGTTTGCCAAGACGAAGCAGCTCATCGAATCAATTTATGTCAATAATTATCTGGATAATGCCACGTATGCATGGAATCAGGTTCTGGATTATGCTGAAGTTAAGCCTAAGCAGTTGCAGCGGAATTTCTATCGGTTCCATGTCGCTCCCGAAAAGAATCGGATTGTTGTGATTATTTCCGATGCGTTTCGCTTTGAAGCCGCTAAAGAACTAGAAAAGCGGTTGAGTCATGAGGACCAAGTCACGGGGCTTAAAATGAATTATCTCGTGACAGGACTACCTTCCGTAACGTATCTGGGGATGCCAATGTTGCTACCACATCGTCAGTTAGCCTTGGATAGTAAGAGTAAGAAGCTGAGTGTTGACGGGCAATTGGCGGATAGTCTGGAACGTCGGCAAGCGATTTTACAGCATTATAATCCGAAGAGTGCGGCCTATGCCTTGGATGACTTGAAGGACGATGCTTCTAAGGAAATTAGAGCTAAGTTTACCGGGCAAGAAGTGGTTTATATTTATCACAATCAGGTCGATGCGATTGGCGATAATAAGAAAACCGAGGACGACGTGTTTAAGGCGACCGAAGAAGCAATTGACGAAATCCAACAATTGATCTCACGATTGCGAACACAAGGGATTGTACAGATTTACGTGACGGCCGATCATGGTTATATTTACCGTAATGATCAACTCAAAGAAACGGATAAGATTGAAGTTCCCAAGGAAGATGAAGAACAGAAGTCACAGCGGTATCTGCTTTCATCGCGACAGTTTGATTTGCCGGGGGTTAGCCACCAAGTAGTGGGTGACATCTTGGCTAATGACGATCAGGGTTATGTCTATTATCCGAATACGGCCAATGTTTTTAAGGCGGTTGGCTCGTTTAATTACGTTCATGGTGGTGCCTCTTTACAGGAAATGCTCGTTCCATTATTGGAAGTTAAGACCACCTCAAGTCGTTCCGCCGCCCATGACGTTGAGTTAGAGCTCTTTAGTATGAGTCGCCAGATTACGTCACTAACGGTACCTTTGACGGTTCGGCAGTCGGCGGCGATTAGTTCAACAGTAATTCCTGCCGAGTTTAAGCTCTACTTCATCAATGAACAGGACCAGCAAATTTCGGGTCAGACCATGGTGAATGCTAATAGTCGCTCGGCTTCTGTGACGGATCGGATGCAAAATGTTCAGGTTGTTTTAGCCGATCACGCATACGATAAGCAGCAGACGTATTATCTGGTGATGGAGAATATGAATAATGGTGAGAAGACGGAGACGCCATTTACCATGGATATTGCCGACCTGAACGATTTTGATTTCTAGTGGAATTTAGCGGTATCATTAGACCTAAAAGGTGGTGATTCTCGTGGAACAGGAATCGTTGTTTGCCAATCAACAGAATACGCCGTTGGCTAGCCGAGTGCGGCCGCGGTCGCTAACCGATTTTGTCGGTCAAACGCATCTGCTGGGCCCCGGGAAGATTCTCCGCGAGCTGATCGAAAATGATGAGGTGTCCTCGATGATCTTTTGGGGACCGCCGGGTGTCGGCAAGACCACGTTGGCAGAGATTATTGCCCGCCAGACGCAGGCCAAGTTTCTGCGCTTCAGTGCCGTCGACAGTAGCATTAGTCAGATTAAAAAGATTATGAAGCAGGCCAGTAACGACCTCGCCGTGGGTGAAAAGACGATTGTGTTCGTGGACGAAATTCACCGCTTTAACAAGGCCCAACAGGATGCCTTCCTGCCCTACGTGGAGCGGGGGAGTATCGTGCTGATTGGCGCGACCACTGAGAATCCGTCGTTCGAGATTAATTCCGCCCTGTTGTCGCGTTGTAAAGTCTTTGTCCTCAAGGCCTTATCGACCGCCGACATTGAGCAGTTGTTGACCAATGCGTTGGCCAGTCCGGACGGTTTCAAGGGTCAGGTGACGATTGGTGCCGATGAACAGCGGGCCATCGCCGAGTTTGCCAATGGAGACGCGCGAAGTGCCCTGAACACCCTGGAAATGGCGGTGCTCAACGGCAATAAGCAGGGTGATCGGGTGACCGTGAACATGGATGATCTGAAGCAACTGATTTCCCAGAAGTTTGTGCTTTATGATAAAACCGGTGAAGAACACTATAATATTATTTCTGCGCTGCACAAGTCCATGCGTAATAGCGACCCGGACGCGGCCATTTATTGGCTGTCGCGGATGCTTGAGGGCGGCGAGGATCCCCTGTACATCGCGCGCCGGCTGGTTCGATTTGCCAGCGAAGACATTGGGTTGGCCGACACCAACGCCCTAAACGTGGCGGTAAATGTTTTTCAAGCTTGCCAGTTTCTGGGGATGCCAGAGTGTGACGTTCATTTGACCGAAGCCGTGACCTACCTGGCGTTAGCGCCCAAGTCCAATGCTATCTACAAGGCCCGGTTGGCGGCCAAACGCGACGTTAAGGAGACCCGCGATGAGCCGGTGCCTTTGCAGATTCGAAACGCGCCAACGAAGTTGATGAAAGACTTGGATTATGGAAAGGACTACCAATACGCCCACGATACCCAGGACAAGCTGACCACCATGCAGACGATGCCGGATTCGTTGGTCGGGCACGAGTACTATCACCCCACCGATCAGGGCCGCGAGAACCTCTTTAAAAAACGACTGGATTACGTCAAACAGTGGCAGCGGGAACATCGTCAGCAGTCCAAGCAGGATAAGTAATTTTTCCGGTAAAACCATTTCAATCAAATTAAAAAATAATTAAAATTACCATTGCATTTTCATTTTGCGACGCCTATAATACAAACAACATTTAAAAACGTTGAGGAAAAAAGTAGCCGATGTTGCGGTGCGCAGTGAGTCACGTTGAGTGGAAAGTGACCATCAATCATCGGGGAAGATCATTTCCGAGTTCGATGCTGATATGTAGGCAATCGTGGTGGCCACCATTATTTGGCTAGCGGATGTTGGTCCGTGATGAGCGAGGCGGGTGACCGTCTCAAAAAGGTGGTACCGTTCTACTTGTAGAGCCCTTTTCCCATAGTGGGAGAAGGGCTCTTTTGACGTTTAAAATCAAAATGAAGTTGTGGAGGAATCGACATGGAGCAGACGAATACAGGCAAACCGCGTAGAAAAGTTGGACAGTTATTAGTGGTAAGTTCACTTATTTTTGGAATGTTCTTTGGGTCGGGCAACTTAATTTTCCCGGTGCATTTAGGACAGATGGCGGGCGGTCACTGGTTTACGGCGGCCTTGGGCTTTGCCATCTCCGGGTCGTTGTTTCCGTTGCTGGCCATTTTAGCAGTCGTGGTCACCAAGAGTGACGGACTGTACGATCTGGCGAAGCCGGTGGGTCGGCACTACGCCGCGTTATTTTTAATCCTCGTTCATCTGACCATCGGCCCCTTCTTCGGTACGCCACGGACGGCGGCTACAGCCTATGAGATGGCGCTGCAACCCTTTCTCCCGAAGCGTTTTGATACGGTGGGAATGCTGATTTTTACCGCACTATTCTTCGGAGCGGCGTACCGTTTGGCCACACATCAGAACAATCTGGTCAAGGTGGTGGGGAAATACCTCAACGCCGGATTCCTAGCGATGCTGGCAATTATCTTCGTGGTGGCCTTCATCAATCCGATGGGTGGCTTGGACCACGCCGCAACCACGGCTTACCAGAACAATGCGACCATCAGCGGCTTCTTGGAAGGCTATAACACTGTGGATGCTGTGGCCCTGCTGGCGTTGAGTGTGACCTTCGTACATGCCGTTCGGGGGCTAGGGTATCACGATCGGGAGCTGACGAAATTAACCGCAAAGGCCGGTACCCTGAGTATTGTTTTGGAAATCCTCATCTACTTTGGGTTGGTATTGCTGGGCGCCTTTAGCCTCAGTCGCCTCACGCTGTCTGCCAACGGTGCCGTGGCTCTGTCACAGATCGTCGGCCACTACTTCACGCGCTTTGGCACGGCCTTTCTGGGGGTTCTCGTCACGTTAGGCGTGTTCACCACGGCGCTGGGGCTGGTAACGTCTTTTGCCCAGGATTTTCACAAACTGTTCCCTAAGGTAAGCTACCGCAATTGGCTACGGGTGACGACGTTTGTTTCCTTCTTGGTGGCCAACGCCGGTTTGAATACGATCATCGCGTGGTCTCTACCCGTCCTGATGTTGCTGTACCCGTTGTCTTTGGCATTAATCTTGGTATCTTTGACGGTAGCGAAACGGCCATACGCTGGCTTGGTCTACAAGCTGACGATTGCGTTCACGGCGATCCCGGCCGTACTGGATATGTTGGCTAGCTCACCCAAGGTAGTGACGAGCCTGAGCCCCGTGGCGAGCGCGTTGGACGTGTACCATCAGGTTGTGCCGTTTGCCAGCCTGGGATTGGGCTGGTTGGTGCCAACATTCGTGGGCTTTGTCGTGGGAATCGTGTGGGGCCACCTGCGCTGGGCAAACGAACGTACGGCGATGATGGAGAATAATCGGTAGGAGATGTGATAAACATGGTATACTTTGAAGAAACAGATTTCACAAGGAGGGTACCATGCCACAACTTTATTTTCTCTGTACCGGTAACTCTTGTCGTAGCCAGATGGCAGAGGGCTTTGCCCGTCACTTAGCCCCCAAAGGTTGGCAGATCGCGAGTGCCGGTATCGAACGCCATGGTCTCAATCCCCTGGCGGTGCAGGTCATGGCGGAGCGAGGCATCGATATCAGTCATCAGCAATCTAAATGCATCGATCAGGAGTATCTGCGGCATTGTGATCTGGTCGTGACATTGTGTGGTGATGCCCGAGACAAATGCCCCATGACGCCACCAAGTGTGGCTAAGCAGCATTGGCCACTACGAGACCCCGCACAGGCGATAGGGAGTGATGCCGAAGTCTTGGCTGTTTTCCGCGAGGTGCGCGATGAAGTCGAGAAACGTGTGGAGCAGCTGGTTGAGACGTGGGGTTAAGGATATCGTTAAAATGAGATACGGACGACACTACTGGTTAGTAGGTCGTCTTTTTTTAGTAGGATGTCATTTGTTTTTCCATAGAATAAGTTTCATTTTGTGGTATTTTATCAGCATTCTCCTTAATTACACGACGGCGTTAGCATGCTAATATAATTACTGAAAGCGCTTTCCATAATGAATATAGCACCATATAGTTAGGGGTGAATGCAGTGTGAATAGTTTTGGACAGAGTACCTTTCTGTTTGGCGGCGACTACAATCCTGAGCAGTGGCCAGAAGATACTTGGCAGGAAGATATTGATAAATTAAAGCAGGCGAACATTAATGTCGCCACGATTAATGTTTTTTCATGGGCACTGCTGGAGCCACGTGAGAATAATTTTAATTTTGAGCAACTAGATCGAATTATAGCTTTGTTAGTTCGTAACCGAATCAAGATTGTTTTGGCAACGTCAACCGCGGCAATGCCAGCATGGTTAGTTCAAAATTATCCTAGTGCGGCTCACGTGGACGTCCATGGCATTCAACAAAAGCAGGGAAAACGTCATAACGCGTGTCCCAACAATCCAGACTTCAAGCGGTTGGCTAAGCAATTAGTTACAAAGCTGGTTCAACGCTACAAAGATTGTCCGGAGTTAACGTATTGGCATGTTTCTAATGAATATGAGGGCTATTGCTATTGTGAAAATTGTGCGGCTGCATTTCGCGAATGGTTAAAAGTCAAATATGAGAATTTGCCAAAGCTTAATCGTGCTTGGGATAGTAATGTTTGGAGCCACACCTATCATGCCTGGTCCGAGATTGAGCCACCAATGTTGACGACTGATTTATTTGATAATGGCAAGCCAGTCCTTAATGGGGCAGCCTTGGATTATCAACGTTTTCAGTCCGATAGTCTACTAGCCAATTACCGAATGGAACGGGACGTCATTAAGCGGTTTGACCAGGTTCATCCCGTCACAACGAATCTGACCGGTTCGCAAAAAGCCTTGGATTATTTCAAATGGGCGCCGGAACTGGACGTCATCTCGTGGGATAGTTACCCGATGCCAGAGGACACGGCTAGTGAGAATGCATTGGAGCACGATTTAATGCGAGGGTTAAAAGATCAACCCTTTCTCTTAATGGAGCAAACGCCTAACCAACAAAATTGGTATCCGTATAATGCACTCAAGAAACCTGGTGAAATGCGGATGCTGAGCTATCAAGCGATTGCGCATGGGGCTAATAGTATTGAATTCTTTCAACTGAAGCAGTCGCGAAGTGGACCTGAGAAATTCCATGGGTCGGTACTTAGCCATAGTAATTCCGTGAATACACGGACGTTTAAGGAAGTTCAGCGATTGGGACAGGAAATCAAAAAGCTACCAATCTCCTTACAGGCCGCAAATGTTCAAGCTAAGGTTGCGTTGATCTTTGACTGGGAGAGCTATTGGGGAAGCGAGAATGCGATTGGCCCCTTAGCAGATTTTAGTTACGTGAAAGAGGTCCAGCGTTTTTATCAAATGCTTTATGGGCACAATCTGACCGTAGATATTGTTCCCAAGACGGCTGACTTTTCAAAATACCAGTTAGTAGTTGCACCAGTTCTATATCTCTTGAATGACCAATTCGTCGCTAATATTCAGAAATACGTCAAAGAGGGTGGTAACTTTTTAACAACTTATCTTTCTGGAATGACAGATCAAACGGATAATGTCTATTTAGGCGGTTATCCGGGACCACTGCGTCATTTGCTAGGATTGCACGTTGACGAACGCGATGCCCGCAGTCCTCGACAATCTGTACGAATCCTAACGCCAGATCAAACTCAAATTGGTACCGCAACGGGTATCTGTGACTTAGTAATTCCAGATACGGCGGCTACATTGGCCCATTACTCTAGTGACGTTTTTTATGAAGATTTTGCGACCCTCACTCGCAATCATTTCGGCCAAGGGTATGCCTATTACTGTGGTGCTGGTCTGGACCAAGCTGGATTAAGTTATTTGCTACAGCAGATCAATACGACTGCTGGGCTCCCGCTTGGTGCTATGCCGGCCGTTGAAATAACTACACGAGCAACGGAGCATGAACGTTTTACCTTTATTATCAATACGAGTGATCAGCCGCAATTCATTACAAATCCGGTGCCAACGGCGACACCGCTAGTGGCTAATGGTCCGGTCACAACTAAGTTGGATTTAAAGCCTTATGATGTGGTGATTTTACATCAAATGATTTAAGAATAAGGAGTGAAAATCATGGATGAAACAACTGAAGCACAGCCTAAAAGATATTCTGTGATGATGAAAACATCATTGCTATCCGTTTCGATTATTTTAACCTCTGGCTCGGCAATTGCTGCGACAATTCCCAGCTGGCTAAAGGCCTTTCCAAACGTTGCCCGTTCCAATGTTGAATTATTACAAACGTTGCCTTCAATTTCAGTGGTATTTGCGACGTTACTGAGTACCTGGGTTGCCAAGTGGATTGGCGTTAAACGAACCGTCATTGTTGGTTTGCTGATCGCCGGATTGTCGGGGATCACGCCGGCATTAGTTACCAGTTACGGTGCATTCTTTGCCTCACGTCTGATGCTGGGGGTTGGATTTGGTCTTGTGAACTCCTATGCGGTAAGTATGATTGGGATGTTCTTCTCTGGACATGAGCGTTCTAATTTGATGGGGTATCGGAGTTCTTGTGAAAAATTAGGGAGTTCGCTGACGACTTACGTTGCTGGGGTATTGTTAGTTTCATTTAACTGGCACGCCGCATTTTGGGTATACGGGTTAGCCTTCCTGTTGACGATTCTTTTTGCCATTTACGTCCCGGAACCTTCTGACGAAGCGAAAGCGAGAGAAGCCGCAGCTGAGGGCCCGAAGACGAAAGAAAAGCAACGCGTTAATGGCAAAGTTGTTTTCTGGACAATCTTCTGTATTTTATACTTGATTCCTATTATTGCTTCCTACACGCGAATCACAGAATATGTGACGACTAACCACTACTTAAGCTTAGCTACGATTGCGACTGCACTGAGCTTGGCCCAATTTGCCGGCATTTTAACGGGAATTATCTTTGGCCCTATGCTTCGTGTTCTGAAATTTACGTTTGAACCAATCACAATTGCTTTGACCGGAGTTGCACAACTCATGATCGCGCTATCTACAAATGCTTGGGTCATCGGGACTGGCGTTATTTTAACTAGTATGATTTCTGGTGTGGTTGTAGCGTATGTCTTCAACTTGGCCGCTGATGTTGCGCCCAAGAATTCGCTTAACTTGGCAACCTCGTTGATGATTGTTGGCTGTAATATTGGAACCTTCGTGACACCACTGGTATTGGGATGGATTGGCATGTTCCATTCAAGCAGTGATTTAGGCTTTACGTTCCTGTTCTTTGGTTGGATTCTCGTCATTGTTGGTATTTTGATGCTCTTTGTGATTAAGCCATTGTCAGCAAAGGTAACGGATTAATATGAATTTGGGAGGGAATTGTGATGACAGATTACGTTGAGGTTAAACAAGATCAATTATATTTTAGAGATCAGCCGCTAACTCTAAGGGGATTAGGTATTGGGACCTGGCTGAATATTGAACACTTTATGGTTGGTATGCCGGGTCCACAGAGTATGATTCTGAATAGTATCGATCGCGCATATGGTTCAGGTAAGGGGCGGGAATTCTTAGATACTTATATTGACAGTTTTGTTAATGAAGATGACTTTAAATATTTGAAGAAGTTAGGGATTAACTTTCTGCGAGTACCCATTAATTATCGGTTATTCATGGATGATAATACGTTAGAGTTTAAAGAATTCGGTTTTGATAAAGTCGAGCGCCTCTTAGACTACTGTGAAAAGTATCATATCTTCTGCATGCTGGATATGCACACGGCACCAGGTGGACAAAACCCCGATTGGCACAGTGATAATCGGACCGGCGTTCCACAGTTCTGGGAATTTAAAGCATTACGTAATCAATTGGTCACAGTTTGGAGTAAAATTGCCAAGCGGTTTGGTCAGAAGTATAGCTACCTTTTGGGGTATGATTTATTAAATGAACCGGCTATGGCGACGTGGGATACTTTGAATGAGTACTTTCAGGATGTGGTCGCTAAAATTCGTGAGAACGATACTAATCATGCGGTTATCTTGGAAAGTGATCATTTTGCCATGGACTTCTCCGGACTTAAAGACATCCAAGATGATAAGCTAATTGTGAGTTTCCACTATTATCCGACCGTGTGGAAGCAAAATCTGCTTGATCGCGACTTGAGCCGTGAAGAACGGAAACGAGAATTTGATAATGGCCTCGTGGATGTTCTATCAACCATGCATGATCTTCACCACCCACTAATCTGTGGGGAAGCTGGTTATGATATTGATGCTAATGACGTTGGATTTAGTATGGAACTTTTGGAAGATACCGTGGATCTATTTGAAAATCATCACGTTTCTTGGTGCTTATGGGCATATAAGGATGCTTGCTTTATGGGATTAACACATCCTAAGACCGATTCGCCGTGGATGAAGTTTGTCGACCAAGTTCATCAAAAGTGGACGCATTATGGCGAAATGGATCAAGCCAACAAGATTGTCTCAGGCATTGCGGATCAGTTCGATTACCATGATGACGACTTAAATTATGAAGCACAGTTCCGAGTACGGGGGATTCTATACCGTTACCAGCAAGAAAGCATTCTAGTTCCGCTATTGAAGACCATGAGTTTCGCCGAATTTAAGGCTAAGCTTTCAAGCTTTGAATTTAATCAGTGTGACGCTTACACTGAATATGCAGAGTTACTGAAGAAATATACGCAACGCAATCGGGTATTAGAGTAAGATGTACGAGCTCTGCAAAATACGGTAGCTGATGGAGTTGAAAGTATGCGCTATAGCTTTGGAGTCACGGACTATTCATTGCCGTTGTATATTGACAGTATTAGTAATCGCTGGCCACAGGAGACGATCAACCGCAAGAAGGGTTATCCTTACGTTCATTGGCTACAAACGATTTCTGGAGTTGGTGAAATTACAGTTGGTGATCAGTGTTTTGAGTTACGATCTGGACAGGGTGTTTTGATCGATAAGGATGTGCCGCATGCTTACCATGCTGTGAGTGGAGAATGGTTGACCGCTTACTTTACATTTGGCGGTGAGCTGATTACAGAGATGCTGGCAACGTTACGATTTAGCCAATATATCCAGATTAAAGAACCCGATCAGCAGTTGATAGAATTTGTTGATCGAAGTTATCAGCAGATTCAAGCTAAAAAAGTTGATACGTATCAGGCTTCGGTACTGGTCTATGAATTTCTATTGCTAATTAAGAAAAATCAGATTAAGAATGATGTTAATCCACACCTAATGGCGGTCATTGTGACGCCGATCTTGGATTACATTAAGACCAATTACATGCATGATCTTAAAAATGCTGATTTTGTTGAGCAGACGCATTATAGCTTACAGTATATTTTGGAAGTATTTCGGGCTTACTTTGATAGTTCGCCACATCATTTGCTTATGGATTATCGGGTTAGAAAAGCCAAGGAACTTTTGGCTAATTATCCCGACAGAAGCGTGGAAGAGATTGGAAAGCAGGTTGGTTTTCGGACCAATAGTTACTTCATTACCACGTTCAAACAGCGGGAAAAAGTGACACCAGGAAGCTTCCGAGCATTTTTTCAATAGAACTTCAAAAAAGAAACGATACTGCAATTTTGGTACCGTTTCTTTTAGCGTCAATGATTAACGACAGCCAATTCTGTTACGCCAGTAACCTAATCGTGGCGTGAATTGAAAAAAATATGAACAAATTTAGCGTAAACGGTTGAATTTTCACAAGGGGTGGGCGATACTATGGTTAGTTGGTTCACTGAACCATGATATCAGTTTCTGTTATCGCTTCCATTCGAATTATAAGCAAGTCGGTCGGGTACCCGGTTAGTTGGGCTATCCGCCGCACTAACGGTAAGGACTTGAGAAGTGGTGCAAGAACGACCGAGCGATAAGGAGGGATTGGATGGTTCGTCGTAGTATGAATCGTAATCAGTTGCATGACCAGAACTTGAAGTTCGTCTTGCAACAGATTTTTAATAACCATCCCACCTCGCGGATCGAGATTTCTCACCAGCTTCACCTAAATAAGTCAACGGTTTCATCGTTATACAACACCTTGATGGCCGATGGTTATTTGACAGAATTAGGTTTGGGGGAGGCCTCCACTGCGGGTGGGCGCAAGCCGACGTTAGTTGAAATTAATCGTAATTACGGCTACACGTTAACGTTTGATTTGGGCTATCGGCACTTGCATGCGTTGGCAACCCGTTTGGACGGGCACATTTGGCAGTATGACCGGATTGAAACGAAAGACCAGTCGATTCACGAGATGGTGGACCGCATTCGGCAGTACATTGCGGCTACGCAGAATGCGGATACCAGTAGTCATGGCCTTTTAGGAATTTGTTTCTCCATTCACGGCATTGTCATGAACAACCAAGTCGTGACCTCGCCATTTATTGATATGGATGGCGTTGACCTGGAGAAGGTATTCACGGATGATTATCACGTTCCCGTGGTTTTGGAAAACGAAGCCAATTTGTCTGCCGTTTACGAGCGAGACTTCAATGGTGCGCGGAACCTAAACAGTGCCGTGACCATCAGTATTCACCGTGGGATTGGTGCCGGGGTCGTCTTGCACCGCGACCTGTTCCGGGGTGAACATGGGGATGCCGGTGAAATTGGCCGGACAGTCGCCAGTCTTCAATTCGACGATGCGGGCAATGCTCGACCGATTCACGCCGAGGATATCTGTTCCGAAGACGCGATTATCCAGCAGGTTGAGGAGCGCAAGGGCCTGAGCAATCTGGATCGAGACGACATTGTCCGGCTCTATCAGGATAAAGATCCGGAAACAACGAAGATCCTGAAGACTTTCGTTACGGGAATCGCCGGGTTGATTTACAATACCATGCGGACGCTGGATCCCGATGCTTTCTTCATCAACTCACCGTTAGTAGAGGAGCTTCCCGATTTATTACCAAACATTCGGGCGGCATACCGCAAGCTATCGGAAAACGATGACCGCGGGATTGAATTAACCAACAACGCACGACTGGCTACGGTACTCGGTGGTTGTTCGCTGATTACCCATCGTGTCCTGAACTTGAATGGTTATGAATTGAATTTTGAACGGCCTAGCGCTGAGGCGACTGAGGCTTAGACAAGAAATGAAGTTTTGATACGTCATTGGCCTGATTCTAGAAATCGTTTTTATGATTTCTAGAATCTTTTTTTTAGATACGCTGGGTTTGTGTTAATTAAGGAAAAAACGCGTCGCTTACTCAAAATCATTGATTGAAGGATTAGATATAAAACGTTGCTACACCGCTCTCCGCAATCGCTAACATTTTTTTAAATCTTTTTCTCGAAAACGCTTGCATTAACGATAAAACCTTGTATAATTGAATTTGTAAGTTGGTTGTCGCAACGAACTAACTAGGAGGGTTTTTATAAATTATGGATACTAAAACAAGTTACTGGAAGGGTATCGACAAGATTCAATATGTCGGCCATCAAGATAAGAAGTCTGGCTTAGGTTTCCAATACTACAATCCGGAAGAAGTTATTGCCGGTAAAAAGATGAAAGACTGGTTACGGTTTGCCGTTGCTTATTGGCACACCTTTGATCAACGCTTAGTTGACCCATTCGGTGATGGAACTGCTCAACGTCCATACGACAAGTACACTGATCCTATGGACTTGGCTTTAGCCAAGGTTGATGCTGCATTCGAATTTTACGACAAATTAGGTGTAGATTACCTTTGCTTCCACGATCGTGACTTAGCTCCAGAAGGCGACACTTTACGTGAAACCAACAAGAACTTGGACAAAGTCGTTGACAAGATCGTTGAATACCAAAAGACGAGTGGCATGAAGGTTCTGTGGAACACGTCAAACATGTTCACCAACCCTCGCTTCGTTGAAGGTGCCGCAACTTCTCCATACGCCGATATCTTTGCTTACTGTGCCGCTCAATTGAAGCACAGCTTGGAAATTGGTAAGCGCGTTGGCTCTGAAAACTATGTCTTCTGGGGTGGCCGTGAAGGTTACGAATCACTCTGGAACACGAACATGAAGGAAGAACAAGAACACGCTGCTAAGTTCTTCCACATGGCTAAGGACTACGCTAACGAAATTGGCTTCGACGCACAAATGTTGCTCGAACCAAAGCCAAAGGAACCAACGACTCACCAATACGACTTCGATGCCGCAACCACGATCGCATTCATGAAGGAATACGACTTGGATAAAGACTTCAAGTTGAACTTGGAAGGTAACCACGCCAACTTGGCTGGCCACACTTACCAACACGAAATCCGTGTTGCACGTGAAGCAGGCCTGTTAGGTTCATTGGATGCCAACCAAGGTGACAAGTTGATCGGCTGGGATATTGATGAATACCCATCTAACTTGTACGAAACGACTGCTGCAATGTACGAAGTCGTTGAAAACGGGAGCATCGGCCCTCGCGGTGGTTTGAACTTCGATGCTAAGCCTCGTCGTTCATCATTCGCCCCAGAAGACCTCTTCTACGGCCACATCGTAGGTATGGATAGCTTTGCTGCCGGCTTACGGGTTGCTGCTGCTATGAAGAAGGACGGCTTCTTAGACAAGCTCAAGGCTGACCGTTACAGCTCATACGAATCCGGTATCGGTGCCGACATCGAAAGCGGCAAGGCTGACTTCAAGTCCCTTGAAAAGTACGCTATCGACAAGCCACAATCAGAATTGATTGCTGCTACGCACTCCGATCACTTGGAAGAAGTCAAGGATACGATTAACCACTACATCATTGACACGCTGAGCAAGTAATCGCGAACTTTGCGAAAATAAATATCAATAGAATGGCGGACGGACGGTGTGTTCGTCCGCCATTTTTATGACATCAAACACTTAACAGACGAACCGACAATTAGGAGGAATGACCGATGGGAAAGTACGTACTCGGTGTTGACCTAGGGACGAGTGCCGTTAAGGTTTCAGCACTAGATCACAGTGGGCAGATTGTCGCCCAAGAGAGTTTTGATTACGATTTAATTCAGAAGAAGCCTGGTTATAACGAGCAGAACCCAGAGGACTGGGTTTCCGGAACGACGGTAGCGATTGTTCGGTTGATTTTAAACGACCACCTCAGCGCCACCGACATCGAAGGCCTGAGCTTTTCTGGCCAGATGCACGGGTTAGTGCTCCTGGATAAGGACAAGAAGGTCTTGCGGCCATCTATTCTGTGGAACGATACCCGGAGTACGCCACAGCGTGAAGAGATTGAGGCCAAGATGGGTGACGAATTCGTTGACATCACCCGGAACCAGCCGCTGGAAGGCTTCACGCTGACCAAGTTGTTGTGGGTCAAGGAAAACGAACCCGACATCTGGGCCCAGGCAAAATACTTCGTGTTGCCTAAGGATTACGTCCGTTACCGCATGACCGGGAACCTGGCTATGGATTACTCCGATGCCACCGGGACGGTCTTACTCGATGTCGCCAAGGGTGAGTGGAGTAAGAAGATTTGCGACACCTTCGATATTCCGTTGAGCATGTGCCCACCATTGATTAAGTCCGTTGATTTTGCAGGGACGGTTACACCGGCCTACGCCGAGTTCTCTGGCTTGACGACGGCCACCAAGGTCTTTGGTGGGGCGGCCGACAACGCCGCTGGTGCCGTGGGTGCCGGGATCTTACATCCCAACATGGTGCTGTCGAGTATCGGAACTTCCGGGGTGGTCTTGAAGTATGAAGACACGCCAGACGTTAACTACCACGGCGTTGTGCAGTTCGAAGACCACGCTATTCCGGATAAATACTACTCCATGGGCGTTACGTTGGCCGCTGGGTACTCACTCAGTTGGTTCAAGAAGACCTTCGCTCCTGCCGAAGATTTCACGGAATTCGTAGCGAGTGCGGCGAAGTCGACGGTTGGTGCGAATGGTCTGCTCTACACGCCATACATCGTGGGTGAACGGGCACCGTACGCCGATGCCGATATCCGGGGAAGCTTCACCGGGGTCGATGGGACCCACACCCGGGCCGATTTCGTTCGGGCCGTCCTGGAAGGGATCGTCTTCTCCTTCAGAGACTTGTTTGATATTTATGAAGAAAATGGTGGCGACTTTGATACGGTCGTTTCCATCGGCGGTGGCGCCAAGAGTCCTCTGTGGCTCCAGATCCAAGCCGACATCTTCAACCGCAAAGTGGTCAGCCTGAAGAACGAACAGGGACCAGGCATGGGGGCCGCCATGATTGCGGCAACCGGCCTCGGCTGGTTCGACTCCCTACAGGACTGCGCCGAAACGTTTGTTCATTTCGGTAAGGCCTACGAACCAAACCCAGAAAATGCGGCGAAGTACGCCAAAATGCACAAGATTTACAAGCAGGTTTACCAACAAACCAAGAGTATTAGTGCCCAATTGTTGGATTACCGGCGTGAAGAACTTTAACGCAATGTCACTGAAGGTCCGGAATGATTTCCGGACCTTTTTTCGATCCCCTACTTAATACTAATGTAAAAAATAACAGAATTGTCTCACGTTTCGGCGAATTAGTTTTGGCGTGTGAGAATAATTTAATTTTTAAGTATAACGCGAGTAGTCGAAGAGCCTGAGCCGTTCCCGGTAGGATAAGGCTGGTGACTAGGACAACACCGGGAAACATTAAACTTAGCCGTTTCTAATTATTCGTGTAGAAAGCGCTTTCAATTAGGAGAAAAATGTGCTATCCTAGGAACATGGTTGGTTGGTAACCTCAACCAACCACTGGACAACCAACTTACACGTTCAGCTATACTTCTTTACATACATTGCCACTGCTGACACTACGGCAAATGCCGCAATTAAGGAGCGATATCTATGCGAAAAGTTTCGACCGGATTTGTTTACTTTTTCGGTGCATTAGGTGGATTGCTGTTTGGTTACGATACTGGGGTTATTTCCGGGGCCATTCTGTTCATTCAAAAGCAAATGCACTTAGGATCCTGGCAACAGGGTTGGGTTGTGAGTGCCGTTCTCTTGGGCGCCATTCTTGGGGCGGCTATTATTGGACCATCTTCTGACCGGTATGGTCGGCGGAAATTATTGTTATTATCTGCAATTATTTTCTTCGTTGGGGCGCTGGGTTCCGGGTTTGCACCGGAATTCTGGACATTGATTATCTCACGGATCATCTTAGGGATGGCCGTGGGGGCCGCCTCTGCTTTGATTCCAACGTATTTGGCCGAATTATCACCGGCCGATAAACGGGGAACCATGTCGAGTCTGTTTCAACTGATGGTGATGACCGGGATCTTATTTGCCTACATCACCAACTACGCCTGGGCCGGCATCTACACCGGTTGGCGGTGGATGTTAGGATTTGCGGCAATTCCCGCAGCTTTGCTCTTCTTAGGTGGGTTAATTCTTCCCGAAAGTCCTCGGTTCTTAGTGAAGATGGGACACTCCGACCAAGCGCGTGAAGTTTTGGATACCATGAACAAGCACGATACGGCCGCCGTTGATAAGGAATTGACCCAGATTGAAGAACAGGCCAAGATGAAAAACGGTGGCTGGAGTGAACTCTTCGGTAAGATGGTGCGGCCATCCTTAATCATCGGGTTAGGCTTAGCCATTTTCCAACAGGTCATGGGCTGTAATACGGTGCTGTACTACGCGCCAACCATCTTTACCGACGTTGGTTTCGGGGTCAACGCGGCCCTCTTAGCCCACATCGGGATTGGGATCTTTAACGTGATCGTGACGGCCATTGCCGTGATGATCATGGACAAGGTAGACCGGAAAAAGATGCTGATTTACGGGGCCATTGGGATGGCCGTCTCCCTGTTCGTGATGAGCTTTGGGATGAAGTTCTCCGGTGGCTCACAAGCCGCTGCGATCATCTCGGTTATTGCCTTGACCATCTACATTGCCTTCTTCTCCGCAACCTGGGGTCCAGTGATGTGGGTCATGATTGGGGAAGTCTTCCCATTGAACATTCGGGGATTGGGTAACTCCTTCTCCAGTGTGATTAACTGGTCGGCCAACATGGTGGTTTCGTTGACCTTCCCAACCCTGCTGAACTTCTTCGGGACTGGGAGTCTGTTCATCGGTTACGGTGTACTGTGCTTGTTGGCCATCTGGTTCGTTAAGGTTAAAGTCTTCGAAACGCGGAATCGTTCGCTGGAAGAAATCGAAGCAACGTTACGGGAAAAAGCCGGTGCCAACGCAACCGACTTAAGTTCTGCTAAATAAGTTATTCAGGGAAGGATCGTTCCGGTGAGGACGGTCCTTTTGTCATGCGCGTGGGGAGTCGTGCCGAGGCAAAACGGTGGGCGAATCCAGTGAAATGTTAAGAGAAATCCTCAAAAAATATGAAATTTATTCAAACGGACGGGCCATCAAACAGCTAAAATAATAAATGTAAGCGTTTTATAAAAGGTGAACCGTAACGCAAGTTAGAGAAGATTAAATCTAAGGAGGCAGTTTTTCATGAAGATCTATGTTGATGCTCAAGCGCTCCACGACGGTAATGGGACTAAGGAAGCGCCGTATAAGCAGATAAACACGGCCGCTCAAGTTGCCCAACCCGGCGATGACGTCTTGGTATTTCCAGGAACTTACCGAGAATATGTCAATCCTAAGCATGGTGGGACTGAAGACGAACGGATTACATATCGCAGTGTTGAACCCTTAAAGGCCGTGATTACCGGTGCGGAAACTGTAAAAAATTGGCAACAATATCAAGGCAATGTCTGGGTTAGCCGGATTAACAACGGCTTGTTCGGCAGCTACAATCCCTACACCGAATTTGTTATGGGGGATTGGTACTTTGGCCCGGTAAATAAGCACACGGGTGCCGTTTACATGAATGATCGCCAGTTCTATGAAACGACGTCGTTGGACGAATGCATTGCGGCCAAAGTTTATGTGCGGTCTTGGGAACGCAAAAACTCCGTTTACAAGTGGTATACCGAACAGGACACCGACCGGAATGAAACGGTCATCTACGCCAACTTTCAAGGAAAGAATCCTAACCAGGAAGATGTTGAGATTAACGTGCGGCGCGAGGTCTTCATGCCCCAAGAAACCGGTATTAATAACATTACAGTGAGTGGCTTCAATATCAATAAAGCGGCCACGACTTGGGCACCGCCTGCATCTTACCAAGATGGAATGATTGGGCCGCACTGGTCTAAGGGCTGGATTATTGAAGATTGTGACATTAGTCATAGTCGTTGTGCCGGCATTTCCCTAGGAAAGTACGAAGATCCGGTCAACAATCAATACTTCACCTACAAACACGTGAAGAGCCCAACTCAAATGGAACGGGACGCGGTTTGTCGTGGTCAATACCATGGCTGGTTAAAGGAAAACATCGGTCATCACATCATCCGGCGGAACAATATTCATCACTGCGAACAAGATGGGATTGTCGGTCGTCAAGGTGGCGTCTTCAGTATTATTGAAGACAACCATATTCACGATATCAACAACATGCAGGAATTGGCCGGTGCCGAAATCGCCGGTATCAAGATGCATGCGGCTATCGATGTTATCATTCGGCGCAACCACATTAACGATTGCACGATGGGGATTTGGACCGACTGGGAAGCCCAAGGGACGCGGATCACGCAGAACTTACTGGATCACAACTATGCGCCAACTGGGACGGCGGAACGGATTGTCGGGGCGATGCAAAGCCAAGACATCTTCGTTGAGGTTGGTCACGGCCCAACCTTGATTGATAACAACTTACTGTTGTCTAAGGCCTCATTGCGACTGGCAACGCAAGGTGTGGCTTGTGTCCACAACCTGATGTTAGGGTCCATTACCTCGATTGGTGCCAACACCGACTTCTTCGTTGATGGGAAGAACCAGCCACGGTTCACACCTTACCATATTCAACACCGAACAGAAGTTGCCGGCTTCATGACCATCCTGCACGGGGACGATCGTTTCTACAACAACATCTTCGTGCAGAACTGGCCAGTCGAAAAACCAGAAGAAGAAACGCTGGTTGACCGGGAGCATGAGGATACCGAACAGGTCGGAACGAATGGGTTTGATGAGTACCCAACCTATGACGAATGGTATGCGCAATTCAGTCAGGTTGATGGCACGTTTGCCAAAGAAACGGACATGAATGATTTGATGAGCGCCCACTATGGTCACTTGCCAGTCTGGGCTGCTGGTAACGTCTACTTTAACGGCGCCAAGGCTTGGAAGAAGGAAACGGACAACTTGGTCAATACAAGTGATCAGGTCACGGTTGACTTGGTTGAAGACGGTGGCAAAGTTTCCGTTAAGACGAACCTGTACGACCTAATGGGTGACTATTACGAAGGCATCATTACCACGGATACGTTGGGTGAAGCCTTTGAACCAGAACAACGTTATGAACAACCAAACGGCGACGATATCATCTTTAATGAAGACTACTTCGGTAATCATCGTGGCGTTTCGACGGTACCTGGTCCGTTTGTATCTGGTGAAGATGCTAGCCAGCCGCTGTGGCAAGAATAAACGCTTAACCACGGGGACCACGCTATGACGGCGGGTCCTTGGAGAAGAGAAGGTTGTCCCTAGTGGGCAATCTTTTTGTTTTTTTAGAATAACGTCATCAGATGTAGATTCGACGATAATTGTGTACAGATTAGGTAAAGATTACGGATGACAGCGCCGGGGGAATAGATTGGTAATACCAATTTCATTTTCATACGAAAAGGCGATCGTGAAAAAAGTTTTAACAATTTTACGGTAAACGCTTTCAAAAATAAAATGTAAGTGCTATCATAGATTCATAGTTGGTTGCCGCAATCAACCAACAAGTTGCTTGTCAACTTGCATATTGCATAATTCAGCGGTGATGAGCCGTAAAAGGAAGTAATATTAATGCGAAAAGTTTCGACCGGATTCGTTTACTTCTTCGGTGCCTTGGGAGGTCTCCTCTTTGGGTATGATACCGGGGTAATTTCAGGAGCGATTCTGTTTATCCAAAAGCAAATGCACCTGGGATCTTGGCAACAAGGCTGGGTCGTTAGTGCCGTTCTATTGGGTGCCGTTTTGGGTGCCGCAATTATTGGGCCATCGTCTGACCGGTTTGGTCGGCGGAAGCTCTTACTGTTATCTGCTATTATTTTCTTCGTTGGGGCTTTAGGTTCTGCATTCTCACCAGAGTTCTGGACGTTAATTATTTCGCGGATTATCTTAGGGATGGCCGTTGGGGCCGCCTCCGCGTTAATTCCAACGTATTTGGCTGAATTGTCACCTGCCGATAAGCGGGGGACCATGTCCAGTCTGTTCCAACTGATGGTCATGACCGGTATCTTGCTGGCCTACATCACCAACTACTCCTTCGCTGGGATGTACACTGGCTGGCGTTGGATGTTAGGCTTCGCTGCCATTCCAGCCGCCCTGTTGTTCTTAGGTGGGTTGGTCTTGCCAGAAAGTCCACGGTTCTTGGTTAAAACGGGTCACATTGATAACGCCCGCGAAGTCTTGGATACCATGAACAAGCATGATACCAAGGCGGTTAACAAGGAATTGGTTCAGATTCAAGAACAAGCTAAGATTGTGAGTGGTGGCTGGAGCGAACTCTTCAGTAAGATGGTTCGTCCATCCTTAATCATTGGTTTAGGTTTGGCCATCTTTCAACAAGTCATGGGCTGCAACACCGTGCTGTACTACGCCCCAACCATCTTTACCGACGTTGGTTTTGGAGTTAACGCCGCACTGTTAGCCCACATCGGGATTGGGATCTTTAACGTGATTGTAACGGCGGTTGCCGTGATGATCATGGATAAGGTCGACCGGAAAAAGATGCTGATTTACGGGGCCATCGGGATGGCCGTTTCCCTGTTCGTGATGAGCTTTGGAATGAAATTCTCCGGGGGATCACACGTTGCTGCGATCATCTCCGTTATCGCCTTGACTATCTACATTGCCTTCTTCTCCGCAACTTGGGGTCCAGTCATGTGGGTTATGATTGGTGAAGTCTTCCCACTGAACATTCGGGGCTTAGGGAACTCCTTCTCCAGTGTGATCAACTGGGGGGCCAACATGATCGTTTCCTTAACGTTCCCATCCTTACTGGACTTCTTCGGTACCGGGAGCCTGTTCATCGGTTACGGTGTGCTGTGCTTGTTGGCCATCTGGTTTGTCCACGCCAAGGTCTTCGAAACGCGGAACCGTTCTCTGGAAGAGATCGAAGCAACGTTGCGGGCCAAGGCTGGTGAAACTGAACCGGCTAGTGCCACGAAATAACGACAACTGATTTTGGGTAAAATTGAGGTGACTCCTGAGAGGGTGACCTCTTTTTTCTGCGCTCAAGTTGGCCGGTCTTCGGCGAAAACATGCTATACTAAACGAAGATTCATCAAAACGATGTGGGGTGAGCAGATGATTACCGAATTTGAAGACTATTTACGTAAGATTGACGATCCCAGCCAACAGGCGCGGGTCCGGGAGGTCTTGACCTGGGTTCAGACCGAGTTTCCCCAGTTAAAACAGCGTTACGCGTGGAACCAGCCGATGTTTACCGATCACGGGACGTTTATCATCGGCTTTAGCGTGGCCAAGCCACACCTGGCCTTTGCGCCGGAGGGCCCGGCGATGGTTAAGTTTGCCGATCAAATCGCGGCCAATCAGTACAATCCGGGCAAAAAATTCGGGCGGATCAAGTGGACCCAACCGGTTGATTACGACTTGCTCCATCAAATCATTGCGTTTAACATCGCCGATAAGCTGGCCTGCACGACCTTCTGGCGTAAGTAAATAATCACGACTGGCGGCCTAAAAAGGGGTCGCCTTTTTGGTGTGTCCGGTCTAATTATTAAAGGGATTATGCAAGCGAAGTTTACATTCCGATAGGGCCCCAATCGTTAAGGGGAAATGGTACAATAGGAGCAGTTTCACGTGCTGCGAAACCGCAGTAGATTCGGCTAGAAGGCTGGTGAGACCGTCAGTGTTCGGGGATGTTGACGACCGTGCCGGCCACGGAGTAGTTTGGGTTATCGGGGAGATTTTGGGAAAATGCGACGAGAAAGACAGCGGTTCAACCACTGGCGGCTACCCGTTTTGGCGGGAATACTAGCGCTAGCGATGTTAACCTTTTTATTCGCCATTCGGGGCGTTACCCCTTTTGGCGATCACAACCTTTTAATTGGGGACCTAGGCACACAGTATGTGCCATTTTTTACAGATTTTACGCGACTGGTTCGCGGTCACGCCTGGAATCTATACAATTTCCATCAGGCGTTTGGCGGGAGTTGGGTGCCGGTAATCGCGTATTACCTACTCAGCCCCTTTAACCTTCTGTTGATTTTCTTCAAGGCCAGTCAGATTCCGATCGCGCTGGCCGTGATTATTCTATTAAAGATTGCGACCATGGCCGGGACCATGACGTTTTATTTGCAGGAACACTGGCGCACGCAACGACCGTTTGTCATGGCCTTTGGTCTAGCCTTCGCGTTCAGTGGCTTCGTGGCCCTGAACTTCTTTAACCTGATGTGGCTAGATGCCCTGGTCTTTCTGCCTTTGATTACGTGGGGCATCGACCGGCTGGTGATTTCGGGACGCACCGGCGGCTATTTTGGCTGGCTTTTAGTGAGTGTTCTGACCGATTACTATCTGGGATACATGACCTGTCTCTTTATGGTTGGCTACTTTAGCTACATGGTGACGGCGGAATGGCCGGTGGGGCAGGGATTTCGGGCGTGGTTGCGGGCAAAACGTCCCGTGCTGATACGGTTTGTGGCGGCCTCGCTACTGGGTGTCGGCAGTACGTTATTGGTGCTGTTACCCACGGTGCTGAGCATGCTGGAGACGCCTAAAACGCAGGCCCAGTCCGGCAACTTCCATCTGGTTCCCACGTTTGGCCTCGAGTTCTTTAGCCAACTGGGGGTGGGGTCCGCCAATTACCTCCAGCGGCTCAACCATGGTCCAGCCATCTTTGTCTCCTCACTGGTGGTCCTACTGGCGGTAGCCTACTTCGGCCTCCCTCAGGTTAAGGCGCGGGCCAAGGGACGTGCCGCGGGCCTGCTCCTCTTTCTTTTTCTGGGGATGTGGCTCCGAGGATTCAATACGGTCTGGCACCTGATGACGCCGCCCGCCGGGTATCCATTTCGCAATAGTTTCTTCTTCAGCTTCGTGCTGATTCTTATTGCCAGTAGCGCTTGGCAGGCGGGGGTGACCCACCTCTCGCGGCGGTGGCGCTGGGGCATTCCGGTCGGATTCGGCAGTCTCATATTGCTGGGGAATAGCCTCATTTCCCAGATGCAGACGCTGACCCAGTCCAGCTACTACGCCAGCCTGCAACCGGTCAACTGGCCGGCCGTGATGACCGGTCTGGTGATTCTGGCCGTGACCGCGGCCGTGCTCTGGGGTCGACCGGGACATGCCGGCTGTTTGGGGGCGCTGGTGGTGATCGAACTGGTCACGAACTTTAGTTTTGCCCTCATGGGTGTGGACTACGGGAATCAACGGCGTTACGCTCAAGCCTACGATCAATCCGTCAAACGACTCCACGCCATCACCTCGACGCGGACCCTTTATCGGATTCGCAACGACACACCGACTGTGGCGCCGGGATTTCAGGGCCACTACAATCCCTACAATGACGGCCTGTGGCTCGGGTATAACGGCACCACCGCCTATAGCTCCACCATTTCGGCGAATACCATCACGATGGCGAAGAATCTGGGGTTGTATACGCGTAACGAGCGGCGGCTGAGTCATCAAGGCTTTACCCCGGTGACCGAGATGCTCTTCGGAATTCGGCAGAAATTAACCCGGTCCGGGAACGTCACGGTGGGCAGTTATAGCGGGATGGGCTTTGCGGTGAGTCCGCGCTTCACCACCCTTACGCTCACGCCTAATGCGCTGGCCAATCAGGAGAAAATCCTGCAGGCGTTGCGGCCCAGTTACCGTGCCTACTTTGTACCGATTGCTGGCGGCCACGACCAAGTCAAGGCCATTTGGCGGGTGAATAACCATCCCACCAACTTCGTGTACAATCACGTGTGGCATGTGACGCCACGGGCAACCGGTCGGCTGTATCTCTTTGACCCCAGCAGTTCGAGTAAGTATTCGACGATGAGCGTCAATGGTCAGCGGGTGGCGCCTGAAATGCAGACGGATGGCAATACCAGTGTCATTAACCTGGGCGAATACCGGCAGGGCCAGCCGTTGATCATCAAGTACGCCAGCAATCGCCCCACACCGAAATCACTGGAGGTGGTAACGCTACCGGCCAGTCGGATGGCGGCCGTTCATCGGTCGGTGAACGCTCACGCGCTGAGTCTCCGGCGACACCAGGGGCATTTGCACACGGCTTATCGGTGGACGCTGACGGCAACCCCCACGAAGCGTTGGGCCTACCTGAGTGTCCCCCAGGAGCAGGGCTGGCGGATTACGGTAAATGCGCAACCGGTTAAGCCCCGAACCGTGTTGGGTGACATGACGGCGGTGCCGGTGACGCCGGGGCAGAATCGGATCGTCATCAGTTACCACGTCCCGGGGAGCTTACTGGGGCTAGCGGCGACGCTCATCAGTGTCCTGACCTACCTGGCTTGCTGGTATCGAAAATGGTTGTAAGTTAAGCGAATGCGGTTACAGTTTCGCAGTGGAAAGTGGTCGCCTTACCGTTCGCCAAATATGGGTTGGATCGCGGTGGGCGGACGGGCCGAGCCACAGTGCGGTCTCGACACCTCGCTTTGAGCCGAGAAATCACGTCTCAAAGACGCCAGTTCCCTAAGCGGCATGAACCCGCGCCACTAAGGGAACTCCCACGGCTGAACCCATATTTGGCTCACTCACGGCTGCGAGAGTGCTGACCAGCAACCAATGGCTTACCCCGACGTAACAACCAACCTGTCGATAAACGACGGCGTTACTGATAAAAATCATGCCCGCCGGAGATCGCCAGGGGTGGAGCCAGCTGTGTTGACGCTGTAAGCTGAGGGGGCTTCTCAGCTTACAGCGTGGGGCGACTTGGGAGACTTGCGGGTTTGGCAAGGCTTCCAAGCGAACCGGAAGCCCGCTTTCCAGGCTGGAGGTGGCCCCCACAGCAGGCGGAACCCTTGGCAGGTGCAGGCTCCTGGTCTTACTAATTTTAGTGGACAGAACACTGCCGTTCCGGGAATCAACGCGTTGATTCTACTTTCAACCTTTAGCAATCAGAAAAAATAAGCACCGTCATCACCAATTTAGGCGATGACGGTGCTTTTCGTATCCAGTGAAGACGTTAAAGTTTAGGCTGGTCCTGGTTTTCAACGGCAACTTGTTTGGTATCCACGAGTTGACCTTGTTCATCGGTTCTGACGACCAGCACGTCGACCTTAGCCATTCGACTGACGTAGGCGGTGACGGACCCTTCGACCATCTGGGCCACGGCGCTCATCCCGGTGGCCCCCAGCATGATCAAGTCATTCTGGTGGTCTCGCACGAACTCGTGGGCAATGACCGTCTTGGGATTGCCGAACCGCACGTGGATGTCGAGGTCTTTAAAGCCGGTGGCCGCCGTCGTCGTTTCCATGAGCGACGTCAAATAAGACGTGGCGTCCGTGGCCAGTTCGTGGATGACACTCCCCGGCATGGAGCCGCTCGCGTAGAAGCCGTAGTGGTTGATCCGCAAGACGTTGAGCAGATCGATGTGAGCGTGGTTGCGTTGGGCCACGGTCACCGCCTTCTTCAAGGCCAGTTCCGCCTGAACGGAGCCGTCCACGGGCACGAGGATCTGTTGATATTGTTGTCCCATAATTAGCCTTCTTTTTTGAACGAAATTAAGGTTAGACGCGACCACGCAACGTAATCGTGGCGGTATCTAAGACGTGGCCATTAATTTGATGGAGGAGGTCGTTTAACCAGAAGCCATCGGCCAGGTCGAGCTTAGTATTTAACGCGTAGATGGTCAGACTGTAGTCGTGATCGGCGTTGGGTGGGAACGGCCCCGTGTAGTTTTGGTAAACCAAGGGGTCCGTGTTGCCCACCAGGGAGCCGGCATTGCTGTTGCGGCCATGCACGTGGGGGATGGCGTTCGTCCGAGAGACGTCCATGGGAATCTCCCGGGTACTGCCAGGGAAGTTGGCGGCAACCCAGTGAATCCACGGAAAGCCACTGACGGGAACGGCATCGAAATCAATGAGGTTCAACGCTAATGTTTGGGTCTTCTTCGGAATCTTATGAAGCTTGATGGGGAACGACTTGACGGGTTGCCCGCCGTAGACGTCATCGCCCGTAGCGTATTTGCTAAATTCATCGGCTAAAAAGCCATTTTCTTCGGTTGGCACAACGATTCGCATGAAATCCCTCCTAAATGTTAAGCACACTCTTCATTATACCGCAGTCAAACCCAAGTCGCGAATATTCATGAATAATGTATAAAAATACGAATAAATAGAATATTACTAATATAATTGCAAAATTAGCTTGATTTTTGCACGGAAGGGCGTATGCTAAGAACAACTTAACGAACCGATGAAAGGATTGACGCGGATGACACCCCAAGCAAAGATTGAGATTTTACAGCATTTAATTCAGATTCCTTCAGTAAACGATCACGAGGCCCAGGTGGCCGACTACATCGCCAGCCTGTTTGCCCCGTATCCCCAAGCGCAGATTGAAAAAGTCACTTACGCACCGGGCCGGGACAACCTGGTCGTGACGATTGGCCAAGATGGGCCGCAGCTGGGTTTGTGTGGTCACATGGATGTCGTGGCCGCCGGCGATGAATCCGCCTGGCAACATGCGCCCTTTGCCGGCGAGGTAGTGGGGGACCAGCTCTTCGGTCGGGGCGCCTCGGATATGAAGAGTGGTCTAGCTGCGATTGTCATCACGATGCTGGAATTTTTGGAACAGGGCACGTCATTGCCAGGAAGTATTCGGTTGTTAGCGACCGTGGGGGAAGAGACCGGGGAGTATGGTGCCGCTCAACTCACCGATGCCGGCTACGCCGATCAGCTGGCCGGACTCGTCATTGCGGAGCCTAGTGGGCTGGACAATGTGGTCTACACGGCCAGAGGCGTCATCGACTACAAGGTCGTGTCGACTGGCAAAGGCGTTCACAGCGCTCAGCCGGAGAAGGGCATCAATGCCATCGATAATTTGATGAAATTTTACAATGCCGTGGGACCGGTTATGGCAAAACACACGAAGACCGACCCCGTACTGGGGAGCCTCCTGCACAATGTAGACCTGATTTCTGGTGGCGAGCAGGTTAATTCCATTCCCGCCCACGCCGAACTCATGGCGAACATGCGGACCATTCCCGCCTATCCCAATCAGGTCATCTATGATGAATTGGAAGCCCTGATTGCCCAGCTCAATCAGGAGCCGGGCGTCCAGCTCGACCTCAGTTATAGCTTCCCCGAAGAGGCCATCCCGGGCGATCCGAATGCCCCGCTGGTCCAATTGGCCAAGCAGATTAGCGATCAAATCTGTGGCCACGAGACGAAGGTCGTGGGGTCCGGTGGGGCCAACGATGGTGCCGAATTCTTACGGGCCAAGGCGGACTTTACCAGCATCGAAATTGGTCCGGGCAGCAATACCTCGCATCAAGTCGATGAATACATTTCGATTAAAGAATACTTGCAGGCGATTGAATTCTACGAAGCGCTGGTTCCCGCGTTCTTAAAGCAAACTCAGGCAACCGTTCATAATTAAAGGTTGAAAGGCAAAAATCGACTAAAACTATGGTCATCGCGTAATTCATGGCGTTAATATTAGTCGGTTACAGTTTCGCAGTGGAAAGCGATTGCCTTACCGTTCGCCAAATAGGGGTTGGATCGCGGTGGGCGGACCGGACCGAGCCTGAAAAGCGGTCTCGGCCTCGCTTTGAGCCGAAAGCCCACGTCTCAAAGACGCCAGTTCCCTAAGCGGCATGAACCCGTGCCACTAAGGGAACTCCCATGGCTGAACCCCTATTTGGCTCACTCACGGCTACGAAAGTGCTGGCCAACAACCAGCGGCTTAACCCTACGTAGCAAATAATTTGTCGATAAACGCCGGTGTTGCTGACAAACACCGTCCCACCGGAACCCCTGGCAGGCGCAGGCTCCTGGTTTCACTAATTTTAGTGGACAGAACACCGTCGTTCCGCGAATTTTAGTTCATAATTAAATCTTAGACGCGTTTCTCCGGTAATCATGGGGAAACGCGTCTTTTTGATGGTTGGGAAAATATTAAGTTTGCATATAGAAACTAGCAAACTGTTAAAATTTCGCTCGCTCGGCTAGTAATTTTATACAGGCGGTTTATATTGGGCGTAAGTGTCAACAGGGAGAGGGGAAAAGCATGCTAAAGCGCAAAAAACATCGATTGATGGCCTATCACGTTGGCGTCACGCTTCTCACATTGTTGTCGGTGGGGCTGGTCGTGGTGCTACTTATGGGGTGGGGGCCGTCATCGTTGGAACTCCGGTGGATTAACGGCTTACTGGTCGTCTTCGCGGTGGACTACGCGGTTCGGTTCGTGATGGCCAAGAACCGTAAAATCTTTCTGATTAAATCGGCCTTCGATCTCCTGGGAATTATTCCGCTACACCCCGTCTTCGTGTTCTTTCGATTGGGGCGCCTCGTCCGACTGATTCGCTATCACCACCTTTTCTGGCGCTTAAGGATCACTAGTAAATGGACCCGGGCCTACCACCAATTTATCTACAAAACCGGCTTCATTTACCTATTTTCCATCAGCGTCAGCATCATCGTTCTCAGCGCCTTTCTCTTCTCCCTGACGGAAAAGCAGAGCCTGGCCAATTCCCTGTGGTGGGCGATGACCACGGCCACCACGGTGGGGTACGGGGACGAAACGCCGCATACGGCCTTCGGTAAGATCATTGCCAGCGTCCTGATGGTCGGCGGCATCGGCTTTATCGGGCTGCTGACGAGCACCATCAGTGGGTTCGTGGCGGACCGCGGGCACCAGGTCGTGGCGAAGCAGGAAGACCAGGAGCAGGCCGATCTCAACCAATTACTGGCTAAAATCGAAGTCCTCACCGAGAAGGTCGACCACCTACAACACCAACTAGACGCCACCAAGCATCAAGCTAAATAGAAAGTGTGCCTGGCCTTAAGAAAAAGGAGGGACCAGCCACATTGGCTGAACTAGCCGCCTACCGTTCGCAAAAGTTGTGCTGGATCGCGGTGGGCTGGACGCTGTGAGCCTGAGAAGCGGTCTCACAGCTCGCTTGGAACCGTGAACCCACGTTTCCAAGTCGCCATTCCCTAACCGGCAAAAATCCTGCCGCTAAAGGAATCCCACGGCTGAGCACAACTTTTGCTTCACTCTCGGCTACGGTAGCTGGGGTCAATTAGACTTGGTTTAAAGTCAGTCGACATTGTCAGTGAATTTTGTTGTTAATTAGAAAAGGCATCGCAAAGTTGCCGGTAATTACCACTCGTGCCGGAGGAGGCCAGGAGTGGAGCCAGCCGTGTCGATGGTGTTGGCTGGGGTCCTTTCCCAGCCTACAGCATGGGACGACTCGGGAGACTTGCGGGCTTTGCAAGGCTTCCGAGCGAGGTGGAAGCCCGTTTCTCAGGCTGAAACCGTTCCCCACAGCAGGTGGAACTCCTGGCAGCCGCAGGCAAGGTGGAAGCGTACCGAACGTCATGCTGCTAATTTTGTGTTAGGTTTAGCAGCGATTATTGAATTTTTGCCAAACAAAAAACGCGTTTGCTCCGAAGAGCAACGCGTTTAGCGGACAAACTGTAGATTGTAGTTTCCCTGACCATCCGACGTGATCGTATAGGTGGTGTAGCCAGCCTGCAACCACTGGTTCTTTGATGCCTGTGCCCAGTTCTGTGCGTCTTCCACGGAAGAGAAGGTGTGCACGGAATCAAAGGATGTAGGGTTGTGACTGCTGGTTGAAGAACTCGAGGCGCTACTGCTTGCCGAAGAAGACGATTTCGTTTGCGCTTGGTTCAGCAGCTTTTGTTCCCGCGACTGAACGGCACTGTTCGACTCGTCATTAATCATGTCTTGAAGCTTTTGTTTTTGCGAAACGGTAATGCCGTTATCGTTATAGCCATCGTACTTATTCTTGAAGCTCTCGTAGGCGGATTGTTCGGATACGGATGAAGCTTTGGCAACGAGTGACGCACTGTTACTCGTTGATGAAACGGTATTGGATGCGGAATTGTTATGGTGAGTGATGCCTAAGACCAACAGAATAGCGATGGCCAACGTTAATAGCGTCATGACCCAGGGCCACCAACGCCGCGGTTTCCGGGGCCGCTGACGGGTAGGCCGGTTGGGGTCTTGATTAAAGTTATACCGTTGTACGCGTGATTTTGGTTCTTGGTTGTTCAACTGAAAAACCTCCATGTCAGAAACGGTGTGAAAAAACAAGCTTGCCGCTGAAACGACAAACTACCACACTCTTCATCTTAACGCAAAATGGTCGCAGAAGAAAATTTTAATCTCAAATTTAGTGATTTCCTAGCTTTCTAGCCGCGAAAATTGCTGGCGTATTGTATGATAGTAATGGAACTAAGTTTGAAAGGTGGTTTTTATTTTGCATAATGACATTCCTGAATTACCGCTAAATAATGGTAATCGGATTCCCCAGCTTGGGCTAGGGGTCTTCCAAGTCGATAACGCCGAGGATACGAAGAACGCCGTGAAATGGGCGCTCGCTGCCGGGTACCGGCACATCGACACGGCCGCTTACTACGGCAACGAACAGTGGGTTGGCGAGGCCATTCGTGAGAGTGGCGTCAAGCGTGAAGATATCTTCGTAACGTCCAAGCTGTGGAACAGCGAACGCGGTTACGATGAGACGAAGCAGGCATTTCAGACCACGCTGGACAAGCTGGGCTTCGACTACTTGGACATGTTCTTAATTCACTGGCCAGCTCCCGGCTATGCCGAAAGTTGGCGGGCCATGGAAGACCTGTACAAGGCCGGTAAGATTAAGAACATTGGGGTCTCCAACTTCAATCAAGCACAATTGGAGAAATTAATGGAAACGGCCACGGTTAAGCCGGTCGTTGATCAGATTGAAACCCACCCGTACTTCCAGGAAGACGACTTACACGCCTATCTGGAAACGCAGGGCATCTTACACGAAGCCTGGAGTCCTCTAGGTGGCGGTAAGAACAGCGCCTTGACCGATCCCGTCATCAACGAATTGGCCGCCGCACACGATGTCAGTGCCGCCCAAATCATCTTACGTTGGCACATTCAACGCGAAGAGATTGTGATTCCGAAGTCCACCCACGAAGCCCGGATTCAACAGAACCGAGACGTTTTTGCCTTTGGTTTGGATGAAGATGAGATGCGGGCCATCAGCGCCCTCGATGCCGGCAAACGGGTCGGCCCCGATCCTGCCGATGAGGCGTGGCTCAAGCAATCACAGACGTATTCGAGTCGCAAGTAATTAACGATAACGCGGAATATCTTGTTCCTTAGCCAACACTTCCAGCTGGTCGGTTAATTGGTTAACCACGCTGAGCGGAACCTTGGCAAAGGGGCTGAAGAGACGGGGATGGTCCGGATCGGGCACATCCTGCGTCTCTTTTAATTTGGCAACCATCGCCACGAGGTCGTCCTTGTGATAGCCGAGTTTTTTAGCATAGTAGATGACTTCCCGATAGCTCACGTTTTTAAAGTAAAAGTAGTAACAGAGGCCAGCGGCGGTAAAGTACCAGAAGATGGTCCACTCGAGACCGACTTGCTTAGGGTCAATGATACCGGTGAAGATGGCCACGACCACGAAAGCCACATATAACAAGATTGACATGATCGCCCAAAATCTTTTGGAGGTCATAAAATTCAACTCGATTCCTGAATGATTTCATCTAGTTTACGGAGTTGGCGCCTAGATTTCAAGCTTTTTTTGGTGATAAGTCGGTGAGAGTTCAAACGGGTGGAGCGGTTCCCGGTAGCCAGTCGGTTGCCGGTTCGTGGGATGCTTGAGTCGTTAGCGGATCGGATTATTCACTCAGTTCGTTAAGATTCGTTAAGGGCCATGGTTAAGGGCGTTCGAAAATTTCGCATTTAATGGTGAGTCGTGTATAATAGCACAGTATTGATGCAGACCGCTTTGGAAATGAGAGGTAGAAAAATTGAATTTAAGCTTTGAAACCATCCAATCAGAAGATTATCATCAGGTAGACCAATTGGTAGCGGCGGCCTTTACTCCCGCCCAAGCCAGCGCCGGGACCGAGAGTAACTTGGTTCGTCGGCTGCGGTCAACTTACGATTATCAACCGAGCCTAGAGATTGTGGCCAAGCCGGCGATCGACCAGGTCGTGGGCCATGGCTTGCTGAGCCCGGTCACGGTTCGCGGCAATCGGCATACCACCACCATCCTCGCTCTGGCGTCATTGGCGGTGGACCCCGCCTGGCAGGGACAAGCGATTGGCAGTCAGCTGTTAAGTGAATTGGAATCCCGCGCCCGGTTGGCCGGGTTCTCGGCCGTCAGTGTGGTGGGCGACATGAATTTCTTTGGTAGCCGCGGCTACGTGATGGCAGAAGATTTTTCAATCCACAATAGTCTGGCCGTGCCGATGGGTAGCCACCTCATCAAACCGTTAACGGCTGGGGCTTTGGCCCACGTCGGCGGAATGCTGGAATACCCCACCTCATTTAAATAAATTTTAGATTAGAGGTTGACGGTCTTTTCTCATCGTGCTATTATCAAATCAATCAAATAACGAACGCTAATTTCCATTACCAAGTAGCGTGTCATCTGGGTGTCAGAAAGTCGGTGGTTGCTGCGAACCGATCAGGGTGATTACGACGAAATACAGTGGAATGTCCTGCTCCGGCAGGCGGAGAATAACTAGAACCGTTACCATCTAGTGAGTGGAGTTACTGGGTCTAGAACCAGTGGCTCAAGCTGGGTGGTACCACGGTTGAAGTCTAAATCGTCCCTGTTGCAATGTTGATTGCAGCGGGGGCGATTTTTTGTACATAATCTAGGCATAAACAAAGAGGAGCGATTTCTATGAAAGAACAAAACAGTAAACGCGCATGGAAGCCAGTTAGTTTTGGCGAAGCCATGATTATCTTAATTGGGATGTTATTAATTATGGGTTTGGGCGTCATCAAGTTTGGGTTATCCCCAATGACGCCGGTGTTATTGGTCATTGCATTGGTGATTCTGTGGGCCAAGGTCCGTGGTGCCGAATGGGATGACATTCATGGCGGCATTATCGACGGGATTAAGACCGGGATTATTCCCATCTTCATCTTCCTGTTGATTGGGGCCTTGATTAGTGTTTGGATTGCCGCTGGGATTATTCCATCCATGATGGTCTTAGGGTTCCACTTAATCTCCGCACAATGGTTCGTCCCATCCGTTTTCTTAGTTTGCGCGATCGTCGGAACTTCCATCGGGAGTGCCTTTACCATCATCTCCACGATTGGGATTGCCTTGTTCGGGATGGGGACGGCGATGGGCTTCAACCCCGCATTAGTCGCTGGGGCCATCATCTCCGGGGCCATCTTCGGGGATAAGACGTCGCCGTTATCCGATTCCACCAACTTGGCCTCGGCCATCGCTGAATCCGAATTGTTTGCCCACATCAAGAACTTAATGTGGTCCACGATTCCCGCCTTCTTGGTTTCATTAGTGCTGTACTTCTTGTTAGGGACGGGTGCTTCTAACGCCAACGCGCTGGGTAAGGTTAACCAGACGATTGCCACGTTGAATGGCCACTTCTCCATTACTTGGTGGGCCGCTTTACCTATCATTCTCATGTTCGTCTGCGCTTGGCGGAAAGTTCCATCCATCGCCACGTTACTGTTAAACATTGTCTTAGGGATTGTCATGTTATTCATCGAAAAGCCAAGCACGTCACTGAGCAGTATTGCCACGATGATCGAATCTGGTTTCGTTTCCAAGACGGGAAATGCCAGCGTGGATGCCTTGCTGACGCGTGGTGGGATTAGTGCCATGATGTCCACCGTTTCACTGATTATTCTAACGTTGACGTTAGGTGGTCTGTTGATGAAATTCAACATTATCCAAACGGCCATGGTTCCTTTGGCTCAACGTTTAAAGAACACCGGGTCAGTGGTTACGGCCGCAATTCTTTCTGGGATTGGCGTCAATGTCTTCGTTGGGGAACAGTACCTCTCCGTTATCTTGCCTGGTAAGGCGTTCAAGCAAACCTTTAACGACCGGGGCTTAGACAACTTGGCCTTGAGTCGGGTCTTGGAAGATGGTGGGACCGTTATCAACTACTTGGTTCCTTGGGGGGTTGCCGCCGTCTTTGCCGCCAACACGCTGGGCGTTTCGACGCTGGCTTACTTGCCATTCTGCTTCTTCAGTCTTCTGTCGCCAGTCTTCTCCATCCTCAGTGGGTTCACGGGCGTTGGTCTGAAGCGGTTGCCATCCTCTAACGACCAGAGTGCCACGGCTGCCACGGTGGCTGCACCGCGTCGTGAAGGTCAGGGTGCCTAAGTCTTAGTCGTAAACTGATTTCGCCGGATTCGCCGCTGTGGGCGTCAGGGAAGGTCTAGACTTCACTGACTGGCGACCGGAAATGTCACCATAATTAAATCGTATCCTCTAAAAGACGTGAGCGACTGGGCTCACGTCTTTTCGTTTACTTTCTGAAGGTTGAAGGACGGAAATCAGTTGGAACTACTGTTAGCATGCGACTCATGGCGTCAAAAATAGTCGGTTACGGCCTCACAATGCGAACTGGCCGCCTACCGTTCGCCAAATATGGGTTGGATCGCGGTGGGCGGACCGGACCGAGCCTGAGAGGCGGTCAGCTCCGGACAAAAATAACGCATGCGGGCGTCCAGCCTCAATTCTTGGCGTAAATGTAATCGGCCGCCTGATCATTGATGGTCAGCTCGCGGTGTTCGGCATCTTCTAAATAGAATAGATTTAGACTCGTATCGTGCTTGGTTACTCGTAGCGGAACGCCTAGGGGTAACGCTAGGTGCTGAAGGTAATCGACTAAGGCAGCCGACTCCAGGTAGCTTTCCAAGACCACCGTGGTGGGAGCAGTGATGGTACTCAATCGCTTACATAACTGGTCGTTAAGGAGCCGACTGGGATCAATCAACCCGCCGAAGGGACTTCGCTGCGGGTCATTTAGGTAGTGCTTGAGTGCCAGCGCGGTCTCCGGCGTTAGGGTATTGGCCATGGCCCAGGCTTGCGTGGGGACCGTGGCGAGTGGCAAATGGAGTTTTTGGACCAGAAAGGTCTCACAGAGCCGATAGTGTTGGAGTAACTGACAGGCTAGGCGTTGGCCGGATTCGGTCAGGGTCACGCCAGTATAGCGCCGCCGGTTGACCAGACCCGCGTGTTGGAGCGAGCGGGTCATCTCCGTCACGGTAGCGGGGGTGACGGCGGCAAAATGAATGATTTGTTTATTGCTGACACGTGGCCGAGCAAAACTACACTCGGCGATGATCTTTAAATAAGTATTTCGATGGTGCATCATCTAATCAACTCCCCAGTAATTTGAAAATAGTTAAGGTCCCCTAAAAATTATATTTTCCAGTATGAATTTTATCCGTTCTTCAGCTTCGTTGCAAATTTTTCTGAGATTAAGCGATTGCCCCCAATGAAAGTTCAGTTTATTTTATAGACAAAACGCCTATTTATGGGCATTTTTGACAATAGATGTTAGGGTAGTCGAAAAAACTTTTAGAATGATTAGAAATTAAAATGGTTACAGATAGAAGGTTAATTTAGCGGGGATGTAACCGCTTAATCAACGTAAAAATCTGTTAATGCAACTGCATTTTAAAGTTAAGTGGGCCTAAAAAAGTATTTGCAAAGGTTAACTTTTACGGTACAATGATCCCGGTTAGAAATTTTCGAGGAGGAGGCTTTTAACATGAGCGATAATGTTAAAAAGCACAAATTGATTGAATATGCCAACGGCCGTTCACTAGAAGAAATTAACGGTACGGTGGCAGTTCCCAAGAATATTAGTTTCTGGAAGGCTTTGTTTATGTATTCTGGGCCTGGCGCGTTGGTTGCGGTGGGGTACATGGATCCCGGGAACTGGTCAACGTCAATTACCGGTGGGCAAAACTTCCAATATCTCTTAATGTCCGTTATCTTGATTTCAAGTTTGATCGCGATGTTACTTCAATACATGGCGGCTAAACTTGGCATCGTGAGTCAAATGGACTTGGCCCAAGCTATCCGGGCTCGGACCAGTAAATCCCTAGGGATTGTGTTGTGGATCATGACTGAATTCGCCATCATGGCAACGGATATTGCCGAAGTTATCGGGGCTGCGATTGCGCTGTACCTACTCTTCCACATTCCGTTAGTTATCGCCGTGTTTATTACGGTTTTTGATGTTTTGCTATTATTACTGTTAACCAAGATTGGATTTCGGAAGATCGAAGCCATCGTGGTGTGCTTAATTCTCGTGATTCTGTTCGTCTTCGCTTACCAAGTTGCCTTGTCTAAGCCAGATTGGGCGGGTGTCTTTGCCGGCTTGATTCCAAGTCCTAAGACGATCGCATCCTCACCAACCGTTGGTGGTCAAACGCCAATCAGTGGGGCTCTAGGAATTATCGGGGCGACGGTTATGCCACATAACCTGTACCTGCACTCCGCTATTTCTCAAACGCGGCAAATCAACCACAAGGATGAGGACGATGTCGCCCGGACCGTTAAGTTCGCTAGCCTCGACTCTAACATCCAATTGACCTTGGCTTTCTTCGTCAACGCCTTGCTGTTAATCATGGGGGTTGCCGTCTTCAAGAGCGGGACAGTTAAGGATCCTTCCTTCTTCGGTCTGTTCCAGGCCTTGTCCGATACCAGCACCATGAGTAATGGATTGTTGGCCGGCGTTGCTAAGACCGGGGTCTTATCCACTTTGTTCGCGGTCGCCTTACTGGCTTCAGGGCAAAACTCAACCATTACCGGGACTTTAACGGGTCAGGTAATCATGGAAGGGTTCGTCCACATGCGGATGCCACTTTGGTTACGGCGGTTAGTAACCCGTTTGATTTCCGTCATTCCTGTTCTGATCTGTGTCACGTTAACCAGCGGTAAGAGCGCGATTGATGAACACACCGCGTTAAATGATTTGATGAACAACTCGCAAGTCTTCTTGGCCTTTGCCTTACCATTCTCCATGTTGCCGTTGTTGATGATGACGGATAGCAAGCTGGAAATGGGCAATCGTTTCAAGAACTCCTGGTGGATTAAATGCCTCGGCTGGTTCTCAGTCCTTCTGTTAACTGGTTTGAACCTGTACAACATGCCAGCTTCCATCCTTGCTTTCTTCGGCAATACGCCATCGGCTAGTGATACGACGATGGCCACGATCATTGCCTGGGCCCTGAACATCGCGATTATTGCTTTGCTAGCTTGGACCATCTACGAACTTCACCGGAGTGCTAAGCAGATGGCGGCCGATGCAGCGGCCAACAACCAGGAACTTCACTAAGGAGGAGATCAGCAATGGCAACGACATTCAAACGAATTTTAGTAGGGGTCGATGATTCGGCCGATGCGCTGCTCGCGTTTAACTACGCGATTCATCAGGCCAAGCGAGACGATGCCGAGTTGGTGATTGTCTCCGTCTTGGAAAGTGACGACATGAACGTTTACCAGGCGTTGGATTCCGACTACATTCACGGCGAACATCGCGAGTTGGAACGGCACGTGGCGAAATACCAGAAGCAAGCCGAAGACGCCGGTGTCCAGCAGGTTAAGATGCTGGTCGCCGAGGGTGATCCGGGCGAGACCATCGTCAAGGATGTGATTCCGCACGTTAAGCCCGATCTCCTGATTGTGGGGTCGGAAGCCAAGAAGGGTGCGCGGCGCCACTTTGGTAGCCAAGCCGCCTACATGGCGAAGTATTCCCCAATCTCCGTCTTGGTCATTCGTTAATCAAAATGAGCTGAAATAAAAGCCGATAAGCTGGAAAATACCAGTTTATCGGCTTTTTTGTGATCGTTGACGCCGTTATCTTTCGTTTCCAAACGTCGCGATGGTGCGTGGCCGCGCGAGGTGGCTACACTGGAGGCAAGAGAATTGACAGAGGAGGGATGGCTGATGACGGTCAAATTTAAACGAATCCTGGTCGGGGTCGATGAGTCAAAGGATGCCTTACTGGCGCTGGATATGGCGATTCAACTGGCCAAGCGCGATGCGGCGGAATTGGTGATTGTTTCGGTCTTGGAGAATGAGCAGTTGAGTATTTATCAAACGTTGGACAGCGACTATCTTCACGGCGAGCATGCCGAATTGGAACAGCGTTTACGGCAATATCGCCATCAAGCGCAAGAAGCTGGGGTCAAAGATGTCCGAATGATGGTGACCACCGGCGAACCCGGCGAGAGTATCGTGAAGGATGTTATCCCGGACATCAAACCAGATTTACTGGTCATTGGGTCGTTGGCCAAGCACGGCATCAGCCGCTACTTCGGCAGTCAGGCCGCCTACATGGCCAAGTACGCGCCCATCACGGTTCTGGTGGTCCGGTAGGCGGAACTGGTCGCCTAGCTGACTAGCCTGCGGCTGCCAGAAACTCCGCCTGCTATGGGGAACGGTTCCAGCCAAAAAGCGGGCTTCCACCTCGCTTAGAAGCCTTGCCCAACCCGCAAGCCTTCCAAGTCGTCCCACTCCAGTAACCTGGCCTAAAACGCCAGCTAACTGGGTCGTCACAGCTGGCTCCGTTTCTGGCCTCCTTCGGCGTGATGGCAGTTTCCGTTGCCTCCACCAGTCCATCGGGGAGGTGATAGGCCCTAACCTAGCCGTGAGTGAAGCGAAATATGAGCTCAGCTGTAAATGGCGACTTGGAAACGCCGGTCCTTGGCAGTTTCAAGCGAGAAACGAGACCGTCTCTCTGGTCTGGTCCTTCCCGCCACGATCCAGCCCGTATTTTGCGAACGGCAGGGCGGCCGTATCGGGCTAACGTTGCCGATGGATAAAATTCAAATGAAAAGTGACCCCCTGCCAGTCGGTGGAATACCGAGAGACAGGGGGTCACTTAGTGTGTGATTTTAGAGTATTGCGAAGGTGCACGTGATGGTGTGAAACGCGACGGCTAGTAGTTGTCGCCGTTCATGATGGAGCTCTTCACGATGACGTAATCCACGGTTCGAATGTCCAGCAGGTTGCGGCCGCCGGCATAGGAAATGGAGGATTGGAGGTCTTCTTGCATCGCGTTGAGTGTATCGGCAATATCGCCGCGGAAAGGCACTAGCATCTGCTTGCCTTCCACGTTGCGGTAGGCCCCCTTTTGCTTTTCGGAAGCGGAGCCCCAGTATTGTTTGAACGTCCGGCCATCAATCGTCAGGAGGCTCCCCGGCGACTGTTGGTGCCCGGCGAGCATGGAACCAATCATGACCATGCTGGCGCCGAAGCGAACGGACTTGGCGATATCGCCGTTGTAGCGGATACCGCCATCGGCAATGATGGGCTTCCGCGCCGCCTTGGCACAGAGCCGCAGGGCCGCGAGTTGCCAGCCGCCGGTTCCGAAGCCCGTCTTCAGCTTGGTGATGCAGGCCTTACCGGGACCGATGCCGACCTTGGTGGCGTCCGCACCAGCGTTTTCCAGTTCCCGCACGGCCTCGGGAGTGCCCACGTTACCGGCGATGACGAAGCTATCCGGCAGCTTATCCTTAATCTGCTGAATCATGCGAATCACGGAATCGCTATGACCGTGGGCGATATCGATCGTGATGTATTCGGGCACCAGGTGAGCCGCGGCCAGTTCTTCGATAAAGGCGTGCTCGTCGGGTTTTACCCCGACACTGATGGAGGCAAACAAGTTCTGTTCGTGCATGCGTTCGATGAAGCCACGCCGTTCTTGGGGTTGGAAGCGGTGCATGACGTAGAAATAGTCATTTTGCGCTAACCAGACGGCTAATGGTTCGTTAATCACCGTTTCCATATTGGCCGGGACCACCGGAATCTTGAACCGGCGGGGGTCAAATTCAACGCTGGTATCCGCGTCGTGGCGGCTGTCAATGATACATTTATTCGGAATTAATTGGATATCTTCGTAATCAAATACTTCGGCAGGATGCATTGAAGTCACTCCTTAGTCGTGTAAGTTAGGCGTTCCAGACGTCTTGTAAGATATTCGTCTGTTCGCGGTCGGGGCCAACGGAAAGGGTCGCAATGTCTACACCGACCAGTTCGGCCAACCGCTTCACGTAGTTTTGGGCGTTAACCGGCAGGTCTTCTACTGAGTGGCAGTGCGTAATGTCTTCCGTCCAACCCGGTAATTCATCGTAGATGGGGTGGCAGGCGTCCAAATCAACCAGGCTAGCTGGGTAATGGTAAATGGTTTCGCCGTTGAGCTCGTAAGCCTTGCAGATCTTGACCGTCTTTAGGCCGGTCAGGACGTCTAAACAGTTCAGTGACAGGCTGGTCAGGCCGGAAACTCGCTTGGCATGGCGGAGAACCACGCTGTCGAACCAGCCGATGCGCCGTGGCCGTTTCGTCACCGTTCCATATTCATGGCCGGTTTCGCGGATGGTGTCGCCAATCTCGTCGAATAATTCGGTAGGGAAAGGACCGTCACCCACACGAGACGTGTAGGCCTTGCAGACACCCACCACGTGGTCGATCTTGGTTGGGCCAACACCGGCACCAATCGTGACGCCACCGGCAACCGGGTTAGAGGACGTCACGAATGGATAAGTCCCGTGGTCGATGTCCAACATGACCCCTTGTGCCCCTTCGAAGAGGACGTTTTTCCCGGCATCGAGGGCATCGTTGATGACCACGGAGGTGTCGGTGACGTGATGCTTGATTTGTTGCCCGAGGGCGTAGTATTTTTCAAAAATTTCATCGAAGTCTAACGGTTCTTCATCGTAGAGCTTCGTTAAAACATTATTCTTTTCAATTAAATTTTGACGTAGCTTGTCGGCAAAGATGTCGTGGTCGAGTAAGTCGGCGACCCGAATCCCAATCCGTTCGGCTTTGTCCATGTATGCGGGGCCAATTCCTTTGTTGGTGGTCCCAATCTTATTTTCCTTCGTCTTTTCCTGCGCTTGGTCCAGCAGAATGTGGTACGGCAGGATGACGTGGGCCCGATCGGAAATCCGGAGATTGTCGGTGGCCACGCCGTTCTCGTGGAGGTAAGTGAGTTCTTCGACCAGAGATTGCGGGTTCAAGACGACCCCGTTACCAATGACGCTGGTCTTGTCCGCGTAGAAGATCCCGGATGGAATCAACCGCAGTTTAAACGTTTGACCGTTGAAAACAATAGTATGACCGGCGTTGTCACCACCTTGGTAGCGGGCAATGACATCAGCCTTCTCACTTAGAAAATCCGTGATCTTTCCTTTACCTTCATCGCCCCATTGGCTACCGACTACAACTGTTGATGACATAACAACACCTCATTACTTTATTTTGCCGGGCCGAACACCCAGCAAGAATTAGTGTAACAAGTTCGGGATTAAAAATCAACTGAAAAACGAACTATTTTTATATTAATAGCTAATAAAGTTCTATTTATATCAATATAAAAGTAATTATGGGGCGCAAGTAGTGGAAAACACTGGCAAAATTGGGATAATCTGTGGTATGATGATTAACGGAGCAACAACCCCTTAAATAAAAATAATGTTCGGGTTTTAGTCCGTATTTAGAGGAGGAAACGCATGTTAGAACGTTATACGCGACCGGAAATGGGTCAGATCTGGTCCCTAAAGAATCAATATCAATCCTGGCTAACCGTTGAAATTGCCATTGACGAGGCCTGGGCCCAATTAGGAGAGGTTCCCGCGGCCGATGCCCAAAAGATTCGGGACAAGGCCACCTTTGACGTGGACCGCATCGCAGAGATTGAAGCGGTGACTCACCACGATATGGTCGCCTTTACCCGGAACGTGTCGGAATCACTCGGGGCCGAACGGAAGTGGATTCACTTTGGCGTGACCAGCACTGACGTCGTGGACACGGCGCAGGGGTACCGGTTAAAACAGGCCAACGCGGTGATCCGGCAGAGCTTGACGACCTTGATTGCGACGCTGAAGACGTTGGCGATTCGGTACAAGAAGACGGTGATGATTGGGCGGACGCATGGGGTTCAAGCCGAACCCACCACGTTTGGCCTGAAGATGGCGCGCTTCTATGAAGAGATGCAACGCAACCTCGTTCGATTTGACCGAGCGGCCGCGGAAGTCGAGACCGGTAAGATTAGCGGTGCCGTGGGGACGTTTGCCAACGTGCCGCCCGAGGTGGAAGCCTTCGTCTGTGATCAGTTGGGGATTACGCCCCAGCCGATTGCGACTCAGGTGCTCCCCCGCGACCTGCACGCGGATTATATCGCGACTTTGGCCTTGATTGGGACCAGCGTGGAGAACATCGCGACCGAGATTCGCGGTCTCCAGCGCTCGGAGATTCACGAGGTCGAGGAACATTTCAATCCCGGCCAGAAGGGCTCTTCGGCCATGCCGCACAAACGAAACCCGATTGGTTCGGAGAATGTGACGGGGCTGGCCCGCGTGTTGCGGGGAACTATGGTCACGGCTTACGAAGACGTCAGCCTGTGGCACGAACGGGATATTTCCCACTCCTCGGCGGAACGCATGATTCTGCCGGAGAGCACCACGTTACTGGATTACATGTTGCACCGGATTAACCGGATTCTGACGAACCTGGATGTCTTCCCGGAAACGATGAAGGCCAACATGGGCCGGACTTACGGCCTGATTTACAGCCAACGGCTCCTCCTAAAATTAATCGAATCCGGTCTCAGTCGCGAGGACGCCTACGACTTGGTTCAGCCGTTGACGGCGCAGGCCTGGGATCAACAGGTGCAGTTCCGACCATTAGTGGAAGCGAATGAAGAGATTACGGCGCGATTGACGCCGGTACAGATTGAAGATGCGTTTGACTATCACTACCATTTGCGACGCGTAGACTATATTTTCCATCGACTAGGCTTAGACTAGCCACTAATTATAGGGGGAATGGCGTATGAAGACGACCTATTCACTGACTGATGCACAACAGAATTTCTTAGCATTGATGCAAGCGGCTAACGCGGGCAAACCAGTTAAAATTGAAGGCGATCATCAGGGAGCCGTTCTCCTCAGCGAGGACCGCTGGGCGGCGATCCAAAAGCAACTCCTTGCCACCAAAGAAACGGTGGAACAACACCACCGCGCGGACCTGTACCGGGCGTGGGGGCATTTGTAATTAATCGGTACGGTGAGTGGCTAATTCGCCAATGTAATCGGCAAGTTAATGCATTGGAGACAGTCGGTTACGGGTGATTTTGGCTGTCAGCGCAGCCGCAGGCAAAACTTACGAAAACGCAAAAAAGCCGCACGGTCTCGGGGAGAGACTGTGCGGCTTTTTTCATGAGGAGTGAGGTCACTTAGGGGGAGTGACGCTCAGTTTAGAGGAGTTGGTTAGGCTTGAGGGAACCTAACCGGGGATTGATTCTCTTAGGGGGAGAGAATCTAAAAGGGATTGGATATAGAATTGAGTAGTAACAGTTATTGGCTAATTACTATGGTTATTACTATACAGGACGTTTGTGAATAGAATCGGGGGAAAGCTGTGACGACTTTTTGACCATTTATTAAAGGAAGTCTTAACGTGTGAAGATTTTCTAGCGTTTATCGTCAAAGTAGGTCTGGAGAAACTCCTCCACGTGGGCCTGGTAGCGGGCCGGATTAATCCAGAAACTCTCGGCGTGCGAGGCATTCTTGACGATCCAAAGCTGCTTGGCCGCGTGGGTGGCGGCGTAATTCTCGTAGGCCATCCCGACCGGCACGTACACGTCCTTTTCCCCGTGAATAAAGAGAATGGGGCGCGTGTTCTTCTTCAGTTGGTCGGTTGAGGTGACGTCCCCCAGGTAATAGCCGAGTCGGCGCTTAGAAATGGTGCTGACGAGTGGTTCGATGGGGTACTTGGGCAAATGAAATTGGCGTTTCAGAAGGTAGGTCAATTCGGCCTCGATACTGGAATAGCCACAGTCGGCGATGATGGCCTTGACCTGTGGCGGCAGGGTCTCACCCGACAACATTTCCATCGTGGCCCCGCCCATGCTGACGCCGAAGAGGAGAATCTTCACGTCGGCATTGGCGCGGTCGATGACCTGGCCGATCCACTGCAGGTAGTCCAGTCGGTCCAACCAGCCGAAACTGATGTACTTGCCGGCACTCTCGCCGTGGCCGCGGTCATCGGGCAACAGCACGTTGAAGCCCAGCCGATGGTACATCTGAGCGAAGTTCGCCATGGTTTCACCGTTACCCTTGTAGCCATGAGAAATAATCACGGTCTTGGTGCTCGGCGTCTCGGCGGGGATGTATTCCGCCACCATCCGGTTCTTCGGGTCGTGCTCGTGGAGGTACCACTTTTCCTTAGGAATGGCTTGATACCAGTCCACATAGGCGTAGTAAGCATCGGCGTATTTCTGCTTATCCGCAGAGGTTTCCGGGACGTAATTGACCCGCTTAAAAGCGAAATTAAAAAGGTGTTCGCTCGCCACTAATGAAGTGGCCGCAATCCCGGCTAGCGGGAGGGCCCACGTCAAGGTTTTCTTCTTCAATCAATCAGGTCCTTTCGTGAGGTTGGTGAAAAACCAGACTAACCATGAGGCGGCTAGTCTGGCGGGAAATTTACATTAGTCTAAATAGAGGCGTTTCAAATCGGTGATGTCGCGGTTGGAGAGGCCGAGGACGTCGCGTAAATAGTCCTGAGCCCCGCCGTACTGGGTGTTCACAATCTTCGTGGCCGCGTCAAAGTAGTCGGCGTTTACGGTATACAGGGCACGCATGTTGGTGACGAAGATGTCGCCGAGGCCACGTTGCTTGGCGTCCGCACTCTGCTGGGCAATCCGGGGGGCAATGACCTTGTTGGTGAGCAGATAATCTTCGCGAATAATCTGCGGGTCAACGCCGAGGGCACTCAACGCGAAGTAGGCGCCCATCCCGGTGCGGTCCTTTCCGGCCGTGCAGTGAAACAAAACGGACTGGTTCGGCTGATCGTTGGCCAACAGCGTTTCAAAGAAATCGTGGTAGGCTACCTGGGCGGACCGCAACGTCATCATCTGCCGGTAAACATCCAACATGTGGCGGTAACCGGATTGGTCGTCCTTCGAGAAGCGTTGGGCCAACTGAATCTCAGAGGCCGAGGCGTCCGTCTCGTCATCGGCCGGAAAGACGGGCAGAAAGTGATATTTGACGCCGGCCGGCACCTTGTCGGGGGACTGAGCCTGTTCGTCCTTAGACCGGAAGTCCACGTCCGCCACGACACCGTAGTCACTGAGATGCTGCTGATCAGCGGGGGTGAGGTTGGCTAGTCCGGCAGTCCGAATCAGTTTATGCCATTTAACAGTGTGCCCATCAACTGTGGGGTAACCCCCTAGTTCTCTAAAGTTGAGGCCTCCAGTCACGGCTAAAATTCGGTTGTTTGTCATTAATTTTTCCACCCTTTCATGTCAGTTACTACGCGTTCTATTCTAACGGTTTTTGCGAAAATTACCTAGTAATTGATTCTGAGGGGGGCGTTTTTTCGCCAAACGCTGTATACTGGCATAAGAGTCCAGGCATGAGACTAGAGAATGGTGAAGGTTAAAAAGATAGGGTGATAGTCGTGAGTTTGCGTGGGAAATGGTTACTCTTCAAGACCCAGCATAGTCAGCTCAAGCAGCAGATGCAGCAAGCATTTTTACAGCCCAGTCGGCAGAATCAAGCCGTGATTCCTCAGAAGTTTCCGGAGGCCGTGGTGACCAAGGAGCGCGAGGTGTTCGGCGGGCGGATTCTGACTGCGGGTTCCGGCGCACCATTGCCCCAACACGTGATTTTGCTGCACGGGGGGGCCTACACGATGCAGGGGACGATTGGCCATCGGAAATTAATGGTGGCGCTCGTCCAGCAGGCCAATCTGCGGGTTTCCTATGTGGATTATCCACTGGCCCCCGAAGCCACGGTGGACCAGACCGTTTCGTTCGCGCTGAATGCGTACGATTATTTGCGGGCCCAGTATCCGGACGACCAGTTCTTCTTGATGGGGGATTCGGCCGGTGGTGGCCTGGCGTTGACGGTTCTTCAGCAGTTACAGGAGCATCAAAAGCCTCTCCCCGCGGGCACGGTGCTCATCTCGCCGTGGACCGATCTGAGCATGATGAATCCGGACCTGCACGTGGCGGCCAAGCGCGATCCGTTTCTAACCTTGGCGACGTTGAAAAAGATTGGCTACCAATACGCCGGCGACCGGCCCGTGACCGATCCCATCGTGAGTCCCATCTACGGGAATTTCGATGATCTCGGCCCGGTCATGTTGTACTACGGCACCAACGAATTGTTGTGGGCGGATGATCAGCGGTTGCTGCAGAAATTAGAGGCGGCGGACGGCACGCCGTTTACGGCTCACGTGATGAAGTCCATGCTTCATGATTATATCTTGTGGCCGGAATTGCCGGAATCCAAGAAAACATTTAAAGAGATTAAGCAGTTTATTCTAACGGGCGAGTTAGCGTAGGTGCTGCGTGGAAAGTTAGTGGCGTGAAGCTGGTGACTTTCCTTTTTTGATGTCCAAATTCAACGGCTGTTTAGCCAGATAACTAATTGACGATTTTATTTTCAATACAGTGGCCGTGCCGCGGTATAATGAATTGTAATTATTGGGTGTGTCTGGTTTACAGGCAACGAGGATTTTTCGAGTTGGAGGGGATTGGATGAAGGTACGACTCATTGTCGCTAGTCTGATGCTAGGGCTGGTTGGATTCGGTGGTATTTAGGCACAGGCGACCGCCACGACCACGGTGGCCACGCCTTACCGGGAGAGTGCGCTCAAGAACTTAAAGCAAGTCAAGCAGGTGGCTTCAAACAAAACGGTCACGGTCGACCTGGTCTTGAAGTCGCGCAACAGTCGGCAGTTAACGGACACCGCTTTGGCCGTGAACACGACCGGAAATCAACAGTTTAAGCGGTATTTGACGCCCGCGCAATTTCGGCAGAAGTTCGGCCAATCAACGGCCACCACGAAACGATTGACGACTTATTTCAAGGCGCACAAATTCAAGGTAACGACCTATAATAACGGCTTAATCATGCAACTGAAGGGGTCCGCCGCTGCGGTCAATCGGACGTTTGCCACGAATCTGAAGACGGCGCGCTATCACGGCACTAAGATTCAGTATTCCAAGAAGACACCGAAGTTACCGAAAAAGGTGGCGCAACCCATCCAGGCGGTGGTCGGGATTACCAACATGGTCAAACTCAGCAGTTTAGCGGCTAACACGGCGAGCGCTTCCGATGGACCCACCACGGACGGCGCCCCGCAGAACTTCATGACCCGCTACCATGCGACCAGCGCGGCCACGACCGGGAATGAAGGCCAGGGTCAGACCATTGGGATTGTCAGCTTTAGCCAAGTTAAGAAGTCCGATATTGCCCATTTCTGGTCGGCCGAGGGCGTGGCGCCTTCGACCTCGCGGATTAGTGTTAAGTCGCTGGGCGGCGACAACGTCTGGGGCAACGTCGATCCCGGCAATGCCGAAACGACGATGGACGTGGAACAGGCCGGGGCCATCGCACCCAAGGCCAAGATTCGGGTGTACACCGCGTCGTTGAGCGATGTCGGGTGGCTTAACACCTTTGCCAGTGCCTTTGGCGAAAATAAGGTTAGCTCGTTATCGTTGAGCTGGGGACTATCCGAGGGCGTCCTGCAAAGCCTCAATCGCTATCATCTATTGACGCCGCTGTACGGTAGCATTATGAATACGTTGCTGGCACAGGGCGCTGTTCAGGGGATTTCTACCTTCGCCGCTACCGGGGACACCGGGGCGTACGGCGAAAGTCTCAACCGTAATGGTTCCACGAACGAAGGGGTCTACGCGAACTTCCCGGCGAACAATCCATGGGTCACGGCGACTGGTGGTACCACGCTGCCCGTTGAAGGTACGCTGCGTGATGGCACGACGGTGAAAGTTGCCCGGGAACGGACCTGGGGCGGCGACTATCTCTTTAACGCTTACTGGCAGAACCGGGCCTTCTTTGAGAATAATTCAGATCTGATGGCAACGCTCCAGAGCGGGAGTGGCGGCGGAATTTCCACGCTATATGGGACGCCGAAATACCAGCAGGGTGTCTCCGGTGTTAACACCTACAATGCACGCCAGTACCTGACGGCGAGTGGGTTGCCACGCTTAAATCCCGGTTTGATTCAGGGCACGGCAAATGGCCGAAATTACCCGGATGTCGTGGCCGATGCCGATCCGTTGACCGGATACGACGATTATGACAGCGCGGATGGCTGGCAGATTGCTGGCGGAACCAGTGTGGTCGCACCACAATTTGCGGCCATGGCGGCGGTCATTAACAGCAATCGTAGCACGCGGATGGGCCTGTGGAATCCCCAGCTCTACGCGTTAGCCCAATCGGCGGATTCACCGTTCACCAAGCTAGATGCGTCAACGGATAATGGTAACCTGTACTACGTGGGCCAGCCGGGCAAGACCTACAACCAGGCGGCCGGATTAGGAACGGTTAACTTCGACGAGTTGGCGGCGGCGTTTAAGTAAAAAGAGTGCAGAACAAGGCGGTTAGGTCCTGAGCATTAACGTCACTAAGGTCAAAAGCCCGGGCTTGGCTTTGGAGCTTAGTGGGGTTAAGCGCAGGGACCTGTCTTGTGGCGCACGTTTCGGCTAGATAAAATTAAACAAACACTTATCAAAAGAACCGTCTTCCAATTTCAAGGAAGGCGGTTCTTACGGTCACGAGAGGTTATTTTAAGATGGAGACAAACTGCCGATTGCCAGAGATATATCCCCCAGCGACCTGATAGCGGAGGGTGTCGCCCTTGCTAAAGTCATGGGCGTTGGAATACTTCCAGCCCTTTACCTTAAAGGTAGCGTGAGATTTCTTGGTGTAGTGCTTATTCCGCTTGGTTAAATTAACAGTGTCGTAACGGTTCAGCGCGGTCTTGGCTTGAACGCGCTTAGGCATGGTCTGCTTGCCCGTCTTTACCAGTAGCTTGTTGGCGGTGACGTAGCGACCGTTGCTGAGGACGAAACGGGTTGTCAGGTTCTGGCGCACAATTTTTTTGACCTTTAAGACTTGTCCCTGCCGGTAGTGCGCCTTCTTATTGGTCAAGTTTTTCTTGCCATATGCGTTGACACCCTTAGGATTAATCACCGTAATGGTCTTCTGTTTAGTTGCGTAGTAAACGCGGCTGGTATACTTGGCGTTTGCCGTGACGTAGCCGGTTTGGCCGGCCGTTTTACTGTGGTGGTTGACATCCTTTACGCGATAACGTTCGACGCCGTTCTTGGATTTAGCATACCCCGTGACGACGAACATCGGCCGGTTAATCCGGGATTTTTTGGCGTACCATTGCTTGCGGGTCTGTTTGGTAAAGGTGGCGTGCTGGTAGAGGCCGATTTTCTTGGTGGCATAGATGACGGAACCCTTAGGCGCAATGGGATTGACCGCATCATCATTAGTATCATTAGTCGCAGCGGCGTAAGTGTAGGTGACGGATTTAGCGGTCGGGCTAAATGTTCCGGTTTCCTCGCCGGTGGTTTTAGCTAAGGTGTAGCCGGTGATGTTCAGCGGCTTCGTTTGGTAGTGCGTCCCCAAGATTCCTGTTAAGGTTTGGTCCGGTCTCAAAGATTTTCCTTGTTCATCAATGTAGTGAATGGTTACGGGCTGGCTGGAGGAGACGGGGGATGTAGGAGAAGGGACAGGAGGTAGCCCGCCTAAACTGTAAAGAGAGACGATGCCGTCAGGTAGAATTAGACCACTAAGAAAATAAGTGCCATCGGCTTGCTTGACTAAGTAATCCGTAAAGGGTTTTCTTAAGGCGTCTCTAACCAACTTTTCGGTTGATTCTGGGTCAAGTTGGCTGAGTTCTGGCAGGGCTAAACCGCTATAACCAAAGTGGGTGAGCATTTGAGGATTCAGAGTGCTTTCGAGAAGTTGGGCGCAAATGAAGTTCTTTTCGGAGGAAAAGGCGTCAGCGAGATCAGTTGTATTTCCTAAGGCATTTGCGAGTGGTCGAATGTGGTTAAAATAGTCTTGTTGAAGTTGTTTAAAGTTCATTACCCCTAGCTTGTATTGGGCCAAATCACGCGTGTTGTAGGCCATGTAAGCCACTAAATTAACAATGTAGTTGGCGGCTGCCGCTTTATTTTTAAAGGGGAGATTCTCGCCCATGCCCATACGCGGGTACCAGTAATCTAATAGAGTGGTAGTCGCATCAAGTTTAATGGTGGTTCCCCAAAAATTGGACAGCCTATTTGGGATGGTGCCGGCAACTTCACGGAGGGGGTCGTCTTCGGGGTACGGTGCGACTAAATTTTTCATGTAGTGTTCATCGTTGAGTTGCGTTAGGGTCAACGTGTGTGGTGCCTTGGTCAGCCAATATCTCCTGATGGCGCCGGCAGATGTTGCGGATAGAGAATAGGGCATTTCAGTTCCACTCAGTCGATAGGTTTTTGATGGTGGTACAGTAGCTGCATGAACTAGACGAGCGCTGGCAATGCTGGTGAACGACAGTATTGTGAAAAGAGCAATGATGACTTGATAGTAGGCCTTAGGCATTGAATCCTCTCCAGGTGTAATAGGTATTTTGAACTAGTTTAGCATATAGCTGGAATTAATTCTGCTTTAAGCTCTTATAAATTAAATGATTGAGATGGTTAGCATTTTATAAATTTATGTATAATACGGTAAAATATGAGGCAAACAATCAGACAACAGCAACCGAGAGTGCTGTGTTCCTCCGTAAAAAAGCCGCCGCTCCCATCTGTCGGGAACGGCGGCTTTAGTTTACTTAGAAGACGGAAACAAATTGTTTATTGCCAGAGATATATCCCCCAGAAACCTGGTAGCGGAGAGTGTCGCCCTTGCTAAAGTCATTGGCGTTGGAATAATTCCAACCTTTAACTTTAAAGGTGGCGTGAGATCTCTTGGTGTAGTGCTTATTCCGCTTGGTCAAGTTGACGTTGTCGTAGCGATTCTGCGCCGTCTTGGCTTGGACGCGCTTAGGCATGGGCTGTTTGCCCGTCTTTACCAGTAGCTTGTTAGCGGTGACGTAGCGACCATTACTGAGGACGAAGCGGGTTGTCAGGCTTTGTTTTACGATCTTCTTGACCTTCAGAACCTGGCCTTGCCGGTAGTGTGCCTTCTTATTGGTCAAGTTTTTCTTGCCGTACGCGTTGACACCCTTAGGATTAATCACCGTAATGGTCTTCTGTTTAGTTGCGTAGTAAACGCGGCTGGTATACTTGGCGTTTGCCGTGACGTAGCCGGTTTGGCCGGCCGTCTTACTGTGGTGGTTGACGTCCTTTACGTGGTAACGTTCGACGCCGTTCTTGGATTCGGCATACCCCGTGACGACGAACATCGGCCGATTAATCCGGGATTTTTTAGCATACCATTGTTTGCGGGCCTGTTTGGTAAAGGTGGCGTGCTGGTAGAGGCCGATCTTCTTGGTGGCGTAGATGACGGAACCCTCGGGGGCAATGGTATCGGCCGCCCCACCCGAGGTCACGACGGGTGAGTAGGTGTAGGTCACAGACTTAGCGGTTGTGCCAAAGGTTCCGGTCTCCTCGCCAGTCGTCTGGGACAACTGATACCCCTCGATGTCGAGTGGCGTGGTGGTGTAGGTCTTCCCCAGCTCGCCGGTCAGCGTTTGATCGGGCTTCAGCGTCTTCCCTTGGTCATCGACGTAGTGGACCGTCACCGGTTGACTGGTCTGTGGTGTCGGCAAGGGATCAGGGATGGTGGGCTTGTCTTCGTACCAGAAGCTGTATGCCAACAAGTCATTTAAGAACAGGCCGTCGATTTGGTAAGTGCCGTCAGCTTGCTTTTTGAAGAAATCGGACATCGGCTGGTTGATGATAGCGACCATCTGGCGATAGGAAGCATCGGGATCTAAGGTGCTGAGTTTTTGTTCAGAATAGCCCGTGAAGGAACCTGAGTTTACAAAAAGATCATAGACCAGCTTCCAGGCGCGATTGTAGTTTTCCTCATTTTTAAACAACGGATCCAACTGCTGAAAGATGGCAGTTGCATTTGGATATTTTTCAAATCTTGGACGGACATCATTTAGATATTCAGTTTGTGCTTGCTCGAAGGTCATCTGGTGGAGATCGACCTTTGCTAGGCGGCTGATTAACCAAGCAGTTAGATACGGACTAGAGGCTGATAAATCTTCGACTTGTTCTCTAGTGTATTCACTAGCGTGGCTCGGATAGACCATGTCGAGATAGCTCTGTTTTAAATTATAGTTGAGCCCATCCGCAACCATACCCTGGAACGTATCTTGTAAGTTTGCGAGGGCCGGTGTGTCCTTACTCAGCTGGGCCATGTAAGCGTCATCATTAATTTGATCGGCGGTTAAAATGGCCGGGGCCTTAGGATACGTATAGACTTTGTTAATCCCGTTCTTATCGCTGAACAAAATGTATGGCATCTCGATGGAACTAATCGTAAGCGCCGTCGTCTCGTTGTCACTGGCTTTAGTCGTGGCCTTGGTCGCTGTTGTCGCCGTTGAAGAACTATCGGCGTAAACTGCGCTGGGACTGACGACGCCACCGAAGAGAATCAGGGCGAGGCAGGCGGTTATTAGCATTCGTGTGGATTTGAACATTTTGATTACCCCCTATACTTTTTCCTTACTCATTAGAGAGCAGTATAACATAATTATAGTGATATTAATATACCAAAATGCCTTTATATCAGTCATGTAAGCGACTAAACTCGGAATGCATAAATGTATAGTTATTGAAAATGCTGGTTGCTCAATTTAACTAACTTGGTGTAATCCAGCGATAGGCACACCGGTAGAATATTTAGGGGGTAATTGAACGTCAGAAAAAGTGAGCAGAAAAGCCCACTGACATCGGCTTTAACGGAACCGGTCGTGGTGGTGAGACATGGTTAAAGGGCGGTATGAAAAAGTTAGGATAATCCTAAATCGACGCATGAAAAAACGCGGCCGATTAAAAAAATCAGTCGCGTTGCGTGATTAAAATATTTTTTTAATTTTAAACATCCACGTGGTGTTTTAATTGCGGGAAGACGTGATAATCCGACCAGCCCATGACGGCACCTTGGGCCACCAGCGCCAGCACCGTCCCAAAGCCGATGGCGTGGAGCTGCCCCGTGAAGATGTAGGACAACACGATAATCGTGACCGGCGGAATGTAGCTGGCCCACTGGGCGACGACGGCGGATCCTCTTAGAAAGCGAAACCGCAGGATATAAGCCAAATCATCGTTAGGGTGCATGATGATATTGCAACGCTGATAGATGGAAACAGCGGCCGCCACCCCGAACAGACCGATGATATCGACGATAACGCGGCCGGTTAGGTTCAGCGTGTTGACCCCAATCCAGTTCCAGAAATAGCCGATCCACTCGACCAGGTAACTGAAGGGGATGATGTAGAGCAGGTTGGACACGAAGCGCTTGCGGTCAAAGTGGCCCAAGAACAGTTGGTTCATGATGGTCACCACGATGCCGTAGCCAAACAGGGTGGTTCCGAGGGGCACGTGAATCCAGTTGGACAGGTTCACGGACGACCCGGTCCAGACGGCACTTCCGAGGTTGGTGGAGATGGTGAGGGCGTTAGCGGCGGAGTTCAGAAAAATGGAGAACACCAAAAAGCGCATGCGTTGTCCAAAATCTTTCATCTTTGCCACTGCTCGTCACCTGCTTTCTTTCAGTCCAGTATCTAGTTTAGTTTAATTTGGTCGCGATGGGAAGTTATTTTCACAAAGTTTTGGTGCGCTTAGCCGCCCGTTGGACAAAATTCTCAAAGATCCGGCGCGACTCGGCGTGGTGTTTGTACATGTTCTCGGGATGCCACTGCACGGCCAAAATCTGGTCGCTATCCGGCGACTCGAGGGCCTCGATCACGTGGTCATCGGCCGTGGCCGTCACCCGTAGACTCGGGGCCACGTCCTTGACGGCTTGATGATGCCGCGAGTTGACGTAGGGCCGTTCCCCAACCAATGGGCTGAGCATGCTGCCGGGCAACACGGTCACGTGGTGGCTGGGTTGATTGCCCATGGCGGCCTGGCTGTGTTTGAGCCGGGCGTCGGGGTCCTCGCTCAAGTCCTGATAGAGCGTCCCGCCCAGACCGACGTTAATCAGCTGAAGGCCGCGGCAAATGCCGAGAATCGCCTTGCCACTGGCGACCGACTGTTTCAGCAGTTCCACTTCGAAGAGGTCGCGTTTGCGGTAGGTCTTCCCTAAATGGAAGTGCGGTTCTTCGTGGAAGAAGGTCGGGTCAACGTCGGCACCACCGAGAAAGACCACGCCGTCAAAGAGCGGCAGGTAGTCGGCGACATCGGTCGGGTCGACGCTGGGCAGGATGACGGGGAGTCCCCCGGCTTTGACAATGGCCTCGACAGCGGGTCGGGGCGCGAAGGCGGCGTTCCGTTCATTAATGATGTTGGTCGCCTCATCGAGCGTATCGGCGGGCAAAGCAATTCGTGGGCGCATAGGCGTTACTTCCTTTCAAGATGAGCGAAAATGAATTCGCCCACAACTGATGTGATGATACTGCCTAGTATACCCATCTTGTGCGTAAATTGTCACGCTGACTAACGGCTGAAGGTAAAATTAAGGCGTTGAGTATTGGAACGACGGCGTTTGAGCTACTGAAATTGGTGAAACCATAAGCCTGGGCCTGCCAGGGATGCCGCCTGCTGTGGGGGACACCTCCAGCCTGAGAGACGGGCTTTCGGTCCGCCCACCGCGATTCAACCCATATTTGGCGAACGGTAAGGCAGCTGAGAAATATATTTTGACAAAATAGTTCACAATTTTTTTGAATAAACCTACAATAGAATAGTAGACAAAAAAATAAAGCGAGGTAAACGTGATGACAGAACGGCAAGTGATTCAAGAAATTTTGAATTCCGAAGCGATTCTTTACAGCTTTGAAAACGTCGATGAGGATTCAAAGGAATACACGCTTTTATTACAACGGCAAGACAAGGACGTTCGGCCTGTTGAGGAGTTAAACGACGAAATCAAGAAGTATTTCAAGAGTGCGAACTTCGATTACAAGGAAGAACTGAACCCCGAGGGCGATGCTGACATTCGGTTGGTTATCAAACGGGTTTAGTCTTGACGGTCTCAGAGTTATGGCAATGATGTAAACGCTTCAAATTTTAGATGAGTGAGAGCTTGGGTGATGACCCAGGCTCTTTTTAAGTACCTTCGCTGGTGTCCCAGTCGCGTGTTCGGTAAAATAGATCGTATTGGCATTAAATAAAGGAGGTAGTCACCGTGACCTTAGAAGAACTTTACCGCACCATGGCCCACGAGATGGGACCACAACCGTGGTTACGACCGGGAACACCGTGGGCCGAGACGCCGGTGGAAATCATGCTGGGCGCCATTCTGGTGCAAAATACCAATTGGCGTAACGTGGAACCGTCACTCATCAAGCTCAAGGCGCAGACCGGCTTTGATCCCGCCAAGTTGCGCGACTACACGCCGGAGACGCTGATCCCGGTGATTCGCAGCAGCGGTTTCTACCAGCGTAAGAGTGCGGCCATTCTGGCGCTGGCCACGTGGTTGGGTACGGCTAACGACGACCTGGCCGCGTTAAAACGCCGGGACGGCGCCAGTCTGCGCTCGGAGTTGTTAAGCATTACCGGTATCGGTAACGAGACGGCCGACTACATTCTGATGTATACGTTAGATCACGGCACGTTCATGGTTGATACGTATGCGCGGCGGCTCTTCACGTGGCTGGGGGCGACCATGCCCAAGACCTATCCTGCCTTTCAGAAGAAGGTCATGGGGCAACTGGACTTTGGTCTGAGTGACTACCAGGAATTTCATGCACTGATTGACGAGTTCGGCAAACGCGTGAAGAGCGACGCCGACTTCACCCAGTCCTTTCTGGCGGGATACCGGTTAACCGTTTAAGCCCGTCGTAAACCTTAAGAAATGATCAAACCCCGGCGTGGCCGATACAAAATCTGGTGTTTTTCACCGGGGTCGTGCTATGATTAGTGAAGTGAAAATTGGAACCGCTTCCGATTTGAAAGCAGTTATGGAGGGAGTCAATACATATGGCACTTAAACAACCGGAAGACTATATTTTAGCGATTGACCAAGGGACTAGTAGCACGCGGGCGCTTATCTTTGATCGCACCGGGCGCAAAGTCATTGAGGGCTACAAGGAGGTTCCCCAGTACTATCCTCATCCGGGCTGGGTGGAATCCGACGCCAACGAGATTTGGAACAGCGTCCTGTCGGTGATTGCCAGTGCGCTCATCGACGCCTCGATTCATCCAGAAAACATTCAGGCCATTGGCATTAGTAGCCAACGGGAAACCACGATCGTGTGGGATAAAATTACTGGCGAGCCGATTTATCACGCCATCGGCTGGCAAAGTCAACAGACGGCTAGCCTCGCTAAGAAGCTGGCGGCGGACGGTCGCACCAAGGCCATCAAGGACAAGACCGGGCTGGTACTGGACGCTTACTTCAGTGCCACCAAGGTACGGTGGATTTTGGACCACGTGCCCGGCGCGCAGGAACGTGCGGAGAACGGCGACTTATTGTTTGGAACGGTCGACAGTTGGCTGGCCTGGAAGCTCTCCGGCGGGAAGATTCACGTGACCGACTATAGTAATGCCAGCCGGACCATGTTATTTAACATTCACGAGCTGAAATGGGACCAAGACATTCTCGACTGGCTGAACATTCCAGCCGCCATGTTGCCGGCGGTTAAATCCAGTTCCGAGGTCTACGGCGTCACCCAGAACTTCCAGTTCTATGGCGTCGAGGTGCCGATCGCCGGGATCATCGGGGACCAGTCCGCCGCCTTGTTGGGGCAGTTGGCGCTAGAGCCCGGAACCGTCAAGAACACGTACGGTGACGGGGCCTTCGTCATGATGAATACGGGGGATGAACCCCGGGCGTCCGAGCACAATCTGTTGACCACGATTGCCTATCAAATGAACGGCCGGGTGACCTACGCGCTTGAAGGGTCCATTCTGGTGGCCGGAACGGCGCTGGCGTGGTTGCACGAAAGCATGAAGATTATCAACAACGTGCCGGAGTCGCGCCAGGCGGCCATGGCCTCGACCGATGACGATGAGGTCTACGTGGTCCCGGCCTTTAACGGGCTGGGGGCGCCGTACTGGGACCCGGATGCCAAGGGCGCGGTCTTCGGTCTATCGCGAGGAACCAACCGTAACGACTTCGTGAAGGCCACGCTGCAGTCGATTGCCTACCAGACCCGCGATGTCCTGCACACCATGAAGCAGGATACTGGGATTGAGATTTCCGAGCTGATGGCCGATGGGGGTTCTTCGCGGAACCGTTACCTGATGCAGTTCCAAGCCGATATCATCGACACGCCGGTGCAACGGGCAGCCGATGAGGAAACTACGGCCATGGGGGCGGCGATTACGGCCGGCCTCGCCGTGGGTTACTGGAAAGATCTGGAAGAAATCAAGCAGATCCGCAGTGCCGGGCGGCTGTTTACGCCGAACATGTTACCGGATCGGCGGGAACGCTTATATGCCGGTTGGAAACAGGCGGTGAAGGCGACCCGGGCCTTTAAACCGGACAATCAATAATGGTTAAAATAAGTAGAGGTCTGTGACGCTGGTCGCAGGCCTCTACTTATTACTAATGTAAAAATTAAGAATTTTGTTGCAGGTTTTACGAAAATAATTGCAGGAATCGTTTTAAGGAAACAATCGTTCAGTTGCTGACCGGTCCGTTAATCGGCGTCCTCCGGCGTGACAAACCGGATGGCGAGTTCCTTGCCCGCCGCCATGGCGATGTCACGGAGAACCTTGACGGAAACGTTCATCGTGCCGGCTTCGATGCGAATGATGGTCGACTGGGGTTTGCCAACCAGTTTGGCGAAGCGGTGCTGAGACAGACCGGTCTCCTGGCGCAATTGCCAAACGGCGAGGGCAACCTCGGGATTGGCGACGTGCTGCTGGGTTAACTGTTGAAGTCGGGTGGCTGAATTTACGGGGGGTCTTTCACTGGTCATAATCGGGGTCCTTCCAAAGTTAAATCTGACGCTGACTCATGGCCAGAAAAACCGGGCCATTGCGTTAGGCAATCCTATTTAGTTTAGCGAGTTAGCGGCCAGGCGACAAGCTATCCTGTCAAAAAGTAAGCAGATTGTCATACAACAGGGGGCTCAAGGGTAACGCGCGTTTCAGCCGGCTAAAGGTTGAAATGCGCTGATTCCCGTAACAGCAGTGTTCTGTCCACTAAAATTGGTGAAACCAGGAGCCTGCGCCTACCAGGGGTTCTGCCTGCTATGAGGGACACCTTCAGCCTGGGAAGCGGGCTTCCGGTTCGCTTGGAAGCCTTGCCAAGCCCGCAAGTCTCCCAAGTCGCCCCACGCTGTAAGCTGAGAAAAAACCTCAGCTAACATCGTCGACATAGCTGGCTCCACCCCTGGCGATCTCCGGCAGGACGGTGTTTATCGACAAACTGGTTGTTACGTGGGGTTAAGCCGCTGGTTGCTGGCCAGCACTGTCGTAGCCGTGAGTGAGCCAAATATGGGTTCAGCCGTGGGAGTTCCCTTAGTGGCACGGTTCATGCCACTTAGGGAACTGGCGTCTTTGAGACGTGGACTGTCGGCTCAAAGCGAGGCCGAGACCGCTTCTCAGGCTCGGCCCGGTCCGCCCACCGCGATCCAACCCATATTTGGCGAACGGTAAGGCGACCGCTTTCCACTGCGAAACTGTAACCGACTAATATTAACGCTATGAGTTGCGCGATGACCATAGTTTTAGTCGATCCCTATGTTTTAACCTTTAGTCGGCCAGTTAAAAAGTCCGGGCAGTTTTGCCGCGGACTCATGAACTTTACTATTTATATTTTAATTCCAAACGACTCATCCAGTAGCCCAAGGCACCGCCCACCAGCAGGGCTAGCAGGCTAAAGACCACCGTCATACCGGTGGCCCCGGCATAAGAGATGCTCTCGGCCGCGTGAGGATTGGGGACCAGAATCAGCACGGTGCTGGCGACGACAATGCCAAGGATGAAGTGATACACCCGCGAGTGAAAACGGTGAATCAGGTAGTCCATCCCCTTAGAGAACAGCAGCATGGCGATGATTCCACCTAGCGCGATGGGCAAGTAGACGCCGAGTAAATCGAAGTTCTTGAACCCCGTTAGCATGGGTGTAAATAGCCCGAGAATCAACAGGAGGTTCGAGGGACTCAGCCCGGGCACCAACACGCCCAGGGCGATGAGGGCCCCGGCAACCATGAATCCCCAGAAGTTAGCGGGCAGGGTGCCGAAGAGGTCGCTCATGAAATACAGCAGGCCGCCGCTGACGATCAGCGTACCAAAGAACCAGCCGTAATCGGCCGCATCCCGGGGATGTTGCGAGCTGGCTGTGGCCATCAGGGAGGGTAACGTGCCAATGATGGCGCCGGCAAAGCCCCAGAGGACAATCACTTGCCAGCGGGCCAGCAGGAATTCCAGCGGCGCCGATAACAGGGCAATCCCCACGATACCACCGAGTCCGACCGGCACAAAGTACCAGAAGTCGCGTTTGAAATTTTGCCGAAAATGGGCCATGAACCCAAGTAGGCGTTCGTAAATGCCCAGAATGGCGGCGAGAACGCCACCGGAAACCCCGGGCAGAATGAAGCCCAGGGCAATGATGACGCCCTTGAAAAAGCGTTTGATAGCGCTGTCGGATCGCGTCGTTTGCATACGTTACTCCTTCTCAAGTCGTTAACAGTCAGATTAGTACCCCTAATGTACCAAATCTATTTTGGCGGCGCAACTGAAACAAGACGAACTTAAGGTTTAATTTGCAAAACGTCCCTGGTCATTCGCCAACATGGGGGTGGGGTGGGAGCTGGCCGCCTTGCCGTTCGCCAAATCTGGGCTGGAACGCTGGGGGAGGACGTTTTGAGCCAAAGGGCGGTCTCAAAACTCGCTTGGAACCGCTAAAGACCAGCGTTTCCAAGTCGCCCACTGACGACTGAAAAAGCATCAGTCGTCAGTGCCCCGGCTGAGCCCAGATTTGGCTCACTCACGGCTGGGTTGGTGCCCACCAGGTGACCGACAGTCAGGTAGCGTGCGTTTGGTTTCGGTTAATGGCTCAGTGAGACAAAAGTTAGCGAGACTTCTTCTGATTGCGTCGCCGACATCGTTGCGTTGGGGTGGATTAGTCAGTGTTGCTGAATGTGATCAAAGGTAGCCGAGAGTGAAGCGAGAGATGAGCTCAGCCGTGGGATTCCCTTAGCGGTGGGCTTTGCCGGTTAGGGAATGGCGACTTGAAAACACGTGGGTTTCGTGGTTTCAAGCGAGTCCCGAGACCGCCCCTCAGGCTCGGGGCGTCCTGCCCACCGCGATCCAGCTCATCTCTCGCGAACGGCAAGGCGGCCAGCTCCCCACCCAAGTCGTCAGCAATCTAGGCCAATCCCCCAACCAAACGTAAGAGCAAGCAAAAAGGCAGGGCGTCCGTGAAGACGACCTGCCTGAGCTTTAATCGTTATTTTTGGGTTGCCAGTAGCGCGCCCGGGTCAACAAGTCCTTGGACCGTTCATCCGCCGGCACGAAGCCGCGGGTGAACAGGTGCTTGAAGTACATCATGTTGTAAAGCGACCCCCAGAGGAAGCCGCGCAACATTTCCCAGCCGCCGACAGCGAAGAACTGGGCCAACTGGTTGACGGGCACCATCATGGATAGCACCATCATGATGCTGAGCTCAACCCCGAGAATACAGAACAGGTTGTACCAGTCCGCCCGAAACATCGTTGGGAACGGGGGAAAGATAAACATCGTCCAGGAAAAGCCGACCTTGGCGATTCGCATATTCCCCGTCTCTGGGTTAACAACGGTTGCGTAATTTGGCGGTAACGGCAGTCCTTGAGGGCCGTCACCATTTTGGTTATCCGGATCATTATCGTTGTTAAAGCCCTTGAAAGGATCTTGCATGTCATTTGCCAACTTTCTACAGAATTCAGTGTGCTTACGTTAAATAAAAGTCTAACACGAAAAGTGGTGTCTGCCTATTAATCTATTGATACCTCGGCAGATAGCGCCGCTTATTGACGGCGACTCAACTTAACGACCGCTTCACACCGGGCGGTTTGCGGCATCATGTCGACGGATTGAATATAGTCCACCCGGTAATCATGAGCCAGCTCGACTAAATCCTTGGCCAACGTGGAGGGGTTGCAAGAAATGTAGACCAGCTTCGGTGGCCGCACGGCTAAGATCGTTTCGATCAGCGTGCCGTCCAAGCCGGTGCGGGGCGGATCGACCACGATGGCATCCGGATGGAAGCCGGCCATGACCCACTTCGGCAGGAGGTCTTCGGCAGTGCCCAATTCGTAGTGGGCGTTGGTAATGCCGTTAGCGGCGGCGTTTTCGTTCGCATCGGCCACGGCTTCGGGAATGACGTCCATCCCGCGAACCTCTTCGGCCACGCTCGCCAGGGACAGCCCAATCGTGCCGATTCCCGAGTAGGCGTCGACCACGGTTTCCCCCGGTTGAAGGTCTAAGGCCTTCTTAGCCTCGGCGTAGAGGATTTCCATTTGGTAGGGGTTCAACTGCAGGAAGGCCCGAGCGGACAGCTTGAAGGCTAGGCCATCCAGCTTCTCCGTGATGGCTTCCGCGCCGGCTAAATGCTGCGTCTCATCGCCCCAGACCAGTGACGTCTTGCCGGGGTTGATGTTTTGCATGACGGAAGTAACCTCGGGAAGCTCGGCCGCAATTCGGGTTAACAGCTCGTGCTTGTGCGGCAGCTTGGTCGAATTGGTGATGAAGACCAGCTGCACGTCGTCGGTGTGAGCGGCGGCCCGGACGACCAAGGTTTTGACGATACCGGAGCCTTGTTCTTCGTCGTAGATGGGCATGTCGAGGTCTTGGAGCATGGCGACCACGGCCCGCATGACGTGCATGGTCACGGGCATCTGAACGGAACAGGTGGGTAAGTCCACCAGGTCGTGGCTACGTTCCGCGTATAGGCCGGCTTCGACCTGACCCGCGGCGTTGCGACGAACCTGGAATTGGGCCTTGTTACGGTAGCCGTAGGGGTCGTCCATCCCCAGTGTCGGCCGTAAGTCATAATGCTTGTAGCCGGCGGGTTGGTAGCGTTCCAGGGATTGGGCGACCACGTCTTTCTTGAATTTCAATTGTTCCGGGTAGTCGAGGTGTTCCAGTTCAAAACCACCGACCTGATCGGCGTAGCTGTCGCGGGGGTCTACGCGGTGGGGACTGGTCTGGCGAATCCGGTGGACCTTGGCCCGCAGGTAGCGGGTGGCCACGCTGGTGACCTCGGCCACGACCTCTTCACCGGTCAGCGCGCCGGGAATGAAGACGGCCATGCGCTTGTAGTAGCCGATCCCTTCGCCGTTAATGCCCATGCGCTTGATGGTTAACGGAAAACGTTGGCCGATTTCGACCTGAACTTGGGGCGTTTCGCGCCGCCGCGGCTTCGACCGGTAGTTGCGCGTTGATTGGCTACGGTTACCGGCACCGTGTTGTCGGCGGTCGTTGTGAAAGCCGCGGTGATTCTTTGACTCATAATTTGGCATATCTTTCTCCTACTTAGGTTGACGTGAGTGTTTCGCTTATTTTTTCCGAACAATTACTATCTTGAACATTATACCAAACTTTAGCAGTCGCCGGGGTTTTGCGGTTTTTTCGGCAAAAATGAAGCCGTTTCCATAGGCAAGCTACCGCCAGTTGGGTATAATCAATTTATATGTGAAAAGGAGGCCGCGAGTGTGAGTCTTTTGGAATTAAAGCAGGTCGGCTACCAGGTCGGTGACACGCCGATTCTGCGGGGAATTGACCTCAACGTTGACGCCGGCGAGTGGGTGACCATCTCCGGGCCTTCCGGGAGTGGCAAGTCTACCTTGGTCCGCATCATCGCCTCATTGTTGAGCCACACCAGCGGGACGCTGCGGTTTGCCGGGAAGGCCATCGAGGACTACGATCCCATCGCCTATCGTCGGCGAGTGTCCTACAGCTTTCAGCAGCCCACGCTTTTTGGCGAGACGGTTTACGACAACCTGGCCTTTCCCTATCAGATTCGTCAGTTGCCTTTCGACCGTCAGCGCGCCGTGGCCGCCCTGGAATACGTGGGCTTGACGGCTAACGACTTGGACAAGGCCGTCATCGACCTTTCCGGTGGTCAGCGCCAACGGGTGGCCCTTCTGCGTAACGTCATGATTTATCCGGAAGTCCTGATTCTAGACGAGGTGACGGCCGGGCTGGACGCCGAGAATAAGGCGTTTGTCTGGTCGATGGTTCGCCATTTTAACCAAGACGACGGCATCACCGTGATTGCTATTACGCACGACCAGGCGGAAATCACGGCCGCCCAGCGATTGGTCACACTAGTTAATGGCAGAATCGTTCCAGGAGGTGCACAATGAATTTAGCGGTAAATAACCAGTCGTTAATGTTGGAGTTGGGCCTGGTGATGATTGCACTAGCGATTGGCTGGCACGAGAAGCTGGGAATTGATCGGGACATGGTTATCGGCGTGGTGCGGGCGGTCATCCAACTTTTTATCGTCGGTTACCTGTTGAAGTCCGTCTTTCGCGTGAACAACGGGTGGTTGACGGGGACGCTCATCCTCATCATTATCTTTAATGCCGGTTACAATGCCAAACAGCGTAGTAACGGGATTCCCCACGCCCTGCCCATTTCCGTGGGGGCGATTCTCATCAGTACCGCCGTGACGCTGGGAGTGTTGATGCTGGCGGGGGCCATCGCCTTTATCCCGTCGCAGATGATTCCCATTGCCGGGATGATTGCGTCCAACTCGATGGTGGCCATTGGCCTGTGCTATCGCAATCTCAATGCGCAGTTCAAGCAGGAACGGCAGGCCGTCTTGGAGAAGTTGGCGCTGGGAGCGGACCTCAAGGACGCCTCCAGAGAAATCGTTCGGGACAGCATCAAGACGGGGATGCAGCCGACCATCGACTCGGCCAAGACGATGGGCATCGTGAGTTTGCCGGGGATGATGTCGGGCTTAATCTTTGCCGGGGTGGACCCGGTGCGTGCGATTAAATACCAGATTATGGTGATTTTCATGCTGACATCGGCAACCAGCATTGGGTCGGTTCTGGCCTGTTACGGGGCCTACCGCGAATTTTACAATGAACGTAAACAGTTAGTCGGTCCGTCAAATTAGGAGGTAATAAGTATGGCACATCGAAAAGTTGCGTTGGTTACAGGAGCGTCTTCGGGCATCGGCAATGCGATTGCGCGGAGCTTACATCGAAACGGCGTCACGGTCTATGCCGGGGCGCGGCGGGTGAGCCGAATGAATGATTTGGATGACTTGGGCATCACCACGCTGGCGCTGGACGTGACGAAGCCCGAGAGCGTGGAGCACGTGGTCGATCGGATTGTGAGTGAGACCGGACGAATCGATATTCTGGTGAACAACGCCGGTTACGGTCTGATGGGGGCCATCGAAGAGGTGCCGTTAGAGCAGGCACAGAACCAATTCGATGTTAACTTGTTCGGCGTGGCGCGGTTGATTCAGTCGGTCTTGCCGATGATGCGCCAGCAACACGCCGGACGGATTATCAACATTTCTTCCGTGGACGGCAAGGTGGCACAGCCCTTTGGCGGCTGGTACGTGGCGTCTAAGTTCGCCCTGGAAGGCTTGTCGGATGCCCTGCGCTTTGAACTGGCCTCCCAGGGCGTTCAGGTGGCGGTGATTGAACCGGGCGGTATCCAGTCGGAATGGTCGGACATTGCGGCGGAACATTTGCAGGAAACCTCGGCTAACGGGCCGTACGCCCAGGGTGCGAGTCGAGCGGCGGCCATCTTAACGGCGGCCAAACGCTTTGCCAGCAAGCCCCAGGTCATTGCCCGATTGGTGGACCGCGCGGCGCTGTCTCGGCGGCCCAAGACCCGCTATACGGCGGGCGCGGGTAATGAGATTCTGATTGCCCGCCGGCTGTTATCCGACAAGGCCCTCGACCATCTCTGGCGGTTAGTCGGTAAAGCCGCTGAACAGATTATCCGATAATACGAGAATCGTTGACGTAACGGGAAAACCTGTTATGCTGGAATTAACCAAAACACTAGGGGTGTCCACGATGGACTGAGATGCGGGAGTGCCCGTGATCCCTTGGAACCTGTCAAGTTGGGACTTGCGAAGGGAATGTGTCGTGGCACCTCGGGGCCGCTGGTTCACAAACCTTGTGAGCTGGCGGCCCGTTTTTTATGCCGGCAGAGCGGTGGTCGATGGACACGTCTAGTGTTGGGGAAGCTGGAGATTGGGTGGCGTCGTTTGGAAGATAGAAATCAGGGTATGCAATGGGTTGTTGCTTTCAAAACAGAATTTTGTGAACGTCCCAACGACTGAGAACTTGCCCGGATGAAAATCGACGCACGTTGAAAGCGTGAAATTTGAGATGCGCAAAGTTGCCGTAGCCGTAGGAGGCCAGGGATGGCGCCAGCCGTGGGTGCAAAGTTAGCTGGGACTAGTTGCTAGCAACCACCTCGTGTGGCAATGGCAGTGAGTAATGCTGTGTTAGCCGTGAGTGAGTCAAATCTGGGCTCAGCCGGGGCATTTTCGACTGGCGGGTTACCAGTCGAAAATGGGCGACTTGGAAACGCCGATCTTTGGCGGTTCCAAGCGAGTTTCGAGACCGTTCCTTGGCTCGAAACGTCCTTCCCCAGCGTTCCAGCCCAGATTTGGCGAACGGCAAGGCGAAGTCATATCACCAATTTCCAGTGCCAGCAATAGAACAGAAGCCAGCAGATTCCTAAGGGGGAAACACTATGAAATTAGACTTGTTAGAAACGCTACGCCAACAGAATCCCATTGTTTTTAATATCTCCAACTTCGTCACGGTTCAGGACGTGGCCAACGGGTTAAACGCGCTCGGTGCCTCACCGATCATGTCCGAAGAGGTCGCCGAGGCCGATGAAATGGTCGGTTTGGCCAATGCCGTTTGCCTGAACCTCGGGGCCTTTACCCAGCCGCAGGTCGAGCAGATTCGCAAGGTGGGCGAGCTGGCCAACCAGCACCACAAGCCGTTGGTGATTGACCCCGTGGCGGTGGGCGCGGTGACGTATCGCAAGCACGTGGCGTTGAATCTGTTGACACACTTTCAGCCGGACGTGATCCGCGGCAATGCCGGTGAGATTGCGGCATTAGCCGACGTGGATTGGCAGGCCAAGGGGATCGATGCCGGTGAGGGGACCGGCGATCTCGTGGCGATTGCGCAGGCCTGTGCGCAAAAGTTAAAGTGTGTCGTGATCCTCTCCGGGCCGACCGATATCATTACAGACGGCACGCGGGTGGTCAAGGTCCTAAACGGCACGCCGCTTTTCCAGATTCACGTGGGGTCCGGGGACATGTTGTCGAGCATCGTGGCGGCCTTCTGTGCCGTGGATGACGACTATTTCGAGGCCGCTCAGACGGCTTGCCTAGTCTTCGCGGCGATTGGTCAGCGGGTCGCCCAGGCCACGCCGAACCTCGGGGCCGGGAGCTTCATCGTCCAGTTATTGGACGGGTTACAATTGACCACGACTGCCCAGATTGAGGCAATCGCGGCTTATCAGTAGAAGGGATGTATGTAGGATGGCAAATGAATTTCCACAGACGTTAACGATCGCGGGAACCGATAGCGGGGGTGGCGCCGGTGTCATGGCCGACCTGAAGACGATGCAGGAGCGCAACGTCTTCGGCACGGCCGTGGTGGTCGCAGTGACGGCTCAAAACACACTGGGCGTTCAGGATTTCATGGCCTTACCGCAAAAATTAGTGGATGAACAGTTCGCCTCGCTGGCGGCCGACCTGAAGATTCGGGCCTGCAAGACGGGGATGTTGGCGGATGCCGAACACGTCCACGGCGTCGTCGAGAACTTGAAACGCTACGACTTCGGCCCCCTGACGGTTGACCCGGTGATGATTGCCAAGGGCGGCGCGGCGCTGTTGGCGGACGATGCCGTGACCACGGTTCGTGACGAACTGGTGCCATTGGCCGACGTCCTCACGCCGAACTTGCCGGAGGCGGAACGGTTGACCGGCGTCAAGATTACGGATGAAAAGGCGATGGAGGCTGCGGCGGTGGTCTTGCAAGACCTGGGCGCTAAGAACGTCATTATCAAAGGCGGTCACGAGACCACGCCCAAGGAAGCCCGCGACTTTGTCCTTCTCGCCGATGGCCGGTCATTCTGGTTATCCGCGCGGCGAATCGATACCGTACGGACACACGGGACTGGTGACACCCTGTCGTCGTGCATTACGGCGGAGTTGGCGAAGGGCCAGGACTTTGAGTCGGCCATTCGCATCGGCAAGGACTACGTGACGGCGGCCATTGCCAATCCGATTGCAGTTGGAAACGGCCACGGCCCGTTGAATCACTGGGCGTATGGCCAAGGAGGTGCGCAATAATGTCAGTAACTTTTGAGCCCGGTCTCTTACGGGCCTACTTTGTGGCGGGGAGCCAAGACGTTCCCGGTCAAGATTTGCGCGAGGTGTTGGCGACCATGTTACGGGCCGGCATTACCGCGTTTCAGTTCAGAGATAAGGGCGCTAGTACCTTGACGCCCGACAAGCGCCTGGCGTTAGGCCGCGACTTGCGAGAACAATGTCGCGCGGCGAGTGTGCCCTTTATCGTGGATGACGATGTGGACCTCGCCCTGGCCCTGCAGGCGGACGGAATTCACGTCGGCCAAAGCGATGAGCAGATCACCAAGGTCCTCCAGACGGTGGACGGTCGCCAGATGTTCGTGGGCCTGTCGTGTAATACGGCGGCCGAGGTGGCTCAAGCCAACCAGATCAAGGGGATTTCCTACATAGGAAGCGGCCCCATCTACCCGACCACGTCCAAGGACGATGCCGATCCGGTGATGGGCGTGGCTGGCCTGCAGGCGCTGGTGGCCCAGGCCAACGTGCCCGTGGTGGCAATTGGGGGCGTGACGGTTGCTTCGCTGCCGGCCATTGCGGCAACCGGGGCGGCCGGCGTGGCGGTGATTACGCTCTTGACGCGCAGTGACCACCCGCAGGCGGATACGCAAGCGATGCGCACGGCCTTTACCGCGACGAAATAAAGAGACGACAGCTGTCGACTACCGGAATTTTTCCGGTAATCGGCAGCTTTTTTTGGACACGGGTTAGTGTAAACGAATTGTCACTGGTTTGTAACAATTACTTAACAGCGTAACAGTAAGAAAACACAAAAAAACAGAACCAGTTCTACCGCGTTTAAGTGACGATAAACCTGATCCTGCATTTAAAGTTGAGGAAGCTAGTTGACTAGGGCTAACTTCACAAGTTCATAGTAACACGGATAGTCGAGAAATGCTACCTAAATGCCAAAATTTAAATATTCATAATTAACCGGGTTAGACGGCGGCTATTGGTGAGGGAAAGGGCCCTTTGTTCGTTGAACTAGTTTACTGAATGCTTTATTTTTTAGAATGAATGGTCTACACAGTATACCGGCAAAAGAACGGGTAGTGGTGATGGTTCGCTGGGGGGGAAGGCCGCGTTAAAAGTTTTAAAAAAAGAGGTTGCATTGCCGAACAAATGTTCGTATAATAAGAACAACAAGCGAGGGGGTTACGGACATGGATTATCGAAATGAACCGCATGGACTGTTCTTTATGATTGATAACAAGTCCTTCTACGCCAGCGTGGAGAGCGCGGCCCGGGGGCTTAATCCGTTACGGTCGGTGATTGTCGTGATGTCCGAGGCGGACAATACCGGCAGTGGGCTGGTACTAGCGGCCTCGCCCATGGCGAAAAAACTCTTCGGCATCAGCAACGTTTCGCGGCAGTATGAAGTGCCCGACGATCCCCGTATCTTAGTCGTCCCCCCGCGCATGAACCTCTATATTCAGGAGAATCTGAAGATTAATAAAATTTTCCGGGAGTACGTGGCCGATCACGACCTGTTTCCGTACTCGATCGACGAATCCATTCTGGATATGACCAAGTCCTGGCGACTGTTTGGTCGGACGCCCGAGGAGGTGGCTCGCCGGATTCAGCTCCGAATTCGTCACGAGATGGGGTTGTATACGACCGTGGGCATTGGCGAGAATCCAGTTCAGGCGAAGCTCGCTCTGGACTTGCAAGCCAAGCACGACCACGAGCTGATTGGTCGCTTGACCTATGAGACGGTGCCACAGAAGATTTGGCCGATTACCAAGCTCGAGAGTGTCTGGAGCATTGGCCATCGCACGGCGGCCCACCTCCAGCGGTTGGGGATTCATAGCATGCGCGACTTAGCCAGCGTCAATCCCTACGAATTGCAAGCGGAAATGGGCGTGATTGGTGGACAACTCTTTGCGCTGGCGTGGGGTATCGATCGCAGCCAACTCCACCAGTTGCGGCCGGCCAAGGAGAAAAGCTGGAGTAATTCGCAGGTTCTGCCCCGCGATTACCGAGCGCAACCGGAGATTGAGCTGGTGATTCGTGAGATTGCCCAGCAGACGACCTCGCGGATGCGGCACCATCACCAGCAGGCCGGGTGCGTGAGCCTAGGCATTGGGTTTGCACGTACCGGCGAAGCGGGCGATGGTCGCAGTGGTTTCCACCACAGCTGTCGCCTCGATCCCACCGATAACGTGCAGACCATTGCGGCCACGTTGTTGCGATTATTTCGCCAGCACTGGGAAGGCCAGGCCATCCGCAATATTAGCGTGGGCCTGTCGCGGCTGAATACGAGTCGGGGCCTGCAACTGGATATCTTTCAAGACCCCCACCGCCAGATTAAGGACGAGCGGTTCGACCGGGTGATTGACGAACTTCGGGATAAGTTCGGCAAGACCGCGGTCATTCCCGCCAGCAGTCTGATGCCCGGGGGCACCATGCTACGGCGCGCCGCGTTGGTGGGCGGCCACAATGGGGGGAATAGTTTTGATTGATCCCAAGCAGGAAGCGGATTTGATTTATGCGCGGCTGGCCAAGCTGTTCACGGCCCAATGGCACTGTCGGTATCGGGTGGATGTCGTGAACGACCAGTACGGCCAGACGTTTAATTTCTTCATGAATATTCAACGCCAACGGCACCGCGCTCGCTCGATACCTCTGCATACGCTACGGACAACCGACCTCGAGATCTTGGAGCAGGTCGTCAACGCGTTGCGGCAACAGACCCAGCTGTCCCTGAACTTCGTCAACTTTGGGCGGGTCCGCTGGCCGGAGAGTCAACGTTGGATTCACTAAGGAAGTGAGCCGTCATGATCTTACATCGCACACCGGACGATCGGCTGGCCGCCGAGTTCTTTCGGCGCGACTACCGGGATCGCGGCATGTTGAAATGGGGCGGGTTCTACCTGTCCGACCACACCAGCGCCTTGGCCAAGATGCACGCCGCAGAACAGGTCGAACGGCCCCACGACCAGCAACCCTTGCCGCAACTCAGTCGGCAGTTGGCCGCGGCTTGGCGATCGCAACGGCCCGTGCATCTACAGCTAAATAGCCTGGATGATAATCAGGTGTTGACCACCTTAGATGGCGTCATTGCCGGCGTCGATGCGGATCAGATCGTGGTGCGCTTGGCCACCGACCACTACCGCAAGCTACAACTCGCGGAGATTCGCTGTGTGCTGGCCGGTGACGATCAATCCAGTTAACCTTAGCGACGGGTACGGAGAGCCCCGTCGCTTTTTGACTAATAGTTAGGATAGGTAATTGGTTAATCTGCTTAATGGATTGCGCGCATAAGGGTCGCAATTTTAAGCGTTTTCAGGTATGATAGGCAGTGAAAAATGGCCCCCAGATCGTCTAATCTGAGGACCATTTGTAGCCCCACCGGTGAACGGCTGAGGACGCGCCGCCTGTCGAAACGCGGTATGATAGAGACAGAAGCCAGACAGGAGGTCAGCCACCATGGATTTTATTGATTTCACGCCGATTGCGTTGCGGCATACGCCGTTGGGCACGCGTTCGCAGTTGCCCAAACAGCACGATTGGCAGTTGGACTGGGATAAGTTAGCGGCCCTGATTCGCGATAACGCCGATGTGATGGCGGTCGTGCAGGCGGGCCTAGCCGAGGACTGGTTGAACACCCAGGGCACCATTTGGGATGAGGACCGCGGCTATTACCGCTATCCCAACGATCCGCGCGAGCCGGACGATACCGTTTTTTGGGCGGCATCCACTTGGGCCACGCCGGCCATTCTGGTGACGTTTCACAATGAGCTGACGCGGGCCTTCGCCTGTTACCGCGCGGGGCGTGATCCGGATTTTCACTATTTGGGTAGAACGCAGTAACTGAGGTTACGTGAAAGGAGACCATCATGAAGTTAGTCGACGGACCCCACCTCACCCTGAGCGTTGAGCGCACCACGCGCCGGGGAAAGTATGAGGCTGGTATTGGCCTAGCCGTCTTATTGATGATTGCGGTGATCTTCGCGCTACTGTAGAAGCATCGTCGAAAAGTTAGCAAAGGGAACGTCAACGCCGGGCAGGCGCTGGTGTTCCCTTTGTTGGAGATTGAGTTATGGTAGTTATTCCAGGCGGATGGCTAAAATGTCAATCCGTCTCGGGGCCAGTATAACATTGTCCGCGGCGTTTGAGCAGTATTTGGGTCGAGAAAGCGGTTAAATTTCACGGAATCGCCGGCCCGGTTCGCCCGGAAACCTGGCTTTCAGACGGACTTAGCCCCATAACCCACAAAACCAGTTACCTTCTCAGCCAAAGCGGCGGGATGGTAACTGGTTTTTGTTTTTTGGTGATAGTCGCCTCCGTTGGGGGACCGTGATGAAACCGGCCGCCTTACCGTTCGCCAAATCTGGGCTGGAACGCTGGGGGAGGACGTTTCGAGCCAAAGAGCGGTCTCGAAACTCGCTTGGAACCGCCAAAGACCGGCGTTTCCAAGTCGCCCATTGGTATCTGATAAGTCATCAGATACCAGTGCCCCGGCTGATCCCAGATTTGGCTCACTCACGGCTACGTTGACACGTGTCAGTAGCGGTTGTCTATGCCAACCGTGAACGTGGCCACGGCAACCGGGCGGTATCTCATAACCGTAGCCGAAGGAGGTCAGGGTGGAGCCAGCCGTGGGCGCGAAGTTAGTTGGCGTTTTGGGCCAGCTTACTTCGCTGGACGTGTTTGAAGACGTGGGCTGGCGGCTTCAAACCGAGGTGCGAGACCGCTCTGTGGCTCGCACCGGTCCCCACAGCAGGCGGAACCCTGACAGCCGCAGGCGAACAGCGAGACTAGAACTTGTTGTTCGTGGCCTGCATCAACTCGGCGCCCTTGTTGACCAAGAGGTAGCTGGCCCCGTTCTTGGCGAATTGGATGCCTTCGAACTCGCGCTTGCCGCTGAAGTTCGAGGCCTCAACTTGGCTGGCCTTCAGCTTGCCTAACTTGGAAACGGGGATCGAGGAGATACTGCTATCGGAAACGAAGTACAGCCGGTTACGCTTGGCGTTGTAGGCCATCGACTGTGGCTTGGTGCCGGGACGGTTGCGTAGGCCTTGCATGACCAGGTGGAATTTGACGGACTTGCTGCCAATCTTCCCTTGGTAAATCTTGACCGCGCCCTTAGGTGCCCAACCACCGTTAGAGTACGTGAAGAAGTAGGCATTACCGTGCTTATCGAAGGTCAGGTTGGAGCCCATCGTGACGGTGCTCTTCAACTTGAAGTTAATCTTGGTGATCGGCTTCAAGCTACTGGTGCTGACGCGTTGGACGTTGGTCTTGACGGCGACCGGCTTACCGATGAACCAGAGTTGGCCGTTCTTAGGGTTCATAGCCAGGGATTGGCCGTGGCCCGTATTGAATGTCGGCCCCACCTTGACGTATTTCATAATCTGCTTGTCCTTGCTGGTCATCTTGCCCACGGAATGGTCGTAGCTGGCCCGGCGCAGGGCATCCATGTGAGTCGTGCTGATGCCAAACTTGTGCCGCAACTGCCCCAGGTTGTATTTGACAATCCAGCCCTTGTTACGGTTGCTACTCTGAGTAATCAGTTCGTAGAGGGTGTTGCCGTCTTTGGACAGGACCTCGGCTTGGGGATTACCCCAGTCGGCGGAATGGTTGTAGGTCACGGGCAAAAAGACGTTGGACTTGAACGTGGCGGCCTTTCCCTTGGTCGTGTGAATGCTGGTGGGCTTGGTCTGGAAAATGTTGCTATAGCTGGTCTTAAACGTATAGCGCTTCACGAATAGATTCTTATTCTTGACCGTCTTGTACTTCTTGACGTTGTAACTGGCGAGGGCGTTTCCCTTCTGGTTGTAGGTCTTGGCCTGCGCCAGCGTGGTGGAACCGCCGAAGAATAGGGCCGCCGCAGCGACCGTGGTGAGCAATGTTGCTTTATTCATCTGTAAAGTCTCCTCCTGGAATAGACGGTGATGCGTTGCGTGTCAGCGGCAGACGAGATTCATCGGGGTTGGCAAAACGACCACCGGTATTAAATTTTCTCTACATAACTATTTATAACACAACCTAATCCGTTTGCCGCAAATAAATTTATTTTAGCCAAAAAATCGTAAAAAACCGGCCAAATGCGGGAATTTCGTGTGGACCCCGCAAGCGCGTCAAACCGGGATCGGCGGCGTTTAGCGTCATTCGGGCCGACATTTTTGCCAAATAATCGCACGAATCTGGAAATAATCGCATTCGCGGGCTGCGGCGACCTCCGGTAAGGTAGGGGCTGACCATAGCGCTATGGATCACCACACTTGAAGGGATGATTCAGAAGATGACGACCGATACCGCCGCCGCGTACCGCTTCTTATATACCGGCGATCACGAAACCATTATTTATGCCGCCTTGAAAAACCTCCGCCTGCGAGCCGACCAGGACGAATATGAGGACTACCTCCAGGAGGGCCGGGCGTACTTTCCGCAAATCTACGCCAACTTTCCCGATAATCCGGAGGAAAAGCCGCATCAGTTCCTGGCCTACGCCCAACGCGCGCTGACCTGGGAGCTGGGGAATCAGCTCCGCAACCGCCGGCGATTGGCCGTGCCGCTGGAACCCGGCGACCACGACCCGTTGATTGCCGAACTGCCTAGCGATGAGGACGTGCTCAATGCGATTGGCCTCAATGACTTTCGGGCCTACCTGATTCAGCTGATCGGTGGGGCGGGCAATACCGGGGAGTGGCGCTTTCTGGTCGGCACCGTGGTCGATCAGTTGACCCCCGCCGAGATTGCGGCCAAATACGACGTGAATCGGACCACCGTCTTTCGCTGGCGCCGGTCGCTCACCCGCCGGCTACTGCGGACTTTGACGCCGCCGGAAAAACTTTTTTAAACTTTTTTGCGAAATCGTGCAACAAAAAAGCCATTTTTTACATTAGTAATAAGTGTAAGGGTTGGCCAGCCACTTATAAAATCTCGCACCACGGAAGGAGCACCACCATGCAAACGAATTGGAAGAAAACGACCATTACCTTTATCTTCGGCGACATCGACGAAAAGCCCGTCAAGATCGTGTTACAAAACGCGATCAGCGCGCCGGTCGCTAAGCAAGTCGAAGATTTCGGCGGGTACCTCTCCGGTTTGACCGGCTTACCGTTCCGCACCGCCGTCGTGTCCACGCAAAGCGACATCGCCTAACGTCCGTCTCACCCGCAGAATAGAAAGGAAGTTTCTCTATGAAGACATTAGAATTGAGTTTTAAAGGTTCCGACAAGCGCGTCAAGCACCTGCGTCTCAAGTACGTCAACACCGACCTCACGCCGGCGGAAGTCGAAAAGCTGATGAAGCAGGTCGCCGCGGCTAAGTTGTTTGCCAAGGGGGACGTTGACCTGTACGCCGAACCCCTGCGTGCCGAAATCGTGGAAACCACGAAGACGGCCCTGGTCGGTGGCCCGCAACCGGCACCCGCCGTTTAAGGTCGGCTAGTCTCAAGACACTAAGGCAAACGTAACGCAACATCTCGGCGGTCGGCTCTCAGGATGAGGGGCGACCGTTTGGGGTACATAACGATGACAATGTTGTGAGATTTCAATGAAATATTTATTTTTGAGAAAAAATCTCAATTACTTGCAAAACGCCTACAAATCAGATATTCTTCAAGGGAGGTGATGACAATGCTCCACCAATTTACGTTTAAAAATTATCGGTCTTTTCGTGATGAAGTGACCCTCGACCTGACCGCATCGGCGATCAAAGAATTACCCGCGGATGTGGTCACGGATGTGCAACATGAGCGCGTGTTGAAGTTGGCTGCTATGTACGGGGCAAATGCTTCTGGAAAGAGTAATGTCATTAAGGCCTTTCGGGCGATGGCAACGGCCGTTTTATCGTCCTTTTCCGATGACGCGGCGTTGCGAAAGATTGAACCATACTGGTTTTCGGAAGTCACGGAGCCAACGGAATTCAGTGTCTTGTTTTCAACCCAGTCGGATATTTTTCAGTATGGGTTTAGCTGTGTCCAGGGTGCCGTCATCGAGGAGTATCTCTATCAGCGTGATAAAGAACGCATTGGTGAGCAGTATCGGCTCATCTTTGATCGCAGTGCTACTGGTATTTCGGGTGAGATTGCGACACAAGCAGAGGTCCAGACGTTGGGCCAGCTGATTGAGCCGGAGACGCTACTGTTGTCCGCGTTAGCGCGATTAAATTTACCGACTATTAAGGCGGTCGATGCGTGGTTTCGGCATGTCCGAGTGATTGATTACGGTGATCCACGTGGCGAGGTAACGAAAGGTAGCCGATTAAATGCCGATCGGCCCCAGAATCCACTGGTGGCCTTGCTAGAAGATTCCCGGGAAAAGAAACGTTTCGAAGCGTTCGTCCGAGCGGTGGATGTGGGCATTGCAGGATTGGGGCTGGTGTCGTTGGAAAGTGATTTGGCACATGAAGGTCAGCCCCAGCAACGCGTAGTCGCTTATCATCGTAACCCGAAGACAGGAAAGTTGCGGCAAACACCAATTGCAGCGGAATCGAGTGGCACCCGCAAGATGTTAATGTTATACGTTGATTTAAAGCAGGTTCTAGACCAAGGGCAAATTCTCTTGATTGATGAACTAGATGCTAAACTCCATCCGCTCCTATTGCGGTATATCTTAATTATGTTTCATGACCCGGCGCTTAATCCGCGAGGCGCACAACTCATCTTTACGACTCAGGAATTGTTTACATTGGATAAGGATAACTTTAGACGAGATGAAGTGTGGTTCGTAAATAAGGATGAAGATGGCGTATCGGATCTGTACGCCTTGGATAGCATTCGAATTGATGATGGGAAGAAAGTCCGTAATGATGCCAGTTATGGTAAGGATTATATTTTGGGGAAATTCAAGGCCACACCGAACTTAAAACGTCTGGGGGAAATGAATGAGTAGACGAGTTGGGAAGAAACCCAAACGTAAGAAAATGTTGCCCTTACCGGGGAGCTATTTAATTGCAACGGAGGGCATTCAAACGGAGGTCCTGTATTTTAAAAGTTTGGCTGCTGAGTTAGCGGAAAAGTATGCCGGGCTTGCGGGGCGAATTGCGGTTACCATTCCTAGTCTGACGATCAAAGGAACAGGGGTTAGCAATTTGACCCTGATTGATCGGGTCGCCGAGGTTATCCAACTGAGTCCGACCCTCTTCGAACACGTGTGGGTGGTCTTTGATAAGGACGATATTCCACTCGATAAATTCGATAATGCGATTAAATTAGCTGAACAATTGGGATGGCACGCGGCTTGGAGCAATGATTCATTTGAGTTGTGGTACCTCTTACACTTTGAATTTCTTAATACAGCAATCGACCGAGAGGCGTATAAAGATAAGCTGACGCGACACATGCGTAGTCAGGGTATTCAGGGGAAGTATGAGAAGAATACGACCACGATTCTGCCATTGCTGACGGCCGAGAAGCGGCAACGGGCAATCCGGTTTGCCAAGAAGTTGGCCGATTATTATCAACCGACAGTGCCCTACCATTTACGAAATCCCGGAACGACGGTGTATCAACTGGTGGCGGAATTAACCGATTTAGAGCAGCGAGCGGAGGTAGTACGCCGAAAGCTCACCGGCGAGTCGGCGACACAAAATTAGCGGAATCAAATATGGCGTGATGGCCGTCAAAAAAATCGCAATCGCTCACCGGCACCCGGTAAAGCGATTGCGATTTTAATAAACTGCAAGGCAAGCGCGTTACTTCTTCTGTTTTCGTTCTTTCAGGAATTTTTCAAAGTGTTCGTCGATATCATTTTTCGCATCATTTTGATTTTTCTCATTAAGTTGAAGAATACTAATGCGTTCGTTCAGTGTTTCTCGTACGTATTTGATAATTAATGATTCGAAGGGTTCGAGATCTCCGGTTTCACGAGACGTGGCTAGGGCTTCCATATAAGCGGTGCGGGCTTCCTTGTCGGGTTGCACGTTGATGACGGGATAGCCGGCTTGGGTCAAGGCCATGTTCATGAGTAGCCGTGCAGTGCGGCCGTTGCCATCGGCGAAGGGATGAATTGAGACAAACTTTTGATGGAGATCGGCGGCGTATTGAACGGGATGACGATCATTTTGCGCAGTCCGTGACCAAGTCATTAAGTCGTCCATTTGAGGCGCAATATCGAATGGGGCAACGTACGGCTTATCTTCACTACCATAAGGCCAGGCGGCTAAAATTCGGTAGACCCCGGCATTGGCCTTGTCTGTGGTCGTTTGTAACGTCACAATTCGGTTGAGTGTCCGAATCAAGGTTGAACTCAGTGGTGTTTTTTGGCTGGCCAATGTCATCATATATTCATAGGCCTCGTTTAAGTCCAGCGTTTCAAGAACGTCTTTGACGGGGACACCGTGGACGGTCATTCCTGTGTTTAAGATGGAGGCCGTCTCATAGCGAGTTAAGGTATTACCCTCAATAGCGTTCGAAGACCACACGTGTTCAATTCGGACGCGCTGATCAAGTTCTTTGACCTGCTGAGCGGATAGCGGTCGAAAAGTATCCATTTTTGCTTTAATTGTGCTGATATTCTTTAATTCGTCTTGAATGGACATCGTCAGGATTCAACTCCTTTTGATAGATTAATTGATGCTATTATAGCAAAAAACGCGAGAACGACCTAGTTTGTAACACGGTTTGAGACAAGATTACTAAGTAGCGGTAGGGTGTTACGTCAAAAAATCGCAATCACTCACCGACACCCGGTAAAGCGATTGCGATTTTATCTGACGTTTAAGCGTTACCCCACATGCGGATGGGCCAGCACCTTGTCCGGGTACTTGGCCGTTACGTAGTCGGTGATGGCGCCAATCATCTTGGCGGTCGAGGGGGCCTTGGCCTGTTCGGAGTTGACGACCAGGCAGATGGTGCGGAAGAATTTCGTATCGAACGGGTAGACGTTGACGTTGCCACTGACCCGTTCTAACGCCAGTTCCGGGAGAATCCCCATGCCCATGCCGGCCTCGACCATGGCAAGAATCGACTGGTCATCGATGGAGAACCGCAGGGCGTTGGGCCGAATCTGGTAGTGGTCCAGCGCGGCCTTGGTGTCCTTGTCGTAGTCGCCGCGCTGGAGGATGAAATTCTGATCGACCAGGTCGGCGGCGGTCACCGTGGTGCGGTTGGCGGGGATGAAGTCGTTGGGCGTGATGCAGTAGATCTCGTCTTTGACCAGCGGTAGGATCGTCAGCTTTTCGGAAACGGGTAGCGCGGAGAAGCCGAGGTCCAGACGACCGGTCTTGACGGCCGCGGCGATGTTACTGAAGTCGGCCTGTTCCACGTTGATGGCGATGTCCGGGTAATCCTGCTTGAACTGCCGAATGATGGGTGGCAGCCAGTTGATGCATACAGACGAGAAGGCCCCCATGCGCACGGAGCCGGCGTTCATGCCGTTGATGTTGGCGGCGGCCTGCTGGAGCCGGTCCTCGGCGTTAATGATGGCCTGAATCAGCGGCAGGATGGTCTTGCCGTCCGGCGTCAGTTCGACCCCGGTGCGGTTTCGAATAAATAGGGGGAAACCGAGTTCCTTTTCCAGTTGATTGACCGAGTGGCTGATGGCTGAGGGCGTGACGTTTAGCGTCTGCGCGGCCCGATAGAAGGTCTGTTCCTGAACAATAGTTTGAAAGACGCGATAGGCAAAGGGTAACATCGTGGCCACCTCCGATTGGTTAAGATGAATTACATTCACGCTATTTCTAGATAGTTGAAATAGTTTTTCTGTCAACGGTATTCTATCATACTCCTAGGAAAGCGGGAAGCGATAATTCGATGTTGGGATAATTGTGGGCCGTAATGACCGGTCGGCTAAGGGAGCGAATGGCTTGGATGGCCTCGGCGGGGTGCCGGGGGTCGTCTTAGAAAGGTGTGGTTACGATGTTAAAAGACTTGTTGGCGCAACGCGTGAATCCCGATGTGCCCTCTGCTTTGAGTGGGCTGTTTCCGAAAGACGATGACCCGCGGGCGCTGTCCTTTGCGGCGGGCAGTCCGCGCGAAGACTTGTTTCCAGTGGCGGCGATGCAGGCGGCCTTTACGACCGCGATTGCCGAGAACGGCGCGCACCTCTTTCAGTACCAGACGGCGCAGGGCAACCCGGCGTTACGGGCGAAGTTGGCGGCCCGGATTGGTAAATGGGGCCAGGTGACAACGACCGCCGATCAGGTGGTGCTGACCAACGGCGGGCAACAGGCTATCGAGCTGGTCGCTAAGGCGCTGCTGAACGTGGGGGATGAGGTGGCCGTGGAGGTGCCGACTTACATCGGGGCGCTGGCCGCCTTCGACCTGTATCAGCCGACCTACCACGCGGTGCCGCTGCAGGCGGATGGCCTCGATCTCAATCGCTTGGAGGATACGCTGAAGCAGCACCCGCGAATTAAGCTACTCTACACCGTGCCGGACTATCACAATCCGACCGGCATCACCATGAGCGTGACTAAACGTAAGCAGTTGGTCGATCTGGCCAATCGGTATGATTTCATCATCTTGGAGGACTCGCCGTACCGCGACCTAGGCTACACCCATGATCCGTTGCCGGCGATTAAACATTTCGACACCGAGGGGCGGGTGGTCTTCGTGTCCAGCCTGTCGAAAATTCTGATGCCGGGACTGCGAACGGGCTGGCTAGTGGCCGAGGGTGACCTCCTGACGGCCATTCTGCGGACACGACAGGCGAGTGACCTGGAGGCCAATAACGTGGTTCACGCGGCGATTAACGCCTATCTGGACACGCATGACTTGGACGCCCACGTCGCCGCGTTACGAGCGAATTATCGCGATCAGTGTGCGGCCTTGGTGCGGGCACTGACGGCCTACTTCCCGGATGAGGTGGCCTTTACCCAGCCCAATGGCGGCTTCTTCGATTGGGTGACGTTGCCGCCGGAGGTCGATACGGCGGACCTGTTGACGCGAGCGGCGATTCCGCAGGCGCACGTGTCCTACGTGCCGGGGACTAACTTCTACCCGGCTAGAAACGTCCACAACGGCCTGCGCCTGTGCTTCACCGGCCTGACGCCGGACGAGATTGACCTGGGCATGCAGCGGCTGGGTACCGTGATCAAGGCTGCGGTGCGTGAGGTGCGGCCGGTGGTGTGAGTTTAAAATGAACATAAAAGATAAACGTCCAGCATGGCCGATTGATAGACCGTGCTGGACGTTTGGCTTGCCATCGTTTGGTCAGCCGTGAATTCGTAATTGTCCACGCCCCATGTTAGGGAAGGGCCAGGAATCAAGCGAGTCAGCCCAAGAATGCTTAGTTGCCCAATTATAGGAAGAAACACAATTCCTAGTCAAAACGTCACCTATGTAAGATTGATACATCCCAATCGCGACGTATCAATTCTAAGGAACAGCCGAAACGTTCAGCCCTAGTCAAACGGGGTGGTCGTCACCGGTCAGTTAATCCGTCTCCGAGTCCGTTGTCTGATAGAAGATTCCAGTCTCCTCATCAAAATACTGGCCAAAGCCAACCTCCAGGTAATCACCGCTACGTAGTTCCTCATCGGTGGGCGTCGGGGTGCTAGCGACCAACGTCCGCAGGAACTCGGGGTCGTCCTTCACCGCGTCATACCAGCGGGCAAGTTCTTGACCGGGGTGTTGCCAGAAGCGTTCGGCGCTGACGGAAGGCTGGCGAGCAGCCAACGCTCGTGCGCGGAGGTCGGCGATTCGGTAGGTCTTAACGACTGAGAAACGAGGTTTGTTATGAGATAGCATGAGCACGCTCCTTAAGTGTAGTAGTACCGTTATCTTTGGTACATCCTCACTATAGCGGAGCCCCGGCCGACGTGCACGCCATATACATAGCCGGCGTCAGAATCCGAAGACAATCAATCGCAGCTTGCGTAAATCGGCGGAAAACGTCAATTGAGCTGTTAGTAGCCTCACGAACCGCTAAAAATAGCCAAAACAAAAGCGCCAGCGAGATAATTTCGCTGACGCCTACCTTAAAGAAGTTAGTCGTTTCCGTTCTCCGCGGAAGCGATCACTTTAAGGTAACAATTCCCAGTTGCCAAAAAGCATCACCCCCTTTCACTTGATGACCACAGTGTAGACCCGCACCGGGAGAAAAGCAAGTGAATTGACTTACCTTAATGGCGGGTTAAAGTTAAGCAAAACGAAAAAGCTTATGCGGGGCTTAACGAATATCTTTCAGAGCGTTTTCAATGTTTAAAGATCAAGAGTTTAAATGACAACAATATTACAAAATCCGCGGTATTATTTCATTCAAACGACAAAAGAGAGATAATCCTTGTTTCTTAGCGCTTATCCGGCTATAATCATAATCGTAGTTAGGGGATAGCTTGACGAGTTGGTGAGTCGAGAGAGAAATTTCTTAACAAAATCGCTAACTTCGGTTATACTATTCTTGCTTGATAAATTACATACATTATGTTTGGAGGAAGAAATTTATGCAATCAAGTTGGCAAATTACAAGTTTAATCCGAACAAGCCCGGAATCTTTCAATGGCAGTCTGTTGATGATGTATTTTTAATGGTCGTTGATTAATTAGTT
>NZ_JBANSM010000004.1:0-379487 GCF_038374745.1 Levilactobacillus sp. HBUAS70063 | reverse complement strand
ATTGTGGAAGATTCCCTACTGCTGCCTCCCGTAGGAGTTTGGGCCGTGTCTCAGTCCCAATGTGGCCGATTACCCTCTCAGGTCGGCTACGTATCATTGTCTTGGTGGGCCTTTACCTCACCAACTAACTAATACGCCGCGGGTCCATCCAGAAGTGATAGCCGAAACCACCTTTCAAACAAAAACCATGCGGTTTTTGTTGTTATACGGTATTAGCACCTGTTTCCAAGTGTTATCCCCTGCTTCTGGGCAAGTTACCCACGTGTTACTCACCAGTTCGCCACTCGCTTCAATGTTGAAATCAGTGCAAGCACGTCAATCAACGGAAGCTCGTTCGACTTGCATGTATTAGGCATGCCGCCAGCGTTCGTCCTGAGCCAGGATCAAACTCTCATCTTATAGATGATGTGCTTGAATAGCTCATCGATTGTTGTTACATTTTTAAAAGCGAATTGACTTCGCAAATATTGTTTGGGTTTGAATAAATTCAAACCGCCCTACACATATTTGGTTTGTCGAAACAATGTTCAGTTTTCAAAGGTCTACCTAAGCGATTACCGAAGCAATCAACTTAATCATCATATCATGATGTCAAAACCGTGTCAACATCTTTTTTCAACTTCTTGAATATTTATTCAACATCTTGGAAGCCTCGGAAGACGCTCAGAACGCGTCTTGACAACATAAATCATTCTATCAGTTGCGGTTTAACTCGTCAAGCATTAATTTCAAATTTGTATGACTATTCAATAATTTGTTATTTATGCATTGGCCGTCTCAAACAGCAACAGGTAATATCTTATCAATCATCCACCCATTGGTCAAGTCTTTTTTTAAAAAATAAAAGCACCCCCATTACGAGGATGCTTTTTCCTGATTCAAATTGCGTAGGGCTTCCGCTTTCCACCCATCTAAACGGTCCGCAATGGGCTTAAACCCAATATTGATGCGATGATTCGTCCAGTAATGGCGGTGCTGATGTTCGTCCGGCTCCGGACCAAAGTCCACGTGCTCCAAGCACCGTAGCGACAAACTAATCTTACCGGTAAACTCATCGATATCGAGTACGACCACGTTGACCTCTTGATTGACCTTCAAGTAATCGTGGATATCCTTGACGTAGCCGCAGTGACATTCCGAGATATGAATCAGGCCCTGACGGTGACCACCAAGACTGACAAAGGCCCCATACGGCTGAATCCCCGTAATCCGACCTGTAACTTTTTGACCAATTCTAAATGCCATCGTCACACCTCCCTCTGTGTACCGCGCGTGAACTACTCGCTGACCGTCACTTTATCCATCGTCACCGGTGTTGTTGGTTGGTCACTGGCATCCGTCTTCACGGCAGCAATGGCATCGACCACATCCATCCCCGTCATCACTTGACCAAAGACCGTGTGTCGGAAGTCCAGCCAAGGGGTCCCCCCGCCTTTGTAAGCCTGCACGATCTCTTCGGGGAAACCGGCGTCTTTCATCTGACTCTGCATCTGTTCGGTCATATCCTTGTCTTGAACGATAAAGAACTGACTCCCATTTGTATTTGGACCGGCGTTGGCCATGGATAAAGCCCCCCGTAAGTTGTACAACTCTGGTGAGAACTCATCTTCAAATGGCTGGCCCCAGATACTTTCGCCACCCATCCCGGTGCCGGTTGGGTCGCCACCCTGAATCATAAAATTAGGAATAACCCGGTGGAACGTCATCCCATCGTAGTAGCCTGCCTTAGCGTGCGTTACAAAGTTTTCAACTGTCTTTGGTGCTTGTTCGGGGAAGAGTTGCAGCTGAATGGTCCCCATGGACGTTTCAATCGTTACTTGTGGACCCCTGGCGTTAGCCAAATCAATTTGTGGAAACTTTGTCATAATTATCCTCCATATCTTTTCAAAACATTATCTAATTGTCTATTATCACCGCCAACGAGAAAAAATGCAACTGATGTCACTGGTGCTATACTAGACGTACCTCATGATTATGAAGAAAGGATGTTTTTTACCATTATGATTAAACCAACTACTGCTTACGGTCAACGAACGATTGATCTCCTTCACGAACGTGGGGTCGAACTAACCGACATTGCCGATCTGGTCGTTTATTTACAAAAAGCCTTCATTAAGGATTTAACCCCAGAGATGGCCCTGCATAGCGTACAAACCGTTCTCAACAAACGCGAGGTCCAAAACGCCGTGATTACCGGGATTCAACTGGACATCGCTGCCGAACACCACGCGCTCATGGAACCTTTGCAAACCATCGTCGAACGTGACGAAGGCCTTTACGGTGTCGATGAAACCATGGCGCTGTCCATCGTGGACCTCTATGGATCGATTGGCTTCACCAACTACGGCTACATCGATCGCACCAAGCCCGGGATTCTCGCCAAATTAAACGCCCACGAACCCGGCATCATCCACACCTTCCTCGACGATCTGGTCGGTGCGATTGCCGCTGCGGGTGCCGCGCGACTGGCTCACGACGATGCCGACGAGCAAGATACGCCGTTCAAATAATTATCACAATTTCATTAAGCTTCGCCGGACCTGCTGACATTGAGATGGAAAACTTCTACAATGTGGGTATCATCAAATAACTACTAAGGAGCACCTAAATGGCCTATTTAATTGATTTTGTTCTCCACATCGACGATCACCTGGTCAATATCGTCAATACGTTCGGTGGGTCCACCTACCTGATCTTATTTGCCATCGTCTTTGTGGAAACTGGCGCCGTGATTCTGCCCTTCTTACCAGGGGATTCACTGCTTTTCGCCGCGGCTGCCCTGGCCGCCAATCCAGCTTACGGCCTAAACATTTGGCTGTTTGTCGCCATCTTTCTGGTGGCCGCAATCGCTGGTGATTCGCTTAACTTCTACTTGGGTGGTCGTGCTGGTGCGGCGCTATCTAATCATTCTTGGTTCGGTAAGCTCATCAATAAGGATAAACTCGCCCAGTCCGAGCAGTTCTTCAGAAAGCACGGGCCACTGGCAATCTTCCTGGGCCGCTTCATGCCCATCATTCGGACGTTCGTGCCTTTCACCGCGGCCGGTTCCCAGTTTCCCTATCGCCGTTTCCTCAAGTACAATGTGAGTGCGGCACTGACCTGGGTCTTCATCTGCTGTGGCGGAGGTTACTTCTTCGGTAATATTCCGTTCGTCAAGGCCCACTTCTCGGCCGTCGTTCTGGGAATTATCGTAATTTCTCTGATTCCCGCCATCGTCGGTTGGTTACGGGGCCGCCACCCTTCCCACCCAGCACCTCGCCGGGTTCCGGAAGACGATTAAATCGAATTAAAAATGGTACTGACAGCGATGTCGGTACCATTTTTTTGATTATTTTTTGATCAATCTTCCCCCACATGCTTAAACGACCGCCGTCCCAGCCAGTACAGCCAGAGCAGGCCCGCCTCAAACAAGACGAAGGCCATGATGAAGCAGTGGAGAAAGAACGTATCGGGCAGGGCCGTGATAATCGGGTCCAGGTCCGGGTCGAACAACCAGTCATTATTCCGGAAGAGGAGCTTGTGAAAATCAATAAAAAAATCGTTGAAGTCCACGGCCATGATAGCCGCCAACACCACCGGAATAACCGTTGCCACCTGCATCGGACGAATCAAGCGCCACCGTTCCTGCAGTCGCTTTAACCGCCGAAAATACCATCCGGCCGGATAAAGACTCAATAATAGCACCACGTTATTCAACAAGAATAACCGTTTTACGTCGTGGAAATGAATCATTCCCGTAAAGGATGTGGGAAAATCCGTCATCTTCAGATCGGTCACCCAGGGTAATTCCAGGTAGCCCAACATCTGATAGTAATTGTGCATAATCTTATGCGCGGGCATCTGCACCGTCCGACTAATATTCAGCCAATGGATATCCAGTCGATAGAGCCACACCGCATTGATCGTCAAAAAAATACTCAGCGTTAACAGCAGTAAAATCAAGGCCGTTAAGCCGACACCGCGTTGCCACCTAGTCAATTGGCCCCACCTCGATATCCCAATGGGCGAGGTCGGGTACCGTATAGGTTGGCTGAATTGCCTGTTGAGCCACCTGCTCGGGCGTGGATACCCCGGTATAGGTCAGCAGTGTATCCACCCCGGCGTGAATGCCGGCCAGAATATCCGTCTGGTAGTTGTCGCCCACCATCAGGGCCTGGTCGGGCGCAATCCCCATCAAAGCCAGAGAGTTCTGCAAAATAATCGGTTCCGGCTTCCCCACAAAGATCGGTTCGGTCTGAGTCGCATACCGCACCAGATCAACCAACGCCCCGGCACCGGGCATGAGGCCGCGCGCCTTAGGAATGTTGGAATCCGAATTGGTCCCAATAAAGGTTGACCCGCTCCGAATGGCTAGAATGGCCTTGGCGAATTTTTCATACGTCACGTCGCTATCCAGACCCACGACCACGTACTCCGGATGATTTTCATCCACCGTAAAGCCCTTGGCCGTCAACGCCTGCTTCAATCCAATTTCACCCACCACGTAGACCGTCCGCTTACCGGTCGCCCCGGCACGCTTGTCCAGGAAGTCCGCCGTGGCCAGTCCGGCCGTATAGACATTGTCCGGCATCACGTGGATATCGTGGTTGTCCGCTAAGTTAGCGACCACGTCCACGGGCAGCTTGGTCGTATTGTTGGTAACAAATTTAAAGGGTACGTGGGCCGCCTGCAACCGTTCCACAAAGGCCCGCGCCTTCGGATACCGCTTGCTGCCGGCATACACCGTCCCGTCCAAGTCGATGAGGTAGGCTTGATAATTTTTCATGGCAACTTCTCCCTAATTCTCTTTTTTCTGCCGAATGGTAAAGTGACGGCGACCCTGACCACCCGTGGCGATGGTCACCGTCTTGGCCGCATCCTGTTTGGGTTGCACCGCCGTGCGTCGTTCCTCGGTGTACGGATGAGTCGTGTTCCGCCGGCGAGAATGCCGGGAGCGCCGCCGATGATTGCCATTGCCGGTCGAGGCCTTAGCGCCGGCTGGCGTCGGCTGCTCGGCCGTCTGTTTCTTCGGTTGATTCTGTGATTTATTTTGCGTCTTAGCCGTTGAATTCTGCTGCGATGAACGATTGCCATTCCGCCGTCGGGAACGACTCCGCCGCGGCTTCGGTGCCGCCTTAACGTCTAGATTGTGCAGAATGAAGTAGGCACAGCCAAAGTTGCAGGATTCATAGAGGTAGTCCTGCACCGCGTCGATCTGGTTTTGCTTCGCTCCGGCACGGTCTTCGGCATAGAATCCCTTTAGCCGCAACTGCTCAAAGCCCCAGTCACCCACAATATAGTCAAATTTGCTCAAAATGGTGCTGAAACGGCGAGAAAATTCGGTAAAATCAAACCCATCCCGAACGTTGGCCACCACTTCATAGGGGTGGCCGTTGATGGTCAGGTGAGTTTCATCCACCCGGACGACCTCCGCCGCCGGTTCCCGGCTTTCTCGTTGTTCAGCAACCAGTGCTTCTAAATCTTTGCGATCCACCGTCATCATCCTTTCTCGTCTTTCTCTAGCGGATAGTGCTTGCTGAGATACTGCGCGAACACTTCCCGCAAGAGATCTTGGTATAAAATGTGGTTCTGACCCACAATCGAAATTGTCGGGAAAAATGGAATAAATAGGTAATGGTCCAGCACCGCAATCCGGTACTGTCGGGTCGGCGATAGCGGCTCACCCCGCCAGGTCACCTGATGGGTCTGCGCATCGTAAGCAATCCCCAGGTAGTTGATTTCCCCAAAGATTTTGCCCCGAAAGCCCATCCCCTTCTGATGGAAATGCCGCAAGAACAGCCGGGCCAACTCGAACTCCTGAATCAGCCGCCACAGGTCATAGCCACTCAGGGTGACCGTCATGACGTGCATGTTGTGTGGCAAAATCTGATGGAGCTGATTCTGATTGACCACGCCGCGGGGCAGATCCTCCAGAAATAGCCCGGCGTTTAAGATGGCCGCCTGCGTGCCGGCGTACTCCGCAATCGCGTGCAAACCCTCGCGGACCAGCCGCGGCTGTCCGGTCAGGTCGGCTTCCATGGCGACCGGCAGATCGGCCACCCGCTGTTCGGAGAGGATGTCCGTTCCCAGCTCCCGCAAGCCTTGAATTTCGGCGGCATCCGCCGGATCTTCCGGCAACGTAGCCGTCTCCACGACACTCGCCGTGGCCGCCTTGACCTGATGGGCGGCGTCCACCGACAGCTCAATCTTGCCCACGTACCGGCCAAATTTACCGGCCGCGGCCAACAAGCTGTGATGGTCCTGCTCACCATTCACGAATAAATGGTGAGTATGGCTCCCAATGATCACGTTGACCCGCGGATAGCGCTTGGCAATCTGCCGGTCGACGTCAACCCCCAAATGAGACAACAGGACGCAGACGTCGAAGTCCGCCGCATAGGTCGCCAGGAGTTGGGTCAGCGCCTGCTCCACCCCGATTGGCAACCATCCCGCCAACGGATACGTCAACTGGTAAGGCGCCGTCAGTCCCAACACCAGAACCCGAGTGCCCGCCTTGGTTGTCAACAGACGATGGTCGACCGCCCATTTTGGCTGCTCGTGCGTGTCCGCGGTCAGTAGATTGCCCAATACCACCGGAAAATTCGCGTAATCGTAAAGGTGGTCCAGCTGGGCACGCATGTAGCTTAGACCCTCGTTATTGCCAATCGTCACCGCATCGTAGCCAATCTGATTCATCAACGCCACGTTCTTCTGGCCGTTCGTGGCCTCGGTCACGGGATGGACCCGATCCATGTTGTCCCCCAGGTCAAAGGTATACACGGTATGCCCTGCCGCCTGAGCGCTGGCCTTAGCGGCGGCCAAATACCGCCGAATCCGTGGCCAATTCTCGAAGTGAGAATGCAGGTCGTTGGTATGCAGGATGGTAATCTGTTCCATGTTCTCTTTCGCTCCTCTTAATACTGTGTTTAATCCTACGGCATCAAGGGGCCGCGGTCAAGCGCAATACCCATTCGACCGGTCAATCAGCCCCTATTGTTTGTCTTTAAATTCCTGGGCCTTGCCGGTCACCATTTCTTCAATCTCACTGGTGGAAAATGGCGTTCCAAACGGGACCTGTTCCTTGAGATAACGGGTCTCCGGGGTGTCCACTCCCACGTTGATGTTCTCCTTGACCGGCACGGCGTAGTGGTGAATGTGGCCGTGTAAGTTGATGATCTGCTTCACGATTCCCAGCATCATGGGATAGTGGGTCATGTAGTACTGGCGATGATCGTATTTAATCAGCGCCCCGACATCGTGGAAGGCGTATTTCTCCTGGCCGTGATCCACCGGATTGTGGGCCGCAAGATACTTGAAGAGTGCCCGGCTATCGTGATTGCCCTTGATTAACTCCAGGTGCCCGTTCAATTGCGACAGCACGTTCGCCACGGCCTCATCGGATTTGATGGCTGGCCGCGTGAAGTACAGGGCAATATCGCCCAAGTGATAGACCGTATCCGTGGGCGCCACCCGGGCATTCCAGTTATCAATGATGGTTTGATTCATTTCCTCCACGTTAGCGAACGGTCGCGGGGCAAAGTCGTTCATCCCCAAGAGGTCTTTATGGAAGAAATGCGTGTCCGACGTAAAATATTGCATAGCGTTACTCCTTCATTTAAATAATATCCAGCCGTTCCTTATGAGTTGGCCGCGGGAATTGCTGGTCCAAGGTCGCCAATTCGGCTGCGGATAACTTCAAGTCCCCCGCCGCCAGGTTCTGTTCCATGTGGGCCACCGAACTCGTCTGTGGGATGGCCAGTACCTGAGGTTGGCGAATGACCCAGGCCAACAGCACTTGATAGACGGTCGCCTGATGAGCCAGCGCAATGTCTTTGACCGTGGCGTTGGTCGTCAACTGCTGGCCCCAGGAATCCCCCTGCGCTATCGGCGAATAAGCGATTAGCGGCAGCTGATGGTCACGTTGCCACGGCAAGACGGCATAGTCCAGCCCCCGACTGCCCAAGTGATAGAGGTCTTCGTTGGCCGCTGCCTGATCACCACCGGGCAATCGCCAGAGTTCCTCGAGGTCGGCGATATCGAAGTTCGAAACGCCCCACGCCCGAATCTTTCCGGTTTGTTGAAGCCGCTGGAGCTCGGCCACCGTTTCGGCCAACGGCACACTGCCGCGCCAGTGATAGAGGTAGAGGTCCAGGTAATCCGTCCGTAACCGCTGCAGGCTGGCATCCAGGCTTGCTTCCATGCGTTGACGGGACGCGTTTTCGGGGAGCACCTTTGAAATCAAGAAGAGGTCCTCACGCTGATAAGGCTGTAAGGCCGCCCCCACCAGTGTTTCCGCGCGACCGGAACCGTACATTTCGGCCGTATCAATCACCCGCGCACCGGCGGCAATCCCCGCCTGAATCGCGGCAATCTCCGTCTCGCGTTGGGCGGGCCGATCCCCCATGTGCCACGTTCCAATGCCAATAGCGGGCACCGTGCGCCCGGCAATCTTTACTTGTTGCATCTCAACACCCCATTTTTATTTTTTACTCGCCGGTTAACCGACGAATGCGGTAAAAAACTCACTACTCCCATCGTAGCACTTCACGCCTAATTTCGCTGGCCCGGTTCTCACTAAAAACGTCGCGCCGCTGGGTAAGCGAAAAAGGCCACGACTTTCGCCGCGACCTTCGCTTGAGACGCTTATTTATCGGAATCCATGACACTATCCGCCACCCGGCGATCACGCAGACGCTTACCGATGCTCAGTCCGACCAACCAGACGATGGAGCCAACCAGGGCAATCAGGGTGTCCACTCTGAAGAGTAACACGATAGCCACCATGCCCAGGAAGGCCAGAATGAAGTAGTCACTCAGTGGGAAGAATGGCATCTTAAACGCCCCGTTGCGCCGTTCCAAGACGGTCTGTTGCCGCTTGTACTTGATGTGAGCAACCACGATTGCCGCCCAAATGAAGAGAAAACAGGTTGTGGCGATACTGGAGACAAACGCGAAGACGTGGCCCGGAATAATAAAGTTCAGGAACACGGAGATGGCGATAATCAACGTTGAAAAGCGTAACGCCCGCGTCGGCACCTGCGCCCGTGACAGGGTACTCATGTGCTTGGCAAAGTGACCGTTGCCGCCATACGTCAGTGAGAACAGCATCCGACCGGTGGTAAACAGCGAGCTGTTGCAGGCCGAAGCCGCCGCCGTTAAGACCACGAAGTTGATGACGGCCGCCGCCGACTGAATGCCCACGTTCTTGAAAACTTGAACGAAGGGACTGCTGGTTGGCGAAACGGCTTGCCAAGGGTAGATGCACATCAGCGCCAATAAGGAGCCCAGGTAGAACAGGATGATCCGGATAGGGATTTCGTTAATCGCCTTGGGCAATACCTTCTTGGGATTGGCCGTCTCGGAGGCGGTCATCCCCACCATTTCAATCCCCACGAAGCTAAAGAGCACCATCTGGAAGGATAGGAAGAAGCCCTTGGCACCGTTGGCGAAGAAACCCCCACTGGCCAGATTGGTCACGCTGGCGTGTCCGGCTGGCGTTGGGAAGTGGACGGCCACCATGTAGGCGCCGGCTAGGATCAACGCCACGATGGCGACAATCTTAATAATTGCGAACCAAAATTCCGTTTCACCGAAGGCACTAACTGTGACGGAATTCAATGCGAGTAGAATGGCAAGTAACGTCAAGGCGGTCACCCACGACGGTAAATGTGGGAACCAGAACTGCATGTATTGACCGGCCGCCGTAACCTCCGCCATGGCAATGGTGATCCAGCAGATCCAATAGGTCCAGCCGGCCACAAAACTCATATTTTCACCTAAATAACGCTTAATAAAATCAATGTAAGAGTGCACCTCAAGATCGGAGAGCAGGAGTTCCCCCAGTGCCCGCATCAGTAAGAAACACATGATCCCGGTCACTAAGTAGGCCAAAATGATGGATGGCCCCGCCAAATGAATGGATTGGCCGGCACCCAAGAAGAGTCCCGTCCCGATTGTTCCCCCAAGAGCAATCAGTTGGACGTGGCGACTCTGCAACCCTCGCGAAAATTCCTGGTTGTTATTCGATTGACTTTCTTTCATCTTAATCGCCCCTTTGTTGAAATATATTATACACATCTGAATGGCCGATGCCAGTACCAGCGCTGGTTAGTTTGACTAACTAAACAGCGTTAAAGCCCGGTATGAACGAATATCATTCAACTTAAAACCATTTACATGATAATTATTCACCTCAAGATGAAGAAAACATCCCATCAGAAATGTGATGGGATGTTTGACTCGTTTTATTTACGTAACCGTTCGATGTCCCGAACAATCATTAACTCTTCGTCGGTTGGAATCAGCAACGTCTTAATCTTAGAACCAGCGGCACTCAAGTCACGTTCAACACCACGAATATCGTTCTTTTCGGGGTCAACGGCGATACCGAAGTAGTTCAACTTGTCGGCAACTTCTTGCCGGATCATGATATCATTTTCACCCACGCCGGCCGTGAAGACGATGGCGTCCGCGCCACCCAATTCAGCCAGGTAAGACCCAACGTAACGGACAATCCGGTTGATGAACATGTCCCGTGCCAACTTAGCACGGTGATTCTTGTCCTGAACGGCTTCCAGTTCACGCATATCCGCAGAAACACCGGACACACCGACCAAACCGGACTTCTTGTTTAAGATATTAATCATGTCACTTGGCTTTTCGATGTGTAATTTCTCCATCAAGTAAGCCACCAGGGAAGCATCGATATCCCCGGAACGAGTTGCCATTTCGATACCGGCCAGCGGCGTGAAGCCCATGGACGTATCGTAAGACTTACCGTTCTTGATTGCAGTGATCGACCCACCGGCACCAATGTGAAGCGTGATTAACTTCAGGTCTTCCAAAGGCTTGCCTAACATTGCGGCAGCCCGGTGTGCCACGTAACGGTGACTCGTCCCGTGGGCCCCGTACTTACGAGCCCCGTACTTTTCGTAGTATTCGTAAGGGATCGCGTACATGTAGTTGACTTCTGGCATGGTCGTGTGGAAGGACGTATCGAAGACTGCCACGCTCAAGACGTTAGGCAAGATCTTCTTGAAGGCTTCGATTCCCATGGCAGCGGCCGGGTTGTGTAGGGGTGCGTATTCGGCCAAGTCCTTAATCTTCTGTAAAACATCGTCATCAATTACGGCGGAGTCCTTGAACTCTTCACCACCGGCAACGACCCGGTGTCCGATCCCGGTGATTTCGTTGAAGTCCGTGATAATCTTCAATTCGGTCAATTGGTCCAACATTAATTGGATGGCTTCCTTGTGATCGTTCACATCTTCATGCGTCTTGTACTTTTCGCCATCGCCATACTTGATTTCAACTAAAGAATTGCCCAGACCAATCCGGTCAATGGCCCCTTCAGCGATGACTTGTTCTTCTGGCATTTGGAATAACTTGAACTTTAACGTAGAACTTCCGGCGTTAATTGCTAATGATTTTCCCATTTGGTAATTTCTCCTTTTATGAGCGGTCCGTCAGCAGGTTTTGTTCTTCCCATTGGACGATCTCCGCAACAAACTTTTGAAATGCTGATTGTTCTTTAAATGATGGGAACTCACCCAACATTACTTGTTCAACCTGCTTGGCACCAGCGCCTGGTTTCTGAAGAATCAGAATGGCCTTCTGGGCGTTAACATTCATGAAGAGCTCACTAGGCAGGTTCAGCAATCCCTGTAGATAGGCATTGCCCGCCAACCATTTCAACAGGCCCTTCGCTTCCTCCGTCTGGAAGAGTTGGGAAGGTACCAGGAAGACACCGACGCCCCCGGGCTTTAACTGGTTAAGCGCTTGCTCTAACAATAAATGATGCACGAATGAATGGCCCTCGGCCGCATGAGTCTGATAATTCGCGGCGTTCGCGTCAATTGGATAATAACCAATCGGCAGGTCCGCCACGATCAGATCGCTAGCTGGGACCAACAGTTGTTCCAACGCATCCTGATGAATCAGTTCAATCGGTATCCGTTGGAGATCACTAGAGGTCTGGGCGATGGCCAACATCGTATCATCGTTGTCCACCCCGTACGCCTTGATATCACCAGCGACTACCGCTTTTAACTGCGTCAGGACCGCCGTCAGTAGGTTACCCGTGCCGACCGTTAAATCGGTGACGGTTAACTCGGACTTGCCCTTCTCCAGCCGGGTCACCAGATAGCCCATGATATAGGCAATCGTATCCGGCGTCAGTTGGTGATTCGCCTGAATTTCATCCACCCGAATCGCTTTGAGCATGGCTAATTGAATCGCCCGGCGAACCGTTTCGGCATCGTCACTTTGCCAGTCGACTTGCGCGTACAGCTTGGTTAATTTCGCCGCCGTTTGCTCGTCCGGCTGACCATCTTCCACCTGAACTTGACCATTAAGCAGGTTATCTCCCGTCTCAATGAACGCATCCAGATAAGATGTGCTTAGCGCTGCTTGCAAGGTCGTGGCCGATTCGTCCAGGACCTTGAAGAGCGCTTCAGTCTGTTCTTGTGACAGTACGCTTCGCCTCCTTGTGAAATTTACATGACTCAACGTTTCCGTTATCTATACTACCGATTTTTCCGGTGTTATTCAAGCAATCTTTGCGGCGAATCTCCGGGTTTTACCGTTCTAGGTAGTCTATTCGACGGTTGTCGGGGGGAATCAAGGGACCGTTCTATTTGTGAAGTCGAACGATTGTACGCTTTAATCAGTTCAAGGGTCGACTGTTGTCTGGCTGCTTGGCCGGCCAGAACTAATAATAGGATAAGACTCACGCTGGCCAAGAAGAACAGCGCCCACAGCGTCAAGAAGCCGTTCCGCGAAGATCGAGAATGGTGGTTTGCCACGATAATTGCTCCTGTTTAAGACGTAATTGGACCAGGCCGGGATACTGGGTCGCCCGCCACTGGACGGCCGTCACATGCCGCAACAGCGGGTAATACCCCTGATGGTCGGCGTTAGTCAGCCGCAAGACGTGCTTGGCGTCGACCCAGACGGCCACGGGCTTATTGTGCTGGTGCGTGTCGATGAGATTGAGCTGTTGGCGATCAATGCTGATGGCGCGGTATCGTCCGGGCTGTTCAAGGACCCTGACCGCTTGATACCAGGCGATGGGATCGTGCTTGAGCGGACGTAAAATTTGCCGATCGACCCCACTAGCCAGTACAAATATGCCCGTGGCGATGATCAAGGCCATCAACGCTTCAATTAGCGTAAACCCCTGGCGCTTAACCATTAGTCGCCGCCCAGGTTAACAGGGCTCGGTCATGGCGGGCACGCACCTGCCGAAGCTTTGCCGTCCGAATCTGCTCCTGACGTTGCGTGACGACTAACGCCTGTTGCGCCATGACGAGGGTCAGTGCGACAATCCCTAACGCTAGAAGGGCATCAGGGAGAAGCCAGCCGTGCCGCCGGCTGACGACGAATTTTGGTTGCTTCCACATAGATTAAGGCGCCTCCCAACTGAAAAGTCTGATACCACCAAACGCGGTGGGTGGTGCTGTACCACTCCATGGTAAAGGCCGCCGAATTTCCCAGCGGCGAGATGCTCCAACCGGTCTTGCCATCCACCCATTTGAGTCCGGGCGGTGGCGTCAACCGACGAAAGACGCGGCGGGGCCGACCCGAAGCCAAGGTGACCTCCCCCGTCTGCCGGTCCACAAAGATACCGACCGTCTCGTGGCGGGCCAAGGCGACTTGGCGCCCCGCCGTCCACAACTGTTGCCAAGCGGGCCAAAAGGCTTGTTCGGCCGCCGCACGCCGCTGAGCCACCGCTTGAAAACCAACCAGCGTGGCCAATCCCGCCACAATCAGGAGCACCACCAACGTTTCGTAGAGGGTAAACCCGTGCCGGGGACTAACTGGTCGGCCGTTCATCATGGATTTTAATGCCCTCCTGCTTGGCCTGTTTCACCTGCTGGGCGGTCAAATACCGTCCCTCCTCCAACGCCGCGTACGTCACGTGTTCTACGGACTGATGGTCCTCCAGGTAGGCCGTCACCTGCCCCTGCACCACCGTCTCCATCGCGTGCTGGTGAATGCCACTGGCCCGGTGCCGTTGCCCGTTAAGGTTGGGTAAGATGATCAGCACCAGCAAGGAAATGATGAAGAGCACGATGGTCATTTCAACTAAGGTAAAACCGCGCCGTTTACTCATTGATAGACTCCTTGTAGGTTGGCATACATCGGCAGCAGGAGGCTGAGATACGCGCCGACAATCAGCAGGGCCACGACCGTCAGTAAGATGGGCTGCACCAACGCTAAGGCCTGTTCGGTTAGGCGCACCAATTCGCGGTACCGGAGCTGACTATAGGCCACCAGCTCACGGGCCAACTGGTCGCGTGTCTGGCCCTTTTGCAACAAAATAACGAGTTGGCTGGGAATGAATGGTTGCCGTCGCAGCCATCCGACCGGTAACTCACCGGCCTGAAGTTGCTGGGCCAGCGTATCGGCCAACTGGTGGAGGAGCGCACGGTCCGGTAATTGTTGGAGCACCGTCAGCATTTGCTTAACGCTCAAGCCACTCGCCAGCAATTGACCGAGATTCGCGCTCAGGTAGTACGCATAATAGGCACGAAAGATACGCCCCACCACCGGCCAACGCAGGTACCAGCCGGCTAATTTCAGATGGGTCTGCTGTCGCCACCAACGCCAGATCCCATAACCGCTCAGTAGGCCACCGCAGCCGAAGCCGACTTCTAAATAAAGTTGACGCCACCGTCCCACCGGCACCGGCTGGGCGACAATTTCCTGCTGTAACTGCGGGAGCACGCCAAATTTTAACGTGACTAGCAAGCCCACCATTCCCACCAAAAGGCCCAGGGGGTACATGAGGAGCTGCACGAGGCGTTTGCGCTGGCTGGCCATTAGGCCTAATAGGGTCGCGCTTCGCTGCAAGGCTGCCGCCAGATTGCCGTGGGTGGTCGTCACCTGCAATTGAAAATAAACGTTGGCCTGCAAATAAGGTTCTAAACATGGGACAAAGGCCTGACCACGCAACAGCTGGTCCTCGATGGCCGCCACACTCCGCGGCAATCCGCTTCCGGCCAGCTGACTGAAACGTAACGCCTGCCGGAGAGAAAAGCCACTCGCTAATTGGTCGGCCAAAAGCTGACAAAATTGCTGTTGCGTGGCCCACGACCACCTACCCCGCTCGGAATTGCCGAGCCGTTTCCAATGAAATAACTTGCTGCTGCCTGGCTTGTTCAAGGGTGTTGCGCCACCTTTCTGTGGTTGTCCGTGTGGTCTGCCATAGTGCCTGATCCGTCAAGATATCCAGTAAAACCGCCGGCGTCCGCGCAACCCGGGGAATCAAGCGCTGATAACAGCTGGCCGTGAGCACTTGGCGGAGATGAGCTAACGACACGCCCAACTCTGCCAGTCGCGAGACGCTCCCACTGGCCGTCTGTGCGTGAACCGTACTCAAGACCAGGTGCCCACTGAGAGCGGCCCGAACGGCGGCCTGGGCCGTCAATTGATCGCGAATTTCCCCAATGATGAAGACGTCCGGGCGGTGACGCAGGCCGACCTTGAGCAGGGCTTCATAGCTCATCCCCGCCGCGGCATTCACCTGCAGTTGGATGAAGCTGTCCGTCTTAATCTCGACCGGGTCTTCAATCGTCAAAACGGTGGCGGTCGCGGCTAGCCGACTGGCAATCGTATACATCGTGGTCGTCTTGCCCGAACCGGTGGGCCCCGCAAATAAGAGCAGGCCCCGTTTGGCGGCGAGCCGATCGAGCTGGGCCGGTTGCGTTTGGTCCAAGTAGGCCATCTGACCGGTGTGGTAGGGATAAATCACGCGGATCACCAGCGATTCTCTACCGGCGTAGTCGCCCACCGTAGAGAATCGGAGTTCCAGGGGCGGCTCACCCGGCCAGGTCAAGGCACCAACCTGTGGCCGTCGATTCTCGCTCACCGCCATGTTGGCCTGAAACTTAAGATACGTAATCACCTGCGCTCCCAGCTCGGCCGTAATGCGCCGCCAAACAGAGACGGCTCCCAACTGACGTAATCGAATCTGATAGCCCGTCTTCTCTGGCAAAATATAGATATCACTGATCCGTTGCTGAACGGCCGCCATCAGCAGTTCACTAACAAAATCCTTAATCATACGCGTCATCTCCTGCCCTTTTCACTTAACTCCGGAAAAGAGACGCCTTTATTTTTTTATTTGTCAAATTTTTTCAGCCTATATAAAAACTCGCCACCAGACAACGCCTGGTAGCGAGTTCATCGACTCATCTTATGGGGTTAAAAACGCTTATTCAACGCTTTCAGGTAAGACGGCTGCTTCGTAAATATCGGAAACATCGTCGTTGTTTTCCAGTTCGTCAATCAAACCTTGGTACTGGGAAGCCTTGGCTTCTGGTACTTCAGTTGTATTTTGAGGGAACATCCGAACTTCAGCGGTGTCCAACTTGTAGCCCTTATCTTGTAAAGCGTCACGTACGGCGATTTCACTCGAAGGATCCGTGTAGATCTTGAATTCTTCATCCGTGGTTTCCATGTCGTCCGCCCCGGCATCTAAAGCATCCATCAACATCGTATCTTCATCCGTATCCAAACCATCACGCAGGATTACAATGTAACCCTTCCGGTCGAACATGTATGAAACGGAACCCGCTGCACCAAGTGAGCCGCCATGGTGCGTGAAGGCAGAACGAATAGCCGCAGCCGTCCGGTTCTTGTTATCCGTCAAAGCAGCAACCATGATCGCTGTCCCTGCTGGACCGTAACCTTCGTAGGTAATTTCTTCGAACTTAGCGCCACCAACACCAGAGGCCTTGTCTAAAGCCCGCTTAATGTTTTCCTTAGGCATGTTAGCTGCCCGCGCCTTGTCCATTTCCAAACGAAGTTGAGGGTTACCGTCGGGATCAGGACCACCTGCTTTTGCAGCTTGGTACAAATCACGTGAGATTTTTTGGAAGATTTTTCCACGCTTTGCATCCTGAGCATTTTTCCGGCCCTGGATGTTATGCCATTTAGAATGTCCTGACATCGTAACTCCTCTTTTCTAAAATTTTATAGATATATCCGTATAAAACAGACACTATACATGTTAGCACTTACTCCCCATTCAATCAATTACTAAGCGTTTAAAAACCACTTATTCAATCAAAATGTATAAATATTTTCACCTTTCCCTTTAAATCGGGGATGTAAGCGAATTTTAATTGAATAATTTATGTATAAAAACAAATTTATCAAAACAAAACTTGTATAAATACACGAGACCAGCTATACTCGGAGTTATCATCACAGATAGAGGAGCAAGCCATTATGAAAAATAAATTAATTATGGCCATCGCATTAGTGATGGCGCTGGTTGCTGGTTGGACAGCCACCACGACAATCGCTCAAGCCGCCGACAATTCGCTGGCAAAGGTCCAAAAGAAGGGGACGCTGGTCATGGGGACCTCGCCCGACTACCCGCCCTATGAATTTCAAGCAACCGTTCACGGCAAGAGTCAAGTTGTCGGGATGGACGTTGCCGTCGGGAAGAAGATCGCCAAGGATATGGGCGTCAAGCTCGTGGTTAAGTCCATGTCCTTTGACTCTCTACTAGTCGCCCTGCAAACGGGTAAGGTCGACATGGTCATCTCCGGGATGAACCCGACGCCCGCTCGGCGGAAGAACGTAGACTTCACCCATACCTACTATCAAGGTGGGTACAGCATCGTCATCAACAAGAGTGACAAAGGGATTTATAAAGACAAGGACTCCTTCGTGGGCAAAACCATTGGGGCCCAAACCGGTTCCACCATGTACAACGAATCCAAGAAGCAGACCAGCGGCACGACCGTCAAGGGGATGACCTCCGTTTCCGACTTAATCCTCGGTCTGCAAAGCCACAAGCTCCAAGGGGTCGCCATGGAAAAGCCATCGGCCCAAGCCTACGTGGCCAACAATAAGGAATTAGCCATGATTCCCAGTCACTTTGATCTGAGCGCCTCCGATACCAGTGCTTCCGTGGCCTTCGCCAAGGGGTCCACTTCCCTGGTCGCCGCCGCCAACAAGTCCGTCGATCAGATTAGAAAGCAAAACCTGGTCAACAAGGATTACCTGCCCGCTGCTGGGAAATACTTAAAGACCAACACCGTCAACACCAGCATGTTCCACTACTGGAAGGCCTTCTTGAAGGGGATTGAATACACCTTAATCATCACGGTATGTTCCGTCTTCTTCGGGTTCATCCTCGGGGTCTTACTTTCTCTGGCACGGATGGCCCACGGTGGCGTCTTCGCCACGGCCTTACGGTGGTTAGCCACGGCCTACGTCGAATTTATCCGGGGCACGCCAATGATGGTTCAAGTCATGTTTGTCTACTTTGGCTTAGGACTCATCGTCAACCTGCCCGCGCTAACGTCCGGGATTATTGCCATTTCCTTGAACTCCGGGGCCTACATCGCCGAATACATCCGGGGCGGGATTAACTCCGTGGACAAGGGTCAGACCGAAGCCGCACGGAGCCTAGGGATGACCAGTGGCTACACCATGCGTTACGTCGTCTTGCCACAAGCCCTAAAGAACATTTGGCCATCATTGGGGAACGAATTCATTACCTTGATCAAGGATAGTTCCATCGTTTCCATCATTGGGGTCTCCGAACTGATCTTCCAAAGCAACATTGTCCGGTCCGACACTTACAGAGGGGTCGCCCCTATCGCGGTCATCATGGTGTTATACTTCATCATGACCTTCACCGCCTCACGGATCTTAAACCACTTCGAAAGGAAGATGCAACATGACTAAACCGATTATTGAGGTTAAAAATCTAGCCAAGAACTTTGGCGACAATCAAGTCTTAAAGAATATTTCAGAGCAGGTCAATCCGGGTCAAGTCATCGTGGTCATCGGACCTTCTGGTGGTGGGAAAAGTACCTTCTTGCGGTGCTTGAACCTATTGGAAACGCCAACGAGCGGTGAAGTTGACTTCGACGGCCAAGACTTAACCACGCTGGACACCAAGAAGGTCAACACCTTGCGGGAACAGATGGGGATGGTTTTCCAAAACTTCAACCTCTTCCCGAACATGACGGTGCTGGAAAACATCAAGTTAGCGCCAATGAAGGTCAAGGGTGTCAGTGAGGCCGATGCCACGAAACGGGCCCACGAACTGCTCCAACAAGTCAACTTGGACGACCACGCCGATGCCTTCCCAACTAGCCTTTCCGGCGGGCAGGCCCAACGGGTGGCGATTGCCCGGGCCCTGGCGATGGATCCCAAGGTCATGCTCTTCGATGAACCCACTTCGGCGTTAGACCCCGAAATGGTCGGCGAAGTGCTCAACGTTATGCAGGAACTGGCGCAACAAGGCATGACCATGGTCGTGGTCACCCACGAAATGGGCTTTGCCAAGTCCGTGGCCGACCGTGTCTGGTTCATGGCCGATGGCTACATTCAGGAAAACAACACGCCTGAAGAATTCTTTGGCAATCCCCAAACCGAACGGGCTCAAGACTTCTTATCCAAGATTCTGATGTAGTTTCAATTTAAATAGTCGATTGCCTTGGCGGGCCGCTCAGTTTTGAGCGGCCCGCTTTTTTAGCCCCCTACTCTTACCAATGTTTTTTTCGCGGTTTTTGTTGCAAAATACCGGTTGATTTAACCCAATCTTTAGCTTTGACCGAGATTGTTTGGCATGAACTGGCCGCCTTGTCATTCGTGGAATCTCATCAACAGCCATCAGCCAACCCGCCGCAAGCCTTAAATCTAGCCGATTCATCACTCAAACTGACCGCACCACGAACCCACGACAAATAGAGGCCCGGATCATCATCCGAGCCCCTATTTGTCGCGCATTTACATTTTAAAGCTCTCAACAGTCCATCGAAGGGCCTTAGTCTTGCCGACGCTTCCGGAATCCGAGGAGACCCAAGCCCCCCAGAATCAGGCCCAGAATGGACCACCCAGATGTGGAAGCCTCATTGGTCTGTGGTAACGTGGTTGCCTGCCGAGCCGCCTGATGGCCAGCTGGTGTGGCTTTAGACGTTGTGACCGTCTGCGCCGCATGCCCATTGTGCTGAGTCCCTAACGCCACGGCCGTCCGCAGCGTACCGGATTGGCCCTGGATATGGGCGCCAGACCCACTCGACACGAGATTTTGGGGTACCCGCGTTGCCGTCGTGATGGTCACATCGATCCCCGGTTGAACCTTGGCACCAGTCCCCCCATCACTAATGACCTCGTGATGGATATTGTCGGGATCTTTCGGCGTTGACGGGTCGGTTGGCTTGACCGGATCAGTCGGATCGGTGGGGTCTGTTGGATCGGTGGGGTCTACAGGGTCCACGGGGTCGGTGCCACCGGAATTCCCCCCATCGCCGTTACCACCGCCAGTGGTCTTCGCCACCACGGTCAACGTGACGGTTACCGGCTGGGCGTTGCCGTAGCTCAGCGTCACTTGATACTTACCCGGTTGCGTCAAATCGACGTTACCGAGGTCCACCGTAATCTGGTCGCTGGCTACAGGTTGTCCGTTGCTATCCGTAGCAGTCGCCTTAAAGTCGGCCGCGGTCGGGGCGGCATCGCCCACCGTCATTGTGTAATCGCTCCCCGTCAAGGTCTCGGCGGCCGCGGTAATCGTCAAGCTTCCCAGGTTAGTCTGAGTCACTTCATAGTTGGCGTTCAACTGATCCGAGTCCAGGAGGTAGCGGTAGGTGCCCACCTCATTGCCCGGATCACGGGTCACCGTCAAACCAGAATCCGTAATCGGATTGCCGTTGCCATCCACGACGGTGAGAATCGTGGCCGGTTCCTTGGTCCCGGCGACCATCGTCTGACTTCCCACCGTCACCGTCAGCGGTAACTTCGTAATCGTCAAGGCACCAATCGACGTGCTACCCAGCGTGTAATTACTAGTCAAACCAGACACCTGATAAGCGTACGTTCCAACGTTATCGCCGGCAGCCCGCGTTACCGTCAGGCCCGAATCAGTCACCACATTGCCGTTGGCATCGGTCACCGTGAGTGTCGGCGTCGGTTCCTGACCGCCGTAAACCATGGTCTGGTTGCCAACGGTCACATTGAGTACGGCCGGTGCAATCGTCAGGGTGGCTATCGACTTGGAACCCGACCAGTCGTAATTGGCCAGTGCCGGCGTTTCTTGATTTAGCCGTTCCCAAGCCGCGGGATTGACCACGACGTCATAGGTTCCGGCATTGACAAAGTCCGCCGCATTATCCGCATTCAACAAGACCTGGTTACCATCGGCGTCCGTGTAGGCCAGCGTCAGGTCCCCGTCCTTTAGCGTGTAAGGCAATTCATTCGTCAAGCTGACCGAGAAATCCCCCATGTCTAGCGTTGGCGTTTGACCATTGTAGGTGACGGTCTGATTCCCCGTGATGGTGTAATTGGCCGTTCGTTTGGCCACCGTGACCTGGGCCACGGCGGAATTATTCCCCGATTTGTAAGTGACCTGGTACGTCCCGGCCTTGCTGGTCAGGGCATCCAAGTCCACACTATTTCCCTGGCTATCGACGGCCGTAACGGTAATGTCGCTCAGGGCCAGGTCGGAGCCATCCGAGTTCACAGCACTCAGAAAGTTATCGGCCGGCGTCCACGTGTCTCCGTAGAAGATGGTGGAATTAAAGACCTTAATGTCCGGATTGTTCAAGACGACTTGGTACTGCCCGGTATAGGTCGTCGAAGCGGTCGGTACCGACCAATTGAAGGTAAATTGGTCCAGCCCCGCGGGAATGTTAAACGTCCCATCGCTAGCCAACGTCACCCCACCGGTCAATCCACTGATATTTTCCGGAGTCAGGGTAACGCCGCCCAAGTCCACGGTGAACAGGTCGGCCAGCGTCAGGTTGGATTGATTGACAAAGGCGTATGCGTTCTGGTTCAGGGCCAAGTTCGTTGTCCCACTGCCCGCCGTCAGTTGGCTAATCCGGTTATAGCTAAAGACGTTATCGCCAATCTGCGTGACGGTCGTCGGCACACTGACCGTGGTCAACTGATTGCCGTAAAATGCCATATCGCCCAGAGTGGTCAGGGTTGCTGGCAGAATCACCGAACCGGTCAACATATTGTAGGTAAAGGCGCTGGCCCCAATGCTCTGCAGCTGTTCATTGAGCGTCACACCCGTGAGATTATCCCCCGCAAAGGCAAGATCGCCAATCGTGGTGAGGTTAGCCGGTAGCACGAGATTGCCGGTTAAGCCCGAATACTCAAACGCTCCTTTATCAATGGTGGTGAGGCTCGTGGCTCCCGTCAGATCGATACTCTTCAAGGCTTGATCATAGGTAAAGGCGTTCTTGCCGATGCTGACCAAATTAGCTGGGAAGGTAATCGTCGGTAGGCTCGTGGCCGACAGGAAGGCTTGATCGCCGATGCTCGTGAGATTGGCCGGCAACGTGACGCTGGTCAGCCCCGTATCGTAGATGAAGGCACTGTTGCCAATCGTCAGCGGTTGCGTCCCATCAGCGAAGGTCACGCTAGTCAGGCCATGAATCGTGCTAAAGGCGAAGTCCCCCAACGTGGTCAGACTGGCTGGTAAAGTCAGCGTCGTGATGCCGTTGTCATTTTCAAACGCGTGGGCGCCAATCGTCGTCAAGTTTCCGTCCGCCGCAAAGGTCAATTCCGTCAGCGCGCTGTTGGCGGCAAAGGCACTGTCGCCAATGGACACCAGGCTCGCCGGCAAGTTCACGCTGGTCAAGCCGTCATACGTAAAGGCATTGTCGCCAATCGTCTGTAACTGGCTCCCCGCCGCAAAGGTCAAGTTCGCCAGCTGACTGTCTTGCAAGAAGGCTTCATTGCCAATCGTCGTCACGCTAGCGGGGATGGTCACGCTGGTCAGGTTGGCGTTAGAAGCGAACGCTTGATTGCCAATGGTGACCAAGCTCGTCGGTAACGTCAGCGAGCTGGCTTGCGACCCGAAGAAGGCCAGGTCGCCAATCGTGGTCAGACTCGTGCTGTTTCCCAGGTCAATACTCGTGAGCGGATCATACTCGAAGGCCATATCGCCGATGGTCTGGAGATTTTGAGAGAAGGTCACGTTCGTCAGTGGATTGCTGGCGAAGGCCTGTGACCCAATCGTCGTGACGCTATCCGGTAAGACCAGCGTGGTCAAGCTATCGTCCACGAAGGCCTGACTTCCAATGGTCGTCAGCGTCCGGTTTTGGCTCAGATCAATCGTGCTTAAATTTTTCAGATACGAGAAGGCGTTGTCGGCGATGGACGTAATCCCATTTTCAATGATTAACGTTTTTAAATTCTGAGTGTTGGGATAATTCGAACTGAAGCCCTGGCCAATCGCCGTCACATTCAACACATTGCCAGCACTATCCGTGATGGTCGATGGAATCACCAGGGTGTCCCCGACGTCTTGCGTGGCCCCGGTGATGGTGACCGACCCATCCGCGTTCACGTCATACGTTAAAATACTGCTGTCAGAGATGGGCGTCACGGCAGCCGACAACATCTTAGCACTCATGAGCCCCGCGGGATTGGTCAAATCAGCCGGCGCGGTCTCGCTGTTGCTCGTCTCCTCGTTAGCCGATTCCTGGATAGCCGTTTCGACGTCGGTAGCCGGTGCGGACACTTCTGGCGCGGCGTTACCTGCCCCAGAACCGACACCAGCTGTGCCAGCCGACCCCGTGTCGCCCGAAATGGCACCGCTATCATTTCCCGCAATTTCCGCTCCGGACGCTGGCTTCTCGGTCGCCGTGCCCGTGCCGGCCGCATCACCTGTGGCATCACCGGCCGTCTCACCGGCCGTGGTATTGTCTGGACTAGGCGTGGTATCGGCGGTCGAATCGTCACCCGTCGTAGTCGTGGTGTCACTATCGGTCCCCTGAGATGACGTATCCTGCTGACTGCCAGTCAAGGTTCCTGTGGCGGTATCCGCCTGATTCCCCGTCGATGAGTCGCCCGTTCCGGTGGTCCCATTCCCCGCCGAACCCGTCGTTGTGGTCTCGGTGGTCTGACTACCCGTAGATGACGTCAAGACTACCGTCGTGCTCGGATTGGCACTGCTCTCACTGTTCTGCACCGGCGTCGAGCCACTCGTCGTATCCGCGTGAACCTCGATATCTTGACTAAAGGCGGTCCCCAAACCAATTGCCGCCACCGTAATCGCGGCAAAAACCCACCGCTTGCCATCCTTGTACATCTTGTAATGTTCTTTAACTTCCATGGTGATTGCTCCTCTCGAAAGCCAGGCTAGCCAACCCGGTCGCCACCTCGCAATTAAGATGACGAACCCTTACTCTCAACATTATTTTAAAGACTCGCTTTATTTGTGCAACTAATTCTTATTTATGCAACCAAGTTTGCCCCTCAACCTTATCAAACGGCTATTTTAAATTTTTATTTTTTATTCACAGGTTAAAATAATTTATCTTATTTTATACCGCTTCCATGGTTCAGGTCAATCAATAATCAAGAAATCGATTAATTATTCTAATGATCCGAGCTGCTAACTAATCCAACAGGCCCTGTCCTAATTTGCTAACCTTATTTGGCATCAATTAAGGCGCCGTGACCAGCACCACGACGTCCCTAATCTTCACGTTCATCTTTAGTGATTGCCGGCAATTCGAAAATTAATGTCACAGTCCGCTTAATTAGTAAGGTTACCTGTCGTCATTCCCGCTTAGGCACCTAATGGTTGAAAGATAGAGATCGACTAAAACGATTGTTATCGTCCAATTCATGGCGTTAAGTTTAGTCGTTTACAACTTCGTAGTGGAAAGCGGTCGCCTTACCGTTCACCAAATAGGGGTTGGATCGCGGTGGGCGGACCGAGCCTGAAAGGCGGTCTCGGCCTCGCTTTGAGCCGATAGTCCACGTCTCAAAGACGCCAGTTCCCTAAGCGGCGTGAACCACCGCTAAAGGAACTCCCACGGCCGAACCCCCATTTGGCTCACTCGCGGCTACGAAAGTGCTAACCAGCAACCAACATCTAACCCGACGTAACGACTAACTCAGCCGTTGCTGATAAACCCATCCTGCCGGAGATCGCCAGGGGTGGAGCCAGCTGTGTCGACGGTGTTAGCTGAGGCATTTTCTCAGCTTACAGCGTGGGGCGACTTGGGAGACTTGCGGGTTTTAGCAAGGCTTCCAAGCGAACCGGAAGCCCGCCTCTCAGGCTGAAGGTGTCCCCCATAGCAGGCGGAACCCCTGGCAGGCGTAGGCCACTGGTTTTACTAATTTTAGTGGATAGAGCACCGTTGTTACGGGAAGAAACGCGTTAATTCTACTTTCAACTTTAGTTAGGCACAAAAAAACGCCCGAGAAATTCATTCTCGAACGCCTGATTTCAACTTATTTTCTAAACGTGCGGTGGCCCAGCATAACCAGCAAGCCCAAGACGATCTCGACGACGCCGGCAAAGATGACAACCTCGATGCCGCTGCGGCCAACCGTGGTCACCAGCCGCGTGACCGTGGCGCTGGCCGTGGGAATCAGCGTCGGCAACAAGAAGTAGCCGGCTACGCCCAAGATCCCCGTTAACAGGCCGCCTAATGCCAAACCCGGTCCTAGACTTGCCATCACGTGACGCACGCTAAAGGCGTAGAACACCGTCACAATGGTTAAGAGTCCGGTCGCCACCAGTAGCCAAAAATCTAAGGTCTTGGCCTTTTGAATCTTCAGCGCCGCCTGAGTCATCGCTGGCGTGGCAAAGGTGGCTTTAGCCACCTTCTGCGCTTCCTTAGCGATTGCACTCGTCATTGCCGTGGTCGCGGTAACGCCCACGGTCTGGGCCTGCGTACTAATGGCCGTGGCCAACTCCGTCGAGTCGACCGTCGACGTGGCGGTGTCCCCGTAGAGTTGCGCAATTCCCTGAGCCAGATAAGGCTGAGCAATTCCCGATGTGACGGGACTGCCGCTCACCCCGAGGCTCTCCAATTCATTGTTAAGCTGATTAATCACCTTTTGGCCGACACTCGACCGCGAGACGACGCCGGCCGTGTAGTTGGCGTTAAAGACCGTAATCTTTAGGCCAATCGTGACTGTAAATAGGACCACTAAGACGGCCACCCAACGAGCCAGTGCAGGCCGGCGTTGGTAGGGCTGAGGTATGTTTTGCTCTGGTTCTTGCGGTGCTTCCGGTTCCGCCGAATGATAACGGGCCATTCGCGTATTTTCGCTCACCGACACCACCTCCAATTCGTCCAAACTTATGCGTTAAACTCGCCGCCACTGCCTTTGAAATCGGCAACCCACGAATTCAGCGCACATAATTGCTTATTATTGTAGCACATCCCGCTCCGTTAAACGTTAAGCTCGCCTTAATTTTAAAGACTGGGCATGAAAAAAGCACCTCACAATCGCTAGACTTCTTGGTCTAACAATTATGAAGCACTTCAAAAAACTCCCCGGCGCTTTCGCGTCACCTTTACATAGCTGAAGCGTGCGCCATAAGACAGCCGGCTAATCGCCCTTTGTCCCACGCCTTCAAGTCAGGGTACTACTTCGTTGAACTCCGCTTCATCAAGCCATAAGGCAAGATGACCGTGTTTTCATCAACGGTTTCGTTATTCATTAATTTCGTCAATAAGCGCATGGCCACGGCACCAATATCGTACAGGGGCTGCGTGATCGAGCTCATCTTCGGCCGAACCAGTTCGGTCAGCTTCGTATCGTTACTCGTGATGACTTCGAATTCATCCGGTACGGCAACGCCCGCGTCGGTCAACCCATTCATGACCCCAGCAGCTAATTCGTCGTCGCCGACAAAGGCCGCGGTAGCCCCGGCGGCGTTCAGCGCTGGTTCGAGGGATTGCCCCGCTTTATAGGTGTAATCCGTTTCAAAGACCAGCTTGTCGTCGTAAGCAATTCCGGCGTCTTTCAAGGCCTTCTTGTAACCTTTCAAACGGTAATCATGGTTGATGGCCTGTTCCATGGAGCCGGAAACAAAGGCAATCTTTTGGTTACCGTGGTCAATCAGGTTCTTAACCGCTTCGGCAACGGCGGCCACGTAGTCGATGTTCACGCTAGGCTGCGTCTTTTCGGCATCCACGGAACCCGCCAAGACGATGGGCGCCTTGGAACGACGGAATTCTTCACGCAGTTCGTCGGTGACCTGGTTCCCCATGAAGATGATTCCATCCACTTGTTTGGCCATTAAGGTATTCAGAACTTGAACTTCCTTGCCACCATTTTCATCGGAGTTGGTCAGAATGATATTGTACTTGTACATCATGGCAATATCATCGATCCCCCGGGCTAATGAGGAGAAGTAAGCGTTCGTGACATCGGGAATAATCACCCCAATAGTCGTGGTCTTCTTGCTAGCTAAGCCCCGAGCGACCGCATTGGGCCGGTAGTCCAGGCGGTCAATGACCTCCAAAACTTTCTTCCGGGTTGCCGGTTTTACATTGGGATTGCCGTTAACGACTCGTGATACGGTGGCCATTGAAACCGCCGCCTCGCGCGCCACATCATAAATGGTTACTGTTTGTTTTTCCATAAGCGAGAGCCCTTTCTTTCTTGTTTTGATTTGTTTTCATTCGTTTTCACGCAACTTGACCAGTATACAGAATTGTTTTCATGGACGCAAGAGTGAAAACGCTTTCACATCAAAGAATACCTTATTTTCACAGAATTTTCAAGGCAGAACCCCTATATTCCCAAATAAATAGGCCATTTGATGGTATACTTATGACATTAATTGAAGGGGTGATTTCATGACGAAACTCGAACAAATTCAGCAATGGACAGCGGAACACCACGCTAGCATGACGTACTTAAGCAATCCCAAGACCATCCAATACCTCACTGGTTTTGGGAGTGACCCGATCGAACGGGTCTTAGCTTTAGTCGTCTTCCCGGACCAAGACCCATTCATTTTCGCACCGGCCTTGGAAGTGGAAGTCATCAAGGAAACCGGCTGGCAGTTCCCCGTTGTCGGCTACCTGGACCACGAGAATCCCTGGGCCATGATTGCCGACCAAGTTAAGCAACGCCACGTGAATCCAGAACATATCGCTTTAGAAAAGGGCCAGCTCCAGGTTGCCCGGATGGAAGCCTTAGCGGCCCAATTCACCAGTCCCCGCTTCGACTTGGACATTACCAGCTTTATCGAACACATGCGGTTAATCAAGTCCGAAGAAGAAATCAAGAAACTAGAAATCGCCGGTAAATGGGACGACTTCGCCTTTGAACACGGCTTCGCTGCGGTCAAAGCGGGCAAGACGGAACAATCCGCCGTGGCCGAATTACAGTATGCGCTGATGAAAGAAGGCATTATGGAAATGTCCTTCGGCAGTCTGGTTCAGGCCGGCGCCCACGCCGCAGAGCCCCACGGTGCCACCAACGATACCAAATTTGCCAATAACGAACTGGTTCTCTTCGATTTGGGGACGGTTTACGACGGCTACATTTCCGATGCTTCCCGGACGGTTGCCCTGGGCACTCCGACCGCTAAGCAAAAGGAAATCTACGACGTGTGTCTGGAGGCCCAATTGACGGCGCAGGCCGCCGTCAAGCCCGGCTTAACCGCCGCCGAACTCGACAAGATTGCCCGCGACATCATCACTAAGGCCGGCTACGGCGAATACTTCATTCACCGACTCGGCCACGGAATGGGCATGAGTGATCACGAATTTCCATCCATCATGGAAGGCAACGACTTAGTCCTAGAACCCGGCATGTGCTTCTCCATCGAACCCGGGATTTACATCCCCGGTGTCGCCGGCGTCCGGATCGAAGACTGTGTCCACGTCACGGCCGATGGGAGCCTACCATTCACCCATACACCTAAGGAATTAACCTACGTGGGCTAAGCTTACCCGCGGATAGCTTAAATTGACTCTCACCCGAAGCCACCGTTTCCCCAGCATTTTGGGAAGCGGTGGCTTTTTAGGTTTCATTTCCAAACACGTGATGCCATCAGATTGCCAAAGTGATATCACTATGATATTATTAAGCTATCATCTCGGGGAGGAGTCTTAGGAGGCCACACTATGGCAAAGGAAAAACAAAAACGCTTCTTACTCCGCATGGACGAAAGCCTCTTTGAAAAGCTTTCACAGGCCGCAACGGCCGATGGGCGCAGTATCAACGCGTATATCGTCAACATTTTATCGAAAACTGCGGCACCGGGGAATTGGGAAACCCGTCAGTTGGTGGGCCGCACCGTCCCCGGCACCGCTTTGGACGCCAAGACGGGGCTCGTGTTAGTCGCCGGCATTTACTATCGGTATCTTTTGGAGCCGCGGGAAGCCCCAGACGCCGACGCAGAATATACCATCATCGAGAGTAACGGGAATATCTTGACGTTTAAGAAAATCTGAGGAGGAGTCAGCATGTTCGGCATTAGAATTGTGCGTCAAAATAACGAAGGTTTAGTTGAAACGTTAGGCAAATACACACGTAGCGTGGCCCCTGGCATCCATTTTTATCTACCCGGGTTTCAGAAAATTCGCACGGTGGAGCTGGCGATGACGCCCCTTGCCCTGCCGAATTATTCGGTCATCACCAAGGATAACGCCGATGTCTCGGCCAGCCTGACGCTGAATTACCACGTCACCAACTCCGTGAAGTTTCAATACGAGAACACGGACTCCGTGGAATCCATGGCCCAGCTGGTGCGGGGACACCTGCGCGATATCATTGGTCGGATGGATCTGAACCAGGCGCTGGGGTCTACCGCCAAGATTAATCAGGAACTGGCCACGGCGATCGGTGATTTGACCGACACTTATGGCATCAATGTGGACCGGACCAACATCGACGAACTCACCCCCTCGAAGGCCATTCAATCCGCCATGGATAAGCAATTGACCGCCGACCGGGAGCGGATTGCCGCGATCGCCAAGGCCGAGGGGGAAGCCAAGTCGATTGAACTCACCACCAAGGCCAAGAACGACGCGCTGATGGCCACGGCCACCGCGCAAGCCACCGCCACCAGGACCAGAGCCGACGCCGAGAAATACCGGATCGACACGGTCAACTCTAGTCTGGAGAAGGCCACGCCGGAATTCTTCGAGAACCAGTCGATCTCGGCGTTCAGCGACCTCGCCAAGTCCCCGGCCAACGTGGTCGTGGTCCCCAAGGACGGCATCGCCGATTTAGGTCAGATCCCCGCGATTGGCGCGACCTTGCGGGCCGGATTGCAGACGCCGGAGACACCGCTGCCCAAGGTGAAGGATTAACCCAAGATTATCAGAAGCCATCGTTCACTGCGGAAATGCCGCTGAACGGTGGCTTTTTAGCGTTTCAGGTCCCACTCTTCAGAAAAAAAGAGCTCCAGACGGGTTCCCCCGTCCAAAGCTCTCACTTGAAATTCAATTTAACCCTGTTGCGTCTTCAATTTCTCCACCAGTGCCTGCACCTGATCGCTGGTCTCGCAGTCGTTAATGGCGGCTTCGGCCAAATCGGTCAGCGTGGACGCGTCGAGGTGTTTCATCAGATTCCGCGTCTTCAATACGGACGTCGCACTCATCGAGAATTCGTCGAGGCCCATCCCCATCAGTAACGGTACCGCCGTCTGGTCGCCGGCCATTTCACCACACATGGCAACGCTCGTGTTGTGCCGGTGTGCCGCCTTAATCACGTGGTTAATCAAGCCCAGCAGACTTGGATGGTACGGCTGGTAGAGGTAGGAAACCCGCTCGTTCCCGCGGTCGGCGGCGAACGTGTATTGAATCAGGTCGTTGGTCCCAATGCTAAAGAAGTCCACTTCCTTGGCAAAGTGATCGGCGAAGATGGCCGCGTTAGGAATTTCAATCATCATCCCCAGCTTAATCTTCTCGCCGACCGGAACACCCGCAGCTACCAACTTGGTCTTCTCTTCATTGAAGATCGTCTTGGCCTGTCGTAGCTCTTCCAGCGTGGCAATCATCGGGAACATGATGCCCAGGTCGCCAAACGCCGAGGCCCGGATCAGCGCCCGCAACTGCGTCCGGAAAATATCCTGCCGTTTCAGGGAAATTCGAATGGCCCGGTAGCCCAAAAACGGGTTCATTTCCTTTGGCAACTGCATGTACGATAAGTCCTTGTCGCCCCCGATATCCATGGTCCGAATCACGACCGGCTTGCCAGCCATCTGTGAAACGGCCGCCTTGTAGGCTTCAAACTGGGTGTCTTCGGAAGGCAACTGGTCGCTATCCATGTAGAGAAACTCGGAACGGAACAGCCCGATTCCCTCGGCCCCCGACTGGAGGACGGCGGGTAAATCGGCCGGCGTCCCAATGTTAGCGGCCAACATGAAGGATTGCCCATCCTTAGAAACGGTTGGCTGGTCCTTCAATTGCTTCCACACGGCCTTCTGTTCGGCAAAGTCGGCAGCTTGTTGCCGATAATCCGCGAGTTCGGCCTCGCTGGGATCGACCAACGCCACCCCGTGCAGACCATCCAAGATGACCGTCTGGCCTTCCTGAATGGTTGCCGTGGCCTTCTCGGTTCCCACAACAGCGGGAATCTCCAGCGTCCGGGACATGATGGCCGAGTGGCTGGTTCGCCCACCCAGGTCAACCAGGATGCCCTTGACAAACTGCCGGTCCAACTGAGCCGTGTCCGACGGCGTCAGGTCGTGAGACACCACGACTACGGGTGAGTCCACCAATGCCAAGTCGGGTAGCGGCCGGTTCAGCAGGTGGCTGAGCACCCGCTTGGTCACGTCCCGGACGTCCGCCGCACGCTCTTGCATGTAAGCGTTGTCATCCATGGCCGCAAGCATGGCCGCAAATTGATCGGCCACGTCCTGCTGAGCCGCCTCGGCGTTGCAGGCTTGCTGTTTAATCTCGGTTTCAACCTGTTGGATAAAGTCGGGATCATTGACCATGGCCAGGTGGGCATCGAAGACCTCGGCTTCTTTCGGGCCTAGGTTTTCGAGCGCTTTGGCCTTGATCTCTTCCAGTTCGGTGATCGTGACCTTACGGGCCGCCGCCAAGCGATCGATCTCAGCCTGCGGGTCCGTCACCGTCTTTTTTTCGAAACTTAAATCTGGGTCAACTAACGTGTAGGCTTTCGCGATGCCAATCCCATCGCTCGCCGCAATTCCTGTAATTTTCGTCGACATACATCATTTCTCCTCGGGTAATTCAGTCCGTCATCAGCGCTTCTTCTCAAGCACCTTGTTGACCAGGATACTTGGGTTGTGTTTCACTCCTTGGCGTTGGAGTTCTTCAAAGATATTGAGAAATTGCTTTTGCCGGAACTTAAACCCGTCGATCATGATGGAATAAAAGGCGATATTCCCGTTGCTGACGAGATTGCGGGCTAAGACCACGTTCTTCTCGTCTTGGCTCACCACGGTCTTACGCGCCAGAATACCAATCTGCATGACCGCATTGTTCGGCGTCATTTCAATCTTCAGAATATCCGCCCACGGCACCACCACGGTCGGATCCTGCGTGTTATCCGTGATCCCGCGATCATCAAAGATGTAGTCCGGTTGCTTGCCCAACCCCTTCTTGGCGGTCTCAAAGGCCGCATAGAAGAAGAGTAAGCCAAAGGCCACCGCCACAATCTTCATGATCAGCCAAGTGCCGGTAAAGACCACCCCACAGATGGCGAGACCGAACAGAACAAAGACGATCGTGGTCATGTAAATTCTTAAGCGACTGGGATAAACTTCGTACGCATCTTTCATTATCAATTCCTCAAATCATTTGTGAACTAACTCACCGCCAAGCGTTACTTGATTGCTGAGTCGTATTCTACGCGCTTGGAGTCGGGCACCGTCTGGAAGTAAATTTCCAGACCCTTGTCGTGAAATTCCTTCAGAAGTTCCTTTTCAGCATCGCCAATCGCGACCGTTGGGATAACGAACTTGGTGTTGGCCTTCTTAGAAACCCCACCCACGTTGAGTTCGTCTAATTCCAAGCCGGCATCCAAGGCTTCTTTAACTTCCTTGATGTACTTGAAAACGATCACAACTTTATCGTCGCCAAATTGGTTCTTCTTCCATTCTTCGGCAACTTCGGTGGCACTGTAAACCTTGATACTTAAACCACCGGTTGAGTTGGTGCTGACGTAGATGTCTTTCATGAAGTCATCCGCTGCCGTGGCGTTATCCACGACGTAAACTGAGTTGGTGCCAAATCCCTTGGTCCACTTGGTCATCACTTGACCGTGAATCAACCGATCGTCAACCCGTGCTAAATTAATTTGTCCCATAATATTCATCCTCCATTTTTAACGTACTTCACAATTTATGATTGGTGTAAGAAATTCTTGTCGATTAACTTCATGCCTTCGGTCGCCACACCGATGGAATCCGTAATCAGCTTAGACGTATCGTCCTGAGCATCAGAGAAATTCAGGATGTTGACGAGTAACGGCAAGCTTAGCCCGGTCACGATCTTCATGTCGTTATACTTGGCTAAGGTTGACAGGGACACGTTAGATGGACTCCCACCTAGTAAGTCGACTAGCAATACCGTTTCATCGTAATCGGCTTCGTTGGCTTGTAAAATATCATAAACTTTTGTCCGCAAATCATCAACCGATTCACCGGGATGGAGGCCCAAAGCCTTCACATTTTCCTGGGGACCCATCAATAATTCCATACTTTTTACCGTTTCAACCCCCATGTCGCCGTGGGTAATCACTAAGAATGCGCGTTTCATAATGACTTATTCCTCCTTTAAATGATGTAGAAGATACTCAGTGCAACCAACGCAATGGTTAAGTAGATCAAACCACGCGTAATCTTGAGGCCTTGCTTCTGGAAGTACCAGTACAGCATCAGGACGGCAAACAGTGGCAGAATCCCCGGTAGGATGGTATTCAAAATATCTTGGACATCGAACGTCTTTTTACTAATCGTGAATTTCAGATAACTTTGAATCTTAATGTACTGACCAGCTAAGATCCCCATCATGTAAAGCCCGAGGACCCCTAACCCATCAATGATTCCGGCCATTCGGCCACCAGTCATGATTTCCTTGGCGGCTGCCCGACCCAAGGAATACCCCATCTTCGTGAAGTAATAACCATAAGTAAAGGTGGCAATCGCGAAACATAGGAATGGCAGCAAGGCCCCCATGAAGTTCCCCTTCTGGGCGAATGGCAGGAAGATGGCGATGAAAATGTACTGAACGGTCCCAGAGTCAATGGAGTCCCCAATCCCAGCCAGCGGGCCCATCAGCCCAACCTTGGTGTTGTTGATCATGTCTTCCGAAATGGGTTCTTCTCCATTTGCTAAGGCCTTGGCCCGTGCTTCTTCCAGGGAGATGGTCACCCCGGTTAAGGTTCCCCCACCCCAAGTCGCTTGGGTGTTGAAGAATAACAGGTGGCGCTGGAAGGCCTTGGCCAATTCGGCCTTATCCTTGTACAGTTTCTTCAAGGTTGGAATCAGTCCGAAACAAAAGGCTGGCGCCAACATCCGGTCAAAGGTATGTGGGACTTCGTTGGCCCACCACCAACCGAACCAAGATTTCATTAAATCCTTATTGGTAATTTTATCGGGTTGTGGAATGCGATGTTCTTCTGCTTGGGCGTCCTCTGGTGCTTGAACGTCCGCATTCGTTGCAGCTACTTCTTCACTCATTGATTTGACCTCCTTAATCCTTAATTTGTCGATTTCTTAGACGTAAACGTCACGTAGAGGATGGCGAAGATGGCACCGAAGATGGCGTAAATCGTCATGCTGATGTCCAACTTGGCAAAGGCCACACTCATGAAGTAAGCCAGGAAGAAGAATGGTAAGAGTTGTTTCTTCCCAATAACTTGCATGATAACGGCAATCCCCAAGGCGGCCAGCCCACCACCGACACTGTTCAGGACGTGAATCAACGTCCCGTGTTCGATGTTAGCAACTAAGCTGGAAATCACGGGTGCGCCGAAGTACAGGGCGATAAACATCAGCGGAATGAACAGGGCGAAGGAAATCAAGGTTGGAATACCCATAATGGCAAACCCTAATCCCCGCGCATTTCCTTCCCTAGCGTATTTATCCATTGGCTTCAACGCGAAGGTGTTGAGGAAAAATCTGAATTGATAGAGGTAACTTCCGAGCAACCCCACGGGCACCGCAATGGCGATGGCCCCCTGAGGACTCATGTGGCCCAGCAGCGCAACGGGCACCGCAATGGCCGTTGCGATACATGGTTCGGCGGGTAAGGCCCCACCTGGTGCCACGAAGCCCATGTAAACCAGTTGGATGGCAGCGGTTACAATCATCGCTTGCTTAATGTCCCCCATGATAAAACCAACCATCATCCCGGTCATCAACGGACTAAACCGCATGGTCAAGGTTGAAAAACCTAAGATTCGTGATTCTACCAAGGCAACCCACAGCGCAATGAGCAACGCTTGCCAGATCGATAACGTCACATGCATGATAAATGCCTCCCAAAAGTATAAAATATAATGGCTACAAGAGATAATCATTCTTACCGGTCCGGTAAAAACATCTGCCTCTATTATAAATGAAATCGGTTTCATTACAACCTTGAATATATACTTTTTTTCGAATACAATGGAGCCAAACCATATTGGGGGTAAAATAGCATGACAGAAATCACGATTTACGTTGTCCGCCATGGCGAGACCATACTGAACTCCTTCGACCGGATGCAGGGCTGGGTGGACTCCGACCTCACGGCTAAGGGGCGGCAGCAAGCCCTGAGTACGGGACAACACCTACGCGATATTCCCTTCGACTACGTGTGTTCGTCCGATCTTAACCGCGCTATCCAGACACGCGACCTCATCTTGTCACAGCTGGCCACGCAACCGCAGATTATCACGCCCAACCGGACCTTCCGTGAGGTCTTCTTCGGTTATTATGAGGGCTTAAATGCCCCGGCTACCTGGCGTGAGGTCGCGCAAGCCAGCGGTTACGGCGGCCAAGAGGACTTAATCAGCCACTTCGGCTTTCCTAAGACTCGGCAGATGATGCACGACACCGACCCCGCCAAGATGGCCGAAACCTACGATCAGGTGATTGCCCGGTGGCGGCACGGCTTTGAAGTCCTACACGCCGCCTGCCCGGACCACGCCACCGTCCTTTTGATTACGCACGGGACCTTCATTCGCACGCTGGCCGACCACCAAGGAATTGACATCGTCGGCAATTTTCCGGGCAACGGCAGTGTTTCCATCGTTAAGGAAACCGACGACGCCGTGAACCTAATCAGCTATAATCAAACGATTGACGATTAGCCGCATTTTTTAGTAGAAATTGGAGATAGACTCATGAACTCAGAGCTTTTGCAGACCTTTTTAAAAATTGTAGAATACCGGCAGATTTCGCAGGCTGCAGATTCTCTATACATTACACAAGCCGCCGTAAGTAACCGGTTACATCGGATGGAAAGCTTGCTGGGCGTCAAGCTGATCAACCGGGTCAAGGGGAATAATACGATCTCTTTGACGCGGTATGGTGAACGCCTTGTACCAATTGCCCGCCAATGGATTCAGCTGAATGACCAAGTAGACAGCCTCAAGGAGATGGGCGACTACCACGTTTTAAGCGTAGCCACCTCGCTAGACATCAATACCGCCATTCTCTCGGAAATTGCCCCGACCACCCTGTTGGACGATTCGCTCCTGCGCTTCAGCATTCAAACCACTGATGACTTGAATATTTACGACCTGATTGATAACGATCTGGCCGATATCGGCTTTTCCTTTGTCGAATCCACCCGGCATAAGATCGAAACCCGTAAGATTGGCCAAGAACGGCTGGTCCTGGTCACCAATCCCAATAGCGCCTACCCGGATTTCGTAGGGACCACCATGCTCTCGCGCTACGATGAGGTCATGATTCCCTATAACGATAGCTATCGAAAGTGGCACATGCTGTGTTGGGAAGATAAGATTCCGCCATTCGTTAAGCTGGATGCCAGCCTGATGGTGCCCCAATATCTGGTGAACGACCGAAACTGGGCCTTGATTCCGGAATCCATGGCCCAGTTCTTCCTCAAACATGGTCAGCCGCTGCGGGTGCTCCATCTGTTGGAAAAGCCACCGGTTCTTCCCTTAGTCGCGGTCAGCCGGCCGCAGCGGATCAATGCGCCGGAGGCCAAGAAGCTGGCGGTGAAGTTGCAGTCCGAGTTGTTCAAACGCCAGCAGAACGAAGCTTTCTTCTAGAATTGGCCACACCTTACCACACTCGACGATCGAATGATAGTTTTCTGCCTAGCTTGCGGCTACCGGATGCCCCAGTTCTAGCTGTCGCCTATCGTTCGCGCCAGATGGGCTGGCCAGCAACCAGCGGCTCAAACCTAGGTTGCGACTGATTTTCGTGTTGGGTTAATAAGATTCCCAGATTCCCCATCTCTGGCAGGCACGGGGCTCTGGTCTCACTAATTTTGGTGGGCAGAATACGGTCGCTCTACGGGTCAACACGTTAAGTCTCCTTTCAACCTTTATCTAACATTCAAAAATCGCGGGTTACCTCCTTCATCGGAAGTGACCCGCGATTTTGATTAAAAAAAACGGCCACGCACTGGACGTAGTCGTTAGCTCAATTATTCTGCACTGTCGCTTGGTTGGTCTTCATCGGACGGCGCGGTCGTTTCAGCATCGCTGCTGTCGCTGTCGGCATCCGGTTGGTCATCCGGTAAGTCGGCCACTTGATCGCTACTCAAGACGATGTCATCGGCTGGTTCGTCGTTTACTTCGTCCGGCACCGTTTTCCAAGCGGGCGCATCGTTCTTGGCCTCTAACTTATCGTTTAAGGCTTCTTTGAAATCATCTGCGGCGTCCGCAGCGTAAAAGGCGTAATCAACGGCGCGGTCCTTGAAAGCATTGTAACGGTCACGTGCGGCGTCCTTCAATGCTTCACGTTGTTCCAAGTCCAGGGCGTGATAGGCTGCGAATGCTGCCCCACCAACTAATAATCCTGCTAATAACTTGTGTTTTGCCATACTTATGACTCCCTTTCCGTGATTAGTCTTTGTTCTTATGATTTCTGTAGAGGTCAAAGGCCGTCTTGCCGACCTTGGCCGCCAATGAGGTCTTGGCCGTCTGCTTTGCCGTATCGGTGACCCGGTCCGTCAAATGACGTGTGGCCGTGTTCAAATCGGAAACACTTTCACCCAAATCGGCTGCGGCTTGGAAGACTGGATCGATGGTAGCGACTTTCTGGTTAACGTCCTCCAATAGCTCATTTGCGTTGGCCATGATATTTTCAGCCTGGTGACTAATCACATCTAGATCAGACGTCATCGTTTTCACCGACTTGTTAACCTCACCCAACGTTTTATTCATCTTGACTAAGAACATACCAATGAAGAGGACCAGAATCAAAAACGCAATCGCTGCGATTAGGCCCGCTATTTGTCCACCGGTCATGACAACCCCTCCTTGTACTCAGTTACTTACCAATAGAATAGCATTCTCAGGGGTTCGGTGCAATTAAAACCCCAAATCCAATTAGCTTTTCTCACCCAGAGGTGGGCGGCCAGTGAAAAATCTGCTAAACTAGACAGTAAACTCACTAGAATTGTGGCTGGACCGCAATTCTGGCTATCTAAAGGAGACGCGTTTCTTGACGGATTTAGTTGCCACCACGGCCACTTCTTCCAAGTGGTTTCAGAACTATGTCAGTTCTTTCGACTGGGAGAAGTTTGGTCATTTAATTACAAGTCGTTTTCTCTCCCTCCTCTTCTTGACGGTTTTATTCTTTGCCATCAACGTGGTGGGAAAATTTATTTTACGGCGCAGTTTTAAACGGTATCTCGTGCCCAAATCCGGGCCCAGCAACCGGCTGCAGACCATTAGCATGCTCACCATGAACCTCTTCCACTACACCATCCTGTTCTTCTGGATTTACGCCATTCTCTCGACCCTAGGCGTGCCGGTTGGAACCCTGATTGCCGGTGCCGGAATCTTCAGTTTGGCCTTAGGGCTAGGGGCCCAAGGCTTCGTGAGCGACCTGGTCACCGGGATCTCAATCCTGTTGGAACAACAACTCGATGTGGGCGATGTCGTTCAGATTGGGACGATTGAGGGCACCGTCACGTCGATTGGCCTGCGCACCACACAGGTGACCAGCGCGGATGGCACCCTGAACTTCATCCCCAACCGCAACATTACCATCGTCTCCAACCGGTCACGCAACAACATGCATGCGCTGGTGAACATCCCCATTGCGCCGACGACGCCGGTGGAAAAGTTACCCGAGATTATTCAAGCGGTCAACGATAAGCTACTGCCGCAACACCCTAACGTGATTGGCACGCCCCTCATCACCGGCGTGGTCACCCTGCCGCCCAACGAGCTGGTCTTTCAGGTCAGCCTCACCTGCAAGAGCGGCAGCCAATTTACCCTTCAGGCGACCTTCCTGACGGCCTACCTCAAGGCGATTCGTCAGGCAGGCATCCAACTGCCAACCCACGCCACGATGCCGACCGGCAAATAATTCCGGGCGTTTAGCGATCGGCGCGACCCGGTTATTTGGGCCGTTTGCGCATAAGTGGCGTCAATTTCGCAATAGAAGCAAATAGCGACCGAATCCTCTTAAAATCAGGATTCAGTCGCTATTTTTCTGGCCAAAACGGGGCCGACCGCTAGAGTTTCTGGTCGGCCACCGGTTCCTTAGCCGTGACATCATAATATTTGTGGAGGTTGTGCGCCAAGAAATTAATCCGTTTCAGCAATTCACGCCGCGTGATAATTCCCTGAAAGACCTTCTGTTCATCCACCAATGGAATGAACGGCTCATCCACTAAGTAGTTTAAAATCGTTTCTAACTTGGTCGGGTCATTGACCCACCGATTCACCGGTAACATGGCATCCGCCACGGTATAGCGGCTCAGCTGTTCCACCGCGGCCCCGGGCACGTGCAGCAGGTATTCCGAAATCGCAGCTAGCGAAATCATCCCCTGCAACCGATCATCCGGCGTGAGGACCGGAATCCGGCTGTATCCGACCTTCGAGAGGACCATAAAGGCGTGTTCCAAAGTATTGGTTGCCGTGACGTTGGCAACCACGTCCGCTGAAATCACGTAACTCTTCGGATCTTTAAGTAACATCTGCTCAACGGCTGGATCAATCATGCCTCGTTCATCCTTTCTGCGTCTCTGAGCGGGCAAAGGTAAATTTTAGATCTGGCACGGGCTGCCCATCCCGCGTCACGTATTGAACGACCCATTGGCTAGCGGTCACGGTCAGCACGGCACAGGTGCCCCCGAGACGTTGAAATGCCCCTCGCGGCTGACTGATGCTCCCCGGGTTGACGAACAGGTGACCACCCACCATTTCCGCGGCGAGTTGGTGCGTGTGACCATAAAAGACGACCTCAGCCTGAGCCGCGTCCGCGCGCAATTTCAATTGCGTCAAGTCCCAGTTCACGTGGTCGTGGTGCCCGTGCGTCAGTAACACTTGGCAACCGTCAATGCGTGGCGTGACGACCCGCGGAAAGCCATCATCGAAGTCCATATTCCCTTGGACCGCGTAAACGTCCTGGAACCACGGATCATCGGCCGCCATTTCCGAATCGCCGCAGTGAAAGACGGCATCCGGCTGAAGCTGTTGTCGCAGGCGCTGCAAGATTTCCCGATCACCGTGGTTATCACTAATCACTAACCAACGACTCATTTTAAGCCTCCCACCAGGCGTCAAACTGCGGCAACATGGCCGCCGTAGCCTTCGCCCTATGACTGTGTTGATTCTTCATGGCCAGTCCCATCTCGGCAAACGTCAGGCCCTCGGCTGGTACGTAAAACAACGGATCATAGCCAAAACCATCGTGTCCTCGTGGAGCCGTGAGAATCTCGCCACGAACTTCACCGGTCGCGACCAATTTCTTCCCGTTAGGCTTAATCAGCACTAACGACGTGTGAAAGGCTGCCCCGCGCTTCTCAGCCGGAACGCCTTGCAAATTGGCCAGTAACTTTTCGTTGTTCTTGGCGTCATCGTGATCGCCGGCATAACGGGCCGAGTAGATTCCCGGTTCACCGTTGAGGGCATCGACCATCAGGCCGGAATCATCCGCCAACACGGGTAACTGGGTCTCTTGGGCGACCGCGGTGGCCTTGAGCGTGGCATTTTCCGTGAAGGTTTTGCCGGTCTCGGCCACTTGCTTTAAATCTGGAAAGTCCGCCAAGGTTTTGACGGTCAAGCCCTTGGGCTCAAAGATTGCCCGAAACTCCCGCGCTTTGCCGGCGTTCTTGGTGGCAATGACAATTGTGTTCTCCATTCGTTATCCAACCTCCGTTGTTTGGGTTAACGTTGCAACGGGCAACTGGTGCGCCCGAACTGGTGTCTCCTTTAACCAATTATCGGCTAATTTATTGAAACGGTCAACATCGCCCGTGGTGTAGTAGACGGCCGCGGGATGGGCAACGCCACTCGGATTGGCTAAGTCCCAATAGTCCAGCAACGACGTGGCCATCTTGGCCGTCGCCGTGCCAGGATCGACCAACGTTACCGCAGGCCCCATCACGTCTTGAATCAACGGCCGTAACAACGGAAAATGCGTACAGCCCATGACCAACGTGTCAATGTTCCTGTCCTGTAGCGGTGCCAAACCGGCGCGCACCACGGCGCGGGCGTGGTCCGAGTCCAAATCGTTGGCCTCCACCAAGTCCACAAAGTTCTGACAAGCCAGGCTGAACACCTGATTGTTCGGGTCCTTCGTCAGAATCGTTTGCCGATACTGGTCGCTCTTGATGGTTCCCGTGGTGGCAATGACCCCGATCCGATGGTTCTTCGTGGCTTGGACCGCCGACCGTGCACCGGGAGCAATGACGCCCACGACCGGGATGGTGAGTTCCCGTTGCATGGTGCTCAGGGCCGCCGCCGTCGCCGTATTACAGGCGATAATCAACATCTTAATATCGGCCCGTTGCCGCAGGAAAGCCGCAATTTGTCGGGTGAAGGTCGTGACCTCCGCCGCATCGCGTGGCCCATAAGGCAAGCGCGCTTGATCCCCCAAAAATACTGTCTTTTCGGTAGGCAGCAACCGCTGAACCTCTTTTAATACCGTTAAGCCGCCGACTCCTGAATCCATTAATCCAATTGGACTGTTCTGCATGAATCAACGCTCCTCTCAGTTACTTGAAACTATATTATCGCCTTTTTATGAAGCGGATTCAAGTTTCTTGCCAGAAAATACCGCGACCCGTAAAAAAAGCGTTAAATTTCTCGCCAGCTCAAAGTTGCCCACTTTTTAAGGTATAATGGAAAGCGAATATAATTCGGACAAAGGAGCCAACTATTTTGAAAAACTTATACCAGACCGTCATGAACGATGCTGCCGGGGCCCCGTACCTGCCCCAGATGATCCTTCGTGACGCCCTCATTCCCGAATTGCTTGGTGAGGACAAGGGCGCCATCGGCTATTGGGCCGGCAAGTCACTGGCCCGCCGCTTCCCCATTGGCAATCCCACCGATGCGGCGGTCTTCTTCCAGCAGGTCGGCTTCGGGATATTGACTCTTGAAAAGCAGACGGCGCAGATGACCCAGTGGCAGCTCAGCGGCGATCCCGTCCGGCTACGACTGAAGGTCGAGGGCGACACCGACTTCACCTTGGAGGCGGGATTTCTCGCCGAAATGATGGCCCAACAACTCGGCGTGGTCACCGAAGCGGAGCTGATCGACACCAGTCGGAAGCTAAAGGACCGGGCCGTGACCTTCGCCGTCTACACGGACCCCACCGATGTGATTCAAGAATACGACGCCCCGGAACCCTTGAAGCTGGTGAAACCAGACGTGCCCGACGAACCGGCTAAATAGGTATCGGCGATCGACGATGACTAGGCGTGGCCGATCGTGTGTTTACTTAATCAACGCAATTAAGATGAAACGACTGCCGCGAGATTTCGCGGTGGCCGTTTTTTTGCGGTTCGGGAATGACTAGCAAGTACTGCGAAAAGGGCCACTACAGACGTAATGACTCTTTTGGCAATCTATTCTAACTGATTTACTTGACTAACGTGCGACTGGCCGTAATGTAGCCGCCGGAAACTTTATAATGACGAACGCCATTATTTGAATAGTCCCAGCCATTAATTTTAAGCACAGTTTTCGCTGCAATATGGTGACGCTTATGCTTGAAGTTAACGTCACGATAGAGATTGATACCCTGCTTTACGGTAACCTGCCTAGGCACCGTATGCTTACCCGTCTGCACATCCTGCTTATTAGCTGACACGTACTTCTTATTGGTCAGCTGGAAGCTGTAATGACCATTCTGAAGAACAATTCGTTTCACCTTGAGGACTTGTCCTTGACGATAATGGTGCTTAGCCTTACCGGTCAACTTACCATTACTATAGGCGCTCAAACCACGAACGTTGATCACAGTAATCGTTTTGGCAGTCTTACTGTATTCAGCCGGCTGAACATACTTGGCGTTGGCGGTAATATAGCCAGTTTGACCATAACTCTTAGACTTCTTGTTCACATCTCGAACATGGTAGCGCAAACGACCCGCTTTAGACTTAGCCGTTCCTAAGACCTTAAACTGTGGTTGGTGCATCTGCGGTTGATAACGATACCCTAAAATCTGGTTAGCCTTAGAAAAATCTGGCTTGCGGTAGAGAACCATCCCTTTCACAGCGGTAACCATCTTCGGAAGTGATGGTCCGTGCGGCTTCGCCGGTGCCGTTGGCTTGTTGTCACTTGGCGTGGTTGGATGACTGTCCCCAGTCTGACTTCCAGTGTTACCGTCAGGCTGAGTCATTCCAGCACTACCACCTTGACCGTAATTGCCACTAGGTCCGGATTGGGCATACTTATTCGCGGTTAATTCAACGGAATCAATCTCTTTGCCGTCTGGATCTCGCGTAATAATCTTCATTTTCTTGTCGTGAACCTCTGCCGTCAAATAAACCTTTTGGTGCTTATCGGACTGCAAATATTGCCATGCGTCGGGCTCATTAGGCAAGATATCATACGTCTTATCCCCCGTGTGTCCCGCTGCTAGATACGTTGTTCCCTTAGTGTGGCTCTCCCGGTAGTTAAAGAGTTTGCGCGTCCGACCATAAGAATGATCATGCCCACTGAAGACGACATCGATACCTAGCTCATCACAAACCGGTGGCAGCATCTTGTGAAACATCGTTGATTCTGAATCTGCAGGGTTTTTGTTGTAAGGCGGTTGATGAGTTGCAACAATCTTCCAAGTTTTGTTAGAAGAACGCATATCCTTACGGAGCCAATCCAACTCCTGCTTCATTTCATCAGCATTGTTGGTCCACCCCAACGAGGCAATGTGCATATTGCCATAGTCCACCGAGAAAGTTCCCTTTCGGTTAACTGGTGCACCATTGTGGCTTGGTGTCCCAAGCATCGCCGTTGCCTTACTACCATCATCTCCCATATATTCATGATTTCCTAGGACGTGAATCATATCTAAAGAATCGTAAATTGGATGTTTATTAAACATCTGCGAAGTGATATCAGCTTCATTGAAGACTGCCTGATCATCGTTGAAGTCTCCAACATGCAGCGCAAAGTCAGGCCGATGCTCCGGCGTTTCTAGCCGTTCAATAATCTTATCAAAATCGGCCAACTCCGACTCTTTACCGACTTGCGTATCGCCAAAAATATTAAACGTTAGATTCTTACTATCCGTTAACGTCTTGAACTGTCGGGGCTCTGACCACTTCTCGCCATTTCCAACACGATAAGTATATTCAGTTCCCGGCTTCAAGCCCTTTGCCGTCACACTGTTGACACGGATGGCCTTGCTATCGCTGACATAGGTGAAAGTCTTCTGCTCACCTTTATAATCCTTAAAGGCTGCCTCCTTCTTATCCTTATAGTCTTTAGTCGGCGCCACTTGCATAATCGCTTCTTGCTTGCCCACAATTGGATTCGTAAACCAAGTAATCGTCTTTTGCGTCATCGGATCTTGCGTTGAGCCCGCTAACAAGTTTGATGGTGTCTCCGACTTGGCGGCATCAAAAGCCTGTGCATGCGTCGGGAAGTTACTGCTAGTCCCTTTTTGGACAAACAGTACAAATTTTCCGGATGCGGCGGTTAACTTGTCACTCTTAAGACGTCCTTGGGAATCTGTCTTACCCACTTCAACTGCTTTCTCAGTTCCCTTTTTCATCGTAATAACTGCATCGGCAACTGGCTTTTTCTGATCGTCGGTTACCGTTAACTCGCCCGGTTCCTTAACGATCATCTGTCCCAGCTTCACTTGATAAGCAGCTTCGACCTTGATGTTCATGGGTTTAGAGGCAAATGAACTAAGCATATCAGCATTCTCGACATTCACGAATTCAGCCGTCCCGCGGGTTAATTGCAAATTAAGTTTGGCGTCCGCCTCAGTTTCATTGGGAACATCTACGATAACATGAGCTAACACGTTTGCCGCAGTCTTAGTACTTGTTCCGCTATTGTCCTTAATTTGTAGCTTCAAAATGCTAGTATCTTTATCATAATTGTAGGTATTGTCTTTAGACTCTTTGGCAAATTTAACATCTCTGACTGGGAAGCCCTTGCCAATGTTAATCGTGAACTCACCCGACTTGATATTAGCTAACTTCTCAGCAACCAAATTAAATTCGGCCGTCCCCCCTAGCTTTACTGACTTATTTTGAAGGTCCAAATGAATCCCAGTTTGGTTATTGGTCTGAACATCAAAGTAAGCATCTTTATCCGTTCGGTTACCAAACTTATCATAAACAACCACCTTTACGTGATGAGTTCCGTTAGCATACTGATAACCCTTTAGCGTAAAGGTACCGTCCGGATCGAAGGTATACTTGCTACTGTCGTCCGTTAAATCCTGACCGTCAACATAAATCTTATTTCGTTCCCAATCGATACCAGACATGTTTGGATCATTTTGATCATCGTGAATCTTGGTCGTAATTGTCGGCGCATTATCCGTAAATGTTTTCCCATCAACGGAAATGCTATCTACAATTGGGCTCTTCAGGTCATCAACGTTAGCACCATAAACCGCACGAATGTTATCGACAAAAATGCTTCCCTTAGTTTGTGGCGAACCATTTTCCTCTCCAGACTTCAAGGCCATCATTCGAACGACCTGCTTAGGAAATGTTGCGTATGGTCCTTGATAATCTTTTGGAATTTGCGCTTCCACATATTTCCAGCCAGTCCAGTCAATTCCCGTCTTCTGATCCGTAAAGTTAAGTGGCTTAGCCGTTCCTTTGCCATCATAAATCTGACTTCTCAGCCAATAACCTTGGGCCTCAGGCGTTGCATAGACCCACATTCCAATCGCAGTTGGCGCCCCTGGAATATCTTTTTTAGTATCTGGACCCGCATAAGCTCCCAGAGTAGTTTCCTTCTGACCAGTTGTAAAATCAAATTTAACCTCCAGTGCATGATCACCGAAGCGAACTTGACCATTTTCTGAATTTGCGAGATCAAGGCTATTTTGTTCTCCACGACCAGAACCGCTGACTTTCCAATCGTCCAATCCTTTTTCGAAATCATAGAGCACAACCGGTAGCTGGCCAATTTCAACCTCTAAAGATTCCGAAATGCTTGTACCATCGACAGTTGCTGTAATCGTCCCCTGGGCATGTTTGCTAGCTGTATGTAGCTGGCCTTGAGCATCGACCGTTCCCAACTCTGCCGGTAATTTCCAATCAATATCGTGTTCTTTCAGCGCCACATCGCGACCCTTGTACCGCGCCGTCATTCCTAGCGAAGAAACCGAGTTCGTCTTTAAACTTATCTTTTTATTTAAAAAAGTAAGTGAATCTGGCATTGCAATCGTCACGGTTGCCTGCCCCACGACTTTACCCTCGTGGACCAACTTGGCCGTCACATCGCCACTTTTACCATTCGACTTAAAGGCCCCAGTCTTGGCATCAATCTCACCCAACCGATTATCTTCCAATGACCAACTGACATTAGTGGGTAAGTCCGCATTGTAGCCGGCCTTATCAACACCTTTGGCTTTAAAGTTGATGGTCGATTTTGGCGTATACACACTATCCTTAGGGGAGACTTGTGCCCGATCAAAACTATGATCCGATTTCTCAGTTGTTGTAATTAACCAACTGTTCGACACCTTACGTTCTTCACCATCAGAAGGCTTGTTTTTTAAGCTTAGTCCCTCATCTCCGGGCGTTCGCGAAAGATAGGTCGTTGAACCACCACCATCAAGATTCAGTGCGTCAACTGCGCCCTGATCTTTCATGGTTTCTGCTAGTTCCATTATAGTCATCCCATTTGAGTAAGGCGATTGTTTGCCATCAATAGAGACAAAGAAGACCGTGCCGTCTTTGCGGATTCCAACGGCACTACGCGCAGCAAAGTTATCACCATACTGGTGAATACCCGTTTGAACAACGCCTTGCTTCACGAGGATACCTAAGCCACCCAACGCTTGATTCAGATCGCCCTTCACTGCATTATACTGACCCTGATCACCAATTATAGGATCGCCATTCTTCTTAACCCCGAAGAAGGCTTCGCCACTGTCGGCCTTTGCTGCATGAATTTCGACCCCATCTTTCACCACATTTCCAGATGGCTCACCGTTTCCCATGTTAAAGAAATCCGCATTGAGTCCGGCAACAACCTGATGGCCATTCTTAATCGCAGCATTTGCTTCACCACGGACTGTTTGCAGGCCAAAGTCTTTACCATCGTCCATGGTTCCAGCATACAATCCAGTCGTCTTATTCTTTAAGTCAACCGAGACTGTGTTCATCACCGTTCGATCGCCAACGGCATTTTTGTAGGTCACTTTCTTTTCATCAATTCCTGAAGCCAGCTGATTTCCAGTCTGCTCAATGGTATTTTGGGCCACGTTCACAGCTCTAGTTTCCTTAGGCTCTGTCTTAGTTTTTGCGGCTAATTGGCTGGCCAATACCTGGTGGGTCATACTGGTCTGGGCGTGGGCCACAGGTGTTAATAACGGCATCAATACCAGAGCCGTCGCGAGTGTCGCGCGTAATTGTCTTCCTCGGGTAGTCATCGATCTCAAATTCCTTTCTAGGTTTGCAATTAATAATTAGCCATTTCGACGTTCCGTTTTCAGAAAGTAAAATAGCACATTGCAAAGTTTACCTGAATTTTCATTTGATTTGGGTAACTTAATCAACCCTGTACACGATGGTTACACAATCTTTACGTGTTTATAAATATGCCTATATTGCAGCGCTTACAGTATCCGTATTCATAAATTCCTTTAAGTGTCCTCTATAAATCTGAAAGTTGTTATTTTAAAGGCCGAAAGCGTTGTGGTTAAATTATTTCTAAGGAGAAACAACCAATAGTCACAGAATTTAGTCGCAAAATAGGTACCAGCACTTGTAAAACTCATGCGGAACTACCATGACGATATGGTCCAAACAGATATCTTAATCTCTAAAGGGATTAAGATAAAAATAATACTTCTAGCTACGACTATTACCCTTAAATACATTGCCAATCAGACTCGCGTTAACTTTGTTGTACGCAAAAACCCGTTGCAACTTGATAGCTGCAACGGGTTTTTGGTGATATCTTACCAATACAACAAATTAGCTAAATTAGCGCTAATCGTCCAAGGCTTCAAATTAAGCCTCAACGTATTGATCCAAAATCTTCTTCAATTGATCCTTGGAGTGGTAGCCCACGATGGAGTCGACCACTTGGCCGTCCTTCTTAACCAATAAGGTAGGAATACTCATGATGCCAAAGGATTGGGGCGTGTTGGGGTTGGCGTCAACGTCCATCTTATTAAAGGTAACGTTGTCCATTTCCTCAGCTAATTGTTCGACCACTGGGGATTGCATCCGACAAGGCCCACACCACGTTGCCCAAAAGTCAGTCAGGGTAACGCCCTTAGCAGTATCTTGTTCAAAGGTTTTGTCCGTTGTTTCCGTAACCATTGTATTGCCTCCCTATCAAATTCATAATTTAACTACCAGCAGCATGCCATTGTTGCTTCATTACTTAGTCTACCAGACTTGGCTAAAATCACAACTAAGTTGCTTACAATCTAATTGTCGCTTTATTTAAAACGAACGACCGTGGACCCATCGCCCCCGGCATTGGCGGGTGAAAAACCAAAACTCTTGATGCGGTTGTTCCGCTTCAGGTAGTTCGTGACCCCTTTACGCAGGGCACCGGTCCCCTTCCCGTGAATAATCGTCACGGACGGGTAACCCGCCAGCAGCGCAGAGTCGATATAGCGGTCCACCTCGGCCATAGCCTCTTCGTAACGGTGGCCTCGCAAATCCAGGGTCGGCGACATGCCACTCGACCCCGAACGCCGAACGGACGCCCGCGGTTGCTTCTTACTCTTGGCGGGGTCCTTGGCCTTTTCCAGGTCGTTATTGGCAATCTTCATCTTCAAGATGCCCAGTTGAACCTCCCAGTGGTCGTCATCCAGCTGCTGCATCAGGACGCCCGTTTGACCGTAAGACTTGACCAGCACGCTATCTCCCTTATGGAAGTCGTGCTTGGACTTTTCACGCCGCAAGACCCGGTTCTTCTGGAGCTTGGTGTCCTGCTGCAAGGCGTTCAACGCCCCTTGCGCGGCAATCAATTCGTCTTCCTTGACCACGCTCTTCCCGGCGGCCAGTTGCTTCTTGCGCAGATCGGAAATGATCTGGTTGGCGCGCTTCCGGGATTCGTCGACCAAGCGATTGGCGTCGCGTTTGGCATCGGCCATCAACTGATTCTTCTGTTGCTGGTACTGTTCAAATTGCTTCTGCAGTTGGTCGTGCAACTCGTTAGCGTTCTTTAATTGCGCCTGAAGTTCTGCCGCATCGCGATCGGCGTGGCGTTTCTGCTCCGTCAGGTCACTGATCATGGCGTTCAAGTCCTGACTATCCTGATCGGTCAAGCCGCGCGCCGCATCGATCACCTGCGAAGGCATCCCCAGCCGCGAGGCAATGTCTAAGGCATTACTCCGCCCTGGAATCCCAATCAACAGGTGATACGTAGGCTGGAGGGTCTCGCCGTTAAATTCCATGCTGGCGTTGATCGTATCGGGCCGGTTGTAACCGTAGGCCTTCAATTCCGGATAGTGGGTGGAAGCCATCACGTAGCTGCCCAACGTCCCAATCTCATCCAAAATGGCAATCGCCAAGGCGGCCCCTTCTTGTGGGTCGGTCCCGGCACCCAATTCATCGACGACGATGAGGCTGCGTTCGTCGGCCTGTTTCAGAATCGCCACGATGTTTTCCATGTGACCCGAGAAAGTACTCAGGCTTTGTTCGATGGACTGTTCATCCCCGATATCGGCAAAGATATCATCGAAGACGCCAATCACACTGTTTTCGTTGGCCGGAATAAACAACCCGGATTGCCCCATGAGTTGAACCAGGGCCAACGTCTTTAAGGTAATCGTCTTCCCACCGGTGTTCGGCCCGGTCACGATGATGGCCTTGTAGTCGCGACCAATCGTGATGTCGTTAGCGACCACTTTCTTCTGGTCGATCAACGGGTGCCGCGCCTGCCGCAGGTTAACCTGATTGTCCAGCGATAGCTTTGGTTCGCTAGCCTTAATCTGATGGGCGTAGCGCGCCTTGGCGTTCACGAAGTCAAAGTGCCCCAACAATTCGGCGTTACGTAGGATTTCATCCTGGTAAGGTTCCAGTAGCGCCGTCAGTTCGGCTAAGATGCGTTGTTCCTCGTGACGTTCGTCGATTTGATTTTGCCGCAAACGGTTGTTCAGGCCCACGACGGCTTGGGGTTCGATGAATAACGTTTGTCCACTGGCACTCTGGTCGTGGACGATTCCCCCGAAGCGTTGCTTGTATTCGGCCCGCACCGGAATCACGTAGCGGTCGTCTCTGATCGTCACGATGGTTTCACTCAGATACTTGGCGTCCTTGCCCCGGGTGTACTGGTCCATGGCGCTCCGAATGGCCGCCTCGGTCTGCGTAATGTGTTGGCGAATCTGCCGCAGCGCCGGTGAGGCCTCATCGGTAATGTGACCATCGCCCTCCAGCGAGGTTCGCAACCGCCGCGTCACCTCGGGCAAGGTCACCAGTTCCTTGACGACCCGGTCCAACCGGCGTAAATCAATTTCCTTATCCGCCAAGTCTCGGAAGAACTTGACCACGGAACCGGTCGTCCATAAGACCCGGCTAATCTGCGCCAGTTCCAGGCCGTTCAAGGCGGCCTCCATGGCTAGCCGGTGTAAATGCGGCCGGATATCATCCAATTTAGGTAACGGAATCCCATTTTCTAAGCGGTAAATGTCCGCCCCATCCTTGGTTTCATCGAGCCAGATTTGGAGTTGCTTGACGTTGTCCGTCGGCTGTAACTCATTCAACTCGTGTTGGCCAGCCGCCGAGACTAAATAACCGCGTAAAGCCTGCTTAATGCGGTCGTACTCCATAATTTTTAATGTTTTTTGATTCATAGGACGCTCCTCTCTAACGAGTCGTCAGAATTAATGTTCGGTCAGCCACCAGTTGTAGACCTGCTTCGATAGGACCGGCGTTTGCTTGACGATCCACTGGGCCACCGGTGACGTTTGATAGCTGTCCTGAAAGCCTTTGACCGGCAACAGGATCAGTAAGTTTAAGATTAAAAAGATCACCACGTAACGAATGACGAGGTTGATGAGGCCCCCGGCCAGCGAGTTCATCTGGTGAATCACGGGAAGCCAGGTCACCTTGTTGACACCATAGGCGATGCGGTGAACGATGAAGAAGCCCACCGTCAAGATGGCCGAAAATGCCAAGCCATTCAGGAAGAAACTACTGCTCTGGGCGGCCGTTACCGCACTCGCCGAGCTGTTCAGTGATAAATTGCCAATGAATTGACCAATCCCGGTCGCTAGTGGTTTCGCGAAGACCCGGGCCGCAATCCACACGACGATATAGCCAATCGTGTTGAGCACTTGTAGCACCAGTCCTCGACGGTAACCCCGGCGAAAACCGAAGATCAAAATCACGAGAATAATTAGACTTAAAACCAAACTATTCCCCCGTTTCCGGTGAATCGGACGTCGCCGCCGACTGCGCTTGGTCCGCATCGTCTTGCGCCGCGGCCAGCTTTAATTGGTCGGAGATGGCGTTAAAGGCCATCAGAATGGCGGCGTCTTCCTTCGACAGGTTGGGCGATAATTGCTTTAATTGCGTGAATTGTTGATTGAGCACTTCAGTCACCGCACGCATGTGTTCATCGGAGGTCTGGCCCACAATCGTGTAGGTTTTCCCGGCGATGACGGCTTTGAAGCGGTGTGTCTGTTCCGTCATTTCTCATTCCCCCTGATCTCGCATTGCGGTCGCGCGTGGGGTGCAACCCGCGCTGAAAAAATGGTTAAGTTGACCACAATGCACAATACTTTATTTTACCATTACTTCCCATCACCTTGCACCCTTTACGACTCGCTGACGCCTAATTTCATCGCAAACAAAAAAGAGCGGAAGTCCTCCGCCCTTTCATCTTCGCCATGACTAGCCTTGCTTACCAGCGTTAGGATCGATCGTCCCGTCTGCTAAGAAGGTGTTTAATACGGATTCAACCATATCCCACTCCTCATCGGATTCGATCAATTGTAAATCGCCACCGGATGGGTTGGCTGGATCATCGTCAGCTGGTAAAGCGTAGGCTTGGATATCGACTTCTTCATCCTCGCTCTTGCCGGCTGGGTAAATCAAAATGTAGGACTTACCAAAGTCGTCGGATTCAAAGGTAAATAAGACATCGTATAACTCTTCGTTGCCATTTTCATCAACTAATGTGATTTGTTCTTGGTCGTCGTTCATGGGAAACCTCACTTTTCTCGGGTTAATTTACCCTGCCGATCTAAATAGTTCTGCAGAATTAACCCGGCTGCTAATTTATCAATTACTTTTTTCCGTTTGCGGCGTGACGTATCAGCCTGTTCCACTAACATACGCTCCGCCTCTACGGTTGTCAACCGTTCGTCTTCGAAGTCAACAGGCAAATGGAACCGTTCCGTCAACATCTCGCCGTACCGTTTAGAAGCCGCGGCCCGCGGGCCTAACGAATTGTTCATATTCTTAGGTAAGCCGACCACAAAGCCGCCGACCTCGTGTTCACTGACCAGTTCGGCCACACGATCCAACCCAAAAGCCTCGGACGCTTCATCTATAGGAATGATTTCGACCCCCTGAGCCGTCCAGCCCAGAGCATCGCTAATGGCAATCCCTACCGTACGTGAACCAACATCTAACCCCATTAATTTCATGAAGGCTTCACCGATCCATTCTGATTCAAGTAAACGCGCACCAATTCTTCAATAATCTCGTCGCGCTCATGCTTACGAATCAGATTCCGCGCATCGTTAATTCGCGGAATGTAGGCAGGATCGCCTGATAGTAGGTAGCCGACAATCTGATTAATTGGGTTATAACCCTTTTCTTCTAGTGCTTGATAAACCGTTACCAGTGTATCATGGACGTCCTTTGGCTGGTTAGCGTCAAAGTCGAAATACATCGTTTTGTCTAATGAACTCACTATAAAACACCCCCGCGCTTCCTCACTTAGCCTCAATTTTACTCGATAATCTGCCAAACTACAACGACCGATACCTAATGTAATCTATTCGTAATACTGGCATGACCGAGGGAGCCGCCCATACTGGACCGCTCCCTCTTTATTATACACGTTTAATTGTTTACATGAGCCGATTGGCTTGGCACCTGCTGCCTAAACGAACCGTCAGCTCGCGCTTAATCCTGGTCTTTCAACCAGTCAACCGCTGCAGTCATGGCATCTGGTAAGCCCGCGGGGTTCTTCCCACCGGCTTGAGCCAGGTTCGGCCGACCGCCGCCACCACCGTTAATCTTAGGGGCGATGGCCTTGATGAGGTCGCCGGCCTTGACCTGCTTTTGTTTGTCGGCACTGACGGCAACAATCAGGTTGGCCTTGCCGTTCACTTCGGCACCCAGAACCAAGACATCGGAGAGCGCTTGGTCCCGCCAAGTATCAGCTAAGGCCCGCAGTTGGTCCATCTTGGAGACCTGAACCGTCCCACTGATCAGCTTGTAGTTGCCGGCTTCAGTGACTTGGTCAAAGACCGCACTGGCCTCTTGACTGGCTAACTTGCCTTCTAAGGCCGCCTGCTTCTGTTCTAAGCTCTTTACCTGGGCTTGGAGGCTAGTGACCTTCTGTTCGATTTCCGTGTCCTGAGTGACCTTTAAATCACCGGCTACGGCGTCCAGAATTTCACTGCGCCCTTGCAGGTAGTGGTAAGCGGCAGCGGAGGTCACGGCTTCGATCCGCCGAACACCAGCACCGACGCCGGATTCAGAGGTAATCTTGAACAAGCCAATCTCGTTGGTGTTCTTGACGTGGTTCCCACCACAGAATTCCGTAACGAAATCGCCGGCGCTAACGACCCGGACAACCTTACCGTACTTCTCGCTAAACAGCGCAATGGCGCCCATCTTCTTGGCGGACTCGATATCCGTTTCCACCGTGGTAACGGGGAGTTCGGCGAAAATCTTTTCGTTCACGATGGCTTCGGCCTTGGCTAGATCGGCGGGATCGACTTGCCCGAAGTGGGTAAAGTCAAAGCGCAGATAGTCGCCCTCAACCAATGAACCGGCCTGTTGGGTGTGTTCGCCAAAGACTTCGCGTAACGCCTTATCCAACAAGTGGGTCGCGGTATGGTTCTTTTCGACCTTGCTGTGGAACTTCCGGTCAACCTTCAGACTGTACGTCGTGCCCTTCTTCAAGGGCGCCACCACCGTCAGCGTATGCAGGTTCTGACCGTTAGGGGCGTGTTGAACGTCCGCCACGTGAGCGACCACGTGACCGTCGAGATCGTAAATATCTCCCTTGTCGGCCACTTGCCCACCCATTTCGGCATAGAACGGCGTGGTATCAAACATGGCTTCCGCCGTGCCGCTCGTGGCTTCATCGGCCAACTGGTCATCGACGACCAACTCGGTCAACTTGCTCTGCGTTTCCAGTTGCGTATACCCGACGTATTGGCTCGGTGTCTTTACGTTGATGAGCAGATCGTGTTGGAGTCCCATGGCCTTTTGCTTACCGCGGGCGTTCCGGGCACGATCCTTTTGCTTTTGCATTTCGGCCTTGAAGCCGTCTTCGTCGACCGTAATGCCCTGATCGTCGGCGTATTCCTCGGTCAATTCAACCGGGAAGCCGTACGTATCGTAGAGCTTGAAGGCATCGGGGCCGGCAATCTGACTGCCGCCCTGCTTCTTCAAATCGGCGATTAGGCTGTTCAGCAGGTTCAGCCCGCCATCCAGCGTTTCGCCAAACCGGTCTTCTTCGGAACGGACGACCTTGGCAATGTAGTCGCTTTGCTTCAACACGTCTGGGTAGTAGGATTGCATAATCTTACCCACGACTGGGACTAATTGGTCCAGGAAGGCCCCTTCGATCCCCAGCTTTTGACCGTTGACGATGGCCCGCCGGATTAAGCGACGGATCACGTAGCCCCGGCCTTCGTTACCAGGCAACGCACCGTCACCGATGGCAAACGTAATCGCTCTGGCGTGGTCAGCAATCACCTTGAAGGACACGTCGTCTTCGTGGTTGGCGCCGTACTTCTTGCCCGCACTCAATTCCGCCGTCTTTTCGATGATTGGTAAGAACAGGTCGGTTTCGAAATTGGTCTTGGCATTTTGGAAAATGGAAACGACCCGTTCCAGACCCATCCCCGTATCAATGTTCTTCCGGGGAAGTGGCTTGTAAGTACCATCCGGTTCGTGGTTGAACTGGGAGAAGACGATGTTCCAGACTTCGAGGTAGCGTTCGTTTTCACCACCGGGATAGTTCTCGGGGTCATCGGCGGCTAAATTGTTGAAAGATTCGCCCCGGTCATAGAAGATTTCGGAGTCCGGACCAGAAGGCCCCTCACCGATATCCCAGAAGTTATCTTCCACAGCAATGATGTGGTCGGGGGCCACACCGGCGGCTTCCCAATCCTTCTTAGCATCCGTATCCTTAGGGTAGACCGTCATGTAAAGCTTATCGGGATCCCAACCGAACCAATCCGGCGAGGTCAACAGTTCCCAGGCCCAGGTGATGGCTTCTTTCTTGAAATAATCACCCACGGAGAAGTTCCCGAGCATTTCAAACAGCGTGTGGTGCCGCGCGGTCTTCCCCACGTTTTCAATATCGTTGGTCCGAATACTCTTCTGTGAACTGGTCAACCGTGGATTCTCCGGAACCACTTGGCCGGAGAAATACTTCTTCATCGTGGCAACCCCGGAGTTGATCCACAGTAAAGATGGATCATCCTTGGGCACTAACGATGCGCTGGGTTCGATGGTGTGCCCCTTAGACTTGAAGAAGTCCAGGTACATCTGACGAATCTGACTACTACTTAGCTCTTTCATCTCTAAATACCTCCAAAAAAGTATAAAAAACACCGTTGCCCGTAAAGACGCCGAAGCGCGGTACCACTTTACTTGCAACGATGTTTTAATCGTTTACCTCTTAAACTCATAACGCTGAGTCGCGATGAAACCGAGGGAGCGCCAGTGACCAACCCACTCGTTTTTCACAGCAACCAAAACGTTTCTGAAAATCGGCGGATCACGGTATATCCTCGCATGAATTATTTAAATGTCCATTAGAAATTATAGGTGGCGACCGCCGCCTTGTCAATCAAGGTTTCCGATTAACCGGAATTCTTAACTAACCACCCAGCGACCAGTTGGAACCCATCGCAAAATCTTATTGGTAACGGTCGGACTCGCGCTTCCGCCGCTTCCGTTCGTTCCGGGCACTCTGCCGGGCAGCGACCCGCTTTTCCTGATCCTTGCGCCGGTGAATTTCTTGCTTAATCTGATGCTTGTAGCCCGGTTTGATCTTCTTTTTCTTCTTCATCACGTAGCCAATCAATGACGGATCGAGCTTTTCCGTACTCTTGTTTCGCTTGGTTCGGCGGTTCCGGTCGTACGAGTCCACGATCTCACCGTTGCTAATCCGCTTGGGCTGGAACTTGATGCCCATAGCTTCGATCTCGGAAATCTTGGCTTCCTCATCCGGTGAGTATAGGGTAATCGCCGTTCCCGGCATCCCCTGACGTCCCGTCCGACCAACGCGGTGCACGAAGAAGTCCAGGTCTTCTGGAATATCATCGTTGATGACGTGGGAGACTCCTTCGATATCGATTCCCCGAGCCGCCAAATCGGTAGCCACGACGAATTGATACTGCAGATTCTTCACTTCACGCATGACCCGCTTCCGTTCCCGTGGCTTGATGCCCCCATGAATCATGGCGACCTTTAACCCTTGGGCCTTTAAGAAGTCATTGATCTGTTCGACCCGCGTCTTGGTGTTGGCAAAGATTAGGACCAGGTAGGGTTCCCCCATGGTAATCAGCTGTAAGATCAGTTGATTCCGGTTCTGCCCCTTGGTGGAGATCAGCCAGTTGTCAATGGTTGGTGAAATCACCGTGGTCGTTGGAATCTCTTCAATGACCGGATGATTCATGTATTTCCGTAAGAACGGATCGAGCCGTTGCGGAATTGTCGCGGAGAACACCATCATCTGGAGGTTCTTCGGCATGCGCCCAGCAATCTTATCGACCTGGTCCAAAAAGCCCAGGTCCAACGTCATATCCGCCTCATCCACGACAAATTGCCGGGTGGTGTGCACGTCGAGGGCTTGGGATTGGATCAAATCCAATACCCGCCCCGGCGTCCCAATCACCAGTTGGGGTTGGTAGTGTCGCAGCTTGCTGACCTGACGCTGCTTGTCGGTCCCCCCGACGTAGTTACCGATCCGAATCTCGAATGGTGCTTCGGCGGCTAATTGTTCCGCGGCCGTGTGAATCTGGTACGCCAGCTCCCGGCTGGGCGTGGTAATCACGGCCTGCACCTGATTTTCAGAGGTTAATTGGTTAAAAATGGGCAATAGGAAAGTGTGGGTCTTCCCGCTCCCAGTTTGGGATTGGCCCACGACATCCTTCCCGGCCGCAATGGTCGGAATTAATTTAGCCTGCACAGCGGTGGGCTTGGTAAACCCAATCTTCTGTAACGCCGTCATTAAGTACGGCTGCAGGTTGAACCCTTTAAAATTTTCGGTCATTCATTTTCTCCTTTGTATTGCGCCACCAACTCATCGAGTTCGTGAACGACTTGATCGATCTCGGCTTGGTCCTTCGCCCCGGCACCACTGGCCAGTGCGTGACCGCCACCGCCGTGGGCCTTCGCTAATTCGTTAATGGACGGCCCCTTGGAGCGCAAACGAATCCGATACGTGTGGTCCTTGGACTCCACGAAGATAGCCCACGCCACGACAGACGTGATCTTACCGGGTAACGGCACGATGGCGGACGTCGAATCGCCCTCGCCTAAGCCAAAGGGTTCGATCACCTCGTCGCTCAGCTTGAGGTAGGCCGCCCCACTCGGTAGGATCTCCAGATTTTGATAAACGTACGCCGACAACTTGGCCACGGCGGGGGACACCTCGTCCTCGGCTTGATTAACCGCACTGGCCGAGAAGTCATACGCCATTAATTTACCGGCAACGGCCATCGTGTTGGCCGACGTGGCCGGGTACATGAACCGACCCGTATCGCCGACAATTCCGGCATACAGTAACCGCGCGGCATCGGCGGGCATGGTCAGGTCGGCTTCGTTAGCGGCAAACCAATCGTATAACATCTCCGAGGTACTGGACACCTGGTCCACCACCCATTGGAGATCGCCAAAGGCATCCTCGTTAGGGTGATGGTCAATCTTGACCACGGCCTTCCCCGTGGACCAGCGTTCATCATCGACGCGCGGCTGGTTGGCCGTATCGACCACGATGACTAACGCGTCCTGGTAGGCGTCATCGCTGACGTCCTGGTCGGCCTGACCCATCCAGTCAAACCCGGGGTAGTGTTTGCCCACCGCATAAACGGTCTTATCCGGAAAGCTGGTTCGTAAGATGTCTCGTAACGCCAACTGAGCCCCGATACAATCGGGATCTGGCCGTTGGTGTCGATGAATAATGATGGTGTCGTATTTTTTAATTTCTGCTAAAATATCATTTTTAATGCTCATTGTGGTGCTCACCCATTTTCTATCCGATTTTCCAGCGCAATTGCGTTGATACCGCGTTTCAGTATACAAGTTTTACGGGGTAATTTCAAAGGAAGTCTTTCAACGTGGCCCGTCGCCACCGAATAACGGTAGCTTGAGTTCCTCAAACGTTTGTGGCGCCAAGCCCGTCAGTGTAATGCCTAACAGCCGGACCTGCTCGTCGTCGCGGGCCACACCCTGATAAATTTCCAACGCCAACTCGTAGTAGACCGCGGCGTCGTTGGCGATAAAGTCAGATTGCGTCACCCGCTTGGTAATCGTGTTGAACTGGCTGTCCCGTAGCTTGAGAACCAGCGTCTTGCCGTGGCGCTGCTTCTTTTGGACCGTGGCGGCCACCATCTCGGCCAGGCGTTGCAACTGGCTTTCCACCTCACCCGTCGTGGTCAACGGCGGCCCATAGGTGCGCTCCTTACCAATCGACTTACGTTCGCGCTGGTACTCGACCGGCCGTTCATCGATGCCGCGAACCCGCTGGTAGAGCACGTAACCAAATTTACCGAAGTCGTGAATCAGTTCTAACTGGGTGCGCTGATACAGGTCGGCCCCGTTTAGAATCCCCAGTTCATGCATCTTGGGGACGGTCTTCTTCCCCACGCCGCGGAAGCGTTCGATCGGCAACGCCATGAGAAAGTCGTGGGCGTCCTCCGGCAAAATGACGCAGACCCCGGCCGGTTTCCGGAAGTCCGAGGCCTCCTTGGCCAAGAATTTGCTGTAAGAAATCCCGGTGGAACAGGTCAAGTGCGTCTGGTCGAAGATTTCCGCCTGAATGGCGTGGGCCACCTGAACCGCCGAGTGTAAGTGGTGCTTGTTCTCCGTGACGTCCAGGTAGGCTTCGTCAAAGGCAACCGTCTCAATCTTATCGGTATATTCATGAAAAATGGCGTGAATCTGATCGGAAACCTGGCGATAGCGCGGAAAATCCGGCGTCTTAAAGATGGCGTTGGGACAGAGCTTCAGTGCCTCGTTGGCATTCATCGCCGAATGCACCCCGGTCTGTCGGGCAATGTAGTTGGCGGTGGTCACCACGCCACGGCCCCCGGTCTTACGGGGATCCTGGGCCACAATCAACGGGTGGCCCTTGAACGCCGGATGGTCACGCTCCTCAATGGACGCGTAAAAGGCATCCATATCCACATGAATAATTTTACGTTGTGTGAATTTTGCCGCCGGTTGCATCGGACCACCTCCCAGTTTAAACGCATCTTGCCTAAATTATAACCGAACAGACGTTTGTTCTCAACTAAATTTATCCGGGACAAAAAAAGACCGACCCGTATTGAGTCAGTCCTCCAACTCGCCGACAACCCCGTTGCCAGTGAGTCACGTTAAACCTTATTTAGCTGCGTCATCCTTGTCAGCACTGTCGCTATCTGCGGCGGCACTGTCGGCCGTGTCGGCTGAATCATCAGCGGCACTTTCAGCAGGTTGTTCTTCGCTAGTCGCTTCACTCGTTGCTGCGGCAGCTGGTGCCGTAACAGCGGCTGGTGCTTGCGCCGTAACTGAGGAAATCGCCCGTAAGTCAAAGACCAAGTAAATCCCGTCACAATCCAAAGTGACCGTCTTATCGGTTTGATTGATTTCATCAATGACACCGTGTAAGCGACCAATCGTTACCACGTGGTCACCCTTCTTTAACTCGCTCATCATATCACGGTGCTTCTTTTGTTGCTTTTGTTGTGGCCGCAACATCAAGAAGTACATCAGGGCCAAGAAGATAACTAAGATAAAAATTGTAGAATACTGGCTAGCCCCGCCGGCTGCAATTACTAAATTTCCAAACACGTTCGTTCACTCCTTCGTATCGTCTCTACTGAACCACTTTACCAGAACCAAGGGATTCCGTCCAATTATTTCTAAAAGTTCTTGGGATGTTCGGCATTATAACCGTACTTTTCAAACACGGACTCGCGTAATTCTAGTAAATTATCGTCCCAAATGGCTTGCCGGACCCGCTTCATCAGGTTGTGCAGGAAGTACAGGTTATGGTAGCTGGCCAAACGCTGACCGAAGTACTCGTCGGCCTTAAACAAGTGGCGCAGGTAGGCCCGGCTGTAATTCCGGCAGACGTAGCAGTCACACTCGGGGTCCAGCGGCCCGAAGTCATGGGCGTACGCGGCATTCTTCACCACTAGTCGACCCCGGCTGGTCATGCAGGTTCCCTTCCGGCCAATTCGCGTGGGCAAGACGCAATCGAACATGTCCACCCCGCGAATCACGCCGTCAATCAGGGAATCGGCGGTCCCAACGCCCATCAGATAACGGGGCTTGTTCTCGGGCAAGAGTGGTGTGGTAAAGGCCAGCACCCGGTTCATCTCTTCTTTGGATTCACCAACGGACAGTCCACCAATGGAATAGCCCGGAAAGTCCAGGCTGACCAAGTCCTTGGCCGATTGCCGCCGCAAGTCCTCGTAGCCGGCCCCCTGCACAATACCAAATAAGCCTTGGTAGTCGGGATGGGCGTGAGCCTTTAAGCCCCGTTCCGCCCAGCGGCTGGTCCGCTCGACGGATTGCTTGACGTACTCGTAACTTTCGAAAAAGGGCGGGCACTCATCGAGACTCATCATGATGTCTGGCCCCAATTTATTTTCAATATTAATGGCCTTTTCGGGCGATAGGAATAGGCGATCGCCGTTGACTTCATTTCTAAAGTGAACGCCCTCCTCGGTCAGCTTGCGGTGCTTAGATAGCGACCACACCTGAAAGCCCCCGGAATCGGTCAAAATGCCCTTATTCCAGTTCATGAACTTATGCAGCCCCCCGGCCTCTTCGATCAGGTCGGGACCCGGCTGGAGCCACAGGTGATAGGTGTTGGCCAAAATCACCTGAGACCCCATCTCATCGAGTTCATCGGGACTGATATTCTTCACGGTGGCTTGCGTGCCCACCGGCATGAACATCGGCGTCTTAAAGGTGCCGTGTGGGGTAATCAATTCCCCCAACCGGGCGCCCGTATGCTTTTCTGTTTTTAACAGGCGATACTTAATCGCGGGTTCCATGGATCATCCTCCGTTTACTTGATAAACATGGCATCGCCAAAACTAAAGAAGCGATAGCGTTCCTTAATGGCGTGCTGATAGGCGTTAAGAATCTGGTCACGACCGGTAAAGGCCGCTACCAACATGACGAGCGTGGACTTGGGGAGGTGGAAGTTGGTAATAAACGCATCAACCACCTGCCACTGATAACCCGGCTTGATGAAGATATCGGTCCACCCGGAATCGGGCTTAATCTCACCGTGAAATTTACTCCCGATGGTCTCCAGCGTCCGAATCGACGTCGTCCCGGTCGCGATGATCCGCCCCCCATGGGCCCGTACGTCATTCAACGTCTGTGCCGCGGCGGCATCCAGGCGGTAGAATTCGCTGTGCATCTTATGATCGTCGATGTTGGCTTCTTCCACCGGTCGGAAAGTCCCTAATCCCACGTGCAACGTCACGTAAACCAGTTTAACGCCCTTGGCCGCCACTTTGGCCAACAGGTCCTGCGTCCAGTGCAGACCCGCCGTCGGTGCCGCGGCCGAACCGTTTTCCTTGGCGTAGACCGTCTGGTAACGGTCGGGGTCGTCGAGTTTGGCCTTGATGTAAGGCGGCAACGGCATCTCACCGAGTTGTTCCAGAATTTCCATAAAGATACCGGTGTAGTGGAATTCAATCAGGCGAATGCCCTCGTCCCGTTCTTCCGTGATGGTTGCGGTCAGCTGGCCATCGCCAAAGCTGATGACCGTCCCCACGTGCAGGCGTTTGGCGGGCTTCATCAGGGTCTCCCACACATCACCCGCCACGTTATGCAACAACAGGACTTCCACGTGCCCGCCGGTTTCCTCGCGAATCCCGTAGAGTCGCGCGGGCATAACCCGTGAGTCGTTCATGACCACGGCATCCCCCGCGTGGAGTTCATCCAAAATATCGTAGAAATGCTTATCTTCTAAGGTGTGCGCCGTGTGGTCCAACACTAACAAGCGCGACGTGTCCCGCTGCTTAATCGGGGTCTGCGCAATCAGTTCGTGTGGCAAGTCGTAATCAAAATCATCTAAGGTATATCCCATGGTGGTCGCTCCTTTACGCGTTATCCTGATGTGGCATCGGCAATCCTAAGTGGTCATAGCCGGCGGGCGTGACCACGCGGCCGCGCGCCGTACGTTTTAAGTATCCCCGTTGTAAGAGGTACGGCTCATACATGGCCGCCACGGTCTCGGTCTCTTCACCAATGTTGGCCGCCAGCGTGTTTAACCCGACCGGTCCACCATCGTAAAAGTCAATCATGGTGCGGAGTAACTTGATATCGGTCGGGTCCAGTCCCGCCGAATCCACGCGCAATAGCGTCAGCGCGTGGTCCACAATGGCCCGGTCGATGGTGGAATGGTCCGGGGAGACCTCCGCGAAGTCCCGAATTCGCTTGAGCAAGCGGTTCGCAATCCGCGGCGTCCCCCGTGAACGCAGGGCAACCTCGTGGGCGCCTTCCGTGGCAATCGTGGTGTTAAAGATATCGGCGGACCGCTCCACAATCTCTTGTAGGTCGGCCGTCTGGTAGTAGGCCATGTGCTCCACAATGCCGAAGCGATCCCGCAGTGGCGCGGACAGTAGCCCGGCTCGGGTGGTCGCCCCAATCAGCGTAAATGGTGGCAGTGGGAAATGCACGGGATGGGCGGTTGGCCCCTGCCCCACCACGATATCGATGTAAAAGTCTTCCATCGCGGAGTACAGCATTTCTTCAACAATCTTCGGTAGCCGGTGAATTTCGTCAATGAATAGAATATCGCCGGGCTGTAGCTCGTTTAATAGGGCCACGAGGTCTCCCGGCTTTTCGATTGCCGGGCCGCTGGTCGTGCGGATGTGCACGCCCATCTCGTTAGCAATTACCATGGCTAGGGTCGTCTTCCCCAGACCGGGCGGGCCATAGAGTAAGACGTGATCGAGGGATTCCTCGCGTTGCTTAGCCGCCTGAATGTAGACACTGAGCTCGTGTTTGATTGGATCCTGCCCAATGTACTGCGCCAACGTTTGCGGCCGCAGTGATTTTTCGATTGAATCTTCGTTGCTGTCCTCTGGTTCCGGCGATACCAGTCGATCATCAGCCATCATTTAGCCTCCTTTCGGGTTAATCCGTTGCGTTATTTCGTCAGTAAACGTAAGCCTTCACTGAGATAATCGTTGGTCGATTTCCCAGCAAATTGCTTCAACTTCGGCGTCACCTTTTTAACCGCCGCTTCCCGGTACCCCAACGCCGTCAGGGCGGCCAGAGCATCGTCTAACTGCGGGTTGTCCCCGCCAGTCGCGGCAACCTCGGGCGTGAAGAGTTCGCCATCGTCGGCGGGTTCGAGGTCGTCCAACTTGCCCTGAAGGTCCAGGACAATCTGACCGGCCGTCTTCTTCCCCACCCCGGGGAACTTCGTTAAGAAACTCACGTCATTGGTCCGGATGGCCTGCATCAGCCCTTGATGGTCCGGATTGGCCAGAATGGCCAGCGCACTCTTGGGCCCGATGCCGTTAACGTTGATGAGTTTTAAGAATAATTGCTTTTCCGCGAAGTCTTGGAACCCATAGAGGGTCTGCGCCGTATCGCTCACGGCTTGGTAGACGTAAATGGTAACGGCCTTCGAAGCGACCTGATACCGGTAGGGGTTGGCCGTATTGACCAGGTACCCCACCCCATTGACGTCGACCACCACATGGTCCGGGTACACCGCGGCAATGACACCGTGAAGGTATTCATACATGACCGGTTTAATCTCCTTTAAGAAAACGTATGTTTGCTTTTTAAATTGTACCATATTCGCCACAGATCTGCAGTGAAATTGTGTGGTCATCCGGGCAAGGGTCTATTCGCCCCAGTCGTCGCCGCTATGGTGCGGATCCTGAATTCGTTTGAACAGCTTCTCCAAGTCCTGATCCGTCAGGTGAACCAAGACCGGCCGCCCGTGTGGACAGTTGAAGGGATTCTCGGCCGTCGCCAGCTTCTTCAAAAGCGCGCGGGCCTGCTGATCGTCCAAGTGATGATTGGCCTTAATCGCCCGTTTGCAGCTCATCATGATGGCCGTCTTCTCGCGGAACGCCGCCACCGAGATCTTACCGTCCTTTAAGACCCAGTCCACCATTTCCTTGAGGGTATCGGTCTCCTGACCGGCCTTGAACCACGTCGGATGCTCGTGGACGATGAAACTATTCGGGCCAAAGGCTTCCAGATGAACGCCCACGCTATTCAGCGTGTCGATGTGATTGCTGAGCTCCAAGACATCGGTGGTCGGATAATCCAAGACGATGGGCACCAACAATTTCTGCTCGTCGTCACTGACCTCGCCGATGGCCTGACGATAAAACTCGTAGTTCACGCGTTCCTGAGCGGCGTGCTGGTCAATCAGATACAGGCCATCATCGGCCTCCGCCAGCAAGTAGGTGCCGTGCACCTGACCTAGGTAGCGCAGTTCGGGGAAGCGTTGCGGCTGGGCTTCCGTCAGCTGAGTGGCTTGCGGTTGCGGCGTGGTTGGCGCGGCGACCGCGGGTTGTTCGGCCGCCGATTCGCGTCCACCGCCCAGCGGCGCCGCGGGCTGTTCCGTTTGGTATTTCGCGTCAAACGCCTGCATGGCCGGTAGCTGGAAGTCCGTGCGCTGATGAACCACCACCGGCTCAACCGGCACTTCTTCCGGCGTCTGTAAAGGTTGCGGACCAGCGTTAGTGGGGGCCGGCGTTGGCGCCGCGGCGACCGGTTGCTGAGCCGCCGAACTGGACATCTCATACTTCGTGGACGCGTCGTTTAACGCCATCGTCAGTTGGTCGGTGGCCGGCTCCGCGGTCTTTTGCTGCGGCAACTCGTTGAACACGTCCGGAATGAGATTTTCGGTCGACAAGCGTTTGAAGACCGTCTCCTGAATCAGCTGCGTCAGCTCCGGCTCCTGGCTAATACGGACCTCCTGCTTCGTGGGGTGAACGTTCACATCCACGAGCAGCGGGTCCATCCGAATGTCCAGCACGGCCAGAGGGTACCGGCCCACCATCAGCTTCGACCCGTACCCGGCAATCAGCGCCTTACTCAACTGAAAGTTGTGGATGTATCGCCCGTTAAGCAGTAGCGAAATGTACTGGCGGCTGGCTCGCGTCAATTCCGGGAGGCTGACATAGCCCGTCACCTTGAAGTCCGGGTTGGACCCGTTGATCGCCACCATCTTCCGAGCGCTCTGAACGCCATAGATGCCGGCAATCACCTGCTGGAGATCGCCTCGGCCGGCCGTGCGGGTGAGCTCGCGACCGTTGTGTACCAGCGAAAAGGCGATGTCCGGGTAGCTCAGCGCGAGGCGGTTGACGATGTCGGTAATCCGGGCTAATTCCGTGGCCGGCGACTTCAAGTATTTCAGACGCGCCGGCACGTTTCCAAACAGGTCTTTAACCGTGACCGTGGTCCCCTTGCGTGCCGCGGCGGCGGTGTGTTCCTTGATGATGCCGCCAACGTTATGAATCAACGTGCCCACGCCACCGGTCGAGGTGGTCAGCGTCACATCCGCCACGGACGCGATACTGGGCAAAGCTTCACCCCGGAACCCCAGGGACTTGATGCGAAAGAGATCCTTGCGATCGGTGATCTTACTGGTAGCGTGTCGTTTGAAGGCCATCTCGGTGTCCTCATCGGCAATGCCATCGCCATCGTCAACCACCGAAATCCGCTGTAAACCAGCCTCTTCCACGGTGATATCAATCTGTTTGCTGTGGGCATCGACGGCGTTTTCGACCAGTTCCTTGACCACGGATGCGGGCCGTTCAACCACTTCACCCGCGGCAATTTGGTCGGCCAGTACCGACGCTAGTTCATGAATTTTAGGCATGTCCGCCCCATCCTTTCTGTCATATTTCTACTGCTGCTTTTATATCACCTATTATGTCTGTATGGAAACACTTGTACGATTCTATACGGTGTAAAGCCGGTACCTACGCCTGCCAGAAGTTCCGCCTGCTGTGGGGACCGCCTGCAGCCAAAGACCGGGCTTCCGGCTCGCTTGGAAGCCTCACCAAGACCGTGAGTCTTCCAAGTCGTCCCACCCAGTAACCCGGCAAAAAACGCCGACTAACTGGGTCGACACAGCTGGCTCCACTCCTGGCGATCTCCGGCAAGATAGTGGTTACCATGAAATCCACGTTAAACCAAGCTGTCATAACATTTATCAATCGCTGTCGATGCTTTCTCGTCATAACCGTGAATAAACGATAAGGCAATCATCCCAAACAGGTTTGGATGAACATGAGCCCACCTGCAATCAACAACAACTGCTACTTCCAAAGCAACTATAATCTTGCGAAACAAGTGCATAACCATCAGAATTTTCCAGCTGCCATGTAACAACCATAAATGAGCAAAATTCAGTCTCAGTCATAGAATTATCCGGTTAGATACATTTTTAAGCGATTTTTGAGACCACTCTTTGGCTCAAAGCATCTTCTCAGAGGATCCAGACCAAATTTAGCCAACGGTAGAGTACCCAGCCCTTGCGACATAAGCCCCTTCGATTTGACGCCTATTTCGACAACTTCTGTTGCCACTTGTAGACCTGGCTCATGACGTCCATGGGCGTCATCCCCATCAGGTTGAGGTGGCTGAGCTGGTCAATCACCTTGGCCTGGGCCGGATTCATCTCCGGTTCGTCGTTGAAGAGGGACAACTGTTGATCGGTTGCCGGCGCTTCTTCCGGCGCCACGTCCGCCGCTGGCGCCTTGTCGGCCGGGGCCTCCTCTGCCACGGCTGGCTGGGTTTCGGCCGCCGGTGCGGTGGCTTCCGGTGTCGTCGCTTGTTCAGGAACCGCCACGGCCGGTTTCGCCGCGGCCTCGTCTTCCAAGTCGGTGAGGATAACCTCGGCGCGCTTTAACAGCGGCGTGGGCATCCCCGCTAATTTCGCCACATGAATCCCGTAGGACTTGTCGGCCGGCCCCGGCTGCATCTGGTGCAAGAAGACCAGGTCACCATCCTGTTCAACGGCGCCGACGTGCACATTGCGCAAGGCCTTCAGCGAGTCTTCCAACGCGGTCAACTCATGGTAGTGGGTGGAGAACAGCGTCTTGGCGTGCACCTTATCGTGGACGAACTCAATGATAGCTTGGGCCAGGGCCATACCGTCATAGGTGGCCGTCCCCCGACCGATCTCATCGAATAAAATCAGGCTATTCGCCGTGGCGTGACTCAGCGCGCGGTTGGCCTCCTGCATTTCAACCATGAAGGTACTCTGACCGGAGATCAGGTCATCGGCGGCCCCGATTCGCGTGAAGATCTGGTCGAACACCGGCATCTGCGCCGATTCGGCCGGTACGAAGCACCCCATCTGCGCCATGATGACGGTTAAGGCCAGTTGCCGCATGTAGGTACTCTTCCCGGACATGTTGGGCCCGGTTATCAGTAAAATATTGGTCTGGTTATCCATGGAAACGTCGTTGGGCACATAAGACTGCCGGCCCAAGACCTTTTCCACCACAGGATGCCGACCCTGTTTAATCTCGAGATCGTGTCCCGCAATTAGCGTGGGCTTGACGAAGTGGTAGTCTTCGCTGACCACCGCAAAGCTCTGGAGCACATCCAGACTGGCAATGATGGCCGCCAGCTTCTGGAGCCGCGTGATGGCGGTCTTCACCTGTTCACGCAGGTCGACGAATAACTTGTATTCCAGTGCCGTGGACTTCTCCTCGGCCTCCAGGATGAGCCGTTCCTTTTCCTTGAGTTCCGGCGTCGAGAACCGCTCTGCGTTAGCCAACGTCTGCTTACGCTCGTAGCGGTCGGCGGGGAGTTTGTTCAAATTCACCTTGGTAACTTCAATGTAGTAGCCGAAGACGTGGTTATAACCAATCTTTAGGTTGTTGATGCCGGTGACTTCCCGTTCGTGGGCCTCCATCTCGGCCAGCCACTGCTTCCCGTTGCGCATGGCGTCGCGGTACTCATCGAGTTGGTCGCTGTAGCCGTCCCGAATGACGCCGCCGTCCGTCACCGACAGTGGCGGTTCGGGCACGATGGCGTCGCGAATGGCCGTGGCCACGTCTTCAACGGGGTCGAGATTGCGTAGCGTGCTGTCAAAGACCTTTTCACCGAGGTCTTCAATCGTGTGGGCAATCTGGGGCACCTGTTCCAGCGAGGTCTGGAGCTGAATCAGGTCCCGACCGTTGACGCTACCAAAGGCGACTCGACCGGCCAGACGCTCCAGGTCATAGACCTTGACCAATTCGGCCTGCAGATTGCTGCGTTCGAAGTAGTGGTCGAGTAAGACGCCGACCTTTTCCTGGCGTTTTTCGATCTGGGCGCGGTCGATCAGCGGCCGGTCCAGCCACTGCTTCAGTAACCGCCCACCCATGGCGGTCTTGGTCTCGTCTAACAGCCAGAGTAAGGTCCCCGACTTTTTCTTGGTCCGTAAGTTTTGCGTAATTTCCAGGTTCGATTGCGAGGCGTGATCCATCTTCAAAAAGGCCGTGGGCTGGTAGGCTACCGCTCGTTGTAAATGGGCCAGACTCCGCTTCTGCGTTACCGTCACGTAGGTCACCAACACGCCCACCACTTGCTTCAGCAGATCGCTGGTCAAGTCCTGTTCCACGTAGCTTAATTCGGAACTGGCCTGCACGTCCGGTTGGGTCGAAATCATCATCCCCAGCTGCCGGCAACGGTCCTGAATAGCGGCGTCAATCGTGGTATCCACGACGACTTCCTTGGTCTGAAGACTCATGAGCTCGTTGACGACCGTGTCCACCGTGGTTAACTCGGCGGCCTTCAGTTCCCCCGTGGAGAGGTCGGTGTAGGCCAAGCCGTAGTGCGTGTCATCGGTCATCGTCAACGCCGTTAAATAGTTGTTGCGTTTGGCCCCGGCCGCACCGGTATCCGTCTGGGTGCCGGGCGTGACCAGCTGAATAACCTCACGCTTCACCATGCCCTTGGCTAACTTCGGGTCCTCCATCTGTTCACAGATGGCGACCTTATAGCCCTGGTCGACTAAAATATCGATGTAGTTTTGGACGGCCTTGTGCGGCACTCCACACATGGGAATCGGGTTCTTCGCGCTGTGGCTTCGCGTGGTTAACGTCAACTCCAACAGCTGGGAACCCTTCACGGCGTCCTCATTAAACATTTCATAGAAGTCCCCGAGCCGATAAAACAGGAAGGCATCCGGATACTGATCTTTAATTTTTTGATATTGGGCCATCATGGGCGTCGTTTTCGTCATGGAAATTGGTTCATCCTTTCACTTCACAAAAAAATTAACTTTGGTAGGGGTGTTGCGGGCTAATCAGGATGGGGTGAATGCGTGAGGCGTGGCCGGTCTTATCGTTGAGATCGATAACACAACCGGACAACAGGCCCGCCCCCTTCTCCTGAACCGTGTAACGCGTGGGTCGCTGATTTTCAAAGCGTTCAATCACGCTATCCGCCTGCATCCCCAACACACTGTCGGCCGGGCCGGTCATGCCCGCTTCGGTCAAGAAGGCCGTCCCGTGCTTGAGGACCTGCGCATCGCTGGTCTGAACGTGGGTGTGCGTGCCCACCACGGCCGACAGCTGCCCGTCGTAACGCATGGCAAAGGCCCGTTTCTCGCTGGTGGTCTCGGCGTGAAAGTCGACGAAGACAAAGTCGGTGTTCAGCTCCGGCAGTAAGTCCTGCATCAAGGCAAACGGATCGTCCATCGGATTCATGAAGACCCGCCCCTGCAAGTTGACCACGGCCAAGACCTGTTGATTAACCTTCACCTTCGTCCAGCCCTGTCCCGGCGTATCGCCCGGGAAGTTCGCCGGCCGCACCAGGCGATTGGCCCCCCCGATGAAGTCATAGAGCTCGGCGTTGTCCCAGGTATGATTCCCCATGGTGACCACGTCCGCCCCGTCTTTCAAGAGTTGCTTGTAAATCTTTTGGCTAATGCCGCGGCCAACGGGGGTCGAATTTTCCCCGTTGACAATGGTGACCTGTGGCTTTAAATCTCGCTTGAGCTGTGGCAGGTACTCGTGAATCATGTCCACACCAATATTTCCAACAACATCACCAACAAAAAGAATACGCATCTTCGTTCCCCTATCTGTGACCCCCGTGGGCCCGCAATTGACCGGCAGTGCCGATTATTTTTTAGACTGGCGTTTCACCGCGCAGTTTGCTTCAATTTTCAAATTTACATACGGTCTATTTTACCATGGATTTGCGGTCAGTGACGTAAAAAAGCTAGGACCAACTTGGCCTAGCTTCTCTGACTTATTTTGCATATTCAACTGACCGGACTTCCCGAATGACGGAAACTTTGACGTGACCTGGATAATCCAAGTCGCCCTCAATCTGTTTCTTAATGTCTCGTGCCAAGACAACGGCATCCGTATCGGAAATCTTATCTGGCCGCACGATGACTCTCACTTCACGTCCAGCTTGGATGGCAAAACTGTGGTCAACCCCGTCGAAGGCGTTGGCAATCGTTTCTAACTTATCTAAGCGGTGGATGTAACTTTCCAGAGAATCAGAGCGTGCGCCTGGCCGGGTTGCCGAAATCAAATCGGCGGTCCCCACCAGTTCCGCAATCACAGACTGCGGCGCCGTTTCATCCGCTTGAGCGGCAATAGCGTTTACCACAACGGGGCTCTCACGATACTTCTTCGCAAGTTCCATCCCGGTCGCAATGTAAGAACTATCATCCTCGTGTTCAGCGGCGCGGCCAATATCATGTAATAATCCTGCACGTTTTGCTAACGTAACATCCTCACCGAGTTCAGCGGCTAAGACCCCAGTGATCTTGGCAACCTCAATTGAATGGGCTAAAGCGTTCTGCCCATGAGAAATTCGGAAATTCAAGCGGCCGACCAGCTTGATTAACTCGGGATGCATCGAATGAATCCCGAGGTCAAACGTTGTCTGCTCACCAAGCTCCCGAACGTGTTCGTCCAGTTCTTTCTTGGCTTTGGCCACCATTTCCTCAATCCGAGCCGGATGAATCCGGCCGTCTTGAATCAACTTCTCCAAGGCAATCTTGGCAACTTCTCGCCGTAAGGGGTCAAAGCCACTCAAGACGACAGCTTCCGGCGTATCATCGATAATTAAATCAATACCGGTCAACGTTTCGAGGGTCCGAATGTTGCGGCCTTCACGACCGATGATCCGACCCTTCATGTCGTCATTAGGTAACGTCACTACAGAAATTGTGGTTTCCGTCACCATGTCGGCGGCACTCCGTTGAATCGCTGACACAATCAGGTCCTTGGCATTGGCCTCGGCCGTCTTGCGGGCTGACTCTTCGCTTTCCTTGATCATCTTTGCGCGTTCACCCGCCAGAGCCGTTTTGGCCTCTGAAATAATCAGGTCCCGTGCATCTTCCTGGGATAAGGCGGCGACGGTTTCCACTGCCTCCTGCCGTTTTTCAATCAGTGAGTCTGCTTGTTGCTGTTTCTTAGCTAAATTCTGTTCTTCACCACTAAGCTTCTTGTCTCGGCGGTTCAACGAATTCTCGCGTTTTTCCAGAGAGTTGTCTTTCCGGTCCAGCGTTTCTTCCCGTTGAATCAAGCGATCTTCTTGCTTCTGAACTTCGGCACGTCGTTCTTTCAGCTCCTGTTCGACTTCCGCACGATACTTGTGACTGTCCTCTTTGGCCTCTAACAGCGCCTCTTTGGTAGCAGTCTCAGCTTGCTTTTTGGCTTCGGCCAAGACACCTTGAGCGGTGAACTTGGCAGCATCTAGCTTGCGTTCGTAGACCGACTTACGATAGTAATAACCGCCCACGACACCAACAACGATAGCGATGATTGCGAGGATTATAATTGGAACACTCATGATTCCACCTCCGCATCATCAAAAATGACTAATTTAAAATCAGACTTTTCAAGATGTTGATATGATAACTGACGCAACTTCAATTTTAATGGTTGCCATCAACGCTGTCAACTAAACTCCTCGGAATCCCCCACCAAATTCACGGTGAAGCCCGCCAACGCTTCTGAAGTCTCGCAATGACCGCTAACTTCGCCGCTTCAGACGACTTTTTGCGCAATGAAAAAGGCTTGAAGATAACCCTTCAAGCCGACTTCCTACTTGCCTTGCGGCTTATTCGGAATTAATTCACTTTGTTGTGTACTGGGCTTTTTGCCCTCTTTTTTTGTTTTAGCTTCGTCCTTGGCATTCTCCGGCTTCTTGCTCTCCGGTGTCTCATCGCCATCGACATTGACACCGTAAGCCGTCCGAACCCGGGCATTGACCTCGGCCATCATATCGGGATGATCGGCCAAGTACTGCTTGGCATTCTCCCGACCCTGACCAATTCGGTCTTCGCCATAAGAGTACCAAGACCCGCTCTTATCCACGATGTCCTTTTCAACGGCCATATCCAGGAGTTCCCCGGTCTGCGAAATCCCTTGACCGTACATGATATCGACTTCGGCCCGCTTGAATGGTGAAGCCACCTTGTTCTTAACGACCTTGATACGCGTCCGGTTCCCGATGACATCGGTACCGTCCTTAATCTGTTCGGCCCGGCGTACTTCTAGGCGCACCGTAGCATAGAACTTCAGGGCCCGACCACCAGGGGTGGTTTCGGGGTTACCAAACATAACCCCAACTTTTTCCCGAATTTGGTTAATGAACAGGGCAATCGTCTTGGTCTTGTTAATGGTTCCGGAGAGCTTCCGTAAGGCCTGCGACATCATCCGGGCTTGTAACCCCACGTGGGCGTCACCCATTTCGCCTTCGATTTCGGCCCGTGGGACCAATGCCGCCACGGAATCCACGACAACAATGTCAACGGCACCACTAGAAATCAGGGCATCGGCAATTTCCAAACCTTGTTCCCCCGTATCTGGTTGGGAGAGCAGCAGACTGTCAATATCTACCCCTAGGGCCGTTGCGTAGGCGGGGTCCAAGGCGTTTTCGGCATCGATGTAAGCCGCGGTACCGCCACGCTTCTGCACTTCAGCCACCGCGTGTAAGGCCACCGTGGTCTTCCCTGAAGATTCAGGGCCGTAAATTTCAACGATTCGTCCGCGCGGATAACCGCCAACTCCCAAAGCCACATCGAGGGCTAACGAGCCAGAAGGGACCGTCTCCACCTGCATGTTGGTGTTGTCACCTAACCGCATGATGGAGCCCTTACCAAAGTCTTTTTCAATTTTCTTAAGCGCCTTATCCAGCGCCGCTTGTCGTTCGTCAGCCATCTAAATCCTCCTTAGGTGCGTTACATTTCAAGTAACACTATACCGATTTATGTTCTAAAAAGCAAGCAAAAAGAGAACAAAAGTTCCCCTTTATTTTTGGGCCACTAAAACCCGGCGTAACCAATCTAAGGCCTGCATCACGGCGCGCTCACGGATTTTGGCCCGGTTGCCGGTCAAGTGTAGCAACTTGGCCTGCGGGGCCTGTTGCCGCTGGGCCAAGCCCAACCAGACGGTGCCCGCCGGCTGACCTTCTAACGCATCGGGACCGGCCACCCCGGTAAAGCTCAACGCAAAGTCCGTATCCAGCTTCTGCCGGGAGCGTTCAGCCATTTCCCTGGCCGTGGCCGCACTCACCACCCCATCCGTGTCAATCACGTTCTGGGGAACACCTAGCAGGTCGTGTTTGGCCGCGTTGGCGTAGGTCACAAAGCCTCCAGGAAAAACGGCCGAAACGCCCGGCACATCCCCTAGGGTACTCTGAAATTTGCCGGCCGTAAGACTCTCGGCCGCCGTAATCGTCAACTGTCGGTCGATCAGCGTCTTCACCACGACTTGGGCCAGACTGTTATCATCGCCGAAGCCGTACAGGTAGTCCCCCACACGACTTTGAATGGTGGCCGTCATCTGATCCAACAGACGATTGCCGGCCGCCGTGGACTGGGCCGTGGCCGTTAACCGCAGCGTCACCTCGTTGACCTTCGCATAGGGCGCAATGGTCGGATTCGTCTGCTGGTCAATCAAATCGGCTAGCTGCGTGACCAGCTCTGCTTCCCCAATTCCGAAGAAACGGAGCACCCGTGAAACAAGAAATTCTTGCCGATTATAGGCGGCCTTCAGTCGGGGTAAGGCTTCGTTCTCAAACATCGGCTCCAACTCACTCGGCGGACCGGGTAACAGCATCAAATCTGCCCCGTTAGGATCGCGATAGAAGGACCCTACGGCCATTCCCGTCGCATTCTGGAGCCGTTCACTCCCCGCGAGATAAAGTGCCTGTAAGCGATTGTTAGGGGTCAATTTTTGCCCGGTCGTCGCGAAGTGTTGCTGAATCTTTGCCATCGCCGGTTCGTCCTCTACCAACTTCACCCCTAATAGCTGGGCGACCGTCTGCTTGGTCAGATCGTCTTTGGTGGGACCGAGGCCGCCACTAATCACGACCAAATCACTCCGCGATCGCGCCTGATTGACCACCGCCGTCAACCGGCCGGCATTGTCTCCCACCAGCGAATGGTAGTACACCTCAATCCCGGCGTCCGCCAGGCCCTGGGCGATATAGGCCGAGTTCGTATCAACTACTTGTCCCAGCAAGATTTCCGTACCGACCGCAATAATTTCCGCTTGCATGTTACCCCTCCTGAAAGGCGCCTTTACTTAACTCCGTAAAATCGCCATGTTTTTTCGTTAAAATTTTAATTTCTTTGCTCGCAATCTCAAACTTAGTCTTGGGATTGCAGACTGGTTTGGGTTAGCCGCCCGGTTGTTCACCAGATTTGGCCAGAAACGCGGTGGGCAGGACAGAAAAAGCCCAAGTCCTGTCTTTTCCCTCGCTTCAAACCAAAAAGTGACGTCGCCAAGTCGCCATCTTTCAAGTCATCCACTTGGAAAGTCCCACAGCTGAAACCAAATTTGGCTTCACTCACGGCTAAGGTAGTGAACACCACAAAAATAAGTCATTGTAGGTTCCAGCATACCACTGAATGCCCGCAAACGCTGACCATTCGAATCCCCATTTCTACTTGAGAAGCCAGATAACCCCCGTCACCAAAGGCACGGGGGTTATTGCTAATCCTATTCGGCGGAAGAATCCGCAAAGACTTGCCGGTTTTGCACGAAGTAGTCGATTCCCGAGTAGATCGTGAAGAACAGGCAGATGTAGAAGAAAATCAAAGCCATCGGAATGTGAATGGTCCCAAAACCAATGTTGTTCAAGAGTAAGAGGATAATCCCCACCATCTGCGTTGTGGTCTTAATCTTCCCCGGCCAAGCGGCGGCCAAAACTCGGCCCCCCGTCTCAACCACAATCAGCCGTAAACCGGTCACGGCCAATTCCCGGCAGACGATGATGGCCACGCCCCAGGCGGGAACGGCGCCCATATCCACTAATAAGATAAAGGCCGTCATGACAATCATTTTATCCGCCAATGGGTCGGCAAACTTCCCGAAATTTGTGACCAAGTGTTGTCGCCGCGCGATTTGGCCATCCAAAAAGTCGGTGATGGACGCCGCCGCAAAGACGATGGCCCCCCAGATTTGCGTGACCGGAATCGTGGTGCCCAGCCACACCACGTTGCCCCAATTCAAGGGGACGACTAAGAGCAGTAAGAAAACTGGAATCAAGATGATCCGCACAATGGTTAAGCGATTTGGAACATTCACGAACATTTCCTCCTTAAACATATCTCACGAAAAAAGCGCATCGGTCGCCACGGACCGACCCGCTTTTCCATTATTTAAATTCTAGTGTCACCGTCTGAACCTGACTCGTGGTCGTGGTACTTGAACTCGTCGTGGTGCCAGAGGTACTGCTACTTGAAGCGGTGCTGGTGGCAGTGGCGGACGTGAAGTCAAACGTCTTGCCGTCAACCTTCACCTTCGTATCTGGCGCGTTCCCAAACTTGAAGGTCACACTCGTGGCGGAGCTAGGAATCGTCATCGTGTGTGACGTGGATGACGACAGCGTTCCTTGCCAACTCGTGGCGCCATTAACCGTAACGGCTACCCAGGCACTGGTGCTAGCGGACAGCGCCACCTTCGGCTTAGATGAAGCATTCTTCATTTCCCAAGTTGAGCCGGAAGACGTCGTGCTCAGTTGCTTGAAGCTGGCCACTTTCTTCTTGGAAGAAGACTTCGAAGACGTGCTACTTGACTTCGATGAGCTACTGCTAGAAGACTTGTTAGAACTACCGGAAACGCTGACCGAACTGCTGTCGACGTTATCCTTCTTGGTGCTACTTCCATTACGGGAAGCCGCGACCCAGATACCGACCAACACGACCAGCACCACAATCACGATGCCAATCACGGGAATCGTCCGCCGAAGCTTCACGTACCGGTCATCGACCTTCCGTTGCTGCGAACGGGTCTCCGGGTTGTTTTCGTTAACCTTATCAACATATTCTTGTGTCTGCGTACTTGGCAGGGCACTATCAAATTGCTTTAATAGTTCAGCCCCATCCAGATCGACCATGTCCGCGTACTGCTTAATAAAGGCCCGGACGTAGAAGTCCCCCGGGAGTTCATCGAAGTTTTGATCCTCAATCGCAATGAGGTAACGCTTCTGAATCTTGGTCGTTTGTTGCAAGTCGTCCAACGTGAAACCCTTAGCAATCCGGGCATCGCGCAGTGTTTTCCCCAATGTTATTTTGTTTTCACTCATTTTTAATTCTCCACCTGTTCAAAATTTCTCTACTAGCAGTATAGCATAGGCGCTCCCTCATTTTCAGCGACAGGCCCCAGAATTCATGATTTAACGGTTTCTTAATCTCCGGTTACGGCAGAATCGTGTAGACCGTTTGCCGACTTTGGGCCAAGAAGTCCCGTGCGGCGGCCAACAGCTCGTCAAAACTTAATTGCTCCAAAATAGTTAGTTCATCGAAAATAGTTGCGCCATCAAACAGTGGCCCGTCGTATTGGTTGGCAATCCCCTCGACCGAGTTGATTGCCCCCACGATGCGGCCCACGGCTTCGCGTTTAACTAGGTCGAATTGCGGCTTAGCGGCCGCCAATTGCGCCGGCGCATCCGCTAAGATAGCGGATAATTCATTGGCGAACTGTTCCGGTCGATCGGTATCCCCGGCCAACTGGGCAAAGTGCGCCCCTCGCTGGACCTGGAAGTCGTAGCCGAAGCTGTCGTCAATCACGTTGGCATCGTACAGCCGTAGATAGTTATCGCTGGTATCATTAAATAGCAGGTCAAACATCAACGACACGGCCACGCTGTAGCGCAGACCATCCCGACCGGCGGGCACCGTGTCAAAGCCGCGCAGGCCAATGCTAACCTTGGGCCGCGAAACCGTGAGTTGCCGCGTGGAATCGGCGACGATGTCTGCGGGTTTAGCCTGCGGCGACGGCACGCGGGTGATCGGTTCGTTGGGCGCAAAGGTCTTGGCATCTTGATTGGCCGTAATCCACGCCAAGGTCTCCTCCGGATCGAGTTGGCCGACGATTACCAAGCTCATATTGCTAGGGTGATAGAAGGTGTTGTAGGCCGCGTACAGGTCATCGGCCGTAATCCGATCGATGGAGTCCACCGTCCCCGCAATGTCGATGTGCAGGGGTTCCTTGGGGTACAGGTGACCAATCATGCCAAAGTAGCTCTGCCATCCCGGATCGTCATCATACATTTGAATTTCTTGGCCGATGATACCCTTTTCCTTATTAACCGTGGCCGGCGTAAAGTACGGGTCCTGGACGAAGTCGAGTAAGATCTCCAGGTTCTCCTTGAGGTGGCTGGTCGTGGCAAATAAGTAACTGGTCTGCGTGAAGCCCGTGAAGGCATTGGCACTGGCCCCATATTTACCAAATAAGTCAAAGGCGTCATGGTCCTTCTTCTCAAATAGCTTGTGTTCCAGGAAGTGGGCAATCCCATCCGGGAAACGAACGGGCTGTTGCTGACCGCGCGGCACGAATTCATTGTCCATGGCACCGTAATCGGTGGTCATAATCGCAAAGGTTTTATGGAAACCCGCCTTGGGCACCATCAGAACCTTTAGCCCATTGGTTAAGGTCGCCTGGTAAACCGTTTCGCCTAACCGGTCATACGTCTTTTTATTCAGCACCCTGCACACCTCCATGTAAACAATACGTTGCTTGCAGCGTGACCTGCTGGGCCACCCGCGTCACATCGGCAACGGTAATTTTCGCTAATTTTTCCTGCCAAGCCGCTAACGGTTCGTGCAGGTGGGTCAATTGGGTATTTAACAATCCCGTCAATCGCCGTTGCGGACTGTCCAGCGCCGCCAGCCGAGCGTTCAACAGGCTTGCCTTAACTTCCGCCAATAATTTTTCGGACAGCTCGCCGCGTTGAACGGCGGCCAATTGCTCGGCAATGATGGCCTCGACGCGCTGTTGATTTTCCGCTTGAATCCCCGTCTGAACGCTCAGCGTCCCGGTAAAGGGACTGTATCCGCTGCTGGCGTAGTAGGCCAGACTAGCCTTCTCCCGCACGTTGGTAAATAACAGTGAGAGCGGTGTTCCCCCGAAGGCCGCGTTAAAGACCACGGCCGCCATGAAGTCCGGGTCATCGCGATAAATGGGGAGTTGGTAAGCCAAATTCAACTTGGCTTGAACCACCGGCGCCTCATCATCGCCGACCTGAACGTGGTCGCGTAACGACCAGCGATAGTACGGTGAATCCGCCTCAACCGCGCGATCGGCTAACGGCCAATCGGCCATCGCCGCCTTGGCGCGTTGCTCGTCGACATCCCCGACCACCGCCACGTGGACGGCGTCGTGAGCCAACATCTCGTGGTAAGTCCCCAAGATATCGGTCGCCGACAGGTCATTTAACACGTGAATATCACCCAAGGCACTCATCGCCTGGGTGGGCTGTCCCGTGAAGAGCAGCTCCTGAAGTCGGCGGTTGGCCAGGTATTGTTTGTCATCGTCTAGTGATTTAATCGCCGTCAGCAGGTTCTGCCGTTGCTGGGTGAAGGTCGTGGGATCAAAGTTCCCGTTGGGCAGTAAGGGCGCGAATAGCACTTCTTTTAGCAACGCCATTCCCTGATCGAATAGGGCCTGTTGATCGCCGAAATTATCGAGATACTGTTCGTCAACCAGTGAACACGTCAAGCGAATGACGTGCTTAGTCCCTAGCTTCAACACGCTAATCCCGAAGCTAGCGCCGTACAACCGCGACAACTCGCGGGCCAGTGCGGTCTGAGTGGGATAAGCCGCCGTGCTGGTCTCCAAGACCTGAGCCAATAGCGCACGGGCCGTGATCGCCGTGGCCTGTAGTGGCGCCACGAAGTCGACCTTAATCCCGATCGTTTTAAATTGTTTTGTGGGCAACAAGTCCAAGGTTACCCCGTCTTTTATGCGAAAGTGCACGCGCAATTGCCTCCTCTAGCAAAATACTAATCGGTGTTTAATTCTAAAGGAACCGCGCCTCAAATACAAGCAACGACCGCGGAGAATTGTTGGCAACCACCCGATCGTGGCCAAATACTTGCTAAGATTAATGATTGGAACCAGCACTGCAATATTGCGTGGACTGGCCGCCTTGCCGTTCGCAAAATATGAGCTGGATCGCGGTGGGCAGGACCGGAGAAAGCCTGAGAAGCGGTCTTTCTCCTCGCTTGGAACCGCCACAAACCGGCGTTTCCAAGTCGCCATTATCTGACCGACCAACGTCGGTCAGATAATCCCACGGCTGAGCTCATATTTTGCTTCACTCACGGCTGCGATTGGCTTATCCCTAACAAGCCACTTCACCCCGCAAGTAACACCCACAACATTAGCCGCTTTAATCAACAATTCTTTCAGTTCTACCCAAGGCCACCAAATTTGCGACCTTTTGCTACCCATTCCTTAGCTAACAGCCAAACTAACCCTACAGCCACAACACTTAAAAAACTCGCGACCGAAGCCTCGAGTTTCCCAATCTTACTTATTCTTCAGCAGCGGCGTATCCACGTTGCTACCGAACCATTTTTCATTAATCTTTTGTAGCTGACCATCGGCGGCGAGCTTCTTCAGCCCGGCGTTAATCTTCTTGCGCAGGGTCACATCGCCCTTACGCATCCCCACGGCAAATTTTTCCTTGGGGAAGCTACCCACGGTCACCCGATAGTTTTCAGGGTGAGCCTGGTGCTTGATGTAATAGTTGGCGTAGGTGCTATCGATTAGGAGCCCCTTGATCCGGCCCACGTTTAGGTCGATGAAGGCGTTGGTGAAGGAATCGTAAGTCACAGCCTCGTGATTTTTAATCCGATTCTTCAACAGCTTGGGGTACGTGTCGATATCGTTGGCGCCGGATGACCCGGTTTGCGCGCCCAACACCTTCCCCGTCATATCCTGATACGAAGTGATATGGTTCTTCTTCAGCGTGACCAACACCTGGTCGTTATTGAGATAGGTATCCGATAAGGCCACCTGCTTCGACCGCTGAGGTGTGATGGAGAATCCGTTCCAAATCAAATCGATCGTCCCGTTATGCAGCTCCGTGACGTTCATGTTCCAGTCGATGGATTGGAAGTCTACCTTGATGCCGTACTGTTTAAAGACGGCTCTGGCCAAGTCGATGTCGTAGCCCACCAGCTTCCCACTCTTCTCGCGGAAGCCCATCGGCACAAAGCTATCGTCCAGGCCAATGACGACCTTCTTTTTCTTCTGAATCGTTGACCACGTGTCCTGCGTATTGGCCCGCTGGGTGACGTTTTCGCCACAGCCGGCCAACGTCAGGGTTAACCCGACCACGAGCAGGGCTAGCGCAATCACGCGCATTTTTCTAAATTTCATGGTGCGGTGCCTCCCTACTCTTTTGGTTCAACCCGTAACATCTGATCGGCAATGGATTCGGCAAACGGCATATCGTGGGTCACCACAATCTGCGTCATGCCTTCGTCCTTGAGTTTTAAAATAATCTCTTCCACTTCTTTACGCAGGTCTGGGTCCAGCGCCGAGGTTGGTTCATCATAGCACAACAACTTGGGGTGCATGGCCAAGGCTCTCACGATGGCAACCCGTTGTTTCTGCCCACCGGAGAGTTCGTAAGGGAACAGATCGGCCTTGCCGCCTAAGTTCAGCCGTTCCAGTAAGGTACGGGCTTCCTTTTCGGCGTCCGCCTTGGGTTTCTTCAAGACCATCGTCGGGGCCAGCACCACATTTTGTAAAACGGTGAGGTTGGGGAATAATTGGAAGTCCTGGAAGACCACCCCAATCACAGCATCATTATCCCGGTTCGTGGCGGGATCGAAGGGCTGACCGTCCAATAGGAACTGACCGCCATCGACCATTTCAAGCCCGCTAATGCACCGCAGTAATGTGGTCTTGCCGGCCCCGGAAGGCCCGACAATCGTCAAGATCTGGCCATCGTTGACCGTCAAATCAACGCCGTCCAAGATGGTTTTACCATCAAATTTTTTCGTAATTCCTTTAAGTTCTAACATGAGTCAACCATCCTTTCTCTAACGCCAGTAGCTGTAGTGCTTTTCCAACCGCTTCAAGACCAACGTGCAGACGGCCGTCAACAGTAAGTAGATGACGCCGACCAGTAACATTGGTACCAGCGTCACGTCTCTGGCCATGGCCACGTTCCCGGCACGCAACAGGTCGCCTAACCCGATGACGTAGACCAACGAGGAATCCTTAACCAAGTTAATGACTTCGTTGCCGATGGACGGGAGCACAATCTTGACCACTTGTGGAATCACAATCTTACGTAGCGTTTGCCACTTGGTCAACCGCAGTACCCGGGCACTTTCATACTGACCCACGGGGATGGCTTGCAGGCCGCCCCGGAAGATCTCCGCGAAGTACGCCGTATAGTTCAGGATGAAGGCGAAGAGCGCCGCATCGTAACGGTTGAAGACAATCCCGATGATGGGTAACCCGTAGAAAACGAAAATTAATTGCAATAACAGTGGGGTTCCTCGCATCAACCAAACGTAGATGTTAATCAACCACGTTAAGGGTTTAAACCGGGTAATCATGCCTAACCCGACCAGAATCCCTAACGGAACGGAAATGATTAAGGTCCAAAAGAATATGGATAACGTCATTCCGGTACCGGAAATCAGTGATGGTAAAATCTGACTAACATAGTGCATAACAATTCTCCTCCTTCTTTAACTAAAAAAAGCCCTCTTGAGATTTCTCTCAAGAGGGCGTAATCACGCGGTGCCACCTCATGTCTTCGGTGAGCTCACGCCACACCGACTCACGGAGTTCCTCGCAATCCCATGAAAATAAAAAAGTCCTCTTAGACCCTAACTGGGCCTAAGAGGACGATCACATCGTGGTTCCACCTCTAGTTTGTTCAGCCATCACTGACTGAGCCTCGGCGAGTTGCAAGCAACTCCAGCTGTAACGGGCTAACCCGGATCATCCTACTTCCTTCAGACGACCAACTCACAGATGTGTTTCGGTTTAACCAGACCACCCGTTTCCATCAACCGGGCTTTCTGTCGGTACTGCGTCAACCTACTCTTCTGTTCAACGTTTTTCGTTTCATTGACAACATACTACTTTTAATTTTCACAAACGTCAAGGCCTATTGGCAAATTTCCTGAAAATTCGCTTGATGGGTTCACCGCCAATGGCTTATCCGCGGTGGAACCAACTGCTGACCTTGTGCCAGAACCCATCCGGCTCCTGATCTTCCAGCTTCATCAACGGGACCGTCTCGCCCTCTAGGCGCCGGGCCACGTTACGATAGCCTTGTGAGGCCGCATTGTCGGCATCCATCACGATAGGTTCCCCCTGGTTGGACGTTGAAATGACGGCATCGTCATCGACAATGATGCCCAGCAATTCAATCCCCAGATGATGGGTAATCTCATCGATATCCATCATGGAGCCATCCTGCATCATGTTCCGGCGAATCCGGTTAATCAGCAGGCGTGGGGCTTCCGTCAAGGGATGTTGTTCCAACAAGCCCACGACCCGATCGGCATCCCGCACGGCCGAGATTTCGGGCGTCGTGACCACAATCGCGGCGTCCGCACCGGCAACGGCGTTCATGAAGCCCTGTTCGATTCCGGCGGGACAGTCGATCAAGACGTAGTCGTATTCCGGCTTCAGTTCGTCCACAATCGCCTTGACTTGGTCGGGTTGTAGGGCCGTCTTGTCCGTGTTTTGCGCGGCAGGTAACAGGTAAAGCTTATCGTCAAAGCGCTTGTCCTTAACTAACGCTTGGGGTAATTTCGCCCGGCCACTCGCCACATCGACAATGTCGTAAATGATTCGGTTGTCCAATCCCAGGACAACGTCTAAGTTCCGCAGGCCAATATCCAGGTCCATCAGGCACACCCGCTTCCCCATCAAGGCAAGCGCCGTCCCAATGTTGGCACTAGTCGTGGTTTTACCCACACCACCCTTACCAGAGGTGATCACAATTGCTTTTCCCATTCTAAATTCCTCCAATCCGGTTGTACAATTTCGGGTTGATCTTCTTTAACGCGCTGAGCTTACCGTACGACAACACGTGGAGGTCGTTGACGTAAGCAATGGTTTGGCTAGAATCGGACACTTGGTCGGATTCGATAATGTCAAACTGTTCGGCAATTCTGACCTGTTGCGCGGTCGCAAGATTTCCCATAATCAGTTTGGATTCATCGTCGGGATAGCCCGCCTGCAAGATGCCGCTCACGTTACCCATTGAGAAGATGTTCCCGGTTGTGCAGAGCTTACCACCCTCATGAACGGTGCCCAAAAACAGGACATCCCCTTGCATTGTCACGTCCTGACCGTTGCGGATAACCTTACTCAGCAGGTGAACGTTCTCGCGCTCACGCAACTGAATGGCATCAGCAATGGTCATGACGTTGGCCGCAATTTTATGGATTTCAAAACGCGGGTAGTTGCCTACCAGTTGTTCGATCTGTGATTTTTCATCGGCTGTTAAAATCCGATCCTCGGTCAGGACGTCCAGCGAGACTTTCGCGGTTTCCATGGCCTTGGGATCGACATTTAGATTTTCCAATAATGCTCTTAGATCAGCTAAGATTTGGTCCATGCTTGCCGATTGTTTGAGCACCAAATCATAGCCGTTCTGCGTTCCCCGTAATACGGCAGCTTGCATAGCGTTCGTTCCCTTCACCTATTTTAACCAATTATACACCGCACGAATTGGAAAATATAAGACCACGAACATGGCGAGATTTAACGCCAACGTGGGGCCCAACGTATTAACCAAAAACGCGCTACCAGACATGGCCGTCATGTGGACGACCCGACTGGCGACAAAGCTCAATGCTTCAACGATGGTGATATCAATAAAGTAGATTAACAGTCCACTCAAAAAATTGGGACTAATGTATTTCACGATCACCCGGGTGACGTAGACCACGAGCGGGAAGACGAAGACGTAGACGCCAAAGATCCCGGTATAGTAGAGATCAAAGACAATTCCCGCCGCGATAGCCCATTTCGCCAGTGGCATCGGCATGGTCTCCTCAAACAAGACGCCGCAAACCAACCAGAGCACCACTAAGTGACTAACCATGACGGATGGCGTATTAAACAGATGGACACTAAAGACTTGGCTGATACTGCCATCCAGAAATAACATCAAGAATAGACCAATTGGGAAACCAAAACGCATTTTAGATAATCGATACACGCCTTAGCCCCCTTATTGTTTCGTAACCGCAACCGTCACAATGTTCAGGTCGCTTAAATCCGTTGCCGGCGTGATGTAGAGCTTGGTTGACAGCCCGTAGTCGTCACCGACCGACTTGGCAACAGTCCCCACGAACAGGCCCTTCGGCGTCACGCCGCCGAGACCACTCGTAACGACCTTGTCGCCCTTACTAATCTTCGACTTCGTGGTCAAATTGTTCATGGTAATCTGTCCGGTATCGGACTTATAGCCACTCAAGACCCCATTGACCGTCTTGCCGGACTTCGTGGTGATGGACACCGCGAATCGGTTAGCGGAATCGTTGTTATCGGTAATGAGTTCCACCTTGGAATTGGTCTTGTTCACTTCGGCCACTCGGCCAACCAGACCGGAACCAGACATGACGGGCATATTCTTCACCACGCCCGCCGAAGATCCCTTGTTGATGACGACTTGGTTTTGCCAAGACGAAGGCGTCCGCGTGATCACTGCGGCGGTAATCGCCGTGTAGTCGGTCAGCGAATCATTCAACTTGATTTCTTGTTTAAGCTGCTTGTTTTCCTTAGCTAAGGTTTGATCCCGCACCTTGGTCTGGGCGAGTTCACTCACCTGCTTCTTCAATTGTTGGTTTTCCTGATACGTGTTCAACAATTCTGAAATAGAACTAACCGACCCACGCAAGCCATTCGCAGGTAAAGCGACAACCCGGTCGGCCAGCCCAACAATATCGTTACCGAACTGTTGAATCAGTGGTGGCGTGGATTTCTTGTTACGAATAGCTACGGACACCGTCATCAAAGCAAAGCTAACAATCAAGCAGACAATGATAATGACGAGTCGCCGATTGAAAGAAAATTTTTGCATGTTTGACCTCCATCTTGTTCACCAGCAACCGGTTCGTCACTGGCGTCACAATAAAGAAGCGGGAAGCTGCCTTCCCGCTAGTCCCTATTTTTTCTTCATGACATCGATACTCTTTAATGATTCACCGGTACCAGCTGCCACACAATCCAACGGATCGTTGGCGATGGAAACTGGGACTTTGGTTGCATCGGCAATGACTTCCGATAGGTTCTTGAGTAAGGCGCCCCCACCAGTCAGCACGATGCCGTGATCGATCACGTCGGCGGCGATTTCTGGTGAAGTTTCTTCTAAGGTTTCTTTGATGGCTGTAATGACGTCTTGAACGGGTTCTTGAATGGCTTTGGCCACGTCAACCGCCGAGACTTCAACGGCCTTGGGCAAGCCAGAGACCAAGTCACGGCCACGAATCGTGGCACCCTCGATCTTGTCGGCTTCTTCCACCGAAGCGGAACCAATGTCCATCTTGAGCTTTTCAGCTGTCCGTTCACCAATCAACAGGTTGAAGTTGGACCGCACGTAAGTCGCAATCGCATCGTCCAACTTATCACCGGCAACCCGGATAGAACGACTAGAAACGATCCCTCCCAGAGAAATCGTGGCGACATCGGTGGTTCCCCCACCCATATCTACGACCATGCTACCGGTTGGGTCCATGACGGGCAACCCGGCACCAATGGCTGCAGCAAATGGTTCTTCGATGACGTAGGCGTCACGAGCACCAGCAACACGGGTCGCGTCAATGACCGCCCGCTTTTCAACTTCCGTTACACCGCTTGGCACACAAACCATCACGTAAGGCTTACCGCTGGACTTGCCAACCGTCTTTTCGATGAAATACTTCATCATGGCAACGGTCGTATCGTAATCCGCAATAACCCCATCTTTCATGGGCCGAATGGCAACGATACTAGCCGGCGTCCGACCAATCATTGCACGAGCGTCTTCACCAACGGACACAATTTCCCCAGACTTTGTGTTCTTGGCGACAACAGAAGGTTCGCGTAGAACGATTCCTTTACCGTCAACGTACACAATCGTATTGGCGGTACCAAGATCGATTCCAATATTTTTCGTTCCTAATCCGAACACTGTGTTTCATCCCTTCATTGTCAACAAAATATTTATAGTTTTTTGTCTTATTCATTGATAGACGTATTATAACATACCTATCTACGTGAGAACACGTCGTCAATGTCAAGAATACCGAACTTTTAACGAGAAAGAAATAGGTAAAACCGATTTTAATCAGATTTTAAACCTTCTGACTTATTTGCCCCCTGTTTTAGGGGTAAAATCCCGGCCTCACGCAGACTAAAGTAAGTGTGCAAACCAATCACAAAGCCATCCAGCACCGGAATCCCCATTAACCGGCCGCACTGCGCCAACCGCCGCATGAACTGGAGATCATTCGGCGACGGCTCCGCTAAGCCGCTGGGGTGGTTGTGGGCGACCACGAGCGCCGCCGCACCGGTCATCACGGCCAGACGAAAGATTTCGCGGGGATGGACAGGACAACTATCCAACGTCCCCACGAAGACGGTCTGGCGGTCGATGACTTGGTGTTTGGCATCTAAGGCCAGGACCTCCAGCCGCTCCTGAGGGGCATAGCGTAGGTCGTCCATGAGAAGCTCCCCAATCTGACTACTGGCCATGACCTCGCCGTATAGCTGACGGGGCGCGCGTTGCACCCACCGGCCCAGTTCAATGGCCGTCAACAGGGCGCGGCGGGCACTCTGACCCCCGACGTAGCGTTGGCACTGTAATTGACTGGCATAACGCAGATCGGCGACCCGGCGGAAATATCGAAAGAACCGCTCGACTTCCACCGCTACCGGCAACCCCAGGTGTCGCAAGACCCGCCCCACTAATTCACGCTCATTGGCGCTCGTCACTCTTTGTCGTTGCATCTCTCTCAGCTCCCTTACGGATTAACTCCGCAAAAAGAGCACATTTACGCGTCCGCATCCTTAAAATACTGCCGAACTTCCGAAATAAAGTAAAGCGAGCCCGTCAGCAGGACCAAATCATCCGCCGAAACGTTGGCTAGGGCCTGCTTCAAGGCACTCGGCCAATCGTCGGCCGTGGTCACGCGTTTGTGCGAGGTCACGGCGTCCTCCAAGGCCTGTGGCGTAGCGGCCGCACGCTTGCCCGGTCCCTGAAATTGGGTCACGATGACGTGGACGTTGCGCACCGTCAGCAGTGTGCGAATCATCTGTTGATACTGCTTATCTGCCAAGACCGCCAGAATGATGTAGATATCATGCTGGGCAAAGTGTTGCCGCAACAGCTGGGCCATTTCCACCATGGCAGGTTCGTTGTGGGCCCCGTCAATCGCGATCACCGGATCTTCCGTCAACCGTTCGAACCGCCCGGGCCACGCGGTATGCTTCAGGCCCGCGCGAACCTCGCTCATCTTGAGCGGCAACTGACGCAGCTGATGGTACGTGATGAAGGCCGTGAGAGCCGTGGCCGCGTTGTCAATCTGATACTGGCCCAGCAGGTCAATCTCTAGGTGTCGCCAGCGATGGTCGCCCCAATTGTAGGCGAACCGCTCGCCCCAGCCGGGTTCCGGTTGACTTTTGACCTTAAAGTCGCGACCCAACGCCCTGACGTCCGTGTGCTGGGCAGTCGCCGTCTGATCCATCACGGCCAGGGCTTCGGGCGTCAAACGACCGCAGACTACCGGCACACCGGGCTTGATGATTCCGGCCTTCTGTGCGGCAATCTTGGGAATCGTATCACCCAAGATCTTCATGTGATCCATCCCAATGGTGGTAATCACCGACACGGCCGGGGTAATGATGTTGGTCGAGTCGTAGAGGCCGCCCAGCCCCACTTCAACAATCACGATGTCTACGGGGTGGCTGGCGAAATAACAAAACATCAACGCCGTATCGATTTCAAATTCCGTCGGCCCCTCTTCGGCTAGCTCCCGGTCCAACCGGGCCACCACGGGCTGAATCCGGTTGACCATGGCGACCAAATCGGTGTCGCTAATGGGCTGCCCATCGGTACTAATCCGTTCATTGAACCGGGTGATAAAAGGCGAGGTGAACGTCCCCACCGTCTGCCCCTCGGCCATGAACAGGTCTCGTAAGAAGGCCACCGTGGACCCCTTGCCATTGGTGCCGGCAACGTGAATCATGTTTAACTCTGCCTGCGGGTCACCCAAGATGTGCATGAACTGCCGCATCCTATCGAGAGTCGGCTTCTTCTTGAACCGGTCGCGACCGTGGATGAACTGCAGGGCTTCGGCATACGTTTCTACCAAAATAAAAACCTCCCGCGTGCGTCACTGCCTCTTAGTGTAGCAGATTTTGTGGCGAACGGCGAAAGGGTTCTTCCCTATCGGCCAATTAATGTTGACGAGTGCCATCACCGGCGCCTTACCGTTCACCAAATATGGGGTGAAACGCGGTGGGCAAACCGGAAAACCGTCTCCTCAGGCTGGCGGTGTCTCCCCCATATCCCTGACTGGCGTAGGCCTCTGGTTTCACTAATTCTAATGGACAGAAGGGCTCCGGGAATCATCGCGTTAGTTTTACGGTTAACCTTTAACTGACTGTTTAAGAAAGTTTAAGCTTCCAACAAATCTTGCAACAAAATGGCCGAATTTTACATTAGTTCTAAGTAGAGGCTTAAAAAAAATCACCATCCCCGTTTCAGGAATGGTGATTGGTATGAATCGCTGACACTTGGCCTAAAGTTGGGCCTTGATGTCTGCTAGCCGTTGTTGCGTGGCCTCTAGTTTCTTTTGGTTATCCGTTTGCTTTTCGCGTTCGGCGTTAACCACATCTTCCGGCGCGTTGGCCACGAAGCGCTCATTACTCAGCTTCTTGGCGGCCCGTTGGACTTCCGACGTGTACTTGGCGACTTCTTTGTCCAAACGTGCGGCTTCATCGTTCAGGTCAACCAATTCGGCCAACGGAACGGAAACTTCGGCACCGGTGATGACGGCGGTCATGGCCAGTTTAGGTGCCACAACATCCGCGCCGATTTCGAAGTCCTTCGGGTGAACGAACCGGTCGATGTAGTCGCGGTTGGTCTCGAACACGCGTTGTAAGTTCGCGTCACTGGTCTTAATTTGCAGATCAATTGGCGTGGACATTGGCGCGTTGGCTTCGGCCCGAACGTTCCGCACGGCCTTAATCAGGTCGATCAAGCTAGTCATATCGCTTTCCGCCGTGGCGTTGTCGAATTCTGGGTGGTCGACTGGGTAAGCCGCCGTGACCAGTGATTGCCCGTCATGCGGCATGGCCTGCCAGATGGCTTCGGTGACGAATGGCATAATCGGTTGGAGTAAACGCAAGGTTTGATCCAGAACGTAGGCCAACATGTCTTGCTTGGTGGCCTTGGCCGCCGCATCGTCGCCCGTCAGAACTTCCTTACTCATTTCGATGTACCAGTCACAGAAGTCGTTCCAGATGAAGTTGTACAGGGAACGACCGGCTTCACCGAACTCGAACTTGTCAAACATTTCCGTCACGTGCTTGACCGTGTCATTCAACCGACTCAAAATCCATTTGTCGGTCAAATCCCACTTGTCGGCGGCTGGAACCACCGGCTGTGTGTTCTCGCCCAAGTTCATGATGACGAAACGGCTGGCGTTCCAAATCTTGTTGATGAAGTTCCAGGCTGCATCCATCTTGTCGTAGCTGAACCGGACATCTTGGCCGGCAGTGGAACCCGTGGACAGGAACCACCGCAGGGCGTCGGCACCGTACTTGTCGATGACGTCCATGGGGTCGATTCCGTTACCCAGGGACTTGCTCATCTTCCGACCGTCTTCGGCCCGGATTAAGCCATGCAAGAGCACGTGCTTAAACGGCCGCTTGCCTGTAAATTCGAGGCTTTGGAAGATCATCCGGGAAACCCAGAAGAAGATGATGTCGTAACCCGTAACCAATGTGTCGGTTGGGAAGTAGCGCTTGAAGTCGGCGCTGTCTTCATTTGGCCAACCCATCGTGGAGAATGGCCACAGGGCACTGGAGAACCAGGTGTCCAAGACATCGGGATCTTGTTCCCAGTTTTCGATATCCTTCGGTGCTTCTTCGTTAACGTAGACTTCGCCGGTCTTCTTATTGTACCAGGCCGGAATCCGGTGACCCCACCAGAGTTGCCGTGAGATAACCCAGTCGTGGACGTTTTCCATCCATTGGGTGAAGGTGTGTTCGAAACGTTCGGGGACGAAATCAACCGCGTCGTCGCCCGCTTGGTTCTTGATGGCGGCTTCGGCGAGTGGCTTCATCTTCACGAACCATTGCGTGGACAGCCGAGCTTCGACTTGAACGCCGGTCCGTTCGGAATGCCCAACGGAATGGACGATGGGGTCCACCTTTAGCAGCAACCCTTGGTCGTCTAGGTCCGCAACCATGGCCTTCCGCGCGTCGAAACGGTCCATCCCGGCGTACTTGCCGGCCTTGTCGTTCATCGAGGCATCTTCGTTCATGGTGTTGATCCGTTCCAAATTGTGCCGGTTTCCGACTAAGAAGTCATTTGGGTCGTGGGCTGGCGTAATCTTAACCATCCCGGTTCCGAAGTTGATGTCGACGTATTGGTCGGCGATGATCGGAATCTCACGGTTAGCCAGTGGCAGAACCACCTTCTTGCCGACCAAGTCCTTGTATCGGTCGTCGTCGGGGTTCACGGCCACGGCGGTATCCCCCATCATGGTTTCCGGACGGGTGGTAGCAATCTCAATGTAGTGTTTGCCATTGAAGGTATCTTCAGGGTTGGCAAACGGGTACTTCACATGGTAGAAGGCCCCTTTGTCGTCCTTGTGAATCACTTCGATATCGGATAAGGCGGTCCGGGCTTGCGGGTCCCAGTTGATGATGTATTCGCCGCGGTAGATGAGGCCCTTCTTGTAGAGGGCAACGAAGACCTTCTTGACGGCATCGGATAACCCATCGTCCAACGTGAACCGTTCACGGGAGTAGTCCATGGACAGCCCCATCTTGGCCCACTGCTTGTGGATGGTAGCGGCGTATTCGTCCTTCCATTCCCAAACCTTGTCGACGAACTTCTCGCGGCCGAGATCGTAACGGGTAATGCCCTGTTCGCGCAACCGGGCTTCCACCTTGGCCTGCGTGGCGATGCCGGCGTGGTCCATGCCGGGAACCCAGAGTGTATCGAAGCCCTGCATCCGCTTCTGGCGAATGATCATGTCTTGTAAAGTCGTATCCCAGGCGTGACCTAAGTGCAACTTACCGGTAACGTTTGGTGGCGGTAAAACGATGGAATACGGGGTGGCTTTCTTATCGCCACTGGGTTTGAAAACATCTTCATCGAGCCAAGTCTGATAACGACCCGCTTCAACGGCGGTCGGATCGTACTTGGTCGGCATATCAACTTGCTTGTCTGCCATGTAAATCAATTCCTTTCTTGACTGGGAGAAGCTAACGCATTGGGCGAAAAAAAGACGCCTCATCCTAAAAATTAGGACGAAGAGTCTTCGCGGTACCACCTAAATTGGGCGTTTATGCCCCACTTAACTTCTTTGTTAACGGAGAGTGCTCCGGTCCGGGCTTACTTACGGTTCAGCCCGGCAGCTCACAAGCTACGTTCACGTGAGTGTCTCACCGGTTTCCAGCACCTCCGGCTCTCTAGAACAGACATTCTCACGCTACTGACTTGCTCAACGCTACTTTCACAGTTTACGCAACTTTAGCTTAAAGGTCAACACGTGGGACGAGTTTTTCCAAGGCATCGATGGCTTCCAAGTAATTGGGCTCATCGGATTGTTCGGTCACAATCTGCCGGTAAACAATCTTGCCGGTATCATCGATGATCCAAATTGACCGCGCCAAGTTACCTAAGTTTGGGACGTACAAGCCCATCTCGTAGCCAAACGACAATTCTTCGTCTGACAACAAGTCGATGTTTTCAACGCCCTGGGCCGCACACCATCCTGTCTGTTCGGCAATCGAGTTGTTTGAAATCGTTGCAAAACGGGCATCTGGATAGTGATCCGCCTGCTGGGTGAACTTTCGCGTTTGGATCGTGCATACTGGTGTATCCAAGTCTGGAACAACGCTAATCAAGGTCACTTTGCCAATGAGGTTAGCCGTCTTGACCTTCTTATTTTCCTGATCGAATACCTTAAACTTTGGTAACTGATCTCCTACTTCTGGCAACGTACCAGATAAAGAGAATGTATCGCCGAGTCGTGTGACTTCCACGCAGATCAACCCCTTCAGTTGTTTATCGGTTCTCACCGATTAGTTGCTTCAATTATCGCGCAACTCTGGGGGCAATGACAAGTGTTTTGCCATAAAATCGTGAAAAACTCTGAGTGAGTCGTCCCTACGTCTGTGGGGAATACTCAGGTGGGGTATCGGTTGACCAGCCTACTGTAGGAGCACCCCCACACCTGTGGGGAATACGTTGGTGGCGCTGGCTACCCTGTCGCTCGGCCAGGATCACTCCCACATCTGTGGGGAATACTTCAAGGATGTCGCCGTGCTGGCGCCGGAGAAAGGATCACCCCCACACCTGTGGGGAATACTAGGGTATTTATCCACATTCGTCAAACAAACAAGGATCACCCCCACACCTGTGGGGAATACGTCTCTAACGTATTCCAAGCCATTCCGGTATAAGGATCACCCCCACACCTGTGGGGAATACCGAATAATGCGCACATTCGGAACATTGCCTATAGGATCACCCCCACACCTGTGGGGAATACCCTCGAAGAAACAAGGTTACTTGGCGCTCGATAGGATCACCCCCACACCTGTGGGGAATACAAACAGGAAACGTGGGGTGGTGAAGTTAACTGGGGATCACCCCCACACCTGTGGGGAATACACTAAACAAGTCCCGTCAGACCGGCATTTCATTTTCGCCAACACCCAAGTTTTAGTTAGTTTGTCTATCTCAGCATACCCTATCTCCTTCTAATTCTCAATCAAAACGCCGCGCAAAAAAGCCCAGGCAGTCATCCCACCTGGACCTCATTTTAATTACAATAACTCAGCGAAAACGTCTTCGTTTTGATTCAGGTAATTGTCCCCAGGGCGAATGTCAGAAATGACGATGCCGTCCAGGGCTTCCTTCATCAAGCCGTCCACGTCAATGTAGCCCTCGTACTTCCGGGACTTTTCCAAGCTCGGATGCGTCTTGGGTGCCGGTGGCGTGAAGATGGTACAGCAGTCCTCGTATGGCAAGATGGAGAGATCGTAGGTGTCGATGTCTTCGGCAACCTTGATGATTTCCGTCTTGTCCATGGACAGCAGTGGCCGCAGGATTGGCATTGACGTCACATCATTGATGGCCGCCATACTTTCCAGCGTCTGCGAAGCCACTTGACCCAGGGATTCTCCGTTAAAGATCCCCTTGGCATGACGCATCTCGGCGATAGCCGCCGTCAGCCGCAACATCATCCGCCGTTGCACGGTCATCAGGTAACCCTCGGGCACCTTTTCCTTGATGGTCTCCTGAATCTTGGCAAACGGTACCTGGATGAACTGGATACCGCCCGAGTACCCGGCCAGCCGCGCCGTCAATTCCTTGGCCTTGGCCAAAGCCTGTTCGGACGTGTATGGCGGACTGTAGAAGTGGATCATATCAATCTTGACGCCCCGGCGTAACGCGTAGTATGAAGCGACCGGTGAGTCAATTCCACCAGAGAGCATCATGACAGCCTTACCCCCGGTACCCACGGGCAACCCGCCGGCACCTTGGATGGTTTCGCCGGACAGGAAGACCCCGTTCATCCGCACTTCGACCCGAAGTTCCAGGTCGGGATGCTTCATTTGAACGGTCAAGCCAGGAACGTTTTCTAAAATCGTACTCCCGAGGATTTCGTTCATCTGGTACGTGTCATACTGAAATTCCTTGTCTTGCCGCCGCGTGTTGATTTTGAAGGTCATGCCCGGTTTAAAGGCTTCCTTAACCATTGCCACGGCCGTTTCCTTGATCTGGTCAATATCTTTTTCAACCTTAACCGAAGGCGAGAAGTTTTCGATACCGAAAACACCCTTCAGGCGGTTCATGACGGCGTCCGAATCCGCGCCGTTTAAGGTAACGTGCAACCGGTCATGTTGCGCTTTGACTTCAATGTCGTCAAAGGTGCTGAGTGCTTTACGTACGTTTTGGCCCAGCTGTTTGATGAAGTCTTTCTTGTTTTTCCCCTTCGTCGACAGCTCGCCGTAACGGACCATAATTTCACTGTATTCCATTGCGCGACCCCTTTCGTATTCCTCTTGTTTTAGTTCAATTTGGCAAATTGCGTGTACAGTTCGTCAAAGACTTGGTTAAATTTCTCGGCTTCCGCCATGGTGTTGTGTTCGTCCAATGAAATCCGCACGGCGCTGGTGGCGATGCCATCATCGACCTTCATGGCCTGTAACGTGCTGGATTCCACGTGCTTCTTCGATGAGCATGCACTGGTCGTGGAGATGAAGATGTCGTGTTCCTCGAAGGCGTGCACGATGGTTTCTCCCCGAACCCCCGCAATGGCAAAGCACAGGATGTGCGGTGCGAAGTACGGGAGATCCTTAGAGAAGATCGTCACGTTCGGGAAGGTCTCCACATGGTGCAGGATGGCCAGACGAATTTCTCGTTGACGCTGAACCTTGGCCGCTTCATCGGTCAAAAGTAAGCGTAGCGCCTTGGCCATGGCCGCGATGGCTGGCAGGTTCTCGGTTCCAGAACGTAAATTCCGTTCCTGACCACCACCGGCCATCAGCGGCGCAATCTTGCGGCCCTGACGTTTGTACATGAACCCAATGCCCCGGGGTGCGTGGAACTTGTGGCCGGAGAAGGTCACGAAGTCCACCCGGTCATTGAAGATCTTGTCGGCTAAGCCCTTACCAATCCCCTGAACGGCATCGATATGCCAGTGAATCCGGGGGAAGTCGCGCATGACCGCCGCAATTTCATCGAGCGGCTGAACCGCCCCGATTTCATTGTTGACGGCCATCGTGGACACCAGAATGGTGGATGGCTTAATCGCCGCACGCAGGTCGTCCGCGGAAACCCGGCCGTGTTCATCGACGGGCAGGTAGGTCACGTCAAACCCTTCTCGCTTCAATTGTTCCATGGAATTATGAACGGCGGGATGTTCCACTTCGGTCGTAATCAAGTGATTTCCGAACTCGCGCTTGGCCATGGCCGTGCCCTTGATGGCCCAGTTGTCACCCTCGGTACCGCCGCTGGTGAAGAGAATCTCACTCAGCTTGGCACCCACAAGGTCGGCGATTTGTTGCCGGGACTGTTCTAACAAGTTAAACGCCTGCTCGCCAAACTTATGCAAACTTGAGGGATTCCCCCAGTAGTTTGCACTGACTTTGGCATAAGTATCGACCACTTCGGGCGCTGCCTTGGTGGTCGCACTGTTATCAAAATAAATCATACTGAACCCTCTTATCTCTTTTCTATTGGTTCGACTCCGATAGAAATTCTTTCTCATTATAAACACAATCGGGCGTTCCCACAAGCCCCCTACCCGGAAAAGCGGCCCGGTACACGACAAACACCCACCATCTCGTCAGCTAAAGGTTGAAAAATAGAAATCGACTAAAACTATGGTCATCGCATAACTCATGACGTTAAGTTTAGTCGGTTACAGTTTCGCAGTGGAAAGCGGCCGCCTTACCGTTCGCCAAATATGGGTTGGATCGCGGTGGGCGGACCGGACCGAGCCTGAAAAGCGGTCTCGGCCTCGCTTTGAGCCGATAGCCCACGTCTCAAAGACGCCAGTTCCCTAAGCGGCATGAACCACCGCTAAAGGAACTCCCACGGCTGAACCCATATTTGGCTCACTCACGGCTGCGAGAGTGCTGGCCAGCAACCAGCGGCTTAACCCCACGTAACAACCAGTTTGTCGATAAACGCCGGTGTTGCTGACAAGCACCATCCTGCCGGAGATCGCCAGGGGTGGAGCCAGCTGTGTCGACGGTGTTAGCTGAGGTTCTTTCTCAGCTTACAGCGTGGGGCGACTTGGGAGACTTGCGGGTTTGGCAAGGCTGCCAAGCGAACAGGAAGCCCGCCTTCTCAGGCTGGAGGTGTCCCCCATAGCAGGCGTAACCCCTGGCAGGCGCAGGCTCCTGGTTTCACCAATTTTAGTGGACAGCACACTGCCGTTACGGGAATCAGCGCGTTTATTCTACTTTCAACCTTTAGCTCGTCAGAAAAAGGCCACCGCAACGGTAACCGTCGCGATGACCCACGTTAATTTCTATTTGGTTTCGTCCGTGTCGCGTTTTGGCTTGGCCTTGCCCTTGCTCTGGTAGTAGGCGTCTTCTAAACGCTTGTAGGAGCCGGGTTCCACCTCGTCCAACACCGTCGCAATGGTCTCTAGGGCCTGGGCGTACTGGTGCTTGTTCTCAAACAAATCGGCGGCTTCCTTGCTGGCCGCAGCCACGTTCTCATGGCTGGTCTGGTAACGGTTGGCATATTGCAGGAGCTGTTCGGCCAACTCAGCACTGTCAATCAGATCGTCCGTCTTCTCCTGTAACGTGTCCAGATCCGTCTGGATAATCAACAGTTGCTTGGTGATCCGCTCCATATCAATCTGGGGCTGATCCATGTCGGTCGCCAACTGGGCCACTTCATCGCGGACCACGAAGAAGTAGTCCAAGTAATTCTGCGGAATGCCAGGGAGGTTTAAGTTCTCCACTTGCCGGCGCAAGCTATGTAGATTGAAGTCGAACTGCTGGAGCGTATCGCGCGCCTGCCGCTCTTCGTCGGCCAGACCAGCAACACTCTTCAAAATATCGGCTTGCTGCTGCTCGATTTGTTCGAGATCCTTTTGCTGTTGTTTCTGGTGTTCTAGCACGCGGGAGAACGTGGCCGTCTTGCCGGTCAGGTCCTGGACGTCCCGTTGATAAATCCCGTCGATGCCCCGCAACTGCTCGTTGAGTTCCCGGGCCGTTTCAAGTTCATGATGGTCCAGGGTGTAGTTTTGACTGAGCCGATCCAGTTCGGTCATCAGCGCGTGACTTTGGTTCTGTGCGTGCGCGATAAACTTAGCGACACCATCAAGATTGGCTTCCACCGGCGATTTGGCATCGATTTCGGTTTGCATAAGGTCGTAAACATTGTCGATTTGATCGGCAATTCGGTCGTTGACCACCTTGGCGTCGTCCGGTCGCAGGTCACCCAGCGTATCCAGGTTGGCGCTGATATGGTCCTCAATCGTATTAATGAGCTCGGGAACGTTCTGATCACCGAACTGGAATTTCTCGGCAGTCAACTGTTGGTAACCACCCTTTAATTCCTTCACTTGGTCCGGGAAGACCACGGTGAGGTCCTTGTACAGTGGCGGGATGGCCTTGATGAGGTCCTCCAAAACGGCAGTGTCATCGTGTAATTGGTCCAAGACGTCGGCCGCTCGTTGATGGTCCCCCTCCTGGGTCAACCGGGAGAAGGTATCGAAGTTATCTTCCAATTGACTCAATTGTTCCTCCAGCCCATCAATGCTGGGGCCAAAGGCAAAGTTCTTCGCCAACAAGGTTTTGCGGAGCTCCTGGTACTTCTGCTCCAGGTCCTTGACCGCTTGGCGATGTTGCTTATCGACCTCTTGAAGGTGGGTCAATTGTTCCTGCACGGACTTAATCAGCTCGTCCGTCTGGGTAATCAGGGTGGTCACCTTGTTCAGACTCTGTCGGAGCTGAATCAGGTTGACGCCCCGCGAATCGCTGAGTAGCTGGGCCAATTGGCTATCAATGCGGGTAAACCGGTTCTCGGTGATTTCGGAAAAGTCCGCTTGAAGATTTTCATAATCCTCGAGCGATTGACCAGTCAGACTTAACTGTCCAACCAGTTGAAGCTCATCCTTTAATGGAATAGCTTCCATCGCTTCCTTTTTAGTGGTTAACGTCGCGACTTGGCGCCGAATCCGTTGTTGGTAGAGCAACAAGCCAACGTACGCAACGATCGCAAGTATGACGATTCCTATTAACACAATCATATTGACCCCATCCTTCATCCACATTTCAACGTTTAAACGAGTTGTAAAATAACTCGGTTCATTTTATAATTTAATCTAATCTTGATTATAGCATAAGTGACGCACTGGCTTCACTACGTTTTCAGGATTCTCTCCACCTTTCTGGAGATTACCAAATAATTAATCTACGAACAATGGAGGCCTTTTCATGAGTGACCGTGTCAATCCTTTAGTTATCGAACAACTTGACGCCCTCCTACACGGGGAAACGAACCTTGTTGCCAACCTGGCCAACGCATCCGCCCTACTCAAGCAGACGCTGACGGACGTGAACTGGGCGGGTTTCTACCTTTACCAACCCGAGACGGACGACTTAATCCTGGGACCCTTCCAGGGGAACGTGGCCTGTGTCCACATTGAAAATGGTAGCGGCGTCTGCGGAACGGGCTTAGCCACCCAAACGACACAGCTCGTCCCCGACGTCCACGCCTTTGCCGGCCACATCGCCTGCGATTCCGCTAGCAATTCGGAAATCGTGGTGCCACTGACCTTAAGCGACGGCACCAAGCTCGGGGTGCTCGACATCGACTCCCCTAGCAAGGGGCGCTTCACCACCGACGACCAGGCCGTGCTGGAAGATTTTGCCCGTGTTTTACTGAAACACGTTGACAAAGCCTAGTCATTCTGGGTATACTGGTGGTTGTGTAAAATAATGCAGCGATAAGTGGTAAGCTCGTCAACAGATTGTTGCCGTTACATTGGTTCAGGAAGTAACCTGCGGCTGTACACGGTGAAACCTGCAAAGCAACCTGCACGAATACTAAACTTATAAACAGCTTATTTTACTCCAAATAATATTTTATTGGAGGAACTATCTATGTCTCGTTACACTGGCCCAAGCTGGCGTATTTCCCGTCGTTTAGGGGTATCCCTTTCCGGCACTGGTAAAGAATTAAACCGTCGTCCTTACGCACCTGGTGATCATGGTCAAGGTCGTCGTCAAAAGTTATCTGAATACGGTACGCAATTGCGTGAAAAGCAAAAGCTCCGGTTCACTTACGGCATGACTGAACGTCAATTCTACAACTTGTTCAAGCGTGCCGGCAAGATCAAGGAAGGTACCCATGGTACGAACTTCATGATCTTACTCGAACGTCGTCTGGACAACATGGTTTACCGTTTAGGTTTGGCAACGACTCGTCGTCAAGCTCGTCAATTGGTTAACCATGGTCACATCACGGTTGATGGTAAGCGCGTTGACATCCCTTCATACGAAGTCGAAGTTGGCCAAGTTATCTCTGTTCGTGAAAAGTCTAAGGACATGGCTATCATCAAGGGCGCTGTTGAAGCCGTTGTTGGTCGTCCACAATACGTCCAATTCGACGCTGACAAGCTGGAAGGTTCCCTTACCCGCTTCCCTCAACGTGAAGAGTTAGATGCAGAACTCGACGATTCTCTTATCGTTGAATACTACAACCGTTAAGATTAAGTTCTTAATCAGTTGGGAAAAAGTCTCGCGACTTGGCGAGGCTTTTTCTTTTGCATTTTTCTTCGAATTTTGTTGCTTATGGGTTCCATTTTCTATAAAGTAAAGTTAGCTGATACTTAACCTTTTTCACTGTTGACTATCGTTAAAACTGAACATAATCTATCGGAGGAAGCGTACATGTCTAACAATCAATACTTAAAAAGTCAACTCACCAATGAGGAGATTTTAGTCGTTAATTCTGAGATTGAACGTCAAAAGAAATCAACCGCCGTCGCATTTCTCCTTTGCCTCTTTCTAGGGACGCTGGGCGCCCATCGTTATTATATGGGCAAGACCGGATCTGCCATCGCCATGACCCTTATTACAATTTTGACGCTTGGATTGGGCACGTTAATAACTGGAATTTGGGCTTTCATTGATCTTTTTCTGATAACCGGTTGGCTTAGAGACGACCAGGATCGCATCGAAAATGACACCGCCCAATTAATCCTCAACCGTCGTCGGTCAGGCGCAGAAGCCAATAAATCTCCGGAGAGCTAGTTCAAGTTCCCTTAGCACCCGTGACAAAAATTGTGTACACCTATCCCTTGAGGAGGAAGCCATCATGAAACGAACGTTGATAATTGTTTTCACGCTACTTACCAGTCTCTCCCTCGCCGCATGTTCAACCAATTCTTCTGACCATTCCAAAACTGATCGTTCTGCATCCTCTAGCAAGAAGTCCGCTAAAAAAACGGTCTCACTCGCCCAATACGAGGCAATTAAGATCGGGGACCACGGTTCAACTGAAAAGTCGGTCAAAGCAAAGTTCGGAAAATCCTCAGTGGAAACTGAGACCGAAATTCCGGGGGCTAAGAAAAAGGCAACCCAATACTCTTGGACTAACGTTGGCCAATCGTTGAAGGGAGCCTCTGTAAACGTCCAGTTTATCGATGGCATAGCTGTCGGCAAGGGCTACGTGGACGCAGCGCGTGCCAGCAAAGTAACCGACGCCCAATACAAAGCGATTCAACCGGGTTCAGATTTTACTTCCGTCAAGAAACGTCTGGGAACCCCTGCTGGGGAAATCGTCTCCAATGTTGCTTCCACCAGTTCTCAAGTCCTAACCTACACGAATGGAACCAAGAGCATTTCCTTTACTTTTATGAACCATAAGCTCATAAGCAAATCAAAAACTGACCTGGGTCAATCAAGCTAATCAGACTTCTTCTGGCGTCCGCTTCCATCCCCATACCTTTTTCTATACAATTGAATTAGAGTTCACCGCCCCACCTGCCGATTGGCGTTAAAAGCCGCAGAAATTTACATCCTTGGAGGCTAGCTTTATGCCTGTCTTAAATCTCGTCATGAGCCTATCGCTCGTGCTCAACATCTTACTCGGATTGGCCGTCATCGCGTTACTGGTCGTCTTCGTCCTCTGGTTACGCGACCGGCACAGCCAGACGCCACAGGTCACGACGAAAACGTTAATCTACTACATCGGCCTACTCGTCATCTTTTTAGTGGCCAAGCTCGTCATGCACTAATGCCGGGTAACTTAAAAATCACGTTCTTCCTCACTCGGGAAAAACGTGATTTTTTTAATTATGATTTATCGACCGGCGCCTGTGATCGCACCGGCTTGGGCTTTAACTGCACGTCGAACACGTCCAGGAAGAAGGCCACCAGCGGCACTCCGACGATTAAGCCCCAAGCCCCGAAGAGCCGTTCACTCACAATCAACGTGATAAACGTGACGAAGATTGGCAGGTTGGTCGCGTTCGCCATCAACCGGGGGTGGAGGAAGTAGGACTCAAACATATGAATCAAGACGACCAGCACAATAACCTCAATCACCCGAATCAAGCCGCCCGTGACGAAGGCAATAATCATCAGCGGAATCATGGAGATCAGGACCCCGGCGACCGGAATCAACCCCAGGAAGAAGACCATAATCCCCAAGATAAGGAGGCTCGGCATCTTCAGGAGCCACAGTCCCAGCACCATCAGAATCGTGTTGATCGTGCAGATAATCAACTGGGTTTCAATCACCGTCCCGAAGATGTGCACGAATTTTAAGATTAAATTCCCCATGGGCACGAACAGCCCGGCAAATCGGCTCTTGGTAAACGCATGAACGAAGTGTTTTAGCTGATTCTTAGTTAGGTTGAAGATAAAGCTAAAGAAGAACGCCAACAGAATCGTTTCCACCCCGGAGCTGAACCGGGACAGCTTGACCATCCCACTCGACAGCATGGCCTTGCCATTACTGATGACCGTGGCGTTCTGCGTCAGGTTCTTCACCAGCTTGGTTAGCTGCGTCTCCAACTGCGGATACGTCTGAACCAACGTATCCAAGGTGTGCGGCAGATTCGACGCCTCCGAGACCAGCGGCGGAATAATCTGGCCAAAGGCGGCCACCAGCACGGCCAGGAATAACACGTACACCAGCAACGTGGACCAGAGATGATGCAGATGCAGGTGGTGTTCCAGCCCCATGATGGCGGCATCCCCTAGGTAGATGAAAATGATGGTGAACAACGCCAAGGATAAAAAGGCGTGGGCCCGCCAAACGATAATAATCAACAACACTAACGCTAAGTAATACATCGTCAATGGATTCTGCCACCAACGTTTTAATAGGTCTATCACAAAAATCCCCCTTGCGGTTGGCTACGCCTAACCCGCTTACCTTTCACCAACACCTACAACCGAATCAACTGATCGTACACCGGCAACAGAGCGGACACGTGGTCTTGAATCACCTTCACCTGTGCCGCCGCGTCCAGCGTAAAGAACGAGTCGCCCCGCAAGAAGTTACGGCCGACCTGCCATTCCGCATGCCGTTGCGTCTGGGTGGCCATCAGTGCCCGATAGTTCTTTCGATTTAACGGGACCCCGCAAGCCTTATCCGTGTGGTCCCCACCACATTCGAAATCCGCCGGCAATTGGAGCACCAGCTCTTCTTTAAGGCTGCTCAGCAACGCCTGCCGATCCTTGGCCTCCTGCAACACCGCCAACCAGATGAAGAAGCGGTCATCCCAGAAACCAATCTCAATGTGCGGCAACATCTTATACCCCCGTTTGGACGTGCTAAACGCCACCCAGGTATCCGGCGGCGGATTCTTCGAGCGCCGCCGATGCTGGGAAATGTGGTCGTAAATCGGCATACTCAACCGCGCAAAGACCGGCGCCAGGTCGGCCACCGTGGCCGCAAACTTCGGGTCGAGATACTGGCGAATCTTCCCCAATCGTCCGGGCAAGGTTGGATCGTCAAAAACGTGAAAATCTTGATCGTGATACATCGTGGGTCCCCCTTCCTGAAAGTTACTTCCATTCCATGTTATACTAACAACACCACATTGAAAAGAGGGATTCGACATGGCTGAAAAGAGTCAAATGGACAAACATTTACAAAATTCTACCTTTGGGGTTCCCAAAGTCAATCCGGATGAGCAACGCCGCTACCTCGGGACGTTCCGGGAGCGCGTGTCGTTAGCCATGACCATCGCTGAGGTCACCGACCGCAACAACGTGGATGCTTTCGTCACCGAAATCACAGCCCATCCCCACTTACAAGTCATCTTAAACGGCCACATCGCCCAGGGCGACCTAGCGCCGTATCTCAAGATTGCTAGTCAACACAACCTTAAATTTACGATTCGCAACGACATTTTCTACGGCATGGCCGAGGACGACTACGGTTTAATCGTGGCCAGTGACCACGCCATCAACGAAAATCCCGTTGATCTCAAGAAGAAATACCCACAGCTACCGGCCAAGGCCGAGCCAGACCATAAAAAAACGTTACTGGACAAGCTCCTGGGTAAATAGCGAAAGGAGCTTTATTTTTTTGGCACAACCACTTGCTTATCGTATGCGACCCCAACGTCTGGAGGACGTGGTCGGCCAACAGGACTTGGTCGGTCCAGGCAAGATCATTGCCCGGATGGTCGCAGCAAAATTACTTTCTTCCATGATTCTTTACGGGCCGCCGGGCACCGGTAAGACCAGTATCGCCAGCGCCATCGCCGGCTCTACCAAGTACGCCTTCCGCAAGCTCAACGCCGCCACCGATTCGAAGAAGGATCTCCAGGTCGTAGCGGCCGAGGCCAAGATGAGCGGCACCGTAATTCTCCTCCTGGATGAAATTCACCGGCTGGACAAGACCAAGCAGGACTTCCTGTTGCCCCACTTGGAGAGCGGCCGGATTATCCTGATTGGCGCCACCACCGAGAACCCGTACATCAACATCAATCCGGCCATTCGGAGTCGGACCCAGATCTTTGAGGTTCACCCCCTATCGCTGACCGATATTGAAACGGCGCTCCACCGGGCCATTACCGACAAAGAGCGGGGCCTAGGCGATCTGCCACTCACGGTGGACGACGACGCCTTTCATTTCATGGCCGGCGCCACGAACGGCGATCTGCGGAGTGCGCTCAACGGCTTAGAACTCGCGGCACAATCCACGCCACCGGCCGAAGACGGCCACATCCACATCACGCTGGAAGTGGCCGAGGCGTGTTTTCAACGCAAGGCACTCGTGGGCGACAAGAATGGTGATGCCCACTACGACGTTATCTCCGCCTTCCAGAAGTCCATCCGCGGTAGTGATACCGATGCGGCCCTCCACTACCTCGCGCAACTGGTAGCGGCCGGCGACCTGCCTTCGATCTGTCGGCGGCTCATGGTCATCGCCTACGAAGACATCGGCATGGCTAACCTCCCGGCGGCTGCCCGCACGGTTCAAGCCGTGACGGCCGCCCAGCAACTGGGGTTACCGGAAGGCCGGATTCCCTTGGCCGATGCCGTCATTGAATTGTGCTTATCGCCGAAATCCAACTCCGGGATTACCGCCATGGATGCGGCCCTGGCCGACGTCATGAACGGCCACAACGGAGCGGTCCCGGACCATTTGAAGGATGCCCACTACGCCGGCGCCAAGAAGTTGGGGCACGGGACGACCTACCAGTACCCGCACAATTTCCCCAACGACTGGGTCAAGCAGCAGTATCTTCCGGATACGCTTCGCACCGCACAATATTATCACCCGAAAACAAACGGGCGGTTCGAAAGCCAATTGGCCGCGCAATACGAGCGATTGCGCCAAGCCAGCCGGAAGTAACCGTTTGTATTATCGGCTAGAATATGCTACTATACAAGTGGTTCTAAGGTGTACGCGTTGTCTCACTACAAGTTGCCGAACAAGTAATTTTTAAACGGGATTGCCTAAGGGCAGAGAAGATGACATGCCTTTTCACTTGGAAGTCAGACACTCCGCCACGCTCTCCCCCCTGCATTTGTCATCGCGGGTCAACATGACTAGACAATTAACGGCACCACTTAGATCATCAAAAGCATTCTGTGCTTTGAGGGCCATTCCATTGAATGGCCCTTTTCTTTTGGCGCCAGTGTGCTATTCTAATTAGATTGACGCCGGTTTACCGGTCAACCAAATTTCTACTAAAAAGTTAGTTAACTATTTAAGGAGGCCCCTCATGGTCATCACGATTCTTATGATTTGCTACACGCTTCTCTCGTTTGGTATTGGTTGGTTTGCCTTTAGCCACCGCCAGCGGCCCTTCCTGGTCTTTCACCCGGAAGAATCCAGTGTTCTGAGCCACGTCCTCATCATCTGCGGCATCATTCTCATGGTCATTGGGGTGCTGGCCGCCATCGCCACTATCATGAACAACACCATCTTTATTTCCGTCACTTTACTGGCTGGCGTGGTGGCCATCATGGCCTTTCAGCTCCTACTTTTGCATTGGTTTCCAAAGCGGTAACCGTTTCCAAATTTTCCGCCTTTTTTCACCATATTGCTTTTTATTTGGCGTTAAATAACGTATGATAAGAGTATAAAGTAATGAGAGGTGAACAATATGTTACAACAATACAAGCACATTTTAGTTCCAGTTGACGGTTCATACGAGGCCGAATTAGCCTTCAAGAAAGCGGTCGCTGTTGCTAAGCGTAACGATGCTGATTTACATCTCGTTCACGTTGTTGATACGCGGGCTTTCCAGAATATTTCCAGCTTCGATACCAGCATGGTTGAGCAAGTCACGGAAACGGCAAAGAAGACGCTGGACAAATACGTGGCCGATGCCAAAGCCGATGGGCTAGAAAGCATTGACTACGCGATTGAATACGGTGCACCGAAGACCATCATTGCCCGCGATGTTCCTCGGGATAACGATACCGACCTGATCATGATTGGGGCTACCGGGTTAAACGCGGTGGAACGGTTACTGATTGGCTCGGTTACTGAATACGTCACCCGAACCGCCGTATGTGATGTCCTCGTGGTACGGACCGATCAAAACAACCGACCGGCCAAGAACACGCATCCAGAAAGATAATCTTACGATTTTAAAACCAAGTACCGCTACTGAACATCAGTGGCGGTACTTTTTTGTTCTGGGACAAACAAGCCTAGTCCGTCAGACGTGCGACCTTAACTGGCCGACACGTACGCCACAAGGTCGCCAGTTGGCTGACACTTACGATTCTGCTTAGTCGACTGCCGTATGAGACACGAAGAGCCCGAGGCAGTCCTCGAGCTCGTTAAACATTTTATTCGGTTAGCATCGGACCAATTTGTGGAATCAGGCGTTCCTGCAAAGCCACGTTGTGGGTCACCAGGGCCAGCGTTCTGGCAATCACCAGACTGCGCTTGGCAGCCGCCGTGGCTAGTAAAGCCTGTTCCGCCTGTCCCTTGACCTCGTACAACACATCGATCAAATACAACGATGCCTGGTATTTAACCGCACGCAGGGCCGCCTCGACATTCTCAACGGCCTGCTGCGGTTGTTCCAACTGCAGGTATAGCTTGGAGATGCGGTAGCGTGCCCAGATCATCCGTTGGAAACTCTCCTCATCGTGCCATTCGAAATCATCCAGATAGTTGCTAGCGGCATTCAGATAGTACCGCGTCTTGTCCAGTTCCTGACGTTCCAGGTAAGCCGCCGCCATCCCCACATTACCCACAATGGCGTAGAGGTCCCAGGGCATCCGATACGACCGGTGTAATAATAAATTAAAATGAAAAATAGCTTCATCCGGTCGCTGCCGCGCGCCCAACTCAATAAAGCCCCGGTAATAATGATACCGTTCACGGTCAAACCCATTCTGAACGTTGGTCATGTTCATCTTGGCCAGCATCTCGGCCGCCAGCGCGAAGTCCTCGCGCCGGACCGCGGTGGAAATACAATTAAATTGCTCATCTAACCCACTGCCCAGCCCCGACAAGACATCGTCCAAAGAAATGTTCAGGCGCCGGCAAATTTGTAAAATAATCTTGATGCTGGGCACCTTGTTCTTCTTTTCCATCAAACTAACGGTCGCCTGGGTGCAGATGCCCTCGGCCAATTCTTGCTGTGATAAATTCTTCTGTTTCCGGTATTGTTTAACTTTATTCCCTAATAAACGCATCTTATCTCTCCCTACGATTCGTAACGTTAGGTAGCAGTCAACTTGATAAAACCGAACATTACTCAAAACGTGATTAACTTCTACTCCCCGACCGCAAACAATAGTAGGCGTTAATCTTCATCCCCTGGTAATGACTGGCCATACTCCGGCCGGTTTATCTTATTTACCATGATAAGTGATTTACCGGGAATTACAAGCATTATGCCATTTTATTAAGGAACTTTAATCTGTCTATACCATTTTATCATTTGAATATAAAAGGATTAATATTCAGCCGTCAGTTGGCCGTATATTAATCCTTTTATAGTTAAGAATATCCGCTTATTAAGCATTAAGTAAGTTCGAGTAGAAGCAATTAATAGCTATAAATAAAGTTTTGGAGCACCGCCCACTGCGCGCGACGCGATGACTGGCTGGTAACCGACCACAGCCGTTGGAGTTCATTGGTAATCTGGCCGTCCGCCCCCAGCGCCCACATGCGAGTCATCTTATCGCGAGAATCCGGCGTCCAAATATAGGCGGGCACGCCCAGCCGATGGGCCGCCAGAATAAACTGTTGGCTCGCCGAAATTTGCTGAAACGAGTAGAAATCCGCCGGTACCGACCGGGGGGCCACCCAATTAAACGGCAAGATGTAGCCCACCTTGAGCTGGGGCATGGCCCGACGGAGCTGCGCCACCACGCGATAATCCAGCGAATGAACCTTGTCGTGGTCGCGGCAGAGCCGACGCCCATACTGCCGGGCAAAGCGCCGAACCATGCCGGCCGAATCCCGCGGTGTCGTCTTCAACTCCACGATTAGCGGCTGATGTAGCCGTTCCGCGGCTCTGAGGTAAGCCGGCCAACTCGCCAAGCGCGCGGATTGCCCATTTTCACGCACCGTCAGCCGTTCTAGCTGGCGTTGGGTCAACTGGTGAGGCGTGACGTTGCGTGATGCCAGAGCCCGTAAATCTTCATCGTGAAGCACGATCCAGCGGTGGTCCTTGGTCTCGTGTAAGTCCATCTCCACGTAGGTTGGCCGTTCCCGGTGGACCCGCTTCAGGGCCGGAATCGTATTCTGGATGCCGCGCTGATGGTCCACGCCGCGGTGGCTAATCAAGGCGGTTCGGGAGAATTGCGGCTGCGCGTGGAGCGTTTGAAAGACGATGCCCCCTACCAGGAACACACAGACCACCCCACCGCCTAGTAGCGGCCAGCGCAACCGGTAATACTGGACATGACCAGTGACCTTGGGCTGGCCGCACCAGCTCCAGACCAGTGTCAGCGCCCCCAGGATGCTCACGACTGCAAAGCCAATCAAGACCACCGTCAGCGACCCGGCCAGCAGCCCGCGCACCGTTGACCAACGACCGTACCGATCGACGCCCCAGTTTAGCCAGACTAGCCCCTCACTTACCAGCCACCAGCCGGCCGTCAAGAGGCCACAGACTACGAGTCCGGCCAGCATTTGCCCAGGCGTCCCGGGATGCTTGAGCCGGGGCGTCAACCGGCGAAAATGCCGCGGCCCCCACAAAAGGAGATAGCCGGCCAGCAACAGGTAGAGCACACCGGCCGTGATCACTACCGGCCGCCGATGTAGCGAGACCAGATTGACGACGCTGGCCGTCAACGGCAGGCGGACCAGTAGGCGACTACTCAGCCCCCACAGTCCTAGCGGCAAGGCCAGGATGGTGACGACGACTTCCACCGCCAGCCACGCCCACTTGTGCCGCCACACGAGGCGCCAGCTGGTCGCCCAGTCGGGATGCGTTGTCGCCCGCCCGTACAATCGGGCCACCTGCATGAATTGCCCGGCCGTCATGACGAGTAGGCCCACGATGGCCACCACCAAAGGGCCCGACCAGCCCGGACGTTGCCCGAACCAGCGGACCAGCGCAAATAATCCGGCTAGAAGCTCCCAACCTAGGAGTAGTTCCGGCGTAAACAGCCCCCAGCGCCAACTGGCGGTTAAGCGGTGCCCCCATTCTCGTAATTGCATCCCCTTCTGACCTCCCACACTATCTTGTCACTTGTCGTGCACACGGACTAGCCGTGCAACCGCTGCCATCAAAAAATCCAATAAAAAGACCGGCAGGCAACGTCTCCGTTCCACACCGGTCTTTGATTGACACGATCTACTTAGGCTTGTAAGTTGAAGCCGCCGAGTTATCATCCAACGGAATGAAATCGTAAGCTAATTCATCTTGATACTTGAATTCGTCGAGTGCCAAGGCGATTAACCGGTCGATCAGATCGGCATAGCTAATGCCAGAGGCTTGCCACAATTGTGGGTACAGACTGATGTTGGTAAAGCCTGGCAAGGTGTTAACCTCACCCACGTACGGCACACCATCTTGAGAAACCAGGTAGTCGATCCGCGCCATCCCCTTCAATCCTAGGGCAGCGTAGGTCCGCAGCCCCATCGTGGTAATCTCAGTGGTCAGTTCAGCCGGTAATTCAACGGGCACTTCGAACGTCACGCCACTGGCGTCCACGAACTTGTTGTTGTAGTCGTAGAACACATCGGATTCGGGTACCCGAATGGCCCCCAACTTAGAGGCTTGTGGCTTTTCATTCCCCAAAATGGAAATTTCGACTTCCTCCGGTCCCGCAATCGTTTCTTCCACCAGTACCTTGAAGTCATAACGAAAGGCATCAGCGAGGCCCTCGTTAAATTCTTGTTCGTTACCAGCTTTGTGAATGCCGACTGAGGAGCCTTGGTTAGCAGGCTTGATGAAGACGTTGGTCCCCAACTTTTCTTGAACCGTGGCGTAATCGTAGTCGTCCCGGTTGTCTGGCGTAATCACCACGTACTTGGTGTTGCGAATACCGTGGGTCGTCAGAACCTGCTTCGTCATATCCTTATCAAAGGCCGTCGCTGATGCCAAGACGCCACTCCCCACGAAAGGCTTTTTCAGTAAGCGGAAAAGCCCCTGGATCGTACCGTCTTCACCCAAGTTACCGTGAATAATTGGGAAGAAAACATCAATATCCTTTGCTTGAGATAAATTCCAAATGGGTGCCAATGGGTTGGTAGCGTCTACTTGGGCTTGTTCTTCAGCAGCCACCGCTGCCTCGTCCTCACCGTCGAACACGCGCCGAGAAGCGGCATCGCTCAGAACAAAGCCGTCACGCGTCAGCAGAAACAGGCTAACATCGTAACGCGTCTTGTCCATAGCATCGTAAATGTTGTGGGCCGAACGCTTAGAAACATCATGTTCCGAAGAATTACCACCGAATAATAGACCTACGTGTAATTTTGCTTTTGTATCCATTTTGTCACTCATCCTATCGTATATATTTCGGTTAGCCTTCAGTATACCATTTCTCTAAAAAATTGAATATCTTTTCAGCCTAAAAAATCGATAGTTGAGTTTAAATATTTTTTGAGTCGTGGCCCGGCGTCCTGGCGCAAGCGTAAGGCGTCCGCCAAGCGCTTGCGATTGAAGAACTGATTCCACCCCGCGAGGTTGTCCGGCCGGCGTCTACGGGCCACCGTCTGCCGCCACTGCTTGAGCGCCTTGACCAGGGTAACCTCGTACAAGGCGTGCCGGTTGGTCAGCGTCACGAAATACGTGGCCATGCGGTCGTTTTCCCCGTAAATCAGGGGCGTGGTCAACCGCTTTAACCGTTCGATTAACGTCAGCAACAAAAATAATTTATCCGCTCTGGGCAGGTCGTCGGTCTCCGACAGCACCATCAGCAGGTCGATAATTGCCGCGTAGGCGTGGGCCCACCCCTGCTGATTCACGAAGCCACGGGTGTCCGTCTCCAAGCAGATGTAGGTTGCCACCTGAATGACCAATTGCTGATAGTTCAACCGCGACTGAATCTTGTTTTCGGCCGCAAAATGCAAGGCCACCGCCAACACGGAGGCCGAACTGGCCCGGCCAAAGACGGCGGCGTTGGTCGGCTCCAGAATGTGGGCAAATAAGGTGGCGTCTCGACTGAGGAAATGAATCAGGGCGACCTGCTCATCGACACCCAGGGCATTTTGCTGGAGAGCGTCATAGATGGTGAAATTCACCCCATTGTACCGAATCTCCGGATCGGGCGAAGCCAGATGGCTCAACAGAAAATCCATGTCCTGAAGCGGCAGGTACAGGCTGTGATTCTGGTTGAGGTCGTCTCGCAATTCCGATAAATATTCGGTAATCCCGTCCTGGTCATCGGGCAACGTGACCGGGGTTCGCCGGTGGCGGTGAATGCCATCCATCAGCTGGCCCAGCCGCGGCCCCAGGGACTGGAAAACCACTCCCTGTTTTAATTCTTGATTTAAGGACCCTAGCTGCCGCTGCAACTCCCCGATCTGTTCATCCATACGTGACCCTCCAATAGTTTACGCATACCGTTCTAATTCGCTGTGACTACGACTCGACTTTCCCCGTGTTGATGACGGGTTGAGAGCCCCGTTCGTTAATGATGGAGACCATCATGTTATTGATTAGCTGTAACTTTTGCTTGTCGCTGAGCTCCAGGTCCGTTTCATTGGCTAACCGTGTGATGGCGCCCTCGGTAATCGAGACGGCCCCCTCGACGATAATCTTCCGCGCGGACAGAATAGCCTGTGACTGTTGCCGTTGAAGCATGGCCGAGGCGATCTCGGTAGCGTAGGCCAGGTGGGTCAAGCGTGTTTCAATAATCTTGACTCCCGCCACGTCCAAGCGCTCCTGCAGTTCCTCGGTCAAATGGTTCGAGACCTCGGTCGGATTGCTCCGCAGGGTCAACGCCTCGCCATCGCCGAAGTTATCGTAGGCGTACTCCGAGGCCACGTGCCGAATGGCCGATTCGCTTTGGATTTCCACGAATTGTTCGTAGTCTTCGACCGAGAAGAGGGCCTTGCTGGTATCTACCACCTTAAAGACGATCACCGCGGCAATCTCCACGGGGTTCCCCTGAAGGTCGTTGACCTTGAGAATGGCGCTATTAAAGTTCCGAACCCGCAGTGAAACGGTGGACTTGTTGGTCAGCGGTACGGTCAGGTACAGGCCGGCCTCGCGAATCGTCCCGATATACCGGCCGAAAAACGTCAGCACCTTGGACTGGTTCGGGCTGATAATCGTCAGACTGCTGGCCGCCAACGCCGCGACAATAATGATGATCACGGCCAGCGGCAACATGATTCCCTCGAAAGCCATCCAGCCACCGAGAATAAACAATGCCAAAACCATCAACAAGCCCAAGTAGCCGTTGATGTGAAACACATTCTTTTCATTCATGTGACTCACTCCATTTCCGAATAACTACTTCTATTATACCCGACTCAGGCGTAAAGCACTAAGAAACCGGTTACGATCGTCGCGACTCCCGGCCATAAAAAAACGGCGCCAGCCCCGAGGGTCAGCACCGTCACGCGTTCACTAAGCTTCTTGGATATCCACGAACCACGCAGCGTCCGTATCCGTCCCATTCAAAGCGTCAAAGTCATCGGCCAATGCGGGGTTAACCGCCGTGACCTTACCGGAGACCGGACTCGGAATGTCAGAGACCGCCTTGTCAGCTTCAACGCTTAACAGGTTGTCCCCCTTCTTAACGACATCCCCAACAGCTGGTAACTTGGCGAATTTGATGGTGCCTAATTCGTCTTGGCCCTCAGTTGTCAAACCGATCCGCGTACCGTTGTCTACTGCTTTCGTCCAAAAATACTTTACCATTTCAGCCATATTAACTAGTCTCCTCTTTATTTGAATGCGTCGTTACGACTAAACATGTAACTCTTATAATGATACCGCATTGACATGATTAAACCAATCCCTATCAGATTCCCAATCAGGGCTGACCCCCCTTGACTAACAAACGGCAAGGGAATCCCAGTCAGTGGGAGTAACCCGATGCTCATCCCAATGTTTTCGAACACGTGGAAGAGAATCATCATAATGACCCCGGTTGAGATATAGGCGTAAAAGACATTCTTCGTGTCGAACGTGACCCGAATCATTTGATAGATCAGGAGGAAGTACAGGAAGATCAGGATACACCCGCCGATAAATCCGAAGTTCTCCCCAATAACAGAGAAGATCATATCGGATTCCCGCACGGGAACGTAGACGTGGGACACGTTGAAGCCGGTCCCGAAGATACCGCCGGACCCCACGGCCTTCATGCTTTGCCACAGCTGATAACCGCTGTTAGATGTGTCTTGTGAGGGGTGTAACCAGGTGTCGACCCGGGAGAATTGGTAGGCCTGAAAGCCGATCTTCTCCAGAATCTTCCGCCCGGCATCGGTGGTGACCAGCGCTAACGCGGTTCCCCCAACCCCACCGACAATCGCAAAAGCCGGCGCGATAATCTTCCAGGTGATCCCCGAGACCAGCAGGACCCCACCGACAATGGCGAAGAACACCAGCATGGTCCCGAAGTCATTTTGCAACTTGAGCAAAACGGCCACTGGCAGGGTCCAGAGAATCAACTTCCCAATCAGGACCCAGTCCGTGCGCATCGTGTGAATCGGGTTCAGGTTGTTATGCTCCGTCACGACCCGCGCCAACATCAAGATGAAGGCGGGCTTCATAACTTCAGACGGCTGGAAAGTCAGGCTGCCGATGGCAAACCAGCTCCGTGCCCCCGTATTCTGATAGTAAGCCCGACTGTAGAAGACCAACACCGCCAGTAACAGGAAGATTCCCAACCCGTAGAGTAACGGGGCCACCTTCCACAGTTGCTCGGAGTCGAATTGCATAATAATGATAATCGCTACCGTCCCAATGACGTACCACACCAGCTGAGAAGCCACGGCGGACGTGACACTCGTGGCGCTACTATCATGGGTCGCGGCGACGTAGATGGACGCCAGCCCGATTAAGGCTAGCATTAGGACACAGAAGATAATTCCCCAGTCAATCCGGGAATCCGTCTCGTTCCGTTGTTCTGTCGCATTCTTTGCCACAATGATTGCTCCTTAATTCAAACTAAGTTTTGTCTCTAGTATAAAGGCCGCAGTGAACTTTAACGATCCACTGCGGCCAATTTTACTAAAAATTATTATCCGCGATGAAGGTGGTAATCCCGCAAGAGCAGTTCAACGCCCTCGTCTACGGTCTTCACGCGATAAACGTCACCATCGTTCAGCTGCGCTTCAAACCGGTCTTCATTTGGTTTAACCGTGCCGATCGTGTCTTGACCAATCTTTAGAATGGACATAGTCGTGCCGTCTGGCAATTCTTGTTCATCGACCGTCACTTGGACAGATTTTTCTCGTTTACTCATGACAACTCTCCTTTATTTAGTGGGGGAATTTTTATCAAGGCCCATTTCCTTGCGGTAAGCCCGTTCGGCCGCAAAATTACGGCGTAGCGTGAAGTGATCCGGTACGGGGTCCACGCCACCACGAACGAAGGGATGGCACCGTAAGATTCGTGCCAACCCCATGAGGCCACCCTTGAGCGCGCCGTGCTTGGCTAACGCCTGAAGCATATAGTTTGAACAAGTCGGATAATACCGACACGTCGGGGGAAAGAGCGGCGAGATGAAGCGCTGATAGCCCCGTACCAATTTCGTCAGTAACCACTTCATGGCCAGTCCCCCTTGTCGTCCTGTTAGTTGTTTTCCTTGGCCGTCTTGGTATCCATGTGTTCGAGGAGCACGCCGGCACCCTTCGCCACGTTATCCAGTGGGTCTTCGGAAATGATGACCGGCACCGTCAGCCGTTCGGAGAAGAGCTTGTCAATGCCGTCCAGGAGCGCCCCACCACCGGTCAGCATGATGCCGCGGTCAATGATGTCCGCAGCCAGTTCGGGTGGTGTCGTTTCCAAGACCGCCATGGCAGCCGAAACAATCTGTTCGACGGAATCGTGGATGGCCAATTCGACTTCGGCGGCCGTAATGGTCGTCTCCGTTGGCATCCCGCTGACCGAGTCCCGGCCCCGGACGTCCATGGTCTTGTCTTCATTGCCGGGTTCTGGGTAGGCCGTCCCAATCTTAATCTTGATGGTTTCGGCGGTCCGTTCCCCAATGATCAGGTTGTGATGGTGCTTCAGGTAGTTCACGATTTCCGTGTTCATGCGGTCACCGGCCACCCGAATGGAGCGGCTAGCCACGATGTCGCCCAGGGACAGGATGGCAATGTCACTGGTTCCCCCACCCATGTCGATCACCATGTTACCGCTTGGCTTGAAGATGTCCATGCCGGCACCCAACGCTGCAACCTTGGGTTCGTATTCCAAGTAAACCTTGGCGCCCCCGGACTTCTCGGCCGCCTGAATGATGGCCTTACGTTCGATCTCGGTGATGTTCGTTGGGGCGCAGATCATGATGTTGGGCTTAGAGAGAAAGCCCTTGACGCTTAATTTATTGATGAAATAGGAGAGCATAGCTTCGGTGATATCGAAATCAGAAATGACCCCGTCTTTCAAGGGACGAATTGCGCGGATGTTGCCGGGCGTCCGACCAACCATCCGGTAAGCTTCGGAGCCCACCGCTAATACCTTATCAGTCTTCGTGTCAATTGCAACGACTGATGGTTCATTTAATACGATACCCTTGCCGACCACGTAGATTAAAACGTTCGCAGTCCCCAAATCAATTCCAATGTCTTTCGCCATACTTATGCGTCCTCCTGATTTTTAATGCCAATTTTCAACATTTCATTATACCATAATCTACCTGAACTCTAAACGGTTTCTCGCAGAAGCCCCGGAACTAAACAAATTGTTAACGTTTAGCCCTAGTCTCTGGCGTAACTAAAGGTCAAAAGACAGAAATCGACTAAAACTATGGTCATCGCGTAACTCATGGCGTTAAGTTTAGTCGGTTACAGTTTCGCAGTGGAAAGCGATCGCCTTACTGTTCGTCAAATATGGGTTGGCGCGCGGTGGGCGGACCGGAAGCCCGCTTTCCAGGCTGGAGGTGTCCCCCATAGCAGGCGTAGGCTCCTGGCAGGCGTAGGCTCCTGGTTTCACCAATTTTAGTGGACAGAACACTGCCGCCACGGGAACCAGCGCGTTTATTCTACTTTCAACCTTTAGCTGGCGTAATAAAAAAGGCGGCCACGAGTGCCACCCAAATAAGTTCTAATTCTTAACGTGTGCGTTCTTTAAAACCACCGTGTCGTCTTCAGGGAAATCAACCCGTTTGACCTCGGCACCCAGCGCCGTCAACTTCTTGTGGAAGTCGTAGTAGCCCCGGTCCAGGTACTTCAGGTTGGTCACCTGCGTGTAGCCATCGGCCACCAAGCCGGCCAGAACCAACGCCGCAGCCGCCCGTAAATCGGTAGCGGCCACTTCGGCACCGTTAAAGTCGGTTGGCCCGTGCATGACCACGGTCCGACCGTTGATTTGGAACTGCGCGTTCATCCGCCGCAATTCTTCGAGGTGCATGAAGCGATTCTCAAAGACGGTCTCGGTCATCGTACTGGTCCCCTCAGCGGCCAACTGCAGAATGGTCATCTGCGGCTGCATGTCGGTTGGGAAGCCCGGATAAGGGAGCGTCTTCACGTCGGTTGGTTGGAGCCGTTCTGGGCCGATGACCCGAATGCCACGGGGTTCTTCGGTCACCTGAACGCCCATCTCCTGAAGTTTGGAGATCAACGGCTTATTGTGTTCAACGATTCCATCCTTAATCAAGACGTTGCCTTGGGTCAGCGCCGCCGCAACCATGAAGGTCCCCGCTTCGATCCGGTCCTGAACCACGTTGTGTTCGGTCCCGTGCATCTTCTCAACGCCGTCAATCCGCAGCGTTTCCGTCCCGGCCCCGCGAACGTGTGCCCCCATCTTATTCAAGACATTAGCTAAGTCCACGATTTCAGGTTCACGGGCAACATTATCGATCACGGTCGTCCCCTGCGCAAGGCAAGCGGCCATCATGATATTTTGTGTGGCACCAACACTAGGGAAATCCAAGTAGATATGAGTTCCCTTCAGTTGATCGGCAAAGGCTTCGATATAGCCGTCGTGCTGTTCAATCCGGGCGCCTAAGGCTTCCAGGCCCTTCAAATGCAGGTCGATCGGCCGGGTGCCAATCGCACAACCACCGGGTAACGCCACGCGAGCGTGGCCTAACCGGGCCAGTAGCGGTCCCATCACCACGATGGATGCGCGCATCTTGGAAACGTATTCAAATGGTGCTTCACTTGAAACTTGGTGGGTCGCATCGATGGTAACTTCCCGCTGCTTTTCGTTGAAATCAACGCGCAGGTTCAGGAAACGAAGGACCTTGTTCATCGTATAAACATCTGATAAAACTGGAACATTTGCTAAGTGGGTGAGTCCATCTTGGCCCAGAATTGAGGCTGCCAGAATTGGCAATACCGCGTTCTTTGCCCCTTCAATATTTACCTCACCGTTTAAGCGGTTCCCACCATGAACAATAATTTTTTCCATGGGATACCTCCAAAAGAATTTTCGGGCTTGCCTATAGTAAATAGCCCAGATTACGAACATTATTGATGAAGTCTAAAAAGAACGAGCTGCAGCCATAACCGATTGCAACCGACAACATCACAATCACCACCCGCGCCTGCCGTGGATATACCGACATGAGGCGCTCGATGTGTAACGCCGAAATTGCCCAAAATGCCAAGGCAATGAAGGTCAAATGGCTAATAATGGTTAAAATTCCCTGCAGCCCGATAAGTTTCATTAACTCAATCCTTTCTAAACATTCTCACCAACTATAGCATAATTTTTCGTCCTTGTCCTTGAAATTCCGGCGAAATCGGCGTTTGTAATATTACATTTGGCGTTATTAATAATTTTAACTGAACAAACTATAAGATATTTCAATGATTAGCATTTTGGGGACTGCTTGCCTTTAAAAATACTCTATAAATTATTCATCCGTCACCCGTTAATTATTTATAATGGTCTAGCTTTTAAAAAAAGCCGAACTTTAAATAGACCACTTGGCCAAAAGCTCGGTATTTTCCCATTGTCGCCCCCTTTGACGAGGATGACCAATCCGGAATCGAGGGCAAAATAAAAAGACCATTCCCGTTAGTGAGAATGATCTTTTAAAATTGTGCTTAATGGTTAGCGACATTAATTCGGTTGATGGCCCGCCGCAAAGCGACTTCAGCCCGTGCCAAGGTGTCTGCATCGTGTTCCTCTTGCGCCTTTTTAATGGCGGCTTTCGCACGATCCCGAGCACTTTCGGCACGACCGACGTCAATATCGTCTTGACGTTCCGCACTGTCAGCAACAATGGTGGCGACATTATCGGAGAACTCGAGGAAGCCACCGTTTACGGCAACTTCGTCTTCTTCACCATCATGTTTAATCCGCACTTCATCGACTTCCAACGAGGAAATGACGGGCACGTGATTGGGCATGATCCCGAGTTGACCTAGCTTAGTCTTGATGACTAAGAGCTCACCATCGTGTTCATAGACCCGGCCATCTGGGGTTACGATACTAACGGATAATACTGATTGATTATCAGCCAATTAGAATCCCTCCCTAGTTGTTGGCAACGGCAGCGTTCATTTGCTTAGCCTTTTCAACGGCGTCTTCAATCGCACCACAGTTCCGGAAAGCATCTTCTGGTAGGTCATCATACTTACCAGCTAAGATTTCCTTGAAACTCCGGATGGTATCGGACAACTTCACGTACTTCCCATCCATACCCGTAAACTGTGAAGCAACGGAGAATGGTTGTGACAGGAAGAATTGAATCCGCCGAGCACGGTTAACAATCGTTTGTTCTTCTTCGGAAAGTTCATCCATCCCTAAGATAGAGATGATATCTTGCAATTCGTGGTACCGTTGCAAGACGTGTTGAACTTCCGTTGCCACGTCATAGTGTTCTTGACCGATGATTTCAGGGGCCAAGGCCGTTGACGTTGAAGCCAATGGGTCCACGGCTGGGTAAATCCCTTGTTGCGTTAAGGCACGTTCCAAGTTAGTCGTGGCATCCAAATGGGCGAAAGTCGTGGCAGGAGCAGGGTCGGTATAGTCATCGGCAGGCACATAAACGGCTTGAATCGAGGTGATTGACCCCTTCTTCGTTGACGTAATCCGTTCCTGTAACTGACCCATTTCAGTAGCCAGCGTTGGTTGGTAACCAACGGCTGAAGGAATCCGACCCAACAGGGCAGAAACTTCAGAACCGGCTTGCGTAAACCGGAAGATATTATCGATGAAGAGCAGCACGTCTTGGCCCTTAACATCACGGAAGTATTCCGCAATCGTCAAACCAGTCAATGCAACCCGCATCCGGGCACCAGGAGGTTCGTTCATCTGACCATAAACCATGGCCGTTTGCTTCAGAACCCCGGAACCTTTCATTTCCCAGTACATATCGTTACCTTCACGGGTCCGTTCACCAACACCGGTGAAGACGGAAATCCCGTTATGGCCTTGAGCAATGTTATGAATTAATTCTTGAATTAAAACGGTCTTACCAACACCGGCACCACCGAACAACCCAATCTTCCCACCACGAACGTAAGGTTCGAGTAAGTCAATAACCTTGATACCCGTTTCCAGGATTTCAGTCGTAGGGTTTAATTCGTCATATTTAGGTGCATCACGGTGAATTGGCATCCGTTCTGCGTCTGGTCCAAATTCGGCACCGCCGTCAATTGGGTTCCCCAAAACGTTGAACACCCGACCAAGCGTGTCATCACCAACAGGAACAGAAATCGAAGCCTTTGTGTTTTCGACTTCCATGCCCCGGCGAAGACCATCGGTACCGTCCATGGCGATCGTCCGCATAACCCCGTCACCTAATTCCAAGGCAACTTCGGTTACAAGGATACTACCATCATCTTTTTTGATGTTAAGGGCGGTGTTGATGTCAGGTAATTCATCATTCAGTGGGAATTCAACGTCAACAACAGGTCCGATAACTTGAACAATTTTACCAGCACTCATTATTCGTTAATTCCTCCCGTCATTAATTATTTAAGGCTTCCTGACCACCCGTAATTTCGGTGATTTCAGTGGTAATCGCTGCTTGCCGTGCACGGTTATAGTGCAGTTGCAACGTATCAATCAAATCATCCGCATTATCGGTGGCTGATTGCATCGCATTAGAACTTGATGCGTGTTCGGAAGTCTTCGCGTCCAAAATAGCGCCGTATACCAGGCTTTCTGCGTATTGTGGCAGAACGACTTGTAAGACTTCTTCTTCAGAAGGCTCCGTGTCGTATTCAGCCGTCAACGGTGCTGCTTTCGTATCGTTTGCCGCATCGGAAGACAAGGTTTCCTTATCAACCGGTAGCATTTTTTCAGCCCGAAAATGGGATGAAATCCGGTTTACAAAGTGGTTGTAGCAGACAAAGAGCTGATCAAACACCTCGTTGTCAAACATCGTGGTAACGGTCTTGACAATTTCCCGAATTTCATTAAATTCAGGAACATCGCTGACCCCACGGTATTCGTAAGCCACGTTGATCCCGCGGTTCCGGTAGAAGTCGGCACCGGTTCCCCCAACGGCTAACACCATGTAGTCGTCAGGATTAGGTGTCCGTTCTTTGATGAACGTATTGGCTTCGCGGAGCACACTACTATTATAGCTACCCACCATTCCACGATCGGAGGTGATCACTAAATATGCGGTTTTCTTTACTGGACGGTTCGACTGTAGGCTACTTGAGGAATTATCTAACAGATGAGACTGTGAAAGATGCATAACGACAGCCTTAACTTTCGAAACATAGTCTTGGTAGCCGACTGCGTGTTTCTGAATCTTATTTAACTTCGCGGTCGAAACCATGTGCATCGCCGCCGTAATCTGACGGGTCGCTTTCGTGGAATTAATTCGACGTTGAACGTCATGAATTGATTCAGCCATTATTTCTCACCATCCTTCCTTCAAGTAATCTTAATTAGCCGTGTCAGCCGCCTGATTGTCGGCCTTAGCAGTTGGTTGGAAAGTTGCATCGAATTCAGCAACGGCCTGTTCCAGGGCATCGCCTTCTGGCAAGTTCCCGGTCTTGGTAATCGTGTCTTCGATGTCTTGATGACTGGCGTCCATGTAGTCGAACAGCTCGTTTTGGTAACGTAAAACGTCCTCAATTTCAAGCTTGTCCAAGTGACCATGCGTCAGCGCAAACAAGATAATAACTTCCTTAGCAACTGGAACGGATTCATGCAAGCCTTGCTTCAAGACTTCCACGGTCCGCGCACCACGGTCCAGTCGAGCCTTCGTAGCGGCATCCAAGTCAGAACCGAATTGCGCGAAGGATTCCAGTTCACGGTAGGCAGATAAGTCCAACCGCAACGTCCCGGCAACCTTCTTCATGGCTTTGATCTGGGCGTCACCACCAACCCGGGAAACAGAAGTCCCGGCATCCATGGCTGGCCGAATACCAGAGTAGAATGAATCACTATTCAGGAAGATTTGACCATCGGTGATAGAAATAACGTTGGTTGGGATGTAAGCAGAAACGTCCCCAGCTTTGGTTTCAATGACAGGCAACGCCGTCATGGAACCCCCACCGAGATCGTCACTTAACTTAGCAGCCCGTTCCAGCAAACGGGAGTGGGTGTAGAAGATATCACCAGGATATGCTTCACGACCTGGTGCCCGCCGTAAAATCAGAGAAAGTTCACGGTAAGCATCGGCTTGCTTGGTTAAATCATCATAAACGATCAAAACGTGCTTGCCGTTGTGCATGAATTCTTCACCCATGGCAGCACCGGCATATGGCGCGATGTATAGCATTGGCGCTGGTTCGGAAGGACTAGCGGTAACGACAATCGTGTAGTCCATGGCGCCGAATTTTTCCAGCGTTGCGACTTGAGCACGCACCGTAGAAGCCTTCTGACCAATGGCAACGTAGATACAGATCATGTTTTGACCCTTTTGGTTAATGATCGTATCGATGGCGATAGAGGACTTCCCAGTCTTCCGGTCACCGATGATCAATTCACGTTGACCCCGTCCAATTGGAACCAAGGCATCGATGGCTTTAATCCCGGTTTGCAGAGGTTCGCTAACCCCTTGCCGTTCCATAACACCAGGTGCTTTGTGTTCGATTGGCCGCGTCTTGTCCGTGGAAATGTCCCCTTTACCGTCAATTGGCCGGCCCAGTGGGTTAACAACCCGACCGATTAATTGATCGCCAACGGGAACTTCCATGATCCGTCCAGTCCGCTTAACAGAATCGCCTTCAGTGATTCCAGTAAAATCACCCAAGATAACGATACCCACGTCACTGGATTCGAGGTTTTGGACCATTCCATAAACCCCGTTATCAAACAACAGCAACTCACCTTGCAAAGCGTTGTTCAGACCGTGGGCCCGGGCAACACCATCACCAACGTAAGTAACCGTACCAGTTTCTTCAACTGAGATTTCATCCTTGTAGCTTTCTAATTGTTGTTTAATTAGAGCACTGATTTCCTCAGCTTTAATGCTCATGAAAGTTTCACCTCTTTATTACCGAATTCGTTATGCTAGCAGTTGCTGCCGTAAACGATTGATTTTTGTTCGTAAGCTACCATCAAGAACCGTGTCAGCAGCTTTAACGATGACCCCGCCGATCACTGAAGGATCGACGCGACTCGTCAAGATAACCTTATCGGCTCCTACACGCTTGGCGTAAGAAGTCTCGATCTGCGTCTTTTGGTCGTCAGTCAAAGGTACTGCCGTGGTTACTTCAGCGTAAACCGTATGGTTCGCCTCATCATACATGGTCTGGAATTGGTCAACAATGTCGACCACGTTTTCCATCCGGCCATAGTCATATACCATTTGAACAAAGTTCTTGATATATGGCGATGCGTCTTTCAGTAACGGTTGCACTAAAGCTTCACGTTCAGCAACCTGCAGGCTAGCGTCTGAGAGCAAAGTGCTCAATTGCGGGTTGTCCTGGAAGATACTTCGAAGTTCTTTGAGCTCTGTGAAGCCTGACTCCAGTTGGTCTTTTTCGGACAACAGTTCAAATAATGCTTTTGCGTAGCGTTTCGCTACAGTTGCCCTATTAAGACTCATGTTGCTTCCCCAACCCTTCGATATAAGAATCAATTAATGCCTTTTGATCGTCAGCTTTCAATTCTCGTTGAATGATCTTGGAAGCAATCTCAATAGATAGGTCCGCCACGTCATTGCGGGCATTGACCAGGGCATCTTGGCGTTCTTGCTCAATGTCCTTTTGGGCATTTTGCTTCAACGTCTGTGCATCTGCTTGAGCTTGGGTCACGATTTGTTCCCGTTGTTGTTGACCATTCGTCTTCGCATCGTTAACAATCGTTTGTGCTTCGGATCGTGAATTAGCTAACGCGGTTTGCCGCTTCTGAACTAAGTCAGCAGCTTCATTCCGTGAGCTTTCAGCGGAGTCGATATCATTGCTGATCTTGTCGGCCCGATCCTGCATCATCTTGGTCACTGGCTTCCAAGCCAGCACCTTAACGATCCACAGTAACAGTAAGAAACAGATAACATAGAAAAGTGAATCACCGAAGTAAAGCCCTGCGCCAACCACTAAATGTGAGAGCATCTATTGACACCTCCTTCTACTATCAGATATAAACATCATCGTGTTTAAAACTACTTGTTCATAACCATCAAAGCAACAACGAAGGCAATGATAGGCATAGCTTCAACAAGCCCAACACCGATAAACATGTTCGTCCGTAATTGACCTGAAAGTTCAGGTTGACGGGCCATACCTTCTAGCATTTTGGCGATAATAAGACCGTCACCTACACCACCACCAATAGCGGCTCCGGCCATAGCGATACCAGCTGCAATAGCTCCCATAATCTTTGTTTCCTCCTTAAATTATAAAAAGACTTTATTCCTCAACTTCAAGCTTTTGAGAAATGTAAACTGATGACAACGTAACGAAGACGAAGGCCTGGATTGCGCCCAAGAAGGCGGAGAATCCTTGCCAAGCCATTTCGAGTGGTACAGCGACTATCATCGTTGCGATGCCATGTGACGCTGCGAGCTTCCAGATTATCCCCAGTAGCATTTCACCAGAGAAGATAACCCCGAAGATACGTAGACCCAACGTTAAGAAGTTCGTGAACTCTTCAAAGATACTGATAATTATCCAGACCTTGAAAGGCTTCAAGTAGTTCTCAAAGTGAGTTTTATAACCCAATTTATTTATCCCTGCAAACTGCGCAAGCATCAACGTCATCAATGAAAAAGTCAACGTCGTGATTGGATCGGACGTAGGACTCCGGACGATGGTGGCACCGTTCGGCATCGCGATATTGAGCATTAAACCCAATTCGTTCGACAGGAACAGGAAGATAAATAACGTGAAACCATACAATCCAAAGCCGCCAATTTCCTTGGCAGGAATGGACCCCTTCAAAATTCCGTTGGTAAAATCAATCAGCCATTCCAAGAAGTTTTGCCCCTTGGTTGGCTTCATGGCCAAATGTCTGGAAGTGAAGAATACTAAGGCAACCACAAGAACAAAAACAATAGATGCAGAAACAATGTTTGCCGTACTAAACGTCAATCCCAGAAATTGGAAGGTCGAAACTGGACCATCATTCACCGAATATCACCTCTTTTCAACACTATATGGACGCGGTTTCTCGAAGGCTGCACCTAACGTTTTCATCAAGTTTTCTTTCGAGAACTGCGGAATAGTGAACGAAGCGAGCGCTCCATTCAAATACACTGGAAATGATACCACCAATTCAGCTAAAAAACAAAACAATTTTTTACAGTCTAAACATTATTCACAACTTGGCTAAACTTAGATCTGAAAAGGATCGGAACCGTTTTCACATCCTGTTTGCGCGCGCAATTAGCCTCCATAAATTCTTCGACTTGTCAAGCGCCTTTCTGTAAATAAGTCCGGTTAAGCCGAAATCGGTGTTTCACTGCCGGATAAATCGCTCGCAAGCCCGGCCTCACCCCCATTTCGGGAAACAAATAAGAGACCCAGCCCTAAGCTGAATCTCTTTAAAGTTTACTTCGTCCCAAACAAACGATCACCAGCATCGCCCAGTCCAGGGACGATGTAGCCATCTTCGTTCAAGTGATCATCCAAAGCCGCCGCATAAATGTCGACATCTGGATGAGCTTCGCGTAAGGCCTTAACGCCTTCGGGTGCGGATACTAAACAAACGAACTTCATGTTCTTTTCGCTGGCACCGCGCTTGACCAAGGCATCGATTGCCATGATGGCCGAACCACCGGTCGCCAACATGGGATCAACGATAAAGATTTGCCGTTGATCAATATCGGAAGGCATCTTAACAAAGTATTCATGGGGCTGCAGGGTCTCCTCGTCACGGTACATCCCAATGTGACCAACCTTTGCAGCGGGGATCAACTCTAAGATCCCATCGACCATCCCAATACCGGCCCGTAAGATTGGCACAATCGCGACCTTCTTACCGGCAAGTTCTTTGGCCGTCATCTTGGCCACTGGTGTCTCAATAACCTTATCCTGTAATGGCATGTCGCGTGACACTTCGTAGGCCATTAAAGTCGAGATTTCATTAACTACCTCGCGAAAACTGCGGGTACCGCAGTTCTTGTTCCGAATAATAGTTAACTTGTGTTGAATCAACGGGTGGTCGAGTACTTGAAACTTCCCCATGAATAAACGCTCCTTTATGATTTCTTATAATTGTACCATTATCTACGCTATCAGAACGGACAAATTTTGAATGAAAACGTTTTTTCAAAAAGTTTATGGCAAAGCGGTTAAAGGATGCGCCTGGGTCAGCGCGTGAACCTGATTCTTAACCTCCGCCAAAACAGCGTCATCATTGGGATTCAGTAGCGTCTTAACGATTAAGTCGGCAACTTGACGACTCTCATCGGCGTTGAAGCCCCGCGTGGTAATCGCCGGCGTCCCCAACCGAATCCCCGAGGTCTTAAACGGACTGAGCGTTTCGTTAGGAATGGCTTCCTTGTTGGTGGTAATCATCACGCTATCCAACAGCTCCTGGGCCTGTTTCCCGTTCAGCTCGGTGGCGGACAGGTCCAGCGTCATCAGATGGTTATCCGTACCGCCGGAAACCACCCGCACCGTAGGCGATTGCTTGAATTCATCGGCCATGGCGGCGGCATTCGTGATGATCTGTTGCGCGTAGGTCTTAAAGTCCGGCTGTAGGTCTTCGAAGAACGCCGCGGCTTTCCCGGCAATCACGTGTTCCAAGGGTCCCCCCTGGGTGCCCGGGAACACGGCGGAGTTGATCCGCTTGGCGTTCTCGGCTTGCGACAAGATTAAGCCGCCTCGTGGGCCGCGCAAGGTCTTGTGCGTGGTGGTCGTGACCACGTCGGCAATCCCCACTGGACTGGGATGGAGCCCCGCCGCTACCAGGCCGGCGATGTGGGCCATATCGACCATCAGGTAGGCGCCCACCTCATCGGCAATGGCGCGGAAGGCGTGCCAGTCAATCGTCCGGGAATAAGCCGAGGCGCCGGCCACAATCATCTGCGGCTTAACCTTTAAGGCCAGGTCACGAATCATCTCGTAGTCCAGGAGTTCCGTCTCGGGATTCAGGCCATAGCTGTAAGCTTCGTACAGCTTACCGGAGAAGTTAACCTTGGCGCCGTGGGTCAGATGCCCGCCGGCGTCCAGACCCATCCCCAGGATCGTGTCGCCAGGCTTCAAAAATGCCGCATAGACGGCCTGATTAGCCTGTGACCCGGAGTGAGGTTGGACATTGGCGTATTCGGCGTTAAACAGCTTCTTAGCACGGTCAATGGCGAGTTGCTCCACGACGTCGATGTACTGGGTGCCCCCGTAGTACCGTTTGCCCGGATACCCTTCGGCGTACTTGTTGGTCAATACGGAGCCCTGGGCCGTCCGAACGGCGTGACTCACGATGTTTTCCGAAGCAATCAACTCAATGGTCTCCTCTTGCCGCCGCTCTTCGTCGGCAATGGCGCCCCATAACGCTGGATCTTGTTCTTTAAAATTCAATGGCGATCCCTCCTGAACTATAGTTGTCACTATTTTACCAAATTTCACCCAGCTGCGGGGGAAGTTTGGCCTATTTATATTTTTATAACCCGGCCCCCGCGCAACGCAAAAAGACGCGGTCCCCGTAGTCTCTCGACCATCGGCCACCCCGTCTCCTTCAAGTGTTTATTTCGTAAAATGTTGTTGTCCCGCCGACTTGTTCAGCCGGTTCATGTAGGCGGCGCCCAAGCCTTCCGGCGCAAAGCCCTGCGCCAGAATCCCGGTAACCGGCGACTCCAAATCATAGTGGCGGAGTCCCGCAAACAAGCGGTGGCTGGCACTGGCCATATCGGCCCCTAACGAAAAGGCCTCGGTGTTGGCCGGCAACGTCTCGTGATCCAACGTCCGGTCCAGGGCCATGACGCCAATGGTACCGGGCTGTTGGGCCGCCCAAGCCAGTGCGGCCGGCCAATCGGCTTCATCGTCCACAATCGTGACCTGAGCGTTCGGCGCGTAATGCTTGTATTTCATCCCCGGTGCCTTGGGAATCTCACCCTTGCCCACCTTGTGATGGTTCGACTGGACCGTGCCAATCACGGCTTCCAATTGTTCCTCGGTGACGCCGCCCGGCCGTAGAATGGTCGGCACCGGCGTGGACATATCCAAGACGGTGGATTCGACCCCCACCCGGGTTGGGCCGTCGTCCAAGATTCCGGCAATCTTGCCGTTCAAATCATGGTAGACGTGTTGGGCCAGGGTCGGACTCGGCTTGCCGGACGTGTTGGCGGAAGGCCCCACCAGCGGAACCCCGGCAGCCTCGATCAGATCCAACGTCACCTGGTTGGCCGGATTCCGGAAGGCCGCCGTTTCTAGACCGCCGGTGACGGCCTTGGACAACTTACCCGGTTGTAATTTAAAGATCAACGTCAATGGTCCCGGCCAGAACGCCTTAATCAGCGCCTCGGCCTTGGCAGACAACGGCTGCGCGTATTGCTTCACCGTGGCTTCGCCCGTCACGTGAACAATCAAGGGATTGTCGCTGGGCCGCCCCTTCGCGAGGTAGACCTGCTTAACCGCCGCCTCGTTAGTGGCATCCGCCCCTAAGCCGTAGACGGTCTCCGTGGGAAATGCCACGAGCTGACCGGCTTGAATAGCGGCGGCCGCCTCTTTGATTTGATTTGGTTGAAAAATTTTTGTTTCCATAAAGTTCTCTTCTCTCCCATCGCCAAAAAAACTAGAGTTGCACGTGAACCATCCGGTCGTGGCCGTTGATGTCCTGACGGATGGTCACGGTCGCCGCGGGTAAAGCCGTGGTGAAAATGGCTTTGACTGCGGGGCCCTGACGATACCCAATCTCGGCAAAGAACTGGCCACCCGGCAACAGGTAGGTGGCTAAACTATCCGCAAATCGCTGATAGAAGGCCAACCCGTGATTGGCGGCAAACAGCGCCTGGTCCGGCTCATAGCGCTTCACGGAAGCGTCCATGACGGCCGTCTCGTCTCGGTCGATATACGGCGGATTGGAGACAATCACGTCGAAGCGCCGCCCACTGACTGGGGCGAACAAATCACCCGTGACCAGCTCAACGGGCGCCGCCAGACGCTGGGCGTTGGTTCGTGCCACGGCCACGGCTCCCGTCGAGATATCACTCGCCGTCACGGTCCACTTCGGACGCTCAGCCTTGAGCGTGACCGCAATCGCGCCGCTACCGGTGCCGATGTCGAGGACGCTAAGGGGCGTCTCGTCGTCCGTGGCAGCCAAAATCCAGCCCACCAGTTCTTCGGTTTCCTGCCGCGGAATCAGCGTGGCCGGCGTGACCGCAAAATCGCGACCGTAAAAGTTTGCGCGACCCAGCACGTACTGCGCCGGCTCACCGGCAGCGACCCGGTCGAGTTGCGCCCGAAACGTCTGCGCCTCGGCGGCCGACATGACCGCGCGGTAGTGCAGGACCAGCTGGGTAAACGTCCACCCGTGGGCTTCGGTCAGCAGATACTGTGCCGCGCTGGGGTCCTGGTGGGCCGCCGTCAACTGGTCCTGACCCTGCCGGAGGGCCGTCAAATAGGTCGGCTGATTAGCCATTGTTCTTCAAGTCTTCGAGCTTAGCCGCCTGATCGGATAGGATCAGTGCATCGATGATGTCATCGAGTTCGCCGTTCATCACCCGGTCAAGCTTGTTTAGCGTCAGCCCAATCCGGTGATCTGTGACCCGGTTTTGCGGGTAGTTGTAGGTCCGAATCCGTTCGGAACGGTCCCCCGTCCCCACGGCAGACTTCCGTTCGGCGTTGTAGGCACTCTCTTCTTGTTGCTTGTAGTAGTCGTAGACCCGGGCCCGCAAAATTTGCATGGCCTTCGCCCGGTTTTGTTGTTGTGACCGTTCGTCTTGCATGGCCACGACAATCCCGGTTGGCAAGTGGGTCATCCGTACGGCGGAAGACGTCTTGTTAATGTGTTGCCCACCGGCACCGGAGGAACGGTAGACGTCGGTCCGAATATCCTTAGGATCGATATCGATGTCCACGTCCTCTTCTTCCGGCATCACTCCGACCGTTGCGGTACTCGTGTGCACCCGACCGGCCGATTCCGTGACGGGCACCCGTTGAACCCGGTGCGCGCCGTTTTCATACTTGAGCTTGGAGTAGACCTTGTCACCGGTAATCATCATCACGATTTCCTTAAAGCCCCCAACTTCGGTGGCGTTCTCGTCGACGATTTCCGTCTTCCAGCCCTGACGTTCGGCGTACTTGGAGTACATGCTGAAGAGGTCCGCCGCAAAGAGGCTGGCTTCATCCCCACCGGCGGCCCCGTGGATTTCCATGATGATGTTCTTATCATCGTTAGGGTCCTTCGGCAAGAGCAAGACTTTAATTTCTTCTTCCAGCTTTTCCTTTTGTTCATTTAAATCCTTGAGCTCGTCTTTGACCATGGCATCCATGTCGTCATCGAGCTTTTCACGAAGCATCTCGTCGTCATCCTTAATCTGTTGGGTGACGTCTTGATATTGGTGATACTTGTCGACCGTCTCACGCAACTCCCCTTCTTCCTTGGAGAGCGCCATGAAGCGTTGCGTATCCGCAATGACTTCTGGGTCACTGATCAATTCATTCAGCTCGTCGTAGCGATCCGCTACAGCTTGGAGCTTATCAAACATTTCGTCCATTCGATTAACCTCGTTTCATTTCTTCATCATTTATTTCAAAATTCTGGCGTGCTTCGTGCGGCACAAAAAGTCGTATTGCGTCCGCGCCGCTAAATACGACTACCTCTCGCTAAGCCAGCTTACCATACCTGCCGCTTAACACCATGCTTTTTTGCAAAAATGTCAGTCGGTCTTTCGGCCAAGTGGTGGTTGACCGCGTTATTTGCCAATCTGATCCAAAGGGGGATTGAAGTAGTGACGCCGGCAAACGGGATAGTAGGCCTCGTTACCGCCAATCTGAACTTGTTCACCTTCGTACACGGGCTGGCCCTCGTGGAACCGCAGATTCATGATGGCCTTCTTGGTACAGAACCAGCAAATCGTCTTCATTTCCTCAATCTTGTCCGCGTACAGCAACAAGTATTTAGACCCCTCAAACAGGTCGTTCTTGAAGTCATTTTTCAAACCAAACGTCATCACCGGAATCTTTAACTCGTCAACGACCTTGGCCAATTGGAGCACGTGTTCCTTCTTCAAAAACTGCGCCTCATCAATTAGAACACAGTTGGCGTGCGCGTCAATGCGCTTGATTTCATCGTACAGATTGGTCTTTTCAAAGATTGGATGGGCCTCGCGCTTCAACCCAATGCGACTGGCGATGTAGCCGACCTCGTCACGGGTGTCCAGCCCACTCGTCATGATAATGACCCGCTTATGTTGTTCCTCATAGTTATGGGCGACCTTCAAGATTTCAATGGTCTTCCCACTATTCATTGCACCGTACCGAAAAAATAGCTGCGCCACGTTATTCCCACCTTTTTGACAGTTTTCATCTATTATAGCTGATTCCCTAGGAAAATTCGACCGTGACGCCGGCAAACTTCTTGGGATTTTATCAAAGTTCGGGCTTAGTTCTCCCCTAAACGTTGAAAAAATGCTAAAATTAGGGCTTGAATATTAAGGAACCCGACATTAAAAAATTTGTCGCGATTAAGGAGCGAACTATCCATGTCATTAAGAAGCGGCTTTGCCACCTTCGCGGGGAAATCCTCTTACTGGTTTCTCCATACGTTTCTTCACGGAGGCAGCTCTCTGCCCGGGAAGATTACGCTGAAGCTGGACCCCAACATTTTACGCACCCTGGGCGCCAAATACGACGTCATCGTCATCACCGGAACCAACGGGAAGACCCTGACCACGGCGCTGACGGTGTCCGTCCTCCATCAAAAATACCCGGCGATCCTCACCAACCCAACCGGTTCCAACATGGAACAGGGGATTGTGACGACCTTTCTAAACGCCAAGCATCCCAAGACCGGCCGCCCACTGGCCGTCTTGGAGGTCGATGAAGCCAACGTCATTAAGGTGACCCAGTACATCGAACCCAAGGCTTTCGTGTTCACCAACATCTTCCGAGACCAGATGGACCGCTACGGTGAAATCTACACGACCTACCAAAAGATTCTCGATGGCGTGGCCTTAGCGCCCAACGCCACCATCATTGCCAACGGGGATTCCCCCATTTTCCATTCCAAGGAATTACCGAACCCCATCGAATATTATGGCTTCGATGACCAACCCGATCAGGACCTGAAGGCCAAGCCCAATACGGATGGCGTCCTGTGTCCGGTCTGTGAACACATTCTGCACTACCATTCCCTGACCTACAGCAATCAGGGCAAGTATTTCTGCCCCCACTGTGGGTTTGAACGCCCAGAATTGACGTACCGGTTGACCAAGCTGGGGGAACAGACGCCGACCTCCTCCGAATTCGAGGTGGACGGTCACGCCTTCAAGATTGGCGTCGGCGGAACCTACAACATCTACAACGCCCTGGCCGCTTACTCGGTTGGCCGCTTCATGGGGGTGGCTCCCGCCCAGATTGCCCGGGCCTTCACCGGCAATCAGCAGGTCTTCGGGCGCCAAGAGGTTATCGACGTGGATGGCAAACAAGTCACGATTATCCTCGTCAAGAACCCCGTAGGACTGGACCAAGTACTCCACATGATTGGCACCGACAAGCAAAAATTCTCGCTGGTGGGCCTGCTGAACGCCAACTACGCCGACGGGATCGATACCAGTTGGATCTGGGACGGTGACTTCGAACAACTTGCCAAACGGGATATTCCAACCGTGATTACCGGTGGTGAGCGCTACAAGGATATCACGTTTAGACTCAAGGTCGCGGGTATCCCCGACGACCGGCACATCGTGGAACCCGACTTGGAAAAGGTTGTGGACGAGATCAAGAAGGTCCCTACCGACCGGGTCTACGTGCTGGCGACCTATACGGCGATGCTACAGATGCGTAAAATTTTGGCCGCAAAGGGCTACATCAAGGAGGGATTAGGCGTATGACCTACGAATTAAATGTGGCACACCTCTACGGAAACTTGATGAACACCTACGGAGATGTCGGCAACATTCTGGCGCTGAACTACTATGCCAAGCAAATGGATGTCCACTTAAACGTTAAGATTGTGAGTCTGGAAGAAGACTTCCAAGCTGCCGATTACGACCTCGCCTTCTTCGGCGGCGGTCAGGACTTCGAACAGACCATCGTTTCAAAAGACATTCAGACCAAAAAGGCCGAACTCACCAAGTTCATCGAATCCGGTGGACCACTACTGGCCATCTGTGGTGGCTTCCAACTTCTCGGCCACTACTACATCGGGGCCGATGGCGAGAAGCTTCCCGGGATTGGCGCGCTAGACCACTACACGTTAGCCCAGGACCACAACCGCTTCATCGGCGACATTGTGATTAAGAATCAAGAAACCGGTGAAACCTACCACGGCTTCGAGAACCACCAAGGCCTGACTTACCTGGGCGCCGGCGAACGGCCACTGGGTAACGTGGTCAGCGGCAAGGGCAATAACGGCGAAGATGGCACGGAAGGCGCGATTTACAAGAACGTCTACTGCTCCTACTTCCACGGCCCTATCTTGACCCGTAACGGCGAAATCGCCAAGCATCTGCTGGTCGCGGCGTTGAAACGCAAGTTCCCTGACGCCGATTTCAGTCAACAGGAAGCCCTGCCGATTCCGGCAACCTTCTAAAACCACTAAAGCTGGCATGAATCCCTCTCTTGAGGCGGTTCATGCCAGCTTTTTTGAACACTGACTATTTGTTAAATGATTACGTCCAGACACCATCCTGGCAACTTCATTCAAGCTGGTCGCCTTACCGTTCGCCAAATTTGGTCTGGAACGCGGTGGGCAGGACGGGAAAAGCCCAAGAGCTGTCATTTTCCCTCACTTGAAACCGCCCCAAACCGGCGATTCCCAGTCGCCATTTTCTAACCGACAAGAGCCAACTGTTAAGGGAATCCCATGGCTGAGCTCATCTGGGGTTTCACTCCCAGCTAGAATGGCAGATGCCCACAATGGTTGGCTAAAATCACGACAGCCAGACCATCATCGCCGATTCACCCAACTTGCAGAATCCACGACGATCACCCAAACCCCCGCACTTAGCTAGTCATACGAGCTAGCGTGAACGCAGCCGGGAGTGAAGCGGAATCTAGGCTCAGCCGGGGGATTTAGCGGTGTTCTTTGCCGCTAAATCGGTGACTTTGAGACGCGGGTTTTCCGGCTCAAAGCAAGGTTCGAGACCGCTCTATGGCTCGGGCCGGCCTTCCCCAGCGATCCAGCCTAGATGCCGCGAACGGTAAGGCGACCAGTCCACGCTAGTCCCTATTTCTCAGCCAAGTACGTGCCGATCACGGCGTTGCGCTGGTCCAGATACGGCAGGTTCGGTGCGACCGGGTGGACCCGATTCGTCAGGAACACCATCGCCTGGCGGGCAACCTGGTCGATCACCAGATAGGTTCCCGTGAAGCCGGAATGCCAGATGACCCGGTGACTGGTCGGCCACTGCGAGGCGGTCAGCGCCCAGCCCAACGACCGGTTGGCCCGGCCGTTGGGGGTCCAATCGGCCGTCAGGTTCCTTACCCAGGTTGGCGGGAGGACCCCCGCTGCCTTTTCCGGATACAGATAGGCCTGACAGAACGTGGCTAGGTCGCGGGCCGTGCTGAAGAGGCCGGCCGACCCACAGCGCCGTTGTAAGACGAATCCCTTGGGATCGTGCACCGCCCCGCGAATCAGCCCCCGCTCCCGGGTCACAGCCGTGGGGACGCAAGCCATTGGCTGTTGCGGCGTAAAGGTGCTGTGGATCATACCCAGCGGCGTCAACACCCGCTTCTGGATGGCGGTCTGGATGGGCTCGCCCAGAATCCGCTCAACAATCCATCCCATGAAGATGTAGTTGACATCGGCGTAGATCATTTTTCGATTAAACGTCGGTCCCACGTGTAGCTTGAGCAGCGCCGCCGATAAGTCCTGGGCGTTCAGCTGATTTCGGTTGGGGATGTAGCCGGTGATACCGGACGTATGCGTTAACAGATGCCGAATGGTCACCCGCCGATCCGCCCATTCCGGCAACCAGTCGCTCAGCGAATCACTTAGTCGCAAGCGCCCCTGTGCCAGGAGTTGCAGGGTCACACTCAGGGTGCCCACAACCTTCGTCAACGAGGCCACGTCGTACACCATGCCCGGCCGTAAAATCTCGGGCTGGGGGACCAGGGCCGCTCGTCCCAGCTCCCCCGTTTCAACCCGGTCTTGATCGACAAAGGCATAGCTCACCCCGGGGACAATGCCATCGCGAATCAGTCGGCGTAACGCCGCTTTGGTTTGTGGATACGTCATATCTACCGCCTACTTTCTCTCCGTTCCATTCTACCCCGAACGCCGGGACCCTGACCACTGGATTATCAAGATTTAAGAAATAGCGATCGCTCACCTAACCGGCGTACGTCCCTTGGCAAACGACCAGGCGACCGTTCACCGTAGCTAAAAAGGCCCTGGACACCAAGTCCAGAGCCTTTCATTATCGCAATTAAGCCAAGTTATTCCCGGCAAATTGACTGTTATACAGGTCGGCGTAGAAGCCATCGGCCGCCAATAAGCTATCGTGATTCCCCGTTTCAACGATGTGGCCGTGATTCATGACCACAATGTTTTCCGCGTTTTGAATCGTGGATAACCGGTGCGCCACCACGAAACTCGTCCGGCCCGCCAATAAGCGTTCCATGGCTTGTTGAATCAGCATTTCCGTCCGCGTGTCGACCGAACTCGTGGCCTCATCCAAGATGAGCACGTCCGGATCGGCCACGAAGGCCCGCGCAATCGTCAACAGCTGCCGTTGCCCTTGGGAAATATTCGAAGCCGCTTCGTTCAAGACGGTGTCGTAGCCATCGGGAAGTTGCCGAATGAAGGTGTCCGCGTGAGCCGCCTTGGCTGCCGCGTAGACCTCTTCGTCGCTCGCATTCTCCCGGCCATACCTAATATTATCGAAGATGGAACCGGTGAACAACCAAGTATCCTGAAGCACCATGGCAAAGTGCTTCCGCAATTCCGGCCGCGATACGCTGGTCGTGTTCTCACCACGGTACTTGATCTGACCGGAACCCACGTCGTAGAAGCGTTCCAACAGGTTAATGATGGTTGTCTTCCCGGCACCGGTTGGCCCCACGATGGCGACCATTTCACCCGGCTTGACCTTAAGATTAAAGTCTTCAATCAGTGGAGTCTTAGGATCGTACTGGAAGGCCACGTTATCGAATTCAATCACGTTGCCCGCGTCTGCCGTCTTAGCTGGCAACGCCGCATCGGCGGATTCGTCCATTTCCTTTTCGTCCAAGACCGCAAAGACCCGTTCGGCGGACGCAATCGTCGCCTGAATGGTGTTGGTCAAATTGGCCATCTGAGTAATCGGTTGTGAGAATTGGTTAGTGTATTGCAGGAAGGCCTGCACGTTCCCCAAGCTAACCTGCCCGTTGGCCACCTGAATCCCACCGATAACGGCGACGGCCAGGTAGTCCAAGTTCTTCACGAAGTTCATCAGAGGGAAGATCAGACTCGACACGAACTGCGCTTTCCAAGCGGAACGATAATACTTTTCGTTGTGCTTTTCAAACTGTTCCTGCGTGTTCTGTTCCTGGTTAAAGGTCTTCACCACGGTGTGGCCCGCGTAGGTCTCTTCAACCGTATCGTTCAGTAGCCCCAGGTTCTTCTGTTGACTGGCGAAGAACCGTTGTGATTTCGGCGCCACAATCATGACGACGACTAAGCTCAACGGAACCGACAGCAACGCGACTAAGGTTAGCCACCCACTAATCGTGAGCATCATGTACAGCACCCCGAAGAACGTCAGAACACTGGTCACCAGTTGGGACAGCGTCTGTTGCAAGGTCCCACCGATGTTATCCATATCGTTAGCCATCCGCGACATCAAGTCCCCGTTACTATGCGTATCGTAGTAACTAATCGGGAGGTGCTGCATCTTTTGCTTGAGATCACGCCGCAGTTGGTAAACGACCTTCTGGGCAATCCAGTTCATAATCACTTGTTGAATCACGTTGAAGACCGCCGCGGCGGCGTACATGATTCCCACGACCAGTAGGATTTGGCCAATCTTACCGAAATCAACCGGTAAGCTGTGAATTGGAATACCAGCCTTTAATTCGGCTTGGCCCTTGAGCACCCCTTTAAACAGCTCGGTCGTGGCTTTTCCCAAAATCTTAGGGGTCTTAATCTGCAAAATAACCGCAATTGCGGCAAAAACTAACACAATCACAATGCCTGGAATCCAACGGCCCATGTAACGGAAGAGCCGAATCGTCGTGCCCCAGAAACTTTGTGGCCGCTGTTTAGTTACGGATCCGCGTCCATTACGCATCGACGACATCCCCCTTTCGGAGTTGTGAGTCCAGAATTTCTTGGTACGTCTTGTTGGTGGCCTTCAGCTCCTCGTGAGTCCCTTGACCCACGATCTTCCCGCCATCAATGACTAAGATGAGGTCGGCATCGGCCACAGTAGAAACCCGTTGTGCCACGATAACCGTCACCCCATTTTGAACCTGCTCATCCTTTCGCAGTTCTTGCCGCAGTAAGGAATCGGTCTTGAAGTCCAAGGCAGAGAAGGAGTCGTCAAAGATGTAGACGCTCGCCCGCTTCAAAATGGTCCGCGCGATGACTAGTCGCTGTCGTTGACCGCCGGAGAAATTATCCCCGTCTTGTTCAACCACAGCGTCCAAGCCACCCTCTTCTTTAACGAAGTCGCTGGCTTGTGCCACGTCTAGGGCGTGCCAAATCTGACTATCCGTGGCGTCCGGCATCCCGTAAACCATGTTACTCCTGATGGTTCCGGAGAAGAGGACGGCCTTCTGTTGCGTGATGGAGATGGCCTGATGCAAGTCGTGTTGACTGACCGCCGTCAGCGCCGTCCCGTTCACGCGAATTTGGCCGCTCTCGGGGTCAAATAACCGCGGAATCAGGTTGACCAGCGTGGACTTCCCAGAACCGGTCCCCCCGATGATGGCCACCGTCTGACCGGCCGTGGCGTTAAAGTTCACGTTGGCTAAGGCCAATTCCTCGGCGCCGGTGTAACGGAAATTAACGTGGTCGAACGTCAAACTGGCCTGCGTATCGGCCAAGCTAACGGGTTGATCGGCATCGTTAATCTTAGACTTCAGGTCCATGACTTCGTTGATCCGTGCCGCAGAGGCCTGGGCCCGGGGAACGAAGACGAAAATCATGGAAACCATCATGAAACTAATCAGAATCTGGGTGGCATAAGTCATGAACGCGACCAGATTCCCCACGGCCATGGATTGGCTGGCGATCAACTGGCCACCATACCAAACAATTCCGATGTTGGTGCCACTAATAATTAACGTAATCACGGGAAACATCAGCGAAACAATCATGAAGACCTTAATCCCAGTCTGGGTATAGTCTTGGTTGGCGCCTTCGAACCGGTCTTGTTCAAACTTATCTTGGTTGAACGCCCGGATAACCCGAACCCCGGTTAATCCTTCACGGAAGGTTAAGTTAATCCGATCAATCTTCTTTTGTAAGCTCTTAAATAAGGGCACCGCAAAATACATGATGGTCCCGGTAAAGATAGCCAATACCGGTAGGGCCACCAGAAAGACCAGCGTTAGCTTCGGACTCTTCACGTAGGCCAAGACCCCGGCCCCAATCAGCATGATAGGCGCCATCAACATCATCCGCAGCATCTGCACCATGACGTTTTGAATCTGCACCACATCGTTGGTCGTCCGGGTAATCAGGGACGCGTTCCCCACCGTCTCAAATTCTTCGGTTGAGGAGAACGTAACCTTCTTGAACAGTGATGTCCGGATACGTTGACCCATCCGTTGAGACTGCGTTGCCGCATAGTAGACGTTACCCGCGGAACCCAGAACCCCAATGAAACTCAGCAGGAGCATTTTCCCACCGGTCTGCCAGATGTAGCCAATGTCGTTTTGTGCAATCCCTTTATCAATAATATCAGAGGTTAACGTTGGCAACGAAAGATCACAAATAACTTGAATGATCATAAAGCCCACAGCAAGGACTACTGCCCACCAGTCCAAGTGTTTTCGGGCAAGTCGCATCATTGAATTTTGGCCTTCTTTCTTCTCTTTTATCTCTGGAAACTGTATAAACTACATATGTGGCAATTATACTCGCCTGAAATTCGTTTGCAATAACGGATTATCTCTTCGCGAACTACTGGTAAACGCAAAAATATTTGTTACAATATAGACACCGAAGGGAGCAAGACAACTGTGGCGAGCAACTCTGATTCAATCTATAACGTACTATCCTATATTCACCGGCACCAAGATAAAGTCAAATTCATCCCCCAGCCCAACAGTAACGTTGTGACCGTGGGCGTTCCCGACACGGTTCCCGTGGCTAATGCCGACATTTACTTCCCGGCCAACAACTTACTGGTCAACCGCATGGGTGATGATTTCTTAGCTAAAAATGGCGACCTGCTGGAGGATTTCTTCGCACGAACCAATAGTTCCAAGCTGGATTACCAAGAAGTATGGATTACCACCGGTTATGTCACCAATGAACACACCTACCTTGTAGAAATGTCATTTGAATAACGTACCGTTAAAAAAGCTCCGGCATCTGCCGAAGCTTTTTGCTTTATAAAAATTTCTAAGCGCAGTCAATCGTTGACCACGGCCCTAATTAAATAAGGCGTGTGAGGCCCACAGTCCGCCGCCAATGACGAGCACCGCCACGATAAAGAACCGGAACAGCGCCGCAAACGCAACGAGAACGATGGCCCCGATAATGACCGTCCCCACAATTCCCAACAACCAGCCTGCCAAGCCGAAAGTCAAGCGTAACAATGGAAACAGTAACAATAACAGTAAAATTAATACAATCACGGTGATCGCTCCAATCCGTCAGGGATCACTCCCATGACTAGAAGACTAGTTTACACGATAACCGTCCCATTTTCACGAATTTAAGCCGGGGCTTAATGAAAACTTACCCAACCGTAATCTGTTGCCGCCCATTCTGTTTGGAACGGTAAAGGTTGGCGTCCACCCGCTTGTAGAAGTCCAGCGGGTTGCTGTCCTTGAGACTCAGCGCCGAGACACCCACGGAAATCGTGACCTTGATTGCCACATCGTTGTACGCGATCGTTAGGTCCTTCACGGCGTCAAACACCTTCTGGGCAATCTTTTCCGTCTCATCGACCGTATAGTTCGGGAAGATGATGTTGAACTCCTCGCCCCCGGTTCGGTACAGAACAATCTTGGAATCACTGGCCTTGAGCGTATTGGTGACCGTCTTAGCCACCTGCTTGAGCACCTCGTCACCGGCCAAATGACCATACGTATCGTTGACGTGTTTGAAATGGTCGATGTCAAACATCACCATCGACAGGTCCCGGTCGTGTGCCGCGCTCTGCCGAAATTCGTAGCCAATGGCCCGGTCGTAGGCCGCGAAGTTCTGGACCTTAGTCAGCGCGTCCCAGTTAGCCGACTGGAAGAGCCGATCCTTGATGCGCCGGTCCTTGTCCTGAATCTTAAAGTAACCGTACATCAGAACCACAAGAATGAGATAGTTAATCATTTCATCTAGGTACGTCGACCATGGCAACTGGAAACGTAACTTGACGATGTACCAGAGCGGTAGCGCGAAGGCCATCGCCACGATAGCGTACCGAGTGAACGGTGCCCGCCAGAGATGGGTGCTCTGGACATAGGACACTTCATAAAAGATCACGAATAGGAACGTGTAGCCCCAGGATAACGGTTGATCAACGTTGCCGTTTAGCAACATGAAGGCAATCCCGGCCACGAAGACGGCCCAATAGGGAATCCGCACCTGTAAGAAATACGCCACAAAAATCAACAACAATAATTGAAAATTCGTGAACGTCCACGATAAATGACTATCGCGCACGATTAATTGTAAGGCAAACACAGAAGTCACGGCACAAACTAAACCGACAATGGTTTGAACCCTTTTAACATTCACCGGTTTATTCTGCGATTCCGCCTTAGAGGTCGCCCAGTTAAAGATTGACCAATAAAGGGTAATCACGCCTAACACGAAAAAGATACTGGTAAGCATCGGTGGTACCAACCAAACTGACCAAGTCATCTGATCAATCTCCTTGTTTTCAGTAGTTTTCCCACGATGGGAAGCTTAAGACATTTTTTTAGTTTTGCCAAATCAAATTGCCAGCATAACTAATCCATTGTTATAACTATAATCCAAACCTGACGATAATACTATAGCACTTTATTACTCTAATTGGTTAACTTGTTACATTAATTTTTGGGCGATTACCAACTTTTCTTGAAACCCCTATTTTAATTGCCTAAAATAAAGTATGATAGTTACAGACAATTTATTGAAGGAGGCTCTGAACGCTTATGTATCGTTACTTTTTGCAGCCACAATTGGATGCGCTTAACAATTCGCTGATTGGTTATGAACTGTTGATTCGCCAACACGTCGACGATAAGTGGATTCTTCCCCACAACTTCGAATCCATTCCCATCGACGTCCAGGCGGATTTAATCGCGCGGACGGCCAAAAAATTGATGCTCAAGATTGGGTCGGTATCCTTTAATGTTAACCAGGGACAATTCATTGATTGCACCATTGCGCAGGCCATTCTCAACGCGCAGAAGCAGATTTACCCGGTCAACCTCGTGCTAGAGGTCACGGAGGAAGTCACGGACGAACACGTCACAAACCAGCAGATTATCGATCAGGTCCACTTCTTCGATGAACACGGGATTCAATTGAGCCTCGACGATATCGGAACCGGCCTGAATACATACGACCACCTCAAGCCAATTCTGAGATACGCCAGCGAGATTAAATTTGCCATGCAAAACTTTCGGCAGGAAGGTCGAGAAGCCGAGATCCCCGAAAACCTGAAGTTCTGGAAGGGTATTGCGGACCAATACAAGCTCCGGCTCATCTTAGAGGGCGTCGAAAACCAAGAAGAAAGCGACATGGCCGACGACTTAGAGATCGACCTGCGGCAAGGCTGGTTCTACGGCAAGCCACATCTATTCAAATTAGACGGCGATAAATTTTGAGCATTGGGCAAAGTCATTCTGCGGGGTGACTTTTTTCTTTTGCGCTAAATTCGGCGCCCCAGTGAACGCCTTACCCGGTGACCGGCTTAACCGTTAAATGACTGTGGCGCTAGTCCAGTGGCGCGCTTTTTTTAGTTAAATCAACGGAAAAAGCCCTTTTCTTTGCGGTTAACGGCTTTACTTTTTCAACGCTAGTCTTTTGCTCTCTCCAAACGCCCCTCCCCCAAAATTGCCAGTATAGTAAAGCTAGAGCAGTGAATGAGAGGTCTTAAAATAGATTTTTCTCAAGTTAGCCGGCGGACTGGTGATTCAGTGACCGACTCATCTTGAACGATTGGAGGAGGATTACGATGCAAAGAAAACGCGTCCACGTTGTGCTAGGAATCCTGATAGCCGTGATAATTTGTTTGATCGGCGGCATTGGTGCTAGCGAAATCACTGCTCACGCTAGGGCTATTGAAATTTCCGGATTAGGCGAAAATAATGCCGTGATCACAGACTCCAGCGGCCAAAACATTCCTAACGGCAGCGACCTGAGCAAGTGGGACAACTACGAAGTCTTCTACCAATGGGGACTTCCAGATGGCGAATCCATCCAAAGTGGGGATACGGCGACGGTCACCCTGCCACCAAATGCGGTGGGGCGTAAGGACCTAAGCTTCCCACTCTATGATGATAACGGCCAGAAAATTGGGACTTTCTCGATTGCGGAAGGTGCCTCGACCGGAACCATTACGTTTAACGACGTTCTGTCGAGTACCGCCACAAACCGGGGCGGCCATCTTCAATTCTACGTCAAAGGAACGCAGGAGAACGAAAACGTCGGCCTCGATTGGGGAATTAACAAGATTGGCTGGATTTCCGGTCACAATCCGGACGGTTCCCCGTCGCAGTTAACGTGGAACATTGCTTTTAACCCGAACAGCACGCATCTAGGCGAAACGGTCGTCACCGATAACCTCGGCCCCGGCCAGACCTACATTCCGGGAAGCGTTCACGCCTATACTGGGAAATACGATGACAGCGGTAGCTTTGTCGGCGATGGCGGTCAGTTAACGCCCACTGTCGACACCGCTGGGAATACCATTATCTTTACCTTTGATGACGTCACGACTGCCGTTAACATGACCTACCACACGAAGCCCGACGTTAATGGCACCAGCGGCCTGTGGAAGAACAACGCCAGCTTGAACGGTCAAAACGTGGGGTCCAGCATTGCCTGGGGCGGCAACGGTAGCGGTAACGGTGGCCCCGCCGACCAAGAATTCGGTAAGGTCATGCTGACCAAGACCGATGCAGCGACTGGCAAAGCCTTAGCTGGCGCCGTGTACGAGTTACAAGATGCCACGGGTGCGGTGATTAAGAGCGATCTGATTACCGATGCCGAGGGGATCGTGACCTGCGACGGTTTAGCCGCTGGACACTATCAATTCGTTGAAACGAAGGCGCCCGAGGGCTATGCGTTGGATAAGACACCAATTCCATTTGAAATTACGGCCGATTCCACCAACATGGTCACGGTTGCCGCTAAGGATACGGCCCTTGGTGGCAGCACAACACCACCGACCGAACCCGAAAATCCAGGGACGACCACGCCACCAACGACGCCGACCGAGCCTGAGAATCCGGGCACGACCACACCCGTCAATCCGGAGAATCCGGAACATCCAGAAAATCCAGAGCAGCCGGTAAATCCGGAACATCCGGAAAGTCCCGAACATCCGGGCACCACGACACCAACGCACCCCGCAACGCCAGAAACGCCGGTAAATCCGGAGCACCCGACTACCACGACACCGGCCGTTAAGCCACCGAAGCCTACTAAGCCTAACCAGCCAACGGTCAGTCAGCCAGGTTCCGGCACGCCTGCCGGCAATTATCCGGCCGATAACGCTGGCAACGGCGCTACCGAACCAGCAACCGGTGCTCAGGACGCCACGCCTGCCACTAACGGCACGAGTAACGCGGCCGTTAGCGGTCAGCCTAGCGCAAACACCAGTCGGCCGGCTACGGCCAGTCAGAATCATAACACTGGCAGCACACTCCCCCAAACCGGCGAACACAAGCTCATCAGTCATCTGTTGACCCTTGCCGGTATTATTCTGCTGATTGCCAGCCTAGGATTCTGGTATCGTGAACGCCGCGGTGGTTGGTTTTAACGACTGAACCGAAAAAAACGATCTTGCCTGATGGCGGGATCGTTTTTTTTCTGGCCTGCAAACGGGAGATAAGCGGCTGGTCGCTGTAATTCAGAAATGGCTTTTTAGCCCATTTAGCCGCTAGTCATTATCTGAATGTCTAATTGAATGTCTAATTGAATGTCTTAATTGAATGCCCAATTGGCTGTCAAACTGGCTGTCATTGGCTCCGGTTCTGGCTCCGGTTTAGCTCCGATTCGGGGTCACTCGCGAAAAGTTGAAGGTAAAGAAAAAGCCGTCATATCAAGCTTTGATAGCTTTTATGACGACTACCGAAAATCTAGGATTGGGTATACTGGGCTCGAACCAGTAAATTACGGATTCAGAGTCCGCTGCCTTACCAATTTGGCGAATACCCAATAAGGCTCGTTGTCGAAACAACTATTTAATAGTAACTTGTTTGGATATTAGTGTCAACTCATTTTCCCAAAAAAGTTCGCTAAACTGTATGAATTCCCATTTTTTGTAATTTTATGCAAACAGCAATTGACAATTTTCAGCAAATAGCGTACATTAGTAATTGCCTAGTTAATGACATTGCCCGCTGGTCAAACTGGTTTAAGACGTCGCCCTCTCAAGGCGGAGTTACGGGTTCGAGCCCCGTGCGGGTGATAATTAGAGAATTACCGATGTACGAAACACCCAATAGATGCTGATATCACGGCATTTATTGGGTGTTTTTTTTTTGGTCAAAATCACAGAAAATACCAGCCGTCTTCGCAATCGGGGGTGTCCCTATCATCTGCGAAAAATCACCATTCTTTCTGCCACCATCACCGTGGGAATTGCTTCATTGTTAGCGCATCAGACCAACCAACAATCTGACATGACTCTCTAAATAAAAATTCCCCAAGCGTTGCCAAATAACCGCTTAGGGAATTTTTAGTCGCCAGCATAAGGTTTGAGCGTCCCACCCAGACCATTGCCAAAAATTGACGAGTTTAAAAAGTTGCTTAATCGAACGTTTGTTCGTATAATGCTAGTGAGGTGATTAATCATGACAAAACTCGCAATCAACGGCAAGCTCACAGCCGCCCCTAAAGTCCTAAGCCTAGAACCGCTGCTACTCTACGCCAAAATAAACGCCACCGATGGAACTACCATCAACGGTCTCATTCATCAGCACGCGCTTAACTTCCTAGCCCAAGCCTCAACCGGCTCACAGGTCGCCGTTTACGGCCACTACAACGCCCGCCATCAGTTTGTAATTGAGAAGTTCACCGTTATTGCCAGTTCCGTGCAAACGGCCTCCTAAAGCCTCTGACGCCGTTGCCCGAGATGGCCAGCACCCGGTAAAAATAAATTCAATTATACATTATAAATAATTAAATAGATAAACTTCTTGTCAATTACCAGTTCATCCCTTAGAATTGGTCTGTACCGTTAATTCTTTCAGGGAGGCTTCTCTTAAAATGGCTAAATCCACACCACGTTTGTTTCGCGGTCACGAAACTTTATGGGTTTACGGAGACCTACGCTAATGATGGGGCGGCGTCAGACTCCACCCCACCACTACTTTCTTGCCGAGCTCAGCTTTCTGCTCATTTTGGCCGCCACGCTCATTTGGGATTTCTTTAACTACAACTAAACTAAAAAAGGCACCCCGCTTTCACACGACGTCCCTCTCTCGGTTTGCATCCCCCGAAGATTCGAGAGATGCCTTTTTAATCCTTAAATTACCGACGCCGGCGTTGCCACCAATAGTGGTAGCCACCCACGATCAACAGTATGACCGCACCCAACAACGTCATCACCATGCCGAGACGTTGCCCCGGCGTGCGATAAGTTAACGTAATCCGGTGGTTCCCGGCCGCCAGCCGTGCGCCCACAAAGCCCACGTTGACCTTAGTAATCGGTTGTTCCTTGCCATCCACCGTCAAGTGCCATCCCGTATTGTATGGAATCGAGGTCGTCAAGACGCTGGCCTGGTTTGAACGGGAAGTTCCGGTCACCCGGTTATCCTTCACCGTCAAATGCTGTAAGCCTTGCTTTTGCAGTTTCGTCATGCGTTGCCCATACTGACGACCAAATGGTACCGCCACAATCTTCGCCGACTTAAAGGACAGACTCTTGACGCCCTTGAAGGTCAGCTTGATATTTTGCCGGTTCTTGTCCGAATAGCCCAGATTCAGTAACACATGGTGCTTCTCCTGATAGTCCGACAGGTTAGACTGACCCAGTTGATTGAAGCTCGTGACATTATCGGCAGTCGTTGCCGTGACCGAGTAAGCCCCATCACTTTGATTCCAGATTGCCGAACGGAGTTGGTTCATCCGCGCGATTCCGGTGAACGCCTGGTTGCTAAAGGCCTTCGTATTCTTCGCCGCTTGATACTTATCCGCCACGGAGAATCGCTCGGCCTGAATGCCGTCCAGTTCCAGATACAATTCGGTTCCCTTGGCCTGTTGAGGCTGTTTGAGATGTAACTGATACGTCACGGGGTGATTCTGATTGTCACTAATCAACTTGTGCAACGTTTGCCGGTTAGCCCGGTTATTCTGCTGTAGCGCTGCCCGGTTTTGCCCAGTCAGACGCTGCAGGCGGGCCTTGTCATTCGTGATATTCACGGACCGGTCTTGATTGGTCTTCATCAACGAGGTCTTGGTCGTTGTAACCTTGTCCGGATCCATCTGATTACCTTGTTGCCGGAACTTCATGACCTGCTTCAGACTGTCCAGAACAGTACTGTTGTCCGTTCGCGTTTGATACTTCAGGGTACGGCTCTGACTGTGGTAGGTCGTCGTCGGAACCCCCTTGGCTGGATGGTCTACCAACGCCCCGTACGTCAGGGCTTGTTCCTTGTCGCTACCGTTTAATTGTTTAAATTGTTTCTGGCTCAACTGCGACGTCTGCAAGTAAGCCAGCGGCAGTGCATACTTAGATTTTAAGATCGCTGTATCGTAGTTATTCCCCAGATCATGGACGGGTTGGTCCTTGTACAACAGTACCGACCCCTTCTTCTTGACCGGCGTATAACCATATGGGAAGCTCTGCGTCTTCAACTGATTACTGCGGGCAAAGATGTACTTCGTCCCCAGCAAATTACTCATGGTTGTTCGATTATCCGCCTGGTTGATTGGCTTATTCATCTTGAACTGGGAATTGGCCAATTCTTCACTGAAATCCCCAACCGAACCATCTTGAATAGAGAAATAAGACATAATGTCATGGGCCCCGAGGTTCATCCCCATGTTGGTCTTCGCTTCATTACTGTAGTAATAGTATTTGCTAATGGTACTGCGATTGAAGCCCGGCTGCTGCTTGACGTATTTCTCGGCCCCGTCATAAAAGTTCTTCTGGAACTTGCTAGCCACACCACGCGTCAGCAGTTGGTTGCTGGCACCGCCGGAGTTCGGACTAAAGTACCCATAACCGTTGGCCACGATATTTAAGCACAGCAGGCCCAGAAGCGTCCAAATCACCCGGTGGCGGGACCACTGATAGAAGTGGCCAACCACGATGGCCCCCAGCGTCAACAGCAATAAGCCATAGACGACCAGATCATGCGTATGATTACTAAAAATAAAGCCGTTAGCCGCCCAGACCAAGACCAGTAAGAAGAGCGTCCCCACAATCATGGCGGACAGGTCGCTACGGTCAATCCGCGGCAAGGCATCGATGAAGTACATCACGGCCAGACTAAAGGCCAGGCAACCCAGGAGAAGCCACCGCTGTGACGGCGTCGTCCCCCCGTTCATCACGGCGGCTACTTCTGGCAGCAAGGACCCGATGACCAGAATCAACAGGCCAATGTCAAACCACAGGTAGCGCCGCGCATGCCGCACGACGTACATGAGGCTCAGGAAGGTCAGCCCGGCCAGCCCGAGATTGGCCCAGAAACGCATGGCGTTCCCGGTAGTCACCAACGCATTAGGGAGCCGCAAGTAGTAGCTAAACGGATAAATAAAGTACCCGTTGGCAAAGTTGCCGGTCGCCCGCGTGGAGGTCAAAACCCCAATCAGGGACGGAATGAAGATAATCCCCGCCAGTAAGAAACCGGCCAAGCCAGCCCCCACAAGCTTAATGATTAAGGGCCACCCTTTTTGCGCAATCGTTTCGCGTACATTGAAGTACCGCAAAATGGCGTACACCAGGCTCCCGATGGCCAGGATGTAGGCAAAGTAAAAGTTACTGATGAGTGCCAGACCGGTAAAGACGGCCAGTGGTACCCACGTTTTCCCCCGGTAAACATGGTCAATTCCGTAGGCCAACAATGGAAATAGAATCATCGGTAATAGGAAGAACGGGTGCCGAATGCTGACGTACAGAGAGTACCCCGTAAACGTGTAGGTTAACGTCCCCAGCATCTGACTCCCGGGCTTAAAGTGTCGTTGCCGGGCAAACAGCATGAAGGCCAAACCACTCACGTAGAGCCGCAATAGGATTAAGAGGTTATACCCCATCTCAATACTGTGCTTAGGAAAGAACCAGATCAGATAACTGAAGGGGTCCCCCAGGACATAGTAAGAGAAGGTCGTCATCTTATCCGCGCCTAGGCCGAGATTCCAAGACCACCCTGATAAACTTCCCGAATGTAACCAAGTATAAAACTTTTCTAAAACGGGATAATGCTGCGCTAAGCCGTCCCCTTCCCAGATGAACGACTTGACCGTCAGAAGAAAAATGCCATAAAGACAGGCAACTAATCCCATAAAAATTAGCGTATACAACCAATAGTTCTTTTTTGAAACCTTCACTAAAATTCTCTCCCCTAATTTAAAGTCCCTGTTGCTCCGATTGAATCTTGTTACTAATTCCTAACATTCCCTCTTACAACTATACGGGGGCCATTCTGACATCTCAAGGGGTTAGCCCAATCTGTAACAAAATCTTCACTTCCTGTAATATTTCTACTAACACCCGTTTTAGTATTTAATTAGTTTATTATTAACCTGCTTTCCATCACGATTTCCCGGTACAACCAGCTTTTAGCACCCCGATCCGCAAAAAAAGCCGCCAGTTCACAGCGAACTGACGACTTCAAATTCGTATTGATTAAAGACGAGCGTTTAGTTCCTTACCTAACTTTTCAAAGCCAGGCTTACCTAATAAAGCAAACATGTTGGTCTTGTAAGCTTCAACACCCGGTTGGTTGAATGGGTTAATCCCGTTCAGGTAACCAGAAATTCCAATGGCCACTTCAAAGAAGTAGATGAGGTAACCCAAGGTATATGGCGTGGTATCCGGAATGTGGACACTCATGTTAGGCACGCCACCATCGGTGTGGGCTAAGACCACCCCTTCAAAGGCCTTTTGGTTAACAAAGCCCATGTTCTTACCTTGCAGGTAGCCTAAGCCATCCAAGTCGTCTTCGGCGGTTGGCACGTCCACATCGGTCCGTGGCTTGTCGATCATGACGACCGTTTCCATCAGGTTCCGTTGTCCTTCTTGAATGTATTGACCCAAGGAGTGCAGGTCGGTACTGAAGTTAGCGGAAGATGGGTAAATCCCCTTTTGATCCTTACCTTCGGATTCACCGGTCAACTGCTTCCACCATTCTGCTAAGTATTGCAGGCGTGGTTCGTAGTTTTCCAGCAACTCGGTCGTGTAGCCCTTGCGGTACAGGATGTTCCGTAAGGCGGCGTATTGGTAAGCTTCGTTCTTGGTTAAGTCAGGGTTGGTGTAGGCGTCTTGGGCGTCCGCAGCCCCTTGCATTAACTCGTCGATGTTGGCACCGGAAGCCGCGATTGGTAGTAAACCAACGGCACTTAAGACGGAGTAACGACCACCAACGCCATCTGGAATGACGAAGGATTCGTAACCAGCCGCATTGGCTTCGGTCTTCAGAGCACCACGCTTCTTATCGGTCGTGGCGTAAATCCGTTCCTTGGCCCCCGCTTCACCGTACTTCTTGATTAACATGTCCTTGAAGATCCGGAAGGCAATTGACGGTTCCGTGGTCGTCCCAGACTTCGAAATGACGTTCACGGAGAAGTCCCGGTCGCCAATCAAGTTGATTAAGTCATGAACGTAATCGGCACTCACGGAGTTGCCGGCAAAGAAGACCTGTGGTGCGTTACGCTTGTCGGCTGGCAAGTAGTTGAAGAACGTATCATTCAAGAAATCAACGGCCATCTTAGCACCCAGGTAGGAACCCCCGATACCGATAACCACTAACACAGCGGAGTCGGATTGAATCTTCTTCGCCGCTGCCTTAATCCGGGCAAATTCTTCCTTGTCATAGTCCTTAGGTAACGTTAACCAGTCACGGAAATCACTCCCCGCACCAGTTCCTTGGCGTAACTCGGTATCAGCCGCCGTCACCATTGCTTGCATTTCTCCTAATTCGTTGTCATGAACAAATGGTTCAAGTTTCGAAAGATCAAAGGCGATATGTGCCATATTCAGAAAACCTCACTTTTATTGTTATTGACTAGTCCATTATAACGCAAACTGCCAAGATGTAAATGGTATAGTCCAAAGTTTTTTGTAAAGAAAAAGGTCGATAACCATCGCTATCAACCAAATGTAAACTATTTCATTAAACCGAGGGTTACCCCACCGACAACGACCAGTAAGGACCCGATAGTAATGTAGACCATTTCACGACTCGTCTTCTTTTCACCCAACAGCCAAATGCTACCGAAGGTTGAGATCACAATTCCACATTGAGCCAGTGAGTAACTGATGGCTAGACCAATTGACGGAATCGCCATGAACATGAAAAAGTTCCCGATGCCCCAGACTACCCCGGTCATAATGTTCTTGGCCGTGGCCTTGTGCATCACCTTTTGGTGGGAGAACAGCACGAAGATGGTGGCACCCAGGATCATCCCAATCGATTGTGGGAAGATGACCGTCTTTGAAGGCAGTCCCGAGGCGTTCACGATAACCGTGTACAGGACATACCCAATCGTCGAAATAATAATGGCAGTGGCCCCTTTACCGGCCTGCATCGGCTGGCTGGAACCGGCCGCTTGGGCCCGTGAATCCCGCAGAGAGGTCAATGCAGCTCCGGCGATCAACACGATCACCGCGATGGTTCCCATGGTCACCATTCGCGTGGTCTTCCATTCGTGGAACAGCAGCACACCCGCTAACGCCGTCCCGACCAACTGTAGCCCCGTTGAGATGGGTACCGTCCGGGAAATCCCGATAAACTTCATGGATTGGAATTGTTCAAATTGACCGACAGACCAGCAGAGACCGGAAGCGACCCCAACAATCATGGCCATCCCTGAAATTGCCGTGTGAAAATAAAAGACCGAGAACAGGCCAAACAGGACGGCCCCGGCGGTCATCCCCAACGTTTGTTGGTAGGATGTCCCCCCTAATTTCCCACTGATTAACCCAATACTACCCCAACAAACAGTGGGGATTAAAGCTAGTAAAATACCCATTTGTAAACCTCAACTCTCGTTTCAATTCTAATGACTTTTCGTGTAAGCGTTTTTTATTTGCATTAGTAAGTCTACTGTTTTCGATTCTAAATGTAAACTATAAATACTTAACAAAAATCCCAATTGGTAAGTGGTCTATCTTACCAGTTGGGATGATTTGCAATTCTTTTCAAGTTGTTTTCACTTAATCGACAGTCAGCTGAACACCCTTTAAGGCCTCGCTATGCCGGTCGGCGTGATTGGTTAAAAAGTCGTTTGGTGAAAGATACGTGTTGGAAACAGTTACATGACCGGTATAATTTTGTGCCGCGTCATGAATCGTCTCCCGCAGACGTTTCATACTGTAAGTGGGGGTCGTGGTCGTGATGACGACCTGCGTGCCCGCCTTGGCCAGCTTCAGCGCCTGTTCAACGACGCCCTGTAAGTCCTGTTCCAGCGTGAAGGCCCGCTTCTTACCGCGAATAAAGGCCGGTGGATTGATAAAGATCGTATCGAAGGTCAGGTCGTGCTTGACCGCATAGTCCAGGTAGTTGGCTACGTCCATCGTCCGCATCTCCACGGCTGCCTGATCGAAGTTGTTAGCCGCCAACTGAGCCTGAATGGCCGTCGTGGCCCGATTCGTCGGGTCAACGGTCACGGCCTCAATCGCCCCACCCAGCATCGCGGCGGTCACCAGACCCGTCTCGGCACTGAAGAGGTTCAGAACCCGCCGTTGCTGACTCGTGGCCTTGGCCCAGGCGCGAATGTCCCGGAATTCCAACGCGAGTTGTTGCCGGCTAAGCGTCAAGTCAACGGGATACGTGATCCCATTTTCCAAGATGGTAGCGGGTTGGTCGCCCAATTGACCGCTAACCACTTGCAGGTGTTCCTGACCGGGAACCTCAGCCAAGATGGTCTGGCCCTTACCCATGATGCGTTCAAAGCCGGCATAAATCAGCTTGGCTTGTTGCTTAATGGCGCTGTTCTGCCAACGGAACACGTATTGGCCGTTGAAAACATCCACGACCAAGCCGCCGAGGCCGTCGCCGGTGCCGTTAAACAGCCGGTAAGCCGGACTGTCGGCAAAGGCCGCGCGCTTGGCAACGGCCGCCCGGAACTTGCCGGTGAAGAAGCGTTCATCGATGCTCTCATTCTCGCGTAGGCTCATGACGAACCCGATCCCGCGGTGTTGCTTGGCAAAGTAGGCCGTGGCCACGAAATGACCGTGATTTTCAAGTTGCACCCAGGCCCCGTTGTCAAAGTCTTGGGCATTCTCTAAGTCAGTTAAAGATACGATGGGATAGCCGTCCTCGAATTTACGGACGGACTTCCCGGTAATTTGTACACGTTTCAATAGTTTCCTCCTTAATGGTTCCCCCCATTGTATCACGGGAACCCAATAAACACAGCAAGTCTTTTGGCCGGCCCGGCATTAATCCGTCTTGGCCCGCTCCGAATTGGTCTGGTGTTGGTCGGGGAAGATCACGGTGAAGGTCGTCCCCACATTTTCCTTGCTGGTCACGCTGATCTTACCATGATGGAGCTGAACCAGCTGGTGGACGATGGACAGTCCCAGTCCGGATTCCCCGTACTTGGTGTTCTTCCGGGACGGATCGGCCTTGTAGTACCGTTCCCAAATATTTTGCAGTTGCTCTTCGGTCATCCCCATCCCGGTATCGGCCACCTTCACGATGGTTTCTTCATATCCGCGTTGGGCCGACAGGGTTATGGTCCCGTGCTGGGTAAATTGAATGGCATTTTGTGCAATATTAAACATAATCTGGACAAAGCGGTCGTAGTCGGCATACACTGGAATTTCTTTAGGTGCCTGTAATTCCAACGTATCCCCGATATCATCGGCCTTTTGTTTTAATTGTTCTACTATATTATGGAGCGCATCCACGGCATTGAACTCGTGAAGATTGAGCGAAATCTGGTTGGATCGGATCTTTTCGTAGTCCAAGTTCTCGTTAACCAGGCGGATGAGCCGGCTGGTCTCGCTACGCATCAGGTCAATACTTTCTTCCTTGCTTTCTTCCGGAATGGCGTCGTAAGCCAGTCCCTCCAACAAGCCGTTGATGGTCGTCAACGGGGTCCGCATTTCATGCGAGGCATTCGCCATGAATTCGCGGCGGCGTTGTTCCTGCCGTTGAATCTCTTCTTGTGAGTCCTTTAACGAATGGGCCATACCGTTAAAATCATTGATTAAATCATCAATTTCATCGCGGTTCTTACTGGTCATCTCCACGTCATAGTTGCCCTTCGCAACCTGATTGGTGGCCTTCCGTAGGCGATTAATCCGCGAGGTGTAGTACCGCGCCAGGATATAGCTGGCCACAATCGCCACCACGATGGACACCAGCAACGCGCGAATCAGGTTGCGATTAATCTGGTTCACGCTGGTATTGATGTCGGAGACAAACGCCCCCATGACCACCACGGCCACCAATTTATGATTGTAGAAATACGGCTTCATCACTTCCGTCATGGCCGGGCTAACCCGTCCATTCTTGTTGCGCACCCGCCGATCGACCACTTTGTGAATAATTTGATTATTCTTGAGTTTCTTCCAGTCAGACGCCTTGATCGACTGCTGATAGACGCTGGCGGGAAAGACGACCTTGTTATTCGCACTGTAAATCGTGGTACTAATCGCCTGGTTTTGCAGAAGCTGTTCGCTACTCTCCAGCGAGGTCGTATCAAAGTTAACCGTGTTCGCGTCTTGTGAACTGATGCGTAAGGACTGTTCAATTAAACTGTTAGAATACTTTTCAAGCGAATTCCAGGTATTGCTGTAGACCATGTGTCGGGTCATCTGGGAATAGGAAACGCCCATGATAATCAGGATAATCATAATCGCCGCAAAGAATCCCAGCATTTGTTGATACATTAGCTTCATTGCTGATCGGCTCCACTATCATCAAATTTATAACCCACCCCCCAAACGGTCTGAATAATCTGGGGACCAACTTTCTCAATTTTTTGTCGTAATTTCTTAATGTGGGCGTCCACGGTCCGTTCGTCGCCGTAGTATTCGTAATCCCAGACTAACTGCAGGAGTTGCTCCCGCGAGAAGACCTGCCGCGGCTTTTGCGCCAACGTCTTGAGCAAGTCAAATTCCTTTGGCGTGAGGTCATGGATCTGCTTGCCGTTCAAATAGGCTTCGCGCGTCTTGGTATTTAACTTGAAGTTCTCCGTGACCACGTCAAACGATTCGGTATCGTCCAATGGCGCCGTCTCAGGCCCCTTCGAAATGGGACCCAATTCCGCTCGCCGGTGGAGGGCCTTAATCCGGGCAATCAACGTGATTGGACTGAATGGCTTCGTGACGTAATCGTCCGCGCCCATTTCCAAACCCAAGACCTGGTCACTCTCGGAATCCCGCGCCGTCAGCATGATAATTGGAACAGTTGGCGAAATCTTTCGAATTTCGGCGCTCACCTGCATGCCGTCCATGCCGGGCAGGTTCAAGTCCAAGGTCACCATGTCCCAATCGTTGGGTGCGGCCTTAAACATTTCAACGGCTTCATTACCATCGTACGCAAACGCTGCGTCCCACTGTTCCTTCTTAAAAAACATCGACATCATCTGTGAAACTGAGTGATTATCTTCAATCATTAATAACTTCATTGCTACCTCCCAAGGTTAGGCTACTGTATTCGGAGCCGGCAAAAAGTTAGTGAGTCATAGTGTCCTAAAACTACTCGGTCAATCGGAAATCCCCATGATGGAACCATGAAGTTTCTGTAACTTTTTCCAGCCAGCCTGTGCCATCTGGTTGCTTACCTACCCATTATACTATACTGACTTCGCGATTTTTTCCTTAAATTAGACGCGACTGGGCAAAATTGTTTGCACTCCCCCACGGGTATGTTAAACTAGATGAGTATCAATTTATGGGGGCGTTCTGGATTCGACTGGTATAGGTTGAAGCTTGACTGCGCGCCGTAGCGGCATCTACGTTAAAAGGTCCAGTTTATTATAACTGCAAAAAATAATAACAATTCTTACGCTTTAGCTGCTTAATAGGCGCTTAACGTAGATCCTCCTAGGCTTGTCCGTGGTCTAGATCTGGGTCCTAAATTTAACGGACTTACGCTAACGACTCCCACCTGAAGTACGGTAGAAGAGAAAAATCAGGTTAGCTGAGCATGTTGGCCCTGACAGGCGGCAAGTTGTTCAGTGAAACTTTAAGTAGTCTGCCTATGCGTGTAGACGTTAAGTTGGCAATATGCTAGGACGCGGGTTCGATCCCCGCCGCCTCCATCGATGAACCCGTTAGTTGCGTGACTAACGGGTTTTTATTTTGCCCAAAATCGTTGACTCCCACCGTGCGGATATTTCACCCACCAAGTAACTAAACCTATCAGCCACTTGACAGTCCAATCATTTGACGCGTCTGACATATCCTGTCATCTAACCGGTGTTAGTTTGTCACTTGACTGATACGCCCCCGCAATTTTTCTTCGCTATACTTAATTCCGTAGTCAGCTAATTGGCTACCAAATACTTAGAAGATTGCGAGTGACATTTATCAATACCACAACGACTAAAGTTTTATTGACCACCTTGGGTGCCGCTGCACTACTCTTTACCGGCACCACCACGGCTTCCGCGCACATGACCACGGGAAACAACACCAGCACGGCTCAAACCACGCAGGTTAGCACCCCCGCCGCGTCAACGAACCGTACCAACACGACTGGCACGACCACTGCGCAAAATACCAGTTACCAACATACCAACACCAGTAGCCAAGCAACCGCAACCAACACGGCCGCTTCAACCGGAACGAATACGACCACTTCAACGACGACCACCACGGCGGCTAACTCTAGCAGTGCCGTTGCCAAGGCCTTAGCCGTCGCCAATAGCGGTGTGCCTTACGTTTACGGCGGCAACTCTCTGAGTGGCTTCGACTGCTCCGGCTTGGTGCAATACGCCTTTGGCCTGAGCGCCCGGACGACTTACCAACAAACCAACCTGGGCACTCACCACTACGACGTGGCCAATGCTCCGGCCGGCGCCATCCTCTTCTGGGGCTCCGACAGTGCACCGTACCATGACGGGATTTCGCTAGGGAACGGCCAATACGTTGCCGCCCAAAACGAATCCGATGGCATTGGTGTCTTCAGCCAGACCTATTGGCCAGCCAGCTACTACATCGTGGTAAACTAAATTCAATTCCAAAACTAGCGTTATCAGCCTGCCGTCTCCGGTAAGCCGATAACGCTAGTTTTTTTATCTAAAGGTTGAAAGTAGACTTAACACACTGCTTTCCGTAACGACGGTGTTTTGTCCACTAAAATTGGTGACTTTGAGACGACAGGCTTCCGGCCTTCCCCAGCGTTCCAGCCTAGATTCCGCGAACGGCAAGGCGACCACTTCCCACTGCGAAACTGTAAGTGACTAATATTAACGCCATAAATTGGACGATACCAACAGTTTTAGTCGATCTCTATCTTTCAACCGTTAGTTTTTTACAACAATCGCTGCTCTCCGTCAACTGATTGTTTGCCTGTTAACTTTGACCAAAATTCTGTAAGACGCGGGCCGTGTAGCGGGTGGCCTGCGCGTAATCCCTGACCCGTACATTTTCATTCGGCGCGTGGGCCCCGGAACCGGCCCAAGTCGAGCCAATCGACACGATGGGGGCGCCCACGGCCGCGGCAAACGGCGCTTGGGGCCCACTTCCCCCGGCATTCGGCACCACCTTGACGGCATCCCCGTACACCTCATGGGCCGTGGCGATTGCCGTCTGAACAAAGGCATCCGTGAGATCCGAACGAAAGGCCGGCTCCCCTTGGTTGTACGAGACGTGTAAATCACCGAAACCATTCTTCTCCAGTTGCTGCTGAATTAACTCGGCAACGTGCCGGGGGTCTTGTCCCGGCACCAAGCGGCAGTCCAGCTGCGCACGGGCCTGCTTGGGCAGGACGGTCTTTAGGCCATCCCCCTCGTAGCCACCGGAGATGCCATTGATCGTAATCGACGGGCGGTTGACCAGTGCTGCGGCCGGTCGGTCGGCCAATAACGGTAGCTTCAAGCCGAAATTCTGGCGCGTGGCCGCTTCATTAAAGGGTAACTGATCGATGGCCGCTTGTTCGGTGGGCGTCAAGGGTTTGACCCCGTCCATAAAGCCATCTACCAGAACCTCACCCTTGGGTCCGCGTAACGTGGCGAGTCCCTGAACTAAGCGCCAGATGGCATTGTCCACGAAGGTCGCCAGTGAGGAATGCAGGTCGCTTTCGGCCGATTTTGTCGTCACGTTGAAGCTGACAATCCCTTTAACGCCACAGGTCACTTGGAAATTCTCGTCGGCATCCTTGCCGCCGGTCTCCCAAATAATGGCGTCGGCCGCCAAATCCGCCGCGTGTTTCTCGGTCATCGGTTGAATGTGGGGACTCCCCACTTCTTCCTCGCCTTCCACGATAAATTTCAGGTTGCAGGGTAAGCCCCCGGCATTCTGCAGCGCCTTGACCGCCGACAGCCGAACCATCAGTTCACCCTTATCGTCCGACACGCCTCTGGCCACGTAACGGCCATCCTTCTCGGTCAATCGGAAGGGTTCGCTGTCCCATTCCGCCAAGGGCTCCGCCGGTTGGACATCGTAATGGTTGTAGAACAATAAGGTCTTATCCGCATTACCCTGAGGTCCCGCGGGTAACGTGGCAAAGACAAAGGGATTACTTCCGGGAATGTCCCGCCAGACCGTCACCACCGCACCCAATTCTTGAAAAGCCTGTTCGATAACGCTGACCGTCTCGTCGATTCCGAGATGTTTGGCCGCAACCGTTTCAATACTTAAATACTTGGCTAACCGGGGCCGATCGGCTTGTAACGCCTGATCAATCGCGGTTTGTAAGACATCGGTCGTTTCTTCTGGCATAGACATTCACTCCTTGTGATTACGCGTCCACGGCTAAGCGGGGCGTGATTGTCTTTAACATTAATATTTGATGAGAGAAAAGTCAAGCCAATTTAACCGTTTTATCATTTAGCGGCCGTTCCCCTGCGAAACCGGCGTAAATCCAGTTGACCCGCGGCAAGTCTTAGCAGTCCCTACGATTGCCCGTCATAATCACACTGGCAAACCGAGTCTGCTTTAACGTGGGCCGAATGGCCAGGCGATCAGTCACCGCCAATGTCACTAACTGCCGGGGACTAAGCGCTAGGGCTTACGACCGTTTGACATGCGTCATGGCCAGCGGGTCCACCCACTGGTCGAACTGCTCGGCCGTGACCTTACCGGATTTGACCGCCGCGGCCTTAAGCGTCAGGCCCTCGCGTTCGGCCAACTGGGCAATTTCGGCACTGGCGTGGTAGCCGATGTAGGGCGACAACGCCGTCACGGTCATCAAGGACTGATCAACCAACGTTGCCATCCGATCGGCGTTGACCGTTAGGCCGTGGACCAATTTATCTGCGAAGGCTGTCACGGTTCCAGTCAACAGTGTGGTCGATTCCAGAAAAGTTTCAATAATAACAGGCTTATAAACGTTCATCTCAAAATTCCCCTGAGAGGCCGCCACCGTCAGCGTCACGTCGTTACCCATCACCCGCGTGGCCGCCATCGTCAGGGCCTCTGCCTGGGTGGGATTGACCTTCCCCGGCATGATGGACGACCCGGGCTCGTTGGCCGGAATATTTAATTCGTTGTAGCCGGCCCGCGGGCCACTGGCAAGGAACCGGACATCGTTGGCAATCTTTAAGAGATCACTGGCCAACGTCTTTAGCCCGCCGTGAACCACGTTGAGGCCGGAATGGGCCGCTAGCCCGAAGAATTTATTGGTCTTGGCCGTGAAGGGCTGATCGTAGGCGCGACTGAGTTGCTCGGCCACCGATGTTGCGAAGCCCGGGGCGGCGTTGAGCCCCGTTCCCACGGCCGTACCGCCAATCGGGAGCTCCAGCAAGGAATCATCCAGGGATTTCAAGAAGTCCCAGTCGTGGTCCAGCATGCTGACCCACCCACTGACCTCCTGGCCAAACGTCAGCGGCGTGGCGTCTTGAAGGTGGGTTCGCCCAATCTTCACAACATTTTGGTAGGCCGCCTGCTTGACCGCCAGCTCATCCATCAAATGTTGGACGGCGTCTTCCAACCGGCGAACCGCTACCCGCGCTGTAATCGCCATGGCCGTGGGAAACACGTCGTTTGAGCTTTGCCCGTGATTGACGTCATCATTAGGGAGTACCCCACTGGTCGGATCGTAGGTCGTCGTCTGGTGGGCGATGACCTCGTTAACATTCATATTCGTCTGTGTGCCAGACCCCGTCTGATAGACGTGTAAGGGAAAGTCCGGCCGCAGTTGGTCATCGGACAAGGCCAGCAGATCCGTGGCCGCTCGAATGATCAATTCGGCCTTTTCTTCTCGCAATTCGCCCAGGTCTCGATTGGCCGTGGCCGCGGCCCGCTTAATCTGGAGCAGGGCCCGAATCAACGGCAAGGGCATCAACGGTCCCGTCGTAAAATTATGCCGACTCCGTTCGGTCTGAGCCCCCCACAAAGCATTTGCGGGCACCCGCACCGTTCCCAAGGTGTCTGCTTCTTCACGATATTCCATGTTAATCTTCCTCTCGTCTTCTCAACTAGCACCAGCATACCCAATTTAGTTGGACGCCGTCAATCTTTCACACCCGGAAAGCCAAAAAAGCCGGCCCACAAATTCGGGGTCGGCTGCTTGGCTTCTATACACACTGGTTTGTCCGCTGATTAGCCCTCAGCAGATTCTTCAACCTTAAAGTTTTCTTGTTGGTTTAACTGTTGTTCCGCTTGGCGCCGAGCGGCCACGGCATCATTAAAGTCGCTAAAAGTTTGATTCAAAATGTAACGACCATGGTAGAATAGACGTGCCGCCCACTTACCGGAGCGCTTATCGAAGCTGACCCCGATTACACCGGAGATATTGCGGGAGCTAATCTTAGTCAGTGCCGCAACGTTAGAGCCATTAACTAATGGTAGGTTCGTGGCATTACCAATCTGTTTACGCGTCCGGGGATCTTTCGTGAGACGGGCTTTGCTGATATCCCGCCGGTAACAACCGCAGCTCACGGTAATCCCGTGGCGCAGGCGGTAACTGTCCACCGTGACCAAATTGCCACAGCTACACTTACACAGCCACGTGGCATTGCCGTTCTTGGCCGTGCCGTCTCGCCGGATAACCGTCAGTCTGCCGAATTGTTGTCCACTTAAGTCTAGGAGTCTCATAGATAATTCCTCCATTCAAATTTGCCATAAAGGTTGGTGTCACACGATTCATGCTCCCTTGAAACCAAAAAACTCCCCTGGCACAAATTGCTTAATTATTATTCTACACGCCAAACTAAAAATTAGCTTAAAGTCTCAACAAATTTACATTTAATCAATGACCCCTGGACACTATCAATTTTACCACCTTATCTGCTCAGAAAGAAGGAATTACTAATGCAAATCATTCTAAATATACTAATCTACCTGGTCGCCCTCGAACACCTCGCCATCATGGCTCTCGAAATGTGGGGTCAGCCGGCAACCCAGGCCAAAGCATTCGGTATGCCCTTGGACTTTGTCAAACGCCCAGAGGCCCGAACCGCACTGGCCAACCAAGGTATTTACAACGGCATGTTGGGGCTGAGTCTGATCGCCTTTCAATGGGTTCTGACCGGTCACGCCCGACTCATCGCCACGGCAATTTTACTCATTTTCATCGTGATTGTGGCCATTTATGGGAGTCTCACCGCCAAAAAGGAAATTTTTTGGCTACAAGGAATGCCGTCACTCGTGACGTTACTCGTTTTACTAACTTTAGGAGTTTAACCGAATCTTTAAAAATGTGGTTTACAGAAGCGGTTCGGCAGGTTATAATGAGTTTACATATTCAGGTGAGAGCCTGCCGCGGGTCTTCAATCGTTGGAGGAGTTAATTAGACATTTAGCCATTATTAACACCGTTGAAGCCGTACACATACTTCTATTCTGCTGGTTGCGTCCATTCGTAACTAGCTTTTTTATTACCCTGAGATCATGAAAAGGCACGACCTTCCCGCAGTGAAGATCGTGCCTTTATGTCGTTCAAATGTGACTCGCAATCAACCACAGGCGAATCATGTGAAAGATCACATCAGCCATGACCCCCACAAATAGCCATCCCGACGCATAGTAAACGTAATACATGACTGGATGCTTCATAATGTTGCCCCCTATCTATTGCGCATAGCTTAGCATAGGTCCACATTAAACCCGCAACGTTTACCCCAATTGCGTTTAGATATCCCCGGTGGACTAACCAACCGGTGATGTTTCACGGCGATTCGCGGCTGCCACGATCGCCTCTTGTTGTGCAATCGCCGCAGTAAATTGCTGCATGACATCCTGCTCAATGACTTGCGCCCCGTGTTTCTGCGCTCGCCAAGTCATCATCTGAAACTTCTTGCGTTCATCCAACAGTTCTTCTGTTAACATATGGCATCCCCCAAACCTTGTGCCAGTGTTCTACTACCTGTTGACCCCATTATAGCATTTTTGGGCAAGCGGTCTAGTCTTAATTTCAATTTATTACAAAACATTTACATAAGCCGGCCGTAGTCTTTCCCCCGACAATTAGGGGTTTCACTAAACTAACTGCCAACTAAATTGCCAGCAAAAGCTCGTAAATTATCAAATTGGTATAGTTGGAGTGTGCAACCGATTGCTCTCCCGCCGTTTCTTATCTTAGCGGAATACTTCAATATATTAACGGTCAGTGGTTTACCCTTTTAGAAAGCCCTTCCAAACCACTGCTTTTCAATTGTTTTTTCCCCAAAAACGGCGTAATCTTAAGTTAGCTAAAGTCTAGGAAGGAAGGTGCTAATCGTGGCGATTAACCGCGAAAAGTTTCCACCACTGTACCGCACCGTTGCGGCCAACGATGGCGGTCTGGAGAGTCATTCCTACGTTCCCGGTGGCTTAGACGTCTTGACCAGCCACCCCCTCAACGATCAGCCGGGAGCCAACCCCGAACAATTCATCGGGCTGGCGCTAAGTACCTGTCTCAACGCGACGCTCGAAGCCATCGAAGAACGGCGGGGACTCCCGCACACCTCGCAGGTCCACACCATTGTTGAAATGGCGCGCGACACCCGCGGGTTCCAGTTCTACTTGACGGCGGAGGTCAAGTTGCCCGGCGTGGATCGTGAGGCCGCGGCGGCCATGATTGATTTGGCCGAACGGCGTTGCCCCGTCGCCAAGCTATTAGGGTCTAACGACAACGTGACGGTCAAACAGGTCACGGAATTTTCGGATGCGCCCGCAGTGACGTCTTAACCCAAAATGGACCACACTCCCTAACACTCTGTGCGGGTCGTGTGGTCCATTCTTTCAATTAGTGACGGGTCAATCGCCCTTTTAGCCGATGCCACCACGTCTTGTGCGTGGTGCCCTCACCGTAAACGTAAGATCGCGTGGACCGCGGCGAACGCTTATCAGCGTGGTCATCATCCATGAAGACAATCTTGCGCCAGCGCTTGGCCTCTTCGTCACTCATGCGCTTTTTGCTCATTGACTTCAATCTCCTTTTATCCCTCATGCCGAAGTGTGAGGACGGTTAGTAGGCCATTCCTACTTTTTCATGCGGGTAACCTGGCTAAAGTCTTGAATGAACTTCAAAATCTCACGGGCCCGGTCATTGCCATACACGTCGACCCAGCCTTGGAAGCGCTGGTTAATGCGCTGACGAATCACCCGTTCCGCGTGAACCCCCGCTTCGGTCGCGATGAGGTACAGTCGCCGGCGATCGTTTTCATCCGGCTGTTGGCGCAGGTACCCCTGCTTCAATAGCACCTTAATCTGTCGGGAAATCGCGCTCCGAGTCACCTGACGCTTGCTGGCAATGTCCATCAACGTCACGTTCTGGTTACGGGTAACTTCTCGAAGGATTAAGTATTGTTCAAACGACAGATGAAACGCCTTTGCTGGTTCCGAAACAAATTCATCCAAATACTTGAGTGAACTCATGTAGACGTCGATGAAAGCGTCCAATAAAGACTGCTCCTGCTCAGCCATGATTACCCACCTACATTTCTCAAAATACGATTTTTATATTAGCATTTACGCCCAGCAAATACCAGTTTTTTTCATCCGAAATAGCAGGTGGTCTGGACCAACCTATGCTAAAATAAAGGAGTAGCATTTGGAGGGGAAAGTATGCATCAATCATTAAAAATTGGAACCGTTTTAAGTCTGTTATTGTTACTCACCGGTTGCGGCGCGACGACCCAAAAGCACGCGGCTTCCAGTAGTAGCAGCCATGCGGCACAGACCTCGAAGAAAGCCAGTAGTTCTCGCCAGTCAAGTAGCAGTCTATCTCAGGCGAAAACCGCAACCTTTCAGCACAATCAATTCACCATTGACCACGTGACCTATCAGTTAACGGGGACCGAGGTCACGGCCAGTTCCACGGCCAATCGGAATTTATTCGTTATCTATTATACCGTAACTAACCACCAAAGTAAGGCCATCGTGCCTAGCGACCTGTGGACTGGCGCCGTCAGTGCCACCCAAAACGGCAAAACCTTGGGAACCGGCAATCTGGCCTTCACCACCAGCCAGACTAAAGATAACAATCTGTTGAATCACACCGTCATGCCGGTCAAGGCCGGTAAATCCGTGAATGGCCTGGCCACCTTCGAGCCGAAGAATTCGAACCCCGTTACCGTGACGTTCAAGGACACGCACAATCAGGTGGTTCACACCAGCCACTACACGTTGGATTAGACTGTGGCTCCCTGCCCCTCGTCTTGCCATTCACCAATCTTATCACCAGAAAGGAACCTTTTATGACGCTAATCGACCGGATTCACCAGGTGGAACTGGGCAATCTCGAACAATTCATTACCCTATGCACTGAGCTTCACCTGCCCTACTTTATGATGGGGGGCTCCTTGCTGGGAACGATTCGTCATCAGGGCTTTATCCCCTGGGATGACGACATGGACGTGGGCCTGCTGCGCGCGGATTACGACCGGCTCTTGGCCGCCGCGCCAGCACGCCTGGCCGACACCCATTACTTCCTACAGACCCCCGCTAGCGACGAGAATTACGGCCTGAGCTACGCGAAACTCCTCGATCGCAACACCTACATTGAGGAAAAGAACAACGTCAACGCCGCGCGGAAGGGCATCTTCATCGATATCTTTCCACTCGACCGAATTCCGCTCGACACCGGCCAACAGCGTGAGCAAATGACCAAGTTTCAACTTCTCAACACGCGGATTCTTTTTCAGCTTCGCTACCACCTGGTGGACAACCCGCTACGTAAGTTGCAGAGTCCCCTGTCGCCCGAACAACTGGCCGATGTCAAGGCTTTGAAAGTCCAACGACAGGCACTTATGACCACCTATCAGGGGGACACCAGCCTCCGACAGGTTAAGAACCTCGCTTCGCAATACGCCTACAACAAAGAGGTTTACACCGTTGCGGAGGTATCCGACCTAACGCCGATGCCGTTCGAGCATCTGACGGTGCAGGTGCCTAAAATGTATAGTAGCATTCTAACGCGGATGTACGGGGATTACATGACGTTACCTCCGGAGAATCAGCGCACCGAAAAGCATCTGGAAAAGGTCATTATGGACAACCAGGTCTTTACGCAATGATGTGGAATTCAACCATTCTTCTGACATATGGTTGATTATCAGCCACTAGTCCCTAGAAACACCTGAAACCTTATTTGCCAGATTGGCCGTTTCTTGCGGGCCGTCTGGTCATACCGAACGAAATATTATAGAAAGTAGATGACGTTTATGGCTGATAATTATTTTGGCGCAATGCTCATTAATGTTTCCAGCATGGAACTGTCAATCGTGAACCTAAAGACTGGCGCTCAGACCGAGCGGGTCAAATCGACCGTTGCCATTGGGGAAAATATTTACAACCATGAAGAAATCGATTTTAAAACGGTCGCCGAGGCGGCTGAGGTTCTCCGTGGATTTCTACAAATTATTAAGGATTATGGCGTGACCAACTACCGCGTCTGGGGGTCGCAGGCCCTGTCAACGGCGCCCAACGCGGAGTTTATTCGCGACCAGATCTTCGTGCGAACCGGTCTGAGTATTCAATGGCTCTCCTTGGGGGAAGAGTCGTTCGTGCGTAACGAGGCGATTGCCTTAAAATTCGCCGACTACCACCACCTGGTGAAGAAGCACGCGGCCATCATTGGCCTGAATTCGGGGAGCGCCACCCTCTCCTTCTTCGCCCACGACAATCTGGTGGCCTCCCACAACATGAAACTGGGACCCGTGCGGATTAAGGAAGTCCTTCAAAGTCTGCGGGCCACGGCCCCGAACCCGGTCGATGTGCTGGACGATTACATCAACAGTAAGGTCGATGACTTCTACCGTTTCTTACCCGAACAGCTACAGACCACCAACAATCAGGTCATCCTGATTGGCGCGGCGCCACTAAATAACTATTTCATTCCTAAAAAAGATATCAGCTACGCCCTGCCACTCAAGCAATTCAACGAATTCACCCGCGAGGTCACCGGCGCTTCCGATCAATACCTGATGGAACGCCTGCATCTGACCGAAGAAAACGTCGAGCTGGTCCTACCAGAAGTCTTATTGATTCAAAAACTCCTGACCGTGGTCCACGCCGACAAGCTCTACCTGGTGAACCTCAACGTCTTAGATGGCCTGACCACCAACGAAGAGATTGCGGCCGGAAACCACAAGTACCACTTTGAAAATCAGATTCTGGCCTCCGCCAATGATTTGGCGCAACGTTACCGGGTGGAACCCCACCACATGGAGTTGGTTCGGCACTTCGCCCTGCACCTGTTCGATCAACTGAAGACGCTCCACCGGCTGACGCCCCGCGACCGCCTGCTCCTGCAGATTGCCGCAATCGTTCACGACATCGGGGGCTTCATTGATACGCATGAACACTATCTCCATTCGGACTACGTGTTAAAACAATCCGAGATGCTAGGATTGTCCGCCGAAGAGACCCAGATCATCGCGGCCGTCTCGCGCTATCACAGTACGCGGACGCCCGCCGAGGACATCACGCATTTCCAGCAGTTAACCGCCGAAAAACGCCTGACCGTGGCCAAGCTCGCCGCCATCTTGCGCTTAGCCGATGCCCTCGATGACGCCCACCAACAGACGATTCAACGGATTTCCGTTTCCGTCCGCACCAATAAGGTGATTATTACTGCCTTTAGTGACGATGACCTCTCGTTGATTCGTTGGGCCTTCAACTTCAAGGCTCAGTTTTTCACCGACGTCTTCGGTCTACAACCCGTGTTTAAACAGAGGAGGTTACACAAATGACAGTGGATTATAAGAACGCTAAATACTACACCAACCGGGAACTCAGCTGGTTAGATTTCAACGATCGGGTCCTCGAAGAAGCCCGTGACAAGGCCAATCCTTTGTTAGAGCGCGTGCGGTTCCTGGGGATTACCCAGAGTAACGTGGACGAATTCTTTATGGTCCGGGTCGCCTCGCTATCCAAGCTGGCCGCGGTCAACTATCCCAAGCCGGACGCGTCCGGTATGACGGCCGAGGATCAACTCCTGGCGGTCAACGCCAAGGCCCACGACCAGGTGGTTAAGCAATATTCCACCCTCAACCGGATGCTGTTGCCGTTGCTGGCCAACCTCAACGTGCATTTAAAGCTGGTCAAGGAGCTCTCTTCCCAGCAGTTCCGGTTCATTCAGAAATACTTCAACGATGAGATTTCACCGGCGCTGACGCCCATGGCGGTCGACAGCTCCCGGCCCTTCCCATTTATCGGTAATAACACCTTGAACATTGCCCTGCGGCTCTTCAAGGACGGCAACAAGAAGGACAAGCGCTTTGCGACCGTTCAAGTCCCCGATATCTTCCCGCGGACGGTACGGCTCCCGGGCGCTGAGAATGATTTCATCATGCTCGAAGATATTATTAAGGCCTTCATCGGTAACCTGTTCATCGGCTACGAGGTCAAGGAAGCGGCCAACTACCGGGTCATCCGAGACATGGACCTGGACGTCGCTGAAGAGGATACCTCTGATCTGCTTAAGGAAGTCGAACAGCAACTGAAGCGCCGGGAACACGGGGGCGCCGTACGAATGGAGGTTGAGGCGGGCATTTCCGATTCGCTGGAGAAACGCTTGGCCAGTTCCATCAAGATTGCAGACTACGCCGTCTACAGTATCGGCGGGCCCATCGACCTGACCTTCCTGAGCAAGTGGACCAAGCAGATCAGTAACCACGACGATCAGCTCTATCCACCGTTCACCGCGGCCCAGACGCCGGGAGCGACGGCCGATGACGACATCTTCAAGACCATTCGGCACAACGATGTCCTGGTTCATCACCCGTTCGACTCCTTCTCGGCGGTGACCGAGTTGATTCGCCAGGCGGCCTACGACGATGAGGTTCTCGCGATTAAGATGACGCTGTACCGGGTTTCGGCCAACTCGCCAATCATCAAATACCTGGGGTCCGCCGCGCAGAATGGCAAGCAGGTCACGGTGCTGGTCGAGGTGAAGGCGCGTTTCGATGAAGAAAACAACGTCCACTGGGCCCAACAGCTGGAAAAGATGGGCTGTCATGTCATCTACGGTCTGATTGGCCTGAAGACACACTGTAAGCTGACCTTGATTGTGCGTCGGGAACCCGATGGTATTCGGCGGTACATGCACATGGGAACCGGGAACTATAACGATGTGACCGCCCACTTCTATACCGACTTGGGGTTGATGACGACCAACACGGATATGGGGATTGACGCCTCCAACATTTTCAATATGCTGTCGGGCTACTCCGAACCGCCATACTTCCATCAGCTCCACATGTCGCCCGATGGTATTCGCGAATTCATCGTCAGCAAGATCGACCAGGAAATCACCAACGCCAAGGCCGGGCAACCCGCTTGGATTGAAATGAAAATGAATTCCCTGTCCGATTCCGACATGATTGCTAAACTCTACGAGGCCTCCCACGCCGGGGTGCACATCAAGCTACTGGTTCGTGGAATTTGCTGCTTAAACGTTGGTATCCCCGAAATCAGTGAGAATATCGAGGTTCACTCCATCGTGGGCCGGTTCCTTGAGCATAGTCGGATCTACGGTTTCGCCAACAACGGCGACCCGTTAATCTATCTGTCCAGTGCCGACCTCATGACGCGGAACCTGAATCGCCGGGTCGAATTACTCTTTCCCATCTTGCAGCCCAATTTGCGGCAGAGAGTCTTTGACATCTTCGCCACACTCTGGCATGATAACGTCAAGACGCGGGTCCTGCTCGCAGACCGAACCTTCACGCGGGTCGATCGGCGTGGCTTAGATCCGCTCAATGCCCAAGAAGCCTTCATGCAGGAGGCCTCGAACAAGCGGCAGCACGGCGAAGACAGCCCGCTCAAGGCCGGCAACGCGCCGCGGCAATTTAAACCCATGCTTAGTCCTAAGAATCAACCAAAATCCCCCATCGATCGGAGTCCTCAGTAATGGAAAACTTAGTCGTTATCGACTTAGGTTCAAACTCAGTTCGGATGACCATCAGCGAAATTGACGGTGCCGGCAATCACAAGACCATTGAACAGGTCAAACGTTACGTGCGTTTGTCGGAAAATATGGGTGAAGAACAGATTCTTCAGCCCGAATCAATTGCCCGGACGCTCACCGCGCTGAGTGAATTCAAAAAGATTTATAGTCAATTGGATAACCCTGACATTCAGGCCGTGGCAACCGCGGCCGTCCGTCAGGCCAGCAACCAAAAGCAATTTTTAAAGCAAGTCAAGGACAAACTTGGCCTGTCGTTTAACGTCATCTCCGGTGCCACGGAGGCCCGCTACGATTACCTAGGGGTCATTAACACCCTGCCGATCGTCAACGGTCTGCTGGTCGACACTGGTGGCGCCTCATCCGAATTGATTCTGGTTCAGAATCAGCAGATGAAACAGGTTGTCTCCATCCCGCTGGGGTCCGTCACCCTGTCGCAGAGCTACCTGGAAAGTGATGTGGTCAAGGCCGATTCATTATTTGAGGCCATGACCTTCGTCAACAACGTCTTCAACGACGTGTGGTGGCTAAGAGAAGCCACCAACCTGCCAATCATCGGTCTGGGCGGCGCCAACCGGACGCTGGCCAAGATTAACCGGCGCAAGAAGAATTTCTTGAACTTCGAAGACGTCCACGGCTACAAGCTATCGGCCGAAGATGTCTACGCCACCCTCATCCAGCTGTTAGGACTAGATCTGGCCGGCCGGAAGAAGGTTCCTGGCCTGTCCAAGGACCGCGCCGACATCATCATTGGCGGTCTCATCCCCGTCACGTTACTGATGCGGCTGTTGGATTCGCAACAGATCACCTTCTCCAACGCAGGGTTACGGGATGGGATTCTGTTTAACCGGATTAATGAGATTAAGAATGGGGTAGAATAAAGGAAAAGAGTGCGCCCAAGGGCGGTTAGGTCCTGAGCACTAACGTCAATAAGGTTAAAAGCCCGGGTTTGGCTTTTGACCTTATTGGGGTTAGGCGCAGGGACCTGCCCTTGGGCGCACGTTTCGGCTATGGAACATGGGAGCGAACACTTCTAACCCAAAGTAATGGCCGCCACACAATCTCAGGTTAGACCTTTACCTCCAAAATCCGTCACCCCATCACCGCAAAATCCATCACGTATCCAAAAGACACGCAAGACCAAATCGGCCTTGCGTGTCTTTTTCATTGCCGACCATCAGTTTTGCCGCCCAAATCTCTAACATTTCCTTAAGGCCGGCAAAATTGCGCAACAAAATCCCTTAATTTTACATTGGTACTAGTATCAGGACAAATTGTCCGGCGTAGCCTCTTCTCCCGGCACCTGCACAATATACGGTCCCAACCGCGGTACGTCGACGATTTCGATTGGCGTCTGAAACGTCCGCGCGAGCAGATCCGCCTGGCGCAATTGGTCCGGCGTGCCCGTGGCGACCAGCTGGCCGTCCCGTAGTAGCCACAGCCAATCACTCACCGCAAAGGCCTGATTGATGTCGTGGAGCACCTGAACCACGGTCAGCCCCGCGGCGGCCAACCGACGGAGCTGTTGCATCAACGCTTGCTGATAGTGCACGTCCAGATAGGTCGTGGGTTCGTCCAGCAAGAGGACTTGCGGCTCTTGGGCCAAGGCCATCGCTAACCACACCCGCTGTTGTTGCCCCCCGGAGAGATTTTGCAGGTGTTCTGCGGCCAAATCCGTCAGTTGCGTCTGCGCGAGGTAGGTCGCCACCTCGTCGTCCGGCACCGTAGCCAACAAGCCGTGGTAGGGTAATCGACCCAGCTTGACCACGGCGGCCACCGTCATATCGTCGTACAGCTCATGTCGCTGACTGACCACCGCCAGACGCTGGGCCAATTGCTTAGCCGCAAACTGCCCCAGCGACCGGTGATCCAGGAGAATAGTGCCTTGCTGTGGCGTCAGTTGGCGGGACAGGAGCTTGAGCACCGTGGACTTTCCGGCGCCGTTGGGACCAATGATGGTGGTCACCTTGCCCGCCGGAAAAAGACCCGTCAGTGCCGCAACCCCCGTCGTTTGCCCGGGGTACCGGTAGCTAACCCGTTGTAATTCCATGAAAGCCTCGCCCCCGTTGCAAAAGAATAATGACAAATGGTCCACCAATGACGGCCATCAGGGTCGCCGCCGAGATTTCGCTGGGAACCATGACGGTGCGGCCCAGCGTGTCGGCGGCTAGCATCAACCAGGCGCCGGCCAGCATGGCAAATGGCAACAGCGTTTGATAGTCGTGCCCCACGACTCGCCGCGCCAGATTCGGAATCACAATCCCCATAAACGGAATGGTGCCTACGATGGCCGTCACGCTCACCGCGAGATAGGTGGCCAACAACAGGAGGCTCCAGCGAATCACGCTGACGGGAATGCCAATCGTCTGCAGGGCCACATCTGCCAGCTTGAGGTAATTGGCCCAGGGTGCCAGCAAAAGCGCCACCAGCAGCCCCAGGGCACCGAGAATCAGTAAGATCAGCGCATCCGGCCAGGTCACCCCATTAAACGTGCTGGCCATGACCTGGGCGGCCTGCCCGCTGCTCACCAACCGTGACAGCCCAACAAAGGTCGCGTCCAGGGCGACCCCGACAATGATCAGGCGGTAGGGATTGCCCAGCGCCTTACCGCTGGTTAAGATGGCCAGCGCGACTAGACCGCCGAGCAAGGCCAGCACCCAATTTCGACCGGGCAACCAGGGCAGGAGGAGCGCCCCACCCAGCTTGAAGAAGTCGGCCGCCGAACTGACCCCCAGGATACTGGGATCAGCGATGGGATTGCGGAAGACGGCCTGAAACAGCGCCCCGGCAACCGCCAAACTTCCCCCACAGATGAGGCTAGCAATGATGCGCGGCAACCGCAGATTCACGACCGTCACGAAGTCGCGACTCGCCGGATGCCCCAGGGTTGCTAGGAGTCGGCTAGGCCCAATCCACGTGGTCCCAGCCATCACCGCCACGGCCAGGGTGCCCACGAGTAAGACCAACACGCCCGCGTACCACCAACCTGCATGCTTACTCATGCGCCAGCCCCCTTTGCAGGATACAGCCAGTGACTGACCTGATCCAGGGCCGTGGTGACCCGCATGTTCGCCGTGGCATCGAAGACCGGCTCCTGCAAATCATAGACCCGGTGATGTTTTACGGCGTCCGTGGTGGCCCACATGTGATTGGTCTTAAATTCCTGATTGAACTGACTGGTGACCATCTTGGGCATGGCGTGCTCAAGACGCAAGATGACTTGCGGATTGGCCTTCTGAATGGCCTCATCGTTCGGTTGTAAGTATTCCTGCGTCTGACTGGTAAAGACGTTCTGCCCACCCGCTAAGCGCACCAAATCGCCCACGTAAGCACGATTCGTGGCCACCATGTAACTGGCCCCGGGCAGTCCCATGATTACCAGAACACGCGGCGCCGCGTGCTTTTTGGCCCGGCGCTTCGCCGTTCGTTTGGCCGCGTCTATCTTTTGGATCTGCTTGGTCGCCGCTGATTGGCGATGATACTGCTTTCCCAGTTGGGTGACCGTCCGTTCCAGATGGGCCACACTGGTCAGGTTCAGGAAGTGTGGTGTCACGTGTTGGGCCTTGAAGGCCTTACCAAACTGATCACTCAGCGTCGTTACCGAATAGACCGCCGTGGGCTTGAGTGCCGTAATCTTCTCCACGCTCGGATTCATGGGACTGCCCACCTTGGTCACGTGACGATACCGCTGGGGAATCTCATTGGCCGTGGTGGGAATCCCAACCAATGGCAGATTGAGCTTATCGGCAATCTGAACCACCGCAAAGGTCGTCGCCACAATTCGCGGCTGGCGTTGCTTCTGCTGGTGATGTTGCCAGGCCAGGCCGCCCCCCACTATACCGATGACGACGAGCACGGTCAACGCCCACAGTCCGATTTTTCTTGGATTCCGCATCTGCCAGACCTCCTAATGTCTTCCGAAATACCACCAGCTGCCGCCCCCGACTAACACGAGAATGGCAACGATGCCGCCGACCAACCGGCCCCAGTGCGTCCGTTGTTGCGGCACCTGGTCGGCGTCCTTGGCTGACGTGGTTGCTGGTTTGGCCTGGGCGGCTTCACGATGACTGCTGACGGTCGAACTTGACGACCGCGACTGAGCGCTCACGCTGGACGATGGTGTGCTCGACTTGGCCGCTGCGGAATCAGCTGCAGACGCCGCCTGTGAATTAGCCTTGGCTGACGAGGCCGATCGCGATGTGGCCGGTTTCTGCGCCTGCTGGGTAGTGGTCTTAGCCGTGGTCGTTCGCGTAGTCGCGGCGCTCAGTGCCGGAAGTTGGTCGGTCTTAAATCGAAACGTAATCTTGTGTTTGGCCTTATACACGTCCGGCACGTCAATCGCTAATTTCGCGTTGATATTGCGTTTTAGATTCGTGGTGGTGAAGCTGTAGTACACGTGCGAATTGCCCGCGCTATCCTTGACCTTGCGGACGTTCTCCGGCGCGTGGCCGTCGACGGAAAGGACGGTCACCGGCCAACTGGTCAGCTTCTTGGCCGTTTTCAGATCCATGGTCACCACGTACGCGTGATTGACCACGCGAATCGTCGCAGGGTGGACGAAATACCCACTGGCCATAGACGTCTGCTTGGTGCCATACTTCAGGGCCGCATAGTCAATGGTCTGAGCCTGAGCCGTCACCGTAGCCAGTCCGACCAAACCCAGGAGGACCCCCAGGGCCAGCACCCACTGTCTAATCCTGTGCATGCCGCTTCACCCCCCAAGCTAGGAGTCCGCCGCAGCCGACGAGCCCCAGTAAGGCCCAATCGAGACCGGCCCCCACCGCTTCACCGGTGGCGGGCAACGTCTTCTTCGCGGCCCGGTGCGCACTGGTTACGGGCTGACTGCCCCGATCCGCCGTGCGTTTAGCCGTGGTCTTGGGCAAGGCCGCAACTCCCGCCGCCGTGGCCGCCGAGGTAGATCCACTGGCCGCAAACCGGAACCGAATCGGGAAGGTCTCACTGATTGACATCATCGGTACCGTGACGTGAATCCGACCCGGAATTAATTTTGCCGTCAACTCACGCGTGTCTTGAATCGTGAACCAATACGTCATAGTGTAGGCCTTACTGGTCTGACCGTACGTCACGTGACTGGCCGGCACGACCACATCATCAATGGTCTTGGGCACCACGGCCTTGGCCCCCAGCTTCAGGGACTTGGCATAGCTGACGGTTAGCGTCACCCGATAGCCCGTCCCATCCGGCGTGACCTTGGCCACGTGTGTGTAGTACTGATTGGCATCGGAGGTGGTCATGGTATCACCTTTCAAGACCTGATACTTCCAATACTGGGTGGTCGGTGCGGTCTTGGCCGTATCGGCCGATTTAGTCGTCGAAGTGGCCGTGGTCGATTTCGTCGTGGTCGTTGTCTTCGGCACGCTCACCGCGCTACTGGACGAGCTGGCCGATTTGGCCGTCAGCGCCGTGGCCTGGTCGAGCAGATCGGCCGTGGCCGTACTGGTGCTGTCCTTCTCCGCCTTGGCCCAGGTCAACGCCAAGCGCGCGGACTCCTGCATCTTGCCCAGCGGCGTCGTCAGGCTAAAGCTGGCGGCTAGCGGGCTGGTCAGCTTCGTCAGGTTAATCTGATAAATGGCCTGATCGTTCACCGTCTTCACCAGCGTGGCCTTTTGCCCGGCGACCGTCATCGACCGAATATACTGAGCGCCATTACTGGTCAACAACACCGTGGCCTGTTGGTCCTTGACCCGCACGGCTGCTTCATTACCGAAGAATTGATTGGCCGTAGACGTCGCGGTGCTGTCGGCCTTAATAATCTTTACCGGCACCACGTAAAGGCCATCCTCTAACGTCGTGGCCGCAGCCGCCCGTTGCGTGCCACTCACCTGTAACCCGAGAATCGCCAGCAAAGTCACTGCCACGATTCCCCAAATATGTAAACACCATCGCCATTTTCGCATGGCTCACTCACCCCAATTCATTTAATCCCCGTGTGGCCTGCCACACCGGATGTACCCGCTTTTATTTTAAAACGTTGCTCCCCAGAGGCCGCCCTAACGACGACAAGAGGTCGGAACACTCGCGTCCCGGCCTCCTCATTTCTCACTCGTTATCGCACTACTTGGCCACCGTAATGGTCTTCGTCACGGTCTTATAACCGGCTTTGGTGGCCGTTACCTTGAGCTTCCAGCTCTTCTTGACCGCCTTCTTCAACTTAACCGTGTAAGCCTTCTTCTTGGTCGTGGTCTTGCCTAACGTGGTTGACCCGTGCTTAACCGTGACCTTGGCGCCCTTGGTCGTGGTCCCCGTGACCTTCTTAGCCTTGGCCTTAACCTTCTTGGTGCTCAGCTTAACCTTGGTGGTCGCCGCCAGCGTGCTGGTCTTGAACTTCAGTGTGGCCGCCTGTTGCATGGTGACTTCCTTACCGTTCATCGGTACCGTCAGCGTAAAGCCTAGCGTGTGGTTGGTCTTCAGGTTAACGTTACTGAATTTATAGGTATTCCCCGTAGTCTTCTTGGTGACCGTGGCCGTCTTACCGTCCAGCGTCATCGCCTTGATAAATTGGTTGCCCGCCTTAGTCACCGTCAACGTGACGGTGGCCTTCTTGTTCTTCACGGAAACGGCCGCCTTGGTGTTAAAGTAACCGGCCGCCTCGGAAGCCGTCGTGGTTCCAGTCTTGTAGATGCCCACCTTGACGCTGTACTTGCCGTTAGCCAACTTAGCCGCATTCAACTTGGCCGCTTGCGCCGTGGGAGTGGTCCCCAACTGAACCGCCGGAATCCCCGCACCAACGCTCGTCAACATTAATAACGCACTCAACACTGTCAAAGACTTTTTCACAAGATGTCCCTCCCAATATATGTAAAACTAGTCTATTAATGAATCCGATTACATAGTAGCATGTTTCACGATTCAGCTCCAACATTAAGACTCCAAAAAGCGCGGTCCGATAGGCTTATCGAGTGATTAATGAGTGTGAAACGGTCGCTAAACCGCCCAAAGGTGACGTCGCCGCCCCACTCACGACCGATTCGGGCGCCTCTTGGTTTTCAATTATCGTTTGATAAATGAAAAGGCAAATCAAAAGCGTTTGCCCGGATACCTAACTTTCCGGTCAAACGCTGGCTGAACTGGGCCTTACCCAATGTGATTTTCATGCAGAATGGCGGCCACTTCTTTTTGCATGTCTGCCGGCTTTTTCCATTCCTGAAAAGTCTTAAAGTCCTCGGCGGGCATCTCATAATTTTCATTCACGTAGTCTTCGTAGGCTTGAACGTGCGGGGTGTGGGCAATATTCAATTGCAGAATCCGCACCTGCTTGATCAAGCCACGTTCAACGGCCAACTCGGCACGCCCGTTTTGGACCATATTGCTGATTTCCATGTATTTGCTCCCGTCCAACCGCGTAATCTCTTCGATTAAGGTAAACGTTTCATGACTTTTCATCAATTCTCACCTTTCGCTCTCAAGTTATCTAATGATTGCTTAAATGAAACACCGAGGTTAATTATACAAGGTTTTTGCCCAAAACAAAACCACTACCAGGGAATGGTAGTGGTCGGCATAAGAGAGAAAGAGAATTGATTAGAAGGTAATTATTAATACCTTACGAGTTATAATATACCGTTCTTTGTAAGCGCTGTCAATGCTTTTCGCAAAATAATTGTGGCTTTTGATGATTATCCGCGCTGATTGCGCCGCCCCACAAGTAACGTAAGGCCGGTGTGACGGCATTTACACGTTGTTTACAAAAGCTGAAAATTATTTAACAATTATTTTTAACTTTTGGAAAGCGGTTACGAAATTACGCGATTAAGGGCCGCCGCCGTGACGAATTTTCTCAAACTTTGCTGATTTTAGGACACTCCAGCACTAATTTTTTCCTTTCAACTGGAAGGAATCGGGCGTGTATTGCATGAACTCAATCTGGTTGCCATCGGGATCGGCCGACCAGAGTTGGTAGGACTTGTCGGGACCAAACTTCACCGCGCTATTCACGGGTAACCCCTTCGCCTGCAATTCTCGCTTGGTGGCCTCGATGTCCGGTACCTCTAGGCTCAGGTGCAGGTAGCCATTCAGATCGTAGCCGTGCGTGGCCTTGGGCGACTCGTCCTGATCGTAGAACAATTCCAGAAACTGGCCCGGCCGAATCTCCAGGTATTTTATCCACGGCCGTCCCTGTTCATCTGGCAACTCAAACTTATCCTTAAAACCCAGGCCGTTGCAGTAGAAATCGACCGCGGCGGCCATGTTTGACACCTTGAATGACGCATGCGCTAACTGTTTAATCTCCATCGTTTACTCATCCTTTCTCAACGGCCAGGGCACTCTCCTCGGTTGGCCCCCAGAAACCGTTAGCCAAATAGCCGGTCGGCAGCGGTTGCGGTCGGGTAAACGTGGACTGCAACTGATAGATTTCTGCCGAATCGGCGCTACGATACATGCCGTGAATTAGCTCAAAGACGTGGTAGGCCATCTCCATACTGGCGCGGTGCGGGCGGTTCTGCCGAATCGCCCACGCCATATCGGCGGCCCCGACACCCCGAGAATTCTCCAGGAACCCATGCGTGAAGGGGAAGGCCACCGGTTCGTTGCGCTGTTTGACCAGATAATTGGTCGACCCAAAGTTGTTGGGATCACCCATCTTGAGAATGCCAGCGGAGCCGTACAGGGTCATCTGCGGTTCCTCATTCAGGATATTCTCCGAATTAAAGTGCACGGTCGCCAACACACCATCCTGATAAGCCACGGTCGCCGTCAAAATATTATCGGCCGCCACCGTGGTCTTCTCGCCAAACCACGGCTTGTCGGTCCGCTGCCCCACTCGCGCCGGTTGATAACACCGACCGAACGCGCTGACCTGTTTCGCCGGCCCCAGAATGCTGGCCAACGCGGTCAAGTAGTAACAGCCCGTGTCAAACGGTAACGTTCCACCACGCTGATTCATATGCGGGAAAATATCGGCGTACACCCGAAAGTTACGGTTCAACGAGACCACCGCCGATAGCGGTTCCCCAATCAACCCGTGATCGACGATGTACCGGGCCGTCTGAATGCCGCCACCCAGGAAGGTATCGGGCGCCACGCCCAGACGGACCCCATTGGCCTCGGCCAGTTCGCAGAGTTCACGTCCCTCGTCCAGCTCGACGGCCATCATTTTCTCGGAAAATACGTGCTTCCCGTGCGTCAACGCCTGCTTGATAATCTCGTAGTGGGCCTGCGGCGTGGTCAGGTTCACGATTAGTTGAATCGACGGATCCGCCAAAATATTGGCGTAGCTCATCGCTTTAATGTGGTATTTCGCCGCCTTGGCCCGCATCTTCTCGGGATTACGGTCGTAACAGGCGACCACCCGCGTAATTTTAAATTTATCTTGGAGAGATTGCAGGTAGATGTCACTAATGACGCCACAGCCCACAACGGCAACGTTAATCGGTTCAATGTCCATTGAATCCCACCTCTCATAACTTCGAAAGTTTAGTTGTAACCGGTTACAACTAAAATGATAACCCGTTTTTTTTAATTGGCCAGTGGATTGGTTGAGAAAATACTGCCCAAATTGGGGGAATTGGGGGATTACATGTTTGGAGTGGCCTGTAGCCTTTTTCGCTTAATCTCGATTCGGCAGCCGTTATTAAGGCTCAGATCGGCTTGGAGCGTTGGACTTGCTCTCGCCATTCTTCTTCGGAGACTGGCGGCCTCTGAAACGCGTTCCCTCGGGTAGCCCCCTCCGCTTAACCCCGATAAGCACCGGCTCGGTAGCCGTTGCTGATAAAATCGATTTGGGACGTTACACTTGCTCTCGCCATTCTATTCCAGAAACTAGCGGCCTCTGAAACGTGCTCGCCCCGGCAGGTCCCTGCGCTTAGAAAGTTAAGAGACTCCTGCCCGGCATAGCCGAACAGAAGCCTCTTAACTCCCTAATGCTCAGGACCTAAGCGCCGGGGGTCGCACTCTTATACAAAAAAGCGTCACCGTCTCCGGTGGCGCTCGCCATTTAGTCTTCACCAAATGAGAGATAAACCTCTATTCAATTCATTGGGAAATTAAATAAAGGGGTAAATAAATGGTAAGTTAAAGATACCATGAAAAATGATAAAAATCTATCTGTTTTATCATAGTTTTTTAATTTTATTTAACGCTTTGGGTTTCGTTCGAATCGTGGAGAACCGTTTCGGGATGGATCAGGTTGCTAGGGTGCTGGATGACATCTCCTAGTGAATGCCCCGAAATATTAGTCAGACACGTCAGGACGAAGATAAGTGCCACGGCCAACGTCAAGAGACGCGTGCCCCAGCCCATCTTTTCGCTGATGACCGACCCGTAAAAGTCCTTCTTAACCTGTGCGGCCATGTTGGTGGCGTTTGGCTCCGCGGCCTGCCGCTCCTCCGTGACCTGCTTCTGGTAGGCGTCAATGTCAAAGGCCTTCTGATTTTCCTTCATTTGACGTTGGAAATGCTTCTTTTCCTTCTTGGTCTGCCCCTTAAACCACTTGGTGAATTCGCGGTAGTGCTTAACGACTTCCTTCGTGGCGCCCAGTTCCTTCAGTGTGCCGTAGTGAATCCAAGCCACCCGGTCACACAGAATCTCAATCTGCTTCAGGGAGTGACTGACGAAGACGATGGTCTTACCCTCGTCCTTGAATTCGGCGATCTTGTCCACACACTTCTGGTAGAAGGTGTCGTCACCCACGGACAGGGCTTCATCAATGATTAAAATATCGGGATTGACGTGAACGGCAATCGAAAAGCCCAGTCGTGACTTCATCCCTGAGGAATAGCTCTTAACGGGTTGATACAGGAAATCACCGATATCGGCAAAGCCCACGATATCATCCATCAACGCGTCAATTTCGGGGTTGGTCAGCCCTTGCATCAACGCCTTCAACCGAATGTTTTCCAACCCGGTTAGGTTGCCCCGCAAACCGGCACCAATGGCGATAATCGAGGTATCCCCCCGAACGTCCACGATCCCCGTCGTCTGCGGAATGATTCCGGAAATAATGTTCGACAGCGTGGACTTACCGGAACCGTTGACCCCGATCAAACCGAGCGTTTCACCGGATTTAACTTCCAATGAAATGCCCATCAGTGACCAGAAATGCGACACTTTGGTATTACTCAAGGAAAAGAATGACCGCAATTTTTCCGATTGACTCTTATACAGGTCATATTCCTTAGTGACGTTTTGGACCTTAATTTTGTAAGAATTATCCATGAATTAAACTTCCTAACTCAGTTATTAACGTTTTCTAGTAAGGCTCACCATAATCCATGAGCTCAGTCTTGTGTATTATACCAAAAAACGAGGGATTGTGGGTAATTTCTCGTTGGCCTTAGAGATTTCTTTAGCCAAAGTAAAAGAGTCGCAATCGCTCACGACTCTCTAACCCTACTGTAACGCCCGGGCGTCAACCCAGTACTTGGTTTTATTACCGCTGAATTGAATACGATACCAGGTCGTCTTATACGCCGGTTTCGTCCCTTTCAAATCAACCGTCACCTTGGTCCCCTTCTTGCTGCCGCTGGGCCACTTCAGGGTCTGCTGATCAAAGTGGGTCTTTTTCACGTGGTTGTACACGTGATATTTGCTAAATTTACTACTTAACTTCTTCGTCCCACTCGCCGCGGTGTACACCACGTAGTCATATTGCGGGCTCGCAGCCGCCTCGGTGGACGCAATCCAATACTTCTTGGACCCCACCTTAATGCGGTACCAGGTGGTCTTGTACCCATCCTGGGTCTTCACCGCTTGATTGTCCGCGATGTACGACTTGGCCGTTAACTTCTTCAATGAGCCCATGGATTTCGCTAAGTACGGTGAATTGAAGACGTGATTGTAATAATTCCCCTTCAGTCCACTATTGACCTTGACCGTGGCCGTACCACTGGTGTATTTGACCGTGGGCAAGGTTAACCCGGCCGTGTACAGCCAGTACTTCTTGGCCGTAGTCTTGCTAGAGAAGCGGATGCGATACCACGTGGTCTTCTTCCCAGACTTGGGGTCGGTCTTCACCGCTCGCATGTCTAAATAAACGGGTTGACCCGTGTAGTCGCTGAGCTTCTTCCAAGAGGTCTTGGTAATGTTAGCCCGGGTATTCTTCACGTGATTGTACAGCACGTAGCTGGTATGCTTCGCACTCAATCGGCCGGTTTGGGTCCCCGTGGCACCGTAATACTTAGCCGTGGCGTAAGTCACCGTGGGCTTAGTCGTGGTGGTCGAAGACGCTCCCGAATCCGCGGCGCTCCCGGAGCTACTGCCGCTGTCATCCAACGTGTCCAAATTATATTGTTTAATCAACGAAATCAATGTAGAACCATAGCTCGGTGACGTCGCGTAAACGCCGGTCAATGAATTAGCGGCATCGCTGTAAGTCGCCGCATTCTCCCGCCAGGCACCGCTATAAATCTTCGGATTGTATGCCGTTCCATTGCGCAACAACTGGGCATTATCCGTCATGGACGCCTTGGCGCTCGGATACTTCCGAAAGTTAGCGGTGGTGTAGTACAACTGCCCATTGGCATCGTACTCCGCCGTCTTCATCGACACGGATTGCCCATTATAACTGCCCTTGATGCCAAAGTAGTTGTTGGCCTGGGTCGTTAGCGTACTGGTCCCCCAACCACTCTCTAATGCCGCCTGAGCCATCATGACGGACGGGTAGAGCTTATACTGGTTGGCCACCGAGGTCACCGGACTCGTCAACTGGGTGATAAACCCCTGGGGATCGGTGGTCGCCGCATGACCAACGCTCCCAATGCTCCCGAGACCGACACCCATCACGAGCGCGGTCAGGAGCCATCTTTTTGTTCGCTTCATCTTACCATTTCCCCCTTAAAATCGCTTCCAAGTTAAGAATACCATAATTTGGCGAAGTGCTTAAAGGAAAATTAGTAAGAATTCGTCGCCGGTTGACGTTAGTTAGTCCAGCTGACTAGCTGCGGCCTCGTCCAAGATGACGTGAACGTTCGGATGGGTCTGCAAATAGCTGGCTGGTACTTCCGGCGTTACGGGGCCTTGAATCATGGCCGCCACCGCAGCGGCCTTGGCTTCACCGTAGGCCACAATTAGGATTTCCTTGGCCTTTAAAATCGACCCAATCCCCATGGAGTAGGCGTAACGTGGCACCTCGTCTTCGTTATCGAAGAATCGGGCATTGGCCTCGATCGTCGATGGCGTCAGCGTCACCTTGTGTGTCGTTGAGTGAGGATCGGTTCCCGGTTCATTAAAGCCGATGTGCCCGTTTTGCCCTAAGCCCAGCAATTGTAAGTCAATTGGATTTTCGGCAATGATTCGATCGTAGGCTTGGGTAGCCACCGCGGCATCAAGGTTGGCGCCGTCGGGAACGTAGGACTTAGCGAATGGTTTTTGATTAAATAAATGTTGTTGCATGAAGTAATGGTAGCTTTGCGGATGATCTGCCTTTAAGCCGACGTATTCGTCCAGGTTGACGGACGTTAAATGGCTAAAGTCCAGGTCACTCGCCACAAGTTGTTCATAGATCGTAACTGGGGTGCTCCCCGTAGCCAGTCCCAAGACCTTCGCCCCATCGGCTAATGCCTGTTGGAAAATCTTGAACCCAGCTTGACCACCGGCCTGCTTGTCACTGACGATTTGAACGTTCATGTTGGTTAATTGCTTCATTTCATTCAATCTCCCTCTCCTAATGGTATAGCCCAATTATAAATGCTCTATACCAATTTTTCAAGTAAACAGCTCAAATTTTCATGATTTTTTTGAAAGTGCCGAGAAAAGCTCACCCCACCAGTGACTAAGCCACTAAGTCGTCTACCAACCTAACAAAAAAGGATGCTCACTGCGCTAAACAGTGACCACCCTATTTCCGGCGAACTCCCCGTCGGTTAGCGCTTAATGCGTTCTGTTGCTTCTTGAATTTCTCAAACGTAGCGTCCCGTTGTTTTTGGTTCTTATGAGCATCGACTCGTTTCGTATACTTCATGTTGTTCACCTCACTTTTTCAAAGTTTTCATGAATGTACTATACAACGAAAGCTTGCCAGACGCAAGGGAAGTGCTTACTTCTCTGCTGTCCCTCCGCCTGCTATGGGGACGCCTCTCAGGCTGGAGGCGTCCCCATAGCAGGCGAAACCCCTGGCAGGCGTAGGCCACTGGTTTCACTAATTTTAGTGGACAGAACACCGTCATTACGGGAAGCAGTGTGTTAAGTCTACTTTCAACCTTTAGAATTTTAATTTAATCTCAGCCAAAATAAAAACCGCCCAGCAATTGGACGGTTTCGTTTGATTCACTTAAAGGTTATTCAACCGTGACACTCTTGGCCAGGTTCCGTGGCTTATCCACGTCAAGGCCCTTGTTCAAACTGGTGTAGTAAGCCAGCAATTGTGCCGGTACCACACTCAGTAATGGCATCAACATTTCATCAACGTCTGGCAAGACCAGGTCATCCCCGTCGATGGCGAGGCTTTCGCGCACGATGGTTAAGGTCTTGGCACCCCGAGCCATGGTTTCTTGCAGATTGCTCCGCGTCAAACCAGCCGTCTTGGCCTGCGTGATGAAGCCAATCACTGGCGTATCCTTTTCAATCAAGGCAATCGTCCCGTGCTTCAATTCACCAGAGGCGAACCCCTCGGCCTGAACGTAGGAGATTTCCTTCAACTTCAAGGCTGCTTCCAGTGAAACGGCGTGGTCAATGCCCCGACCGATGTAGAAGGCTCGGTTGGATTGCATCAGATAATCGTTGGCAATCTTTTCCAACTTGTCCTTTTCGTCGACGATAGCTTGCATCCCCGTAGCGACCAGCCCTAATTGTTGACGAATGTTAAAGTCCTGGGCCACAATCTGGCCAGTGACTTCACCGAGGGCCTTAGCTAAGATGGCCTCCAAGGCGATCTGTGCCGTGTAGGCCTTGGTTGAGGCCACGGCGATTTCTGGACCGGCGTGAAGCAACAGCGTGTAAGTGGCTTCCCGTGACAACGTGGAGTTTTGCACGTTGGTAATCGTCAGGCTCGGGTAACCGGCATCGTTGACGTTAACCAACACTTCACGACTGTCGGCCGTTTCACCAGACTGGGTCAGGAAGATAAAGAATGGCTTCTCGGACAGCATCGGTTGTTCGTAAGCGAACTCGGAAGACACGTGAACTTCCGTTGGGATGTGGGCGAGCTTTTCAAATAACCGCTTGCCGACTAAGCCAGCGTGGTAACTGGTTCCGGCACCGACGATGTAGAGGCGATCGGCCGCTTCCATGGCATCCAGCAACTTCTTGTCGATCTGTGGGACACCGTGTTCTGACAGGTAAGTTTGGGCCAACTTACGCATCACGTTGGGTTGTTCATCGACTTCCTTCAGCATGTAGAATGGGTAGGTTCCCTTGTCGGCTTCGTCGGCGTTCATGTCCACGTGGAATGGCTTCCGTTCTACCGGATTCCCTTGGGCATCTTGAATGGCAACCTTGTCCGGCGTAATCGTCACGACTTCACCGTCCATCAATTCCAAGAAGTCATGCGTTTCCTTCAACATAGCCAAGGCATCGGAGCAGACCACGTTAAAACCGTCCGCAACCCCGATCAGCAAAGGACTCTTGTTCTTGGCAACGAATAACGTATCTGGTTGTTCGCGGTCCATCATTAGGAATGCGTAGGAAGACCCCTTGAGCAAGCTCAGCGTCTTCAGGAAAGCCGCCTTGGCATCCAAGTTTTCTTCAACGGCGAACTTGTCGATCAATTGAACGACAACTTCGGTATCCGTTTGACTCTTGAAAGGAACATCGCTCAAGTACTTGGCCTTGAGTTCTTGGAAGTTATCAATCACACCGTTGTGGACCAGGTAGAACCGGTCATCGTTGGAGAAGTGAGGGTGGGCGTTGTCCACGCTCACAACCCCATGAGTGGCCCAACGCGTGTGGCCAATCCCGGTTGACCCGTGAACATCGGGGGTCACCTTAGAACGTAATTCGGAAATCCGGCCCTTGGTCTTCACCAGATAGTCCTGGCCCTTTTGATCGTTCACGTAGATTCCGGCCGAATCGTAGCCCCGGTATTCGAGCTTTTCGAGACCATTCAGTAAGATTTTAACGGCATTGTCATTACCAGTAACACCAACAATTCCACACATAAGTTTTCTTCCTTTTCTCGACGCCGGTCCCAGCAACCACTGAGAGGGTCGTTAAATTAATTAGAAATGTATCTGTTTTCTTTGAAATTGGTATAGACTGAAACGTTTTGAAAAACATTTCTGAATGTCTTTACTCTACAGCGTTTATCGAGGGTTGTCAATCAAAAAATACCGAACTGGTATATCATAATAATTATACCGGTTTTTCATGAAAAAGGCGCCCTACCAACGTGGCAAGGTGCCCTCTTTCATGGTGCTTTACAATCTACTTAATTGCGGCCGACGTTAGTCAACCCCGACTTCGGTCCGAACCACTTCGGCAATCCGTTCAACGTAGGTCGTCACGGCTTCCTCGGTTGGGGCTTCAGCCATGACCCGTAGTAATGGTTCAGTCCCTGAAGGGCGAACTAGGACGCGACCGTCGCCGGCCATTTCCTTCTCCACCGTGGCAATGATGGCCTGAACCTTAGGATTCTCCTGGGCGGCCTGCTTGTCGGCAACCTTGATGTTCACCAACTTCTGTGGGTAGGTGGTCACATCGGCGGCCAATTCGGACAACTTCTTGCCCGTCACCTTAAGGATGTGGAGCAGTTGGAGACTGGTCAGAAGACCATCCCCGGTCGTGTTAAAGTCTAAGAAGACCACGTGGCCGGACTGTTCGCCACCAAGATTATAGCCGGACTTCCGCATTTCTTCAACGACGTAACGGTCCCCGACCTTGGTCTTCACGGACTTCAGGTCGTGGGCGGCCATGGCTTTGTACATACCCAGGTTACTCATAACAGTGGTCACAATCGTATCCTTCTTCAACCGGCCATGTTCCGCCATGTATTTTCCACAGATGTACATGATCTTATCGCCATCGACGATTTGACCATTTTCATCCACGGCGATACACCGGTCGCCATCGCCATCGAAGGCCAGCCCAATCTGAGCGCCCTTCTCAACCACGAACTTTTGTAATTGCTCGGGATGGGTCGACCCCACCTGATCGTTGATGTTCAGGCCATTAGGCGTGGTGGCAATCGTATCGAAATCAAGGTTTAAGTCGGCGTATAACCGAGAAACCAGGCCACTCGTCGCCCCATTAGCGGAATCCACGGCGATGTGTAGGCCTTCCAGGTCATCGGCAATGGTCTGTTCCAGGAATTGAATGTACTTCTGGCTACCCTCGGAGTAGTCTTCAACGGTCCCCAGACCATCCGTAGCGGGCCGTGGCAGGTCGTCACTAGGTGCGTCCAGCAAGGCCTCAATCTCTTCTTCCATCTCGTCGGACAGCTTGTAGCCGTCATTCCCAAAGTATTTGATCCCATTGTATTCAACGGGGTTGTGGGAGGCCGTGATCATGACCCCGGCAGCGGCACCTTGCGTCCGTACTAAGTAAGCCACGGCCGGCGTGGAGATGACGCCTAAGCGGAGCACTTCGATGCCGACCGATAAAAGACCGGCGACCAAGGCATTCTCCAGCAACTGACCGGAAATCCGCGTGTCACGGGCAACCAAGACTTGGGGATGCTTGTTCTCACTATCCGCGTGTTGGGTCAAAACGTAGCCGCCAAACCGACCAACTTTAAACGCTAATTCTGGGGTTAACTCTTGGTTCGCAACGCCCCGGACGCCATCAGTTCCAAAATACTTCATCGTAATCTTCCTCATTTCTCAAACAATTTTCGTTAATTTGCGGTGGCTTTGATGGTCACCTTAATGGTGGACGGATCGAAAGCCGTCACATTATTATCACTGGTATCAAGGGTTACCGTCTTCGTGGTATTGTTCTTGACGTCACTCACATCGACGTCAACGGCCACGTTATCGAGATCCTTGAGCTGCGAGGCACTCCCATAGGCGGTAACTTTGGAAACATTACTGGTTAGTTTATACGTCGTTCCGGACGACCCATTCTTCGCATTCAGGTCTAAGCCAACCTTCTTGCTCTCGCCATCCGAGGTAATCGGCAGGTTCGCCGTGGTCGTGGACGGCGTCAAGATCACATTGACCGTATTGCCACTGCTATCCAACGCCTCAATCACGGCCTGACTGTTTACCGTCTTCTTGGTATTCTGGGGAACCGACAGCTGCGCGATGACTTCTTTAATCCGCGAAATCTCGTTGGCGGCGCCGGTCGCTTTGACCCGCGTCACGTCCGAGGTGGCCTTCCCGGCCGAGTAGCCCGCCGCAATATTTTGACTGTTGTAGCGGACCTTGACGGGGTACGACACCGTCTTGCGGGGTTCAATATCCACCGTAATCTTGGCCGGTGAAATACTGGACTCAATCTCATGGTTCAACCCCTCTTGATGGAGGGTCACCCTGTGCTTACCCACGCCCAGGTCACTCAGGGCCGCATAGACCTTGAAGTTCTGGGTATTCGCGGTCGTGGTGACCAACGCCAGCGGCCCGCGCAAGGTCACCTTGACCTTCTGTGGGTACCCCGTCACGAAGTACTTATTGCTGTTGACGTTGAGTTGTAAAGGGACCGACACCTTCATGGTCTTAGTCGCCGTCAACGAGGTATTATTGGTCGAACTCGTTGACTGCGTACTGGTCGACGACTTGGTGCTGTTGACGTAGAAGAACAGCAGGATAGCTAGGATTAAAGCAAGGATGCGGTACAGCCACGTTGTGTAACGCTCGTTTTTCATTAGCGCCGCCCTCCTCTGAACCGTTGATCGAACCAATCCAACGCCTTAACCAAGACGTTGCCGTTGTTGGCCGCTTCTTCATTAACCAATTCATCACGCAAGAACTTCAGATAATCCGCCTGGGTCAATCCCCGCAGTAATTCATTGTTCTTGGTGATCGACACTTCACCGGTCTCTTCGGAGATCACGATCGTCAGGGCGTCCGTGACTTCGGAAATCCCAACGGCGGCCCGGTGTCGGGTCCCCAATTCTTTAGGAATCAGGTTGCTTTCGGATAACGGAAGATAGGCCGCGGCCACCGCAATCCGGTTGTCACGGATAATCACCGCCCCATCGTGCAACGGCGTGTTGGGGATGAAGATGTTAATCAGCAATTCACCGGTTAACTCCGCATCTAGGTCGATCCCCGTTTCGATGTAATCTTCCAGTCCCGTATCACGCTGAATGGTCATTAACGCCCCAATTCGACGCTTAGACATGTACTGGATGGCCTTGTCGAGGCCCTCAATCATCCGGTTGGCCGCCTCATTTTCATGGCGAATCCGCACGAACAGCGACCCTCTACCCAGGTGCTCCAGTCCCCGCCGAATCTCGGGCTGGAAGATGATGATGATGGCGATAACCCCCCAGTTAATCACCTGGTCGACCAACCACGACACCGTGTTGAGTCCCAGGTAAGAACTGACGAATTTCACCAGCAAGATCAGGATGACGCCCCGGAAAAGCTGAATGGCTTTGGTGCCCCGTAACATCACGATCAATTCATAAATGACAAACCAGACGACCAAAATGTCGAGTAGGTTGACTAAATTTCCTATTGTAAGGAGATTGCCCCAATCCAGGTTCATGACTTTCCCTCCAAATTGAATTCAGATTTAATTATAGCACGGGGCCGCTGACATTTCGCCCCGAATCCTCAGAATGACCCGCAAAACCCAAGTGAACGTCCTAAATTTTACGGAAACGTTAAGCTCCGCACAAATCGCGCTTTTCCTAAAAATATTCTGGTAAACTAGAAGTCATATTCTGTTCGTTTTAGCCGCAAAGGCTGTAGAATAGAGGTAGATATCTGATGAAAGGATGGGTGATGGCTAATGAATCGGCGGGCCCGCTGGGAAATTCGAATATTCTTTGTCGCCTGGCTGATTTTCCTGTACTTTCGGGCCAAAGACCCCTTCTCCTTCTTATTGCTGAACACCTTCCTCGGTTACATTCCGATTGAGCTCAGCTTCCACCTGGGCCAAACCAAGCCCAAGAGCGCCTGGCTGTTCTGGCCGCTAGTGCTGCTATGGCTCCTATTCTACCCCAACGCCCCGTATTTGCTGACGGATCTGTTTCACCTCTCGTTGCTACGGCCGTATGCGTTGAGCGGACTACTCCGAGTCACACCACACCTGTGGATCTACTTTACCTATATGATTATCAGTGCCATGAGCTGTACGCTACTGGGCTTCTGGAGTCTAAATTACGTGAGCCAAGTCATCAGCGTGCGAATGGCCAAGGGCAATCGCATCGTCCGAGTGACGGTAGTTCTCCTGTTGACCTTCCTAACCTCGGTGGGCTTATACATCGGGCGCTTCCTGCGAATTCACACGGTCTACCTGTTCATTAACCCCGAGCAGTTCATCCGACCCATCATGGACATGTGGACCAGCAATATGTGGATTTTTGTGGGGTTGCTCACCTTCATCCAGCTCTTCTGCTACTGGATTCTCTATTTGATTATGCACAACAGCCGGCAAGATAAGTTACCCGATTAGACTTCGCGGACACTGACCATTTAACGTCGTGTCCTTTTTAATTGGCGTCATCACCTGGTTCCGGCAAACTGTCGGACCAGCCACTACTTTTCAGACTATGCTAAAAGCGGTCGAGACCACATCTCGACCGCTTTTAGGTTATTCAAACTAAAGGTTGAAAGTAGAACTAACGCGCTGATGCCCGGAACGGCAGTGTTCTGTCCACTAAGATTAGTGAGACCAGGAGCCTGCGCCTGCCGTAAGTGAGCCAAATATGGGTTCAGCCGTGGGAGTTCCCTTAGTGGCACGGCTTCATGCCGCTTAGGGAACTGGCGCCTTTGAGACGTGATTTCTCGGCCCAAAGCGAGATGTCGAGACCACACTGTGGCGCGGCCCGTCCGCCCACCGCGATCCAACCCCTATTTGGCAATATGATAAGGCGGTCGCTTTCCACTACGAAATTGTAAACGACTAAACTTAACGTCATGAGTTGCGCGATGACCCTAGTTTTAGTCGATTTCTATCTTTCGACCTTTAGTTATTCAAATTTAAAGGCAACTAATCCGCGTCCTCATCGCTCAACGACATGACCAACACGTTTTCCGCGTAGTTGACGTATTGCCGGAGGTGGGTCGCCTTGGTCCAGGTAATGTTACCGGCTTCCAGCAACGACTGAATCCCGGTTCGCTCGGCTCCCAATGCCCGGACCCGCAGCTTATTAATCTGATGTTGATAATCATCGTTTTTGTGCGGGGCCGTGGCTGCTTTGGCCCGTTCAATCCGATTACGGTACTGAACCAGCAAGTGATAGACGGCTTGATTATCAAACTGAGTTTCGTCAATATCCGTGCGGGCCAGATATTCCGATAGCGCCTTAATTGCCGCCTTGGCCGTCTCGCGTTCAATCAAATTATTTTCCGCGTGTAACCGGTCGGTATCTTCGGAGTGCAACCAGTAGGCCGCGTCCCGCCATAAGTGTTTGAAGAACCGGCGCCAATAATTCATGACCCCCGGCACGGTGCGCCCGGAGAACTGGGTCAACCGGCCTTCAAGATTTTCAATTCGGCGCAACGCTCCCACGTAACTGGTCTGGGTAATCTTTTCGCCCTGCCGCAGTTCCTTCAGCGTGGCGCGTTCGCCATCAATCGCGACCTGCCGCAGCTTCAATTCGTCATCCAAGACCTTTTGCATGACCGTATCCGCCCGGTAACTCATTTCCAATCGGCGAATAATGAACTGATAATCCAAGATTAAATCGTACGCTGCCCGCTGATTGTTGGGCCGTCGCAGCTCCTCAATCTTGGAAATGGCCAGGCGCATGATGTAGGCTCGGGCCTCCTCTTCACTAATCTGCCGAACGGGTTCCTCGGGGAACTCTTCATCCTCTTCATCGTCAAGATTCAAGTCGTTGGCAATGTCATCGCTGGCACTGGCTCGCGTCTGCAAGGGCTGCTTATCCGTGGAAATCAACGGCAACATGATGGTCGCTGCCACCAGACTAATGATAATGACCCCGGAGGCCACGAACAGCATCAGTGCTCGGGCCGGAAAGCTCGCGCCACTGGCAATTACCGTGGGCACGGACAGCACCCCGGCCATGGTCACGGCGCCCCGGACCCCGGACAGACCGGACAAAATGGCCGTCCGAAAGCTAGGCTGTTCGCCGCTACGATTGTGGGTTATCCGCTGGAACAGGATGTACCCGTACGTCCATAACGTCCGAATGCCGACTAGGACCACCCACGCCATGAAGGCAAAGAACAAGGCTTGCCAGGTGTTGAACTGGCCGCCCTTGATGACTTGCGAGGTGGCCACCGGCAACTCGATTCCCAGAATCACAAAGACAATTCCGTTTAATGAATAGATAATAATATCCCAAACTTTTTCGGTCACCAATTTTAATTCCGGTGAATCCTCCACGATCCGACTCTCCCGGGCGTGGAACAGGACCCCGGCCGTCACCACGGCAATCACGCCGGACGCATGGGTAATCTCTTCGGTTACTAAGTAAATCACAAACGGCGTGGCAATCTGCAACACCGTGTTAAAAATCACATCGTCAATCCCCTGCCGGCGTAAAATATCCATTAACAGTTGGATGGCCGTCATGAAGATTAACCCGGACAGAAAGCCCACGATACTAATATAAATGAAATCTCCGACCGCGGTTCCGACCGAGAAAGCTCCGGTCACGGTTGCCGCGATGGCGTATTTAAAGGCAATCAGGCCACTGGCATCGTTGATCAAGCTCTCGCCACTGACCAGATGCATCAGGCTGGCCGGTAATTTAACTTGTTTAGAAATCGACTGCACCGCCACCGGATCGGTTGGCGACAGGATCGCCGCCAGGGCAAAGGCCACGGTCAGCGGCATCTTAGGAATCAATTCGTAAATCAGAAAGCCCCCCAACAGCGTGGTCAAAAAGACCAGCCAGATGGCATTTCCAAAGATGGGCCCCCGCAACCGCCACAGCTCACGCTTGGGGAAGCGGCGACCATCGTTATACAGTAATGGGGCGATAAATAACAGTAAAAACCAGTCAGTCTCCAGTGGCACTTCGAACTGCCACACCAGCGCGACCACTAAGCCTAACGCAATCTGAATCAAACTAACCGGAATAAACGTGAGGTAGTGACTGATAATATTGGAAAATAGGACCAGGACAATTAACAGAATCACTGCTTCAACTATAGGCACATAGGGTTCCCCCTTCTTCTCTTAGTCTTGAGTTGGCTCTTCGCCAATAATCCGAACTTCGGTTTCCAAATGAACTTGGTTTTCACGCCAGATGACCGCCTGAACGTGGTGAATCACGTTTAAATAGTCCGTGGCGGTGGCGTGGTCGACGTTGACGATAAAGCCAGCGTGCTTCATCGAGACCTGCGCGCCCCCGAGTTGAAAGCCTTGGAGTCCAGCTTCCTGAATCAATTGGCCGGTGTAGTGACCGGTGGGCCGCTTGAAGACACTCCCACAGGATGGCAAGTCCAGCGGCTGTTTGGCGGCACGCCGGGCGTTCAAATCATCCATCTTCGCCTGAATGGCCACGCCATCCCCGGCCTTAAGCGTAAAGGTCGCCGACAGAATAATATCGTGATAATCCTGAACGGAGCTGTGCCGGTAGCCGAAGTCGAGCTCGGCAGCGGATAACGTCCGAATTTCACCGGTAGGCGTCAACACTTCCGCGGAGGTGACGACCTCGCTGATCTCACCACCATAGGCGCCGGCGTTCATGAAGACCGCCCCCCCGACACTGCCGGGAATGCCCGCGGCGAATTCAACGCCACTCAGGGCATGGGCTTGAGCCACCTGCGTCGTCTTAATCATCGCGGCACCGGCTTCGGCGGTTACCGTATTGCCGGTGGTCGTAATCGTCTTCATTTTCGTTAAAATCATAACCAGGCCCCGAATGCCCCCATCGCGAACAATGAGGTTGCTGGCATTACCGACCACCGTGACGGGTAGCTTTTCCTGATTGGCATAAGCTAACAGAGATTTCGTCTCCTGCACGTTTGTGGGAAAGGCCAGATAATCCGCCGGTCCCCCCGTCAGTGTATGCGTGTAGTGCGCCAAAGGCTCATTCCGCAAAATCTCGATCGCTGGAAATGCCGCTGTAATCTCTTCCATCATGTGTAAGTTCCCTTCGTTTCTCCAAAAGTTTGCGCCGTCTCAACCGCTACCGGCCGCAACGCGCAACAGTCATAGACCTATTTTACCATGGAACCCCCAATCACCGCACGTTAGGGGCGTTGATTCTCGTCAAAAATGCTGATTTTGCCAAATTCTCCTCTCATTCTAGCCCTAGCCTGGCACAAATACCATTAACATCCCGTCCCTATCTCTCACGGTCGGCGATACTTTGCGACGAGCGCACACCCCCGCTTGACCGTTAACTTCTGGTATACTGGAAGGTATCAGTTGGAGGTGCCATCATGAAATTTATTTCGTGGAACGTCAATGGCTTACGGGCCATCGTGAAAAAGGGTTTTGTCGAGACATTTACGGACCTAGATGCCGACTTCTTTGGCATTCAGGAAACCAAGCTACAGGCCGGTCAGATCGACTTGGACCTGCCCGGATACTATCAATATTGGAACTACGCCGAACGCAAGGGTTATTCGGGGACAGCGTTATTTACCAAGCACAAGCCACTCAACGTCATCTACGGGATTGACGCACCGGACTTTGACCACGAGGGCCGGACGATTACGCTGGAATACCCCGACTTCTATATTCTGACCTGCTACACGCCGAACTCCGGAAGCGGCCTCAAGCGCCTGGACTTTCGGATGGGCTGGGAGACGGCCTTCCTAGCATTCGTCCAGCAACTAAACGCCAAGAAACCCGTCATCTTCTGTGGTGACCTCAACGTTGCCCACACGGAGATTGACCTGAAGAATCCGAAGACCAATCATAAGAACGCCGGCTTCACCGATGATGAACGGGAGAAGTTCACGGCCCTCCTCGCCGCCGGGTATACCGATACGTTCCGGTACTTCAATCCGGACGCCACTGGCCGGTACTCCTGGTGGAGCTATCGGTTCCACGCCCGCGACAACAACGCCGGCTGGCGCATCGACTACTTCATCACCAGCCAACGCTTGCAAGACCAGTTAAAAGACGCTAAAATACTAGACCAAGTCATGGGGTCCGACCACTGTCCGGTCGAACTCGACATTGACGGCTTAACCGTCTAAATTACTTTGAAGGGAAGATGACCTTTTGAATTTCGTTGCTATGGACTTTGAAACGGCGAGTGGTAAACGATACAGCGCCTGCTCCTTGGCGTTAACCATCGTGCGCAACAGCCAGGTGGTCGATGAATTCTACTCACTAATCAAGCCAGATACCGATTTCTTTTGGCGGAATGTTCAAATTCATGGGATTCACGAACGCGACGTCGCCAACGCCCCGGCCTTTCCGGAGGTCTGGGAGCACGTCGCCCCATTCTTCCAGCGCGATCGGCTCGTCATTGCCCACAACGCCCCCTTCGATAACGGGGTGTTGCGTAGCACGCTGGAACACTACAATTTACCCACGGCCCGCTACTTGACGCTCGATACGGTCAAGACCAGCCGGAAGTTTTTCCCGGAATTTCCCAATCATAAACTAAACACGGTTTGCGATGAGCTGGGGATTGACCTCCACCACCATCACAACGCGTTGGACGATAGCTTGGCCTGCGCGAATATTCTTCTGTACGAGGCCAACCACTTCGGCACCCAGCCGCTCAAGAACTTCGTCACGGTCAACGCGTAACGACCAGTGGACTGTGACGTGCTGTCCGCCTTCCGCTCGCACCTTATGAGCTGTTCAAGATCAGCTAAGTCAGGCGTCTGCGGCTGTCAGGAGTTCCGCCTGCTGTGGGGGACGGTTCCAGCCAAGGAACGGGCTTCCACCTCGCTCAGAAGCCTTGCCAAGAACGCAAGTCTTCCGAGTCGCCCCATGCTGTAGGCTGAGACAAAACCTCAGCCAACACCATCGACACGGCTGGCTCCACTCCTGACCTCTTCCGACACGGTGACGGTTACAGCAGACATGGCGTTCCCATACGGCGTATCTGCCGATGATTGGAACCAGTCATGGCTGACCGCATCACACGTAGCCGAGAGCGAAGCCCCAGATGAGCTCAGCCGTGGGATTCCCTTAGCGGCTGGTTCTCGCCGGTTAGGGAATGGCGTCTTTGAGACGTTCATTTTCGGCTCAAAGCGAGTTGCGAGACCGCGCTTTGGCTCGAAACGTCCGCCCACCGCGTTCCAGCTCATCTGGGGCGAACGGTAGGCGGCCAGCTTCCACGTTAAACCGAGTCTGACGCTTGATCCTCAAAGACAACCAAAAACCGGCAGAGACTGTACGCCGTCTCTACCGGTTTTGTTTGCGCTATTTTAAAGGATAGACCATTTCCACCGCCGTGACGTGCTCGCCGTCATCGTCCGTCACCAGCTCGGGTGGCGTCGACGTTCGGACGAAGCCCATCTTCTGGTAGAGCTTCATGGCTGGCACATTACGCGTCTGGACAATTAATCCCACCGCCTGCAGCTGACTGGCCGTATTCGCCCAGTATAGGGCCTCATCCACCAGCGCCGTGCCGATGCCGAGGTGCCAGTATTTCTTTTCGACAGCGATTCCCAGCTCGCCCACGTTGCCTTGCGGTGTCGGTGAGATCGACAGCACGCCTAGGAGTTGGTCACCGAGGCTAGCCACCAGCAACAAGTGCTTCGGACTCGCCTTAATTTGTTCCAATTGATCCGCCTCTTGAGCGGCACTGATGGGATCATCGGCGTCCGCCAGGCTAAAAGTATCACTCTCTTGTTGCAAACGTTCTAACAGTGCCAGTAAAGCTTTGGCATCAGCCGCATTCGGCAGGCGAATGGCTACTTCATCACTCATGGGTGGCGTCCTCCAGTTGCTGAACTAATTTTTCAAAATGCGTCCCACGCGGTTCGAACCGCAACGTCCGTTGATTCTCGCCGGCATCATCGTCACGCTTAAAGACGATGCGCAGATAATTTTCCGGTAACTCATCGGCAATGAACTTGGACCATTCCACCACGTTGACGCCGTCGCCATTGAAATATTCATCCAGGCCGAGCTCATCCCCGCCGCCTTCCTCGAGACGGTAAACGTCCATGTGGTACAACGGGATGCGGCCACCCTGATATTCCCGAATAATCGTAAAGGTCGGACTCTTCACGTTACGGGTAATCCCCAGGCCGAGCGCCAAGCCCTTGGTAAAGGTCGTCTTCCCCGCCCCTAAATCGCCATCGAGTAAAATAACATCCCGTGGTTGAAGATTCGGGGCTAACCGTTGGCCGAGTGCCATTGTCGCTTCAGGACTTGTGACCGTTACTTCATACATTTTGCTTTCCCCTTTTGTTCTTAAATTAAGAAACATTGTAATCGCGATGAAAACTCGCCATTACAAATAATACCCGGACTGCTAAAAAATAGCAATCCGGGTACTTAATAGTTCTTGTTTTAAATATTTATTCGTTAAAGCACTTAATTAATCCAAGGATTGCGCCGCCGTAATAATGGCCACCTTGTAGACATCCTCTTCGTTGCAGCCCCGTGACAAGTCGGAAACGGGCTTGTTCAGGCCTTGCAGAATTGGGCCAATGGCTTCGAAGCCACCGAAGCGTTGGGCAATCTTGTATCCAATGTTCCCGGACTGTAATTCTGGGAAGACGAAGACGTTGGCGTGACCGGCCACCTTGGAATCGGGTGCCTTTTGGGCCGCCACGCTTGGCACGAAGGACGCGTCGAATTGAAGTTCCCCGTCCACGGCCAAATCGGGGGCCGTTTCGTGGGCAATCTTCGTGGCTTCTTGGACCTTTGTCACCATGTCACCCTTGGCAGAACCTTTGGTGGAGAAGCTTAACAGGGCCACCTTAGGGTCGATGTCAAAGACCTTGGCGGTGTGGGCACTCTCAACGGCCACTTCGGCCATGCCGGCAGCGTCTAATTCAATGTTAATCGCACAGTCGGCAAAGACGTAGCGTTCATCACCCTTTTGCATGATGAAGGCCCCACTGATCCGCCGAACCCCGGGCTTGGTCTTGATGATTTGTAAGGCTGGCCGCACCGTATCGCCAGTCGCGTGAATGGCTCCAGAGACCATCCCATCGGCCTGGCCCATGTAAACCATCATGGTCCCGATGTAGTTGGGATCTTCCAGCATCTTAGCAGCTTGTTCCGGCGTATTCTTCCCCTTGCGCCGTTCAACCAGCGCGTCTAACATGGCCTTGTGTTGATCGGCTGGAATCGCCGCTGGGTCTAAGATGGTCAGGGGGTTCAGGTCGATCGCATTGTTCACGGCCGTGTCTTGAATCTCACTTTGACTGCCCAGAACCACGGCCTCAATCAGCCCATCGGCGGCTAAACGACTGGCCGCGCCCAGGACCCGAACGTCGGCGCCTTCCGGAAATACAATGGTTTTATGTTGTCCGTTGATCTTTTGTTTAAGACTATCAAAAAGTTCCATAGATGATGACCTCCATAAAATATCCCACGAATCAATTCTGTGCCTATGCTTGTTGGTTAGTTGCGGTGGGTCCATCGTCAGCCGTCACGTGTTCGGGTAACTGCCAATCGATGGGCGTTTCACCCAATGATGTCAATGCGATGTTGGTCTTGGAAAACGGCTTGGAGCCGAAGAATCCCCGATAAGCCGACAATGGGCTGGGGTGGGGCGACTGCAAGACGATGTTGGTCTTGGTATCGATCAACTTAATTTTGGACCGCGCCGCACTGCCCCACAGGATGAAGACGACGGGTTCCGGCCGCTCCGACAATTTAGAAATTGCCGCATCGGTCAGGCGTTCCCAGCCGTGACCCTGATGAGAAAAGGCCTTGCCATACCGCACGGTCAACACCGAGTTCAAGAGCAACACGCCCTGTTTGGCCCATTTCTCCAGGTAGCCGTGATTGACCGGCTTGATGCCCAAGTCGTCTTGCAACTCCTTATAAATATTCTGTAATGACGGCGGCAGTGGCGTCCCCGGCAGGACCGAGAAACTACAACCGTGCGCCTGGCCAGGATTGTGGTACGGGTCTTGCCCCAGGATAACCACTTTGACCTGACTGAACGGGGTCCACTCGAACGCCGTAAAAATATGGTACATATCCGGAAAAATCTGATAGTGCTGATACTCGGAGACTAAGAACTGCCGTAATTGTTGATAATACGGCTGTTCAAATTCCGGTTCCAGCACCGGCCACCAATCATTATGAATAAACGGTTTCATTCCCAACACCTCACGCTTTTATTCTATCATAACCCAGCCGCAAATGATATTGTCGAACGTGACCCGCAAAACATGTTAAAATGAACTTAATCGAGCTGTCACACTTTTTTCAAAGGAGGTTCCCATGCGTAAGTTGTATCTTAATCAGGCCGCCCTATCGGCCAAAGCAACCACAGTGATTCGGGATGCCGATAACACCTCGCGCTACCTCCTGGTGGGGAAATGGGGGTTACGATCCGATGTGCTCTCCGTCTACACCATTGACGGCGCCCTTGAGGCCGAGGTCAAGCAAGAATCGTTGGGCTTATTACCGAAGTTCCGGCTCATCTATCATCGGCAAACCGTGGGCCGCGTCAGCAAGACCTTCGGCGTCATTCGTGAGGTGCTCTTCGTCCGCGGCTTAAACTGGGTGATCATGGGCAACATCACCAGTGGTCACTTCAGCATCACCCACGGCCGCGAAAGCATTGCCAGTATTGACCGGGTCAGTCAGTCCGGCGGTGGAACCATCGCCTTGACCGTCGATCAGCCCGATCACGAAGCGCTGGTCATCTGCCTCGCTTCGATCCTCGATCGCTGGGGCAAGAAGTCTCAAGGGTCGGCGCTCCCCGTCCGTTCGGCGTGGGCCCCGCACGCGCTACCTTCCAACGGCGTCGCGCCCATCATCGACCGGGCCAAGACGCCACGGGACGCGGGTAAAAATTAAACAGAAAACAAAAAACGGCCAGTGTAAAATCCTGGCCGTTTCGTTTACGCTAAATTTCTTGGTCTATTCTGCGATTACTAATTTCTTATTGGCCGTTACATACTGGCCGTTCGTCAAGATCAATCGGGTCGTCTTGCGATAGGTCACCAGCTTCTTTACCTTCAGAACCTGACCCTTCCGGTAATGACGAACCTTGCCCGTCAAGGCCGCCCGTCGATAGCCGTTAACCCCTTGGCGATTAATCACCTTGACTCTGGCCGGCCGTTTGGCGTAATAAACGTTCGTGACGTACGCCGATTTCGCCGTCACGTAGCCCGTCTGACCGGCCGTCTTACTCTGATGGTTGACGTCTCTGACCCGGTACCGCCGATGCCCATTCTTCGAGGTCGCGTAGCCGGTCACCACGAACATCGGCCGTTGGGTCCGCGTTCGTTTGGCATAATAGAACCGACGCGACTGATCGGAAAAGTTCTTGGTACGGTACAGGCCGATCTTCTTCGTGGCATAGACCACGGCATTGATTGGCGCGACGTGATCGCCATCCCCACCGGTCACCACGTCCGGCGCATAGTGAAAGGTCACGGTCTGGGCCGTCGGTGAAAAGGTTCCGGTCACGGCCCCCACCGTCTTGGTGAGGTGGTAGCCGGCAAAGTCCAGCCGTTCGACGGTATATGATTCCCCTAGCTGGCCCGTCAGAATCCGATCGGCGGCTAACGGCTGGCCCTGCTCGTCTCGATACTGAACCGTGACGGGCGCCGCGACTTCGACCGGCGGCACAATTGGTGGCACAACGACCCGGTCGACCGGTTCCCAGACGTAGGTTTCAACCGCACTAGGTCGGTCAGCACCATCGTACAGGCTGATGAGGTCGGCCCCACTCGCGAACCGCTCACCCAGCGGATTCTGGACCGTCCCGGTGCCCACCGCCTGCCAGTCTCCGGTATACCGGTCATCGGCAACCGGCGTATTTAAATTGGTGGCGCTCCTGAAGCGGGACTGCGGACCTAGCGTTAACTGTTCTAGGCTCTTCGCCCTATAAAACAAGGCGCTCCCGTAAAAATCATTTCCCGGCGCAAACTTAGGCAAGGCCACGCGCGTGACCCCGGAGCCGGAGAAGGCATACATGCCACTCCGCAACCGGGCAAATGTCCCGTTAGCGAAGTCGACCGCCTGTAGCGCCGCCGTTCCATTAAACATCGACATCATGTTTATCACCTGCGACGTGTCGAACCGCCGTAAGTCCAGCTGTTGTAACGCCGGCAAGCCATAAAACATGAAGTTCATGTCGGTCACTTGGGCGGTATCGAAATGGCTGACGTCTAGCGTTGTGATCTGCGCATCAAAATCATTGACCATAAACATGCCGCTCATCGTGGTCGTCTGGGACGTCTCAAGTCGCGTTAAATTCTGATAAGCGGTCACGTTGCGTAACTGCCGAAACAGCCCCGTCGCGTTTCGAGGAGCCACCACGGTCCCATCTAAAATGACGCGCGTGACCTGATCGGCCGCAGCCTGTGTGGTGCTCAGACTAGGGACACCGCCCTGTGCCAACACAATTTGCGTTGACAATTGCCCAGCATTGGCCACTAAATTTTCCGGTTCTCCTAATCTGCCGGCACCTAAGTGAAGCGTGCCCTCTGCGGTTAAGTTCCAGTCAACATCACCGTAACGTCCACTGGTGGGTACGGCCCGGACAACGGCGGCCTGTGCGGTCGGCGTCAATGTGGGAGTCCTCACCGTAACCACTGGTTGAAACACACTCAAGCCTAAGACAAGCGCTAACAAGACCCGGACCTTCTTCATGGTTGCTCCTCCTCTCTCGTTGGTGGGAAGTGGAAAGTTTCCATAAGTGTCTGGTGAATCGTTTAATGTTTTAACCAATCTTACCAATCACATGATAACACGGTTCGTCAACTTACCAAACGATTATCACTCGTAAGTTTTGACTTGTGAAATAGGTTCACGTCTCGCCTATTCCGTTCCAGCTTTAATCCCGGGTAATGCTGGTCTCACCGACCGACTACCCAGCGCGCTTCGCGTTATTGTGCAAACCCTAACTTTTTTTACCATCGACGGGCCTCATCTCGTCTATCGTAGGACAATCCTTTCCGCCAACCCGCCGCAAAGATTAAGACCGGCCCACGCATTTTTCGAAATTTGACAGCAAAAAGGCTTCGGAACGGGATTCCGAAGCCCCTTGATGCCTATTCTGCTAGGACTAATTTCTTGTTAGCGGTCACGTACTGCCCGTTGGTAAGCTGGAAGCGCGTGGTCTTATGATATTGCACAATCTTTCGGATTTTGAGTGTCTGTCCCTTACGGTAATGGTGGCGAACGGTCTTCAATGATTTCTGACTATAGGCGTTGATGCCGCGCGCATTGATGACCTTAATCCGTGGCTGCTTGGTTGCGTAGTAAACCGAGATAACGTAGCTCTTCTTCGCGGTGATGTACCCGGTCTTGCCAGCCGTTTTCGACTGATGGTTAACGTCTCGAACCTTGTAGCGGAGATTCCCGTTCTTAGAGGTCGCAAATCCCGTCACCACAAACATCGGTCGATCGGTCCGTTTTGTCTTGGCATACCACTGAATACGCGATTGGTTGGAGAAGTTCTTGGTTCGATACAACCCAATCTTCTTCGTGGCATAGACCACGGCGTTGATTGGCGCAACCGTCGCGGCATCCCCGCCGGAAACCAGGCTCGGTGCGTAGTGGAACGTCACCGTCTGGGCTTGACTGGTAAAGACGCCCGTGGTCGTCCCCTCCGTCTTGGTCAGCTTGTAGCCAGTAAACGTGAGCGGATCGGCGCTGTAACTAGCGCCTAAAGCCCCGGTCAACGTCACGTCATCTGCCAAGCGGTGGCCCTGTTCATCCAAATACTGGACCGTCACGGGTTGCGCCGTCTCGCTCGGTGGCGTAATCGGTGGTGTGGTTGGTTCAGTCACGCGGTTGACCGGCTGCCAAACGTAGGTTTCCACGGTACTTGGATTCGTAATGCCGTTGTACAGATCCGTAATGTCTTTACCCTTCGCGTACTCATCGCCCAGCGGGTTGCCCACGGTCCCCTTGCCCACGGCCTGCCAGAGTCCCGTGAAATCATCGGGCATATCCTGCGGGGGCGTATTTAAACCGACGCCACCTACCTTGTCGAAGCGAGCGTCTGGTCCTAACGTCAGCTCATTGATGATTGACGCGTAGCTAAACATGGACCCACCACCCCAAGCTGCTGGCGGCGCAAAGCGTGGTAACTTGATAATCTGAATGTTACTGGACGCAAACGCAAAGCTTGCCCCAGCGAGGTTCTTAAACGTTCCCTGCGCAAAATTAAGCTGATTAAGCCCCTTCGTGCCGTAGAAGGTGCTCATCATAGTCTGGAGCTGATCCGTATTGAAGCCCGATACATCCAGTTCTTCAACCGATCTCTGACCGTAAAACATAAAGTCCATATTGGTGACGTGACTCGTATCAAAGTGAGAAACGTCAATCGCTGGGGTCTCGCCATCTAAATTTGACGCACGAAACATGCTCTCCATCTTGGTTACGTGACTGGTATTCAATCGATCTAAATGTTCATACGCGGTCACGTACCGAAATTGGCCAAACAGTCCCGTCGAATCGGCGGGTGCAACGACTTGACCATCGAGTACCACCTTAGTGACCTGATCCGCTGCCGACTGGACCTGAGTGGTCGTTAGATCCGTGACCCCCTGAGCCGCTGCAATCTGCGCAGCCAATCGACCAACCAATGCGCCTAAGCTACTGTCCTCGCCCAACGTCCCGGCACCCAGGTGAAGTTCACCACTGGCCGTCAAATACCAATCGACCGTACCATAGGTGCCTTGGGCGATGTTGTCTGCCCGGCTACTCACCGCACTGGTCGTCGCGGCCTGCGCCGTCAGTGGTGCGGGTGAAGCCCCCGTGGTGACCGTCCCCAATCCTACAGCCAGCACCGTCCCTAGTAGTAAAGCGCTTACTCTTTTGTTCATTTTAATCTGCCCCCTCAACTTGCATTGCCCCAATCAATTTTTGTTTACTATAAATATTATTATGATTAAAAGATAACACATCCAATAACATAATTCTAGACTTTTTTGTTACTTTTATGATTATCTGTCCGGTTAGTAAATCGAGTGTTTTTTCTTGTCTTTTATCACCCGGCATGGCCTAGAATACGCCCTTTGCCAGCGGTTGAGTTGCTTATAAAAGCATAATGTTTATTCACACTATAATTCGTGCATAATTTGTTAGTTTGCAATCAATTGATGAATTTCATGGTAGACAAAAAGTCCTGTAAATCATTTAAGATTTACAGGACCCTTTTCGGCTAACAAAACGGTCGCTCGCACGGCTTCGTTTCGCCAGCTCAATCACCTAGTAGCGCTTCATGACCCGGGCAATCTGCCGGTCTTGTTCCCGCCGCTTGATGGTCTCTCGTTTATCGAATTCACGTTTCCCGTGGGCAACCCCAATGAGTACCTTCGCAAAACCATGCTTCAGGTAGACCTTGAGCGGAATCAGGGTAACCCCCTTATCCTGGGCCGCTAGTCCGAGCCGGTGAATCTGTTTTTTATGCAGGAGTAGCTTCCGGTTCCGCAACGGATCGTGGTTGAAACGATTGCCTTGAACGTATTCGTTAATGTGAACGTTCATTAGCCACGCTTCGTTGTTTCGAACCTGGGCAAAGCCATCTTGTAAATTAATGCGCCGTTCCCGAATCGATTTAATCTCGGTTCCGGTCAATACCAGTCCCGCCTCAACCGTTTCCGTCACAAAGTAATCGTGACGGGCCTTCCGGTTCTGGGCGAGCACGTTGTCCGGCGTCTTCTTAGACTTTTTCTTAGCCAAGTGCTGTCACCTCGCTTAGTGTCGGCCACCTTGTGAATTATTCCGGTGTTGACCGCCATTGTTACGATGGTTGCCATTGCCGTGTTGGTTGGTCGACCGTTGGTTACCATTCCGGTGATTGCCATTGCGGTTACCGCCGTGCTGGTTGCCGTTACTATTATTATGATTGTTGTTACGCCCGTGGAAGTTGCCGTTGCGGCCACCGCGTGAACGGTGTTCTCTCTTCGGCAGCAGGTCGCTGACCGGGGCATCCTCTGGGTTCAACAGTTCGAAATCAATTTCACTTTGTTCCTTGTCAACATGAATGACCTTGACCCGAATCTTCTGGCCAATCTTGTACGTCCGCCGCGTATTCCGACCCACTAAGGCCAGGTACTTTTCGACGTATTCGTAGTAGTCATCCTGCATCCGACTGATGTGAATCAATCCTTCAATCGTGTTTGGCAGTTCCACGAACATCCCAAACTTCATGACGGAGCTGACCACAGCATCGAATTCCTCGCCCACGTGATCGGCCATGTATTCGGCCATCTTCATGTCGTTCGTATCCCGTTCGGCGTCAATTGCCCGCCGTTCGGCTTCGGAGGTGTGAACCCCGATCTCTTCCAAGATGGGCGCAAACTTTTCCTTGCTGGCATCGTTAATCCCGTGGTCTTCATAGTAATGAATCATCCGGTGAACCATCGTATCAGGATACCGTCGAATTGGGGACGTGAAGTGGGTGTAGAACTCGGCGCCCAACCCAAAGTGTCCCAGGGATTGATCGGCATACCGTGCTTGCTTCAAGCTCCGCAACATCATCACGGAAACCATGGCCTCTTCCGGCTTACCAGCGACTTGCTTCAAGATGCCTTGCAACATCTTTGGCCGCAAGTGGTTGGGATCACCCTTAACGTTAATCCCGAAGGCCGTCAAGAATTCGAAGAAGCTCCGTACGCGGTCGCCATCTGGCGTTTCGTGGACCCGGTAAAGGAACGGCACCTTAGCGCGGAAGTAGTGTTCCGCAACCGTTTCGTTAGCGGCCAACATGAAGGATTCAATCATCCGTTCGGCCATGCCCCGTGTCCGCAGCTTAACATCGATGGCGTGACCCTTGTCATCCACGATGATTTCGGCTTCACGGTCATCAAAGTCAATGGCCCCGCGACGCTTGCGTTGCTTAACCAAGATACGGTGCAATTCGCCCATTTGTTCAAACATTGGGACGAGTGCCTTGTAGCGATCCATGGTAACTGGGTCGTGGGCTTCCAAGATTTGGTTAACGGCCGTGTAGGTCATCCGCGCCTTAGAACGCATGACAGACGGGTGAATCCGATGCTTAACCACGTGACCATCGGGATCGATTTCCATGTCACAGCTCATGCACAACCGCAATTCGCCCTCGTTTAGAGAGCAAATGCCGTTGGACAAGCGCCGTGGCAACATTGGAATAACCCGATCGGTCAAGTAGACACTGGTTCCGCGCTTGTAGGCTTCCTTATCCAGAATAGAATCTTCTTGAACGTAGTGGGAAACATCGGCAATGTGGACCCCTAAATGGTAGTTCCCATTATCCAGTTTCCACACCGTGACGGCGTCATCCAAATCTTTGGATGACTCGCCATCAATGGTAACCAGGTCTTGGTCCGTAATGTCTTCGCGGCCCTTCATTTCTTCGGGGAGCACGTGATCCGGAATCTCATCGGCGGCCTGCATGACCTCTTCGGGGAATTCGGATGGAATGTTGTGTTGGTAAACAATCTGGAGAATATCAATTCCCGGATCGTCCACACTCCCGATGACCTGCTTAGCAATTCCGACCATGGCATCGGGATGCGCCTCGTTCGGGTACTCCGTAATCTCGGCCGTCACAACTTCACCCGGCGTTGGATTCAACCCCACGTTGGTGACGTAGAACTTGTACTTCATGACCTTCTTGTCGGTCAACCGAACTTGGCCTAAGTAACCGGCGTCATCGTCCGTCTGCATGAACTCACCAACGACTTGTTCGTAGTGATGTTCAACAATTTCCGTGACCTTACCTTCAGGACCCTTGCCGCTCCTAGGATCGCCGGCCCGGACGATTTCGATCTTAACCGTATCCCCGTTCAGCGCCCGCAACGTATTGTTGGGTGCAATGTAGGCATCCGGTTCAACCTTATTCTCGTCGTAAGCCACGAACCCAAAGCCCTTGTCATTGCCGTGGAAAATCCCGGTCAATGTCCGTTGGCTTGGATCGAGCTGAAAATGGCCGCGTTCAGTCACTTGAACTAAGCCGTCCCGTTCCAGTTGCGCCAGCTCTTGCACGATCAGCTTAAAGGCCGCTGAGCCGTGGTAATGCAGGGCATCTGAAATATCTTCTACTGTGTAGTCCTGGTCCGAGTGTGCTCGGAAGAACGCTGTTAAATCACTCTTTAAATTATCTTGCACTATCGATTCCTCGTTATTTTTAAAAGATTGTGTGTAAATACGTCAATATATCCGCCTCTAGGGCGTGGTGTGCCGAGTTGACCGTCAAGACGTGGCCGGCACCAGCATACTCGTGAAAATCGGTTTGTTGACTACGATAGGCCGCGGCCAACCACTGACCCGAACGCGGATCAATCATCTGGTCCGCATCCCCTTGGGCGATGAAGACCGGCTGCTTAATCTGATCCAAGTGAGTCGCGGTCGTATCCGTGAAGGCTTGAATCGCCGTCAACTGCGCGGGCAGATGTTCCTGAATCCAGGCCATGCGATTAGCAATCTCCGGACCGTCTAATCCCTGTTGCTGATAGGCGGCTCGAGCCATCTGGATAAAGGCCGTTGGGACGTTGGTCTGCCCGCGAAAGACCACAGGAGACGCAATCGTTCCGCCCCCCACTAACTGCGGGTCCGTCTGCAACGCGCGCGTTGCAAACAAACCGCCCAGGGACAAGCCAAAGATGGCAATCTGTTGATACCCACGCCGCCGTAACGACGCAATCGCATCGCGCGTGTCCTGCCACCATTTCCGTGGCGACCCCTCGCGGAGAATATCCGCCGGGTCTCCCGTGGCGTGCCCCGTGAAGATGGGGGCAAGCACCGTGTAATTTTCGCTCTCTAGCCGGCGAGCCAGCAAGCGCATATCGTTAGAACTACCCGAATAGGCGTGCAGCAGAATAACTGCGTGAGGCCCCTGCTCAAAGAAGAGCTGGGTTGGTTTTCGAATCATGTAAAACCACCACTTTCCGCTATTGCTGAGATAGTCATCGTGAACTTCGTGCCGACACACGATTCGAGGATCCCCTCGGGCTGGTTCTCAGCCCCACTAGCTGTAAAAAAGCCCCCTGTAACGAACACGAACAGGAGGCTCAATCTCTAGTGTGAAGATAGATAAACTAAAGCCAGTGCCAGTCCAAAGAAGATTGCCCCCAAGACGACCGTGACCTTTTGCATGAAGGCTTCAAACCCCCGTGGCTTGGACTTAGCGAATAAGTCATCGGCACCACCGGATAAAGCAGACAACGCGTCATTGGTCTTAGCAGGTTGCATCATTACCGCAATAATGATCAAAACACTGACAATTAAAATACAAGTCATTAAAAAATTATACACAAATTTGCCTCCTACCTATCGAATAGGTCTAATAGGTCTAACTATACTCTTCCTAATTTATCATAGTCGGGCCGGTTTTACCAGTCCCGTGCTCACTTAATCCAATAAGCGATGCGGCGAATGATCCAGCCGCGTCAGCTGTTGGCGGACATACGCCCGGTTGTGCCGGTAGGTAAAAATAATTAGGGTGTCGCCCGACTTGAGGATGGTGTCCCCGTTGGGAATAACCTCGCGTTCGCCCCGCCGAACGGCCACCAATAGCGACCCATCCGGCCAGGTCAGGTCACGCACCTGTTGGGTATCGAAGCCGGAATTCTCACCGACCGTGTATTCGACCCGGTCGGCGACACCATCGCGATTGGCCGCCGCCGGCTTAACCAGTTGCCGGAGCATGGCTTCGTAGATGGGCGCCCCACCGAGAATATCTACCGTGATGTAGGCCACGATGGCCACCACGGCCAAGGGCATCAGGTGATGGAGCGTTCCAACCATTTCCGTAATCAGCAGAATCGCCGTGAACGGTGCCTTAGAAATCCCCGCAAAGTAGCCGGCCATGGCGTAAATAATGAAGTTCGCCACAAACATTGATGGCAACCAACCGAGGAGGACAAACGTCCGGGCGCCAATCGCCCCCAGCAACGCGCCCAGCGTCAGAATTGGCAGGAAAATCCCCCCGGGTAGCCCGGAACCGTAACTAACGGTTGAGAAGACAAATCGTAAAATAAAGTACCCAATTAGTGGCAATAGCAGTGGCGTTTCCTTGGCAAACGTCACAATCATCTGATTGCCGCCGCCCAAGGTCAAAGGCCACATCAACCCAATGGGAATCACTGCGAGGAAGGGAATCACGCCATCGAGGTGCCGTGGCAACCATTTGATGCGGGCATACCAGTCGCCCACGCGCAACGTCACCCATTGATAGACGTAGCCGAGCAGTCCCAGACCAATGCCGAGAATCAGCAATAGGCCGTAGTATTTCAGCGGCAACGCCTGATGATAATTAATATGTAACACGGGCGTCAAGCCAAAGATGCCGTTGGAAACAAAGTTGGCCACGACCGCGCTAGTCAAAGCGGTAAGCCAGACTAGAGTTGAAAAGCTATGGTAGACTTCTTCCAAAATGAATAGTGTCGAGGCGATGGGCGCATTGAAGGCCGCCGACAGTCCGGCCGCCGCACCACCGGCAATCACCAGCCGCCGCTGGGTCCCCTTAAAGCCCAAGCGATACGCCAAGCCCTGGGCCACGGTCCCGCCCAATTGAATAGACGGGCCTTCCCGTCCCAGGAACAGGCCGGAACCGATGCCCAGAACGCCGCTGACAAATTTCTTCCACAGAACCGGCCACCAGGCATAGTCCAGCTCACCGGCCAGCTGCCCTTCAACCTGAGGAATCCCGGACCCCTTAATCATGGGGGTCTGCTTAACCCAGCGGCCCACCACGAGGGCCAGTCCCACGAGGAGCGCGGCCCACGGGATTAGCCACCATGGGTGTTGGCCTAACCAGCCGTAGATTCCCTGAACCAGAATCAGCATATGTTCAATCAGCAGGCGAAACACACTCACCACAATTCCCGCAAATAACCCCACGAGGGCCCCAAAGTAAATGGCTTTAAGTCGCGTTAAATCTGGTTGAATGGGTTGTTTCTTCTGCATGACTGATTCCTCCGTTTTTTATCGTCCAGCAACTAGTCTATCACAGTTTTAGGGGAGATTAGTCACGAAAACGCCAAAAACGATAACCACCGATTCCTGCTAGCGCTACCAAGCCTAACAGACTCGCCTTCGCGGTTTGTTCATTAGTTTGCGGTAATTTGGACTGTTGCTTGGTCTTTTGAATCCGCCACTGACGACCACCTGCTCGCAATGGCTGTGAATCGGTCGTCTGAGCCGTCTGTGACGCTTTTGCCGGCTTAGTCTCCGATGCAGGGGTACTTGATAGCGTTGGCTCGTCGATGGCCGTCACGGGCTGTTCAGCGAGCTCTGAAACGTGATCGAGATTGCTGGTTGGGTTCAGCGTGGATGAGGGCCCCACAGATTGAGAACCCGTCTCGTCAGATTCATCGGTCGGATCGGGTGCGACCGGCACGACCAGTTCGGGATGGGTTAACGGGAAGGCCGGTACCGGTTCGGTCGGCAATGGGTGCTGACCAGGCAGTATCGGCGCGATTGGTAAAGGATTACCCGGTCGTGTCGGTGTCCCACCGGGCTGGACTGGCCCCGGCTGATCGGGAACAACGGGCTTCTCCGGCTGACTAGGCTGGTCCCCCGTCCCCTGAGTTGGTGGGACCGGTTGACTGGGTTTAGCCGTCACGGGTGGTGTGGAGTGCTCACCGGCATTCGGCTTTTCCCCGGCATCCGTCTGCGGGGTGCCCGGTGCAGTCGCTTGGTCGGTTCCCGATTGGGTAGACTTAGGCGTCACGGCCACCTGCCACGCCTCACTGACCTTATGAACGAGTCGATCCACATCGGTCGGTTTCTCCAGCCGATACCCCACCGGTGCCACAATATTTAATTTACCGCCAACCGTGACGGTTCCCTTAACAATGCGGCTGGCAACTACCACCCTGGTTTGGGTGTTAACGTAGCTGAGTTTAACCGTCGCCAGCTTCCGGGCGCCCGTGTAGGTCCATACCATCGGCCGATCCGTTTCTTCCGGGGCCTGCATGCCCGTGCCCGTTCTCATGCTCGTCAAATAAGCCGCCAATTCTGGTTTACCTGGAATCTGATCCCCCGGCCTCACTTGAAAGATTTCTGACTTATAAAGCCGATCGACCTCAGCGCGTCCCTCGTCTCTGGCGCAAATCATGTAGTTGACGTGGAGAGCATACGTTTTTCCACCGTCGGCCGCCAACCCAACCATCCCGCCACTACCCATCAAGAAGCCACTCGCAAATAAGCTGAGCATCACACCATGTTGCCATTTCATTTTCATCATCAATTCCCCCTTATATCCCTTAACTCCGGCAAAAGTCGAGAAATATTCGTGGAAATCAAAAAAAGTGGCATCTACCCACCGAAATGCGTAAATGCCACTCTCTAATTTAACTTTTGAATTACTTGTTAACGATGGCCAAACGTGCGTCTTCGTCCAAGTTGTAGAAGGAGTGAATCCCCTTGTATTCGGAAGTCTTACCTAATTGGTCTTCGATCCGCATTAATTGGTTGTACTTGGCGATCCGTTCGCCACGGCTCATAGAACCAGTCTTGATTTGACCAGCGTTCAAAGCAACAACTAAGTCGGCGATAGTCGTGTCTTCAGTTTCACCAGAACGGTGAGAGATAACGGCCGTGTAGCCAGCTTGCTTAGCCATTTCAACGGCTTCAACGGTTTCAGTCAAAGTCCCGATTTGGTTCAGCTTGATTAAGATAGAGTTACCAACACCCATCTTGATTCCCTTAGCCAAGTAGTCCGTGTTCGTAACGAACAAGTCGTCACCGACGATTTGGACCTTCTTGCCTAAGCGCTTCGTAGCCATTTGCCAGTCTTCCCATTCGTTTTCATCCAAAGGATCTTCGATAGAAACAACTGGGTACTTGTCAACGATACCTTCAAGTAAGGTAACGAATTCTTCAGCAGTGTATTCCTTGCCGTCACCCTTAAGTTCGTACTTCTTGGTGTCAGCGTTGTAGAATTCTGATGAAGCACAGTCAAAGGCGATAGCAACATCCTTACCAGGGACGTAGCCGGCGTTCTTGATTGCTTCAACTAAGATTTCGAATGGTTCTTCGTTGTTCTTCAAGTCAGGAGCAAAACCACCTTCGTCACCAACGGCAGTTGAGTAGCCCTTTTCGTTCAACAAGTTCTTTAAGTTGTGGAACGTTTCGGAACCCATCCGGATAGCTTCCTTGACACTCTTAGCACCAACAGGCATGATCATGAATTCTTGGAAGTCAACCTTGTTGTTGGCGTGCTTCCCACCGTTGATAACGTTCATCATTGGCGTAGGTAAAACGTGACCATTGAACCCGCCTAAGTAGTTGTACAAAGGTTGGCCTAATTCGTCAGCAGCGGCACGGGCAGCGGCTAAAGAAACACCCAAGATGGCGTTGGCCCCTAACTTACCCTTGTTTGGCGTACCATCCAAGTCGATCATGGCTTGGTCGATAGCCCGTTGGTCGGTAACATCGTAGCCGACAATTTCCTTGGCAATCAGGTTGTTAACGTTGTCAACGGCCTTAGTAACACCCTTACCCATGAAACGACTCTTGTCGCCATCACGAAGTTCAACGGCTTCGTGTTCACCAGTTGAGGCACCAGAAGGAACGATCCCCCGGCCCATAGCACCGGCTTCGGTGTAGAGTTCAACTTCAACAGTTGGGTTACCACGAGAATCTAAGACTTCGCGTGCGTAAATATCAGAAATAATAGACATTTTTTGTATTCTCTCCTTATGAAAGTTTGGCTTCACGGGAACAAGACAACCATCCCATGTATCATTCTATAAGTTTAACTTTGAACTTTCAATCACAATTTTACCGTTTTACAAATTTTGGTAGTTTGCGAGCTGAATAAATGACTGCTCGTCGAGGCTGGAACCCCCGGCTAAGACGCCATCCACGTTATCTCGCTGCATTAAACCGACAATATTGTCCGGCTTCACGCTCCCACCATATAAAACACGAACGCCATTGGCCACATCATCCGAGTAAAGATCGGCCAACGTTTGGCGGATCAGGTAACAGCCATCCTCGGCCTGGTCTGCCGATGCCGAAGTCCCACTGCCAATCGCCCAACTCGGTTCATAGGCAATCACAATCTTGGCGGCATCCTCACTACTAACCCCGCTTAAAGCAGCGGAAACTTGGTTGACGACCCAATGAATCTTTTCGCCGGATTCCCGACGCCCCATGGTTTCATCGCAACACACGATGGGCGTCATTCCGTTGCGCAAAACAGCGAGGACTTTACGGTTGATCACATCATCCGTTTCGTTAAAGTACCGCCGCCGTTCGGAATGGCCCACGATGGTATAGGGAATCCCCATCTCGTGGAGCGCCTTGGGGCTGGTCTCGCCCGTATAGGCCCCCTCGTCTTCGTAGTAGCACGTCTCCGCGGCAATCCGCAAGATATTGTCCTGGTTAGCGTCCAGCATTGTTTGTAGAAACAACGCCGGGGCCGCAATGGCCGTTTCTACGGTATCCGTAGCCGGTAGTTTACCCTGAACAGCTTCGATGAAACTGCGGGCTTCCGTAACCGACTTATTCATTTTCCAGTTACCTGCAATCAGGGGTATCCGCAACCTAATCCACCCTTTCTCAAAATAAATTGACTACGCTTATCATCTTACCGGACGCCCCGCCATTTAGCCAGTGAAGTGTCTTCGCGATGAGCGGTCATCATAATAAAAAGCCATGATGACTGGCACCACAGCTCTTTATCCATTTACTTATCAGAAATTGCAGCAATTCCTGGTAACGTCTTACCTTCAAGGTATTCCAGAGAAGCGCCACCACCAGTAGAAATGTGGGACAATTTGTCAGCAACACCGAGTTGTTGAACGGCAGCAGTGGAATCCCCACCACCAACGATGGTCTTGGCTTCGGTCAAAGTCCCTAAGAACTTACCAATTTCCAAGGTACCTTCTGCATAATTACTCATTTCGAAGACACCCATCGGGCCGTTCCAAACCACCGTCTTAGCTGACTTCAAAACATCTTCGAATTCAGCAACAGACTTAGGTCCGATATCCAAGGCCATGTAGCCATCAGGAATATCGCCATCAACCGTCTTGTGGGCGGCATCGTTATCGAATTTTTCAGCAACAACGGAGTCCGTAGGCAGAACCAGCTTGTCGCCGGCCTTGTCTAAGATTTCCTTGGCTAAGTCAATCTTGTCCTTTTCAACCAGGGAGTTCCCGATCTTCATGCCCTTAGCGGCGTAGAACGTGTAAGTCATCCCACCACCGATAAGAATCTTGTCGGCCTTGGCCAATAAGTTATCGATCACACCGATCTTGTCAGAAACCTTGGCACCACCTAAGATGGCAACAAATGGGTGTTCTGGGTTGTCCACGGCGCCACCGATAAACTTGATTTCCTTTTCCATCAAGAAGCCGGCAGCCGTTTGGCCCATATTGGAAGCAATGCCGACGTTAGAAGCGTGGGAACGGTGAGCCGTCCCGAACGCATCGTTAACGAAGACGTCACCCAATGAAGCCCAGTACTTGCCCAATTCAGGGTCGTTACCGGATTCACGCTTAACGTTTTCGCCGTCCTTAACGTCTTCGTAACGGGTGTTTTCCATAACCAAAACATCCCCATCACTCAAACCGTCAATGGCGTCTTCGAGTTGCTTACCTTCAGTCGTTGGGACGAAGGTTACTGGCTTGTTTAACAAGTTGGACAGGCGTTCTGCGACTGGACGCATGGACAAACCTGGCTTGTCTTCTTCCTTCTTGATCCGACCTAAGTGGGACAAGAGGATGGCCTTGCCACCATGTTCACTTACGTACTTGATCGTTGGTAATGCAGCCACGATACGGTTATCGTTACCGATCACACCGTCTTTGATTGGGACGTTGAAGTCGACCCGCATAAGGACTTTTTTGCCCTTTAAGTCTAAATCAGAAACTGTTAATTTAGCCAATTTAGAAAACCCTCCTTGATTGCTTATCAAAATAAAAGATTACTTTCACAATATACAGCACTTACCTTCAGAATTCAAAGGACTTGTGTTAATTTTCAAAACTAATGAAAAACGCGTCGGAGAATGCCCTCCTCCGCCGCGTTTAACACTTAAACTGTTTAAATTTAACCGACTTGCGCCGCTAGCTGATTAGAGCGTAGCGAAGTGCAATAAGGTCCGAACCATGTTGCAAGTGAAGCCCCATTCGTTATCGTACCAAGCAACGGTCTTAACTAATTGGGTGTCACCGGCAGTGGTAACTTCCGTTTGCGTTGGGTCGTAAACAGAACCATGGTCGTCATCGATGATATCAGTAGAAACGATTTCATCAGCGTTGTAACCGAAAGCATCGTTACCTTCAGTGTGCTTCTTGATAGCTTCGTTGACTTCGTCAGCAGTAACCTTCTTGTCCAGAACAGTAACTAATTCAGTCAAGGAACCGTCAACAACACCAACACGTTGTGCATGGCCTTGTAACTTACCCTTCAAGTCAGGGATAACTAAACCGATAGCCTTAGCAGCACCAGTTGAGTGAGGAATGGTGTTGATGCTTGCGGTACGGTTGTTACGCATCTTCTTGCCACGAGGGCCGTCCAAGATCATTTGCGTAGAAGTGAAGGCGTGGATAGTCGTCATAGTCCCGGCCTTGATGCCAAATTCTTCGTTTAAGAAGTATGCCATTGGGGCCAAGCAGTTGGTCGTGCAAGAACCAGCAGAAACGATAACGTCATCCTTGCTCAAAACGTCCAAGTTAACGCCAGGAACAACAGTCGTAACGGCACCGGCTGGAGCGGAGATCAGAACCCGCTTAACACCAGCATCGATATGTGCTTGTGACTTTTCTTCGGAAGTGTAGAAACCGGTACATTCGAGGACGAAGTCAACACCGTCATTCTTAACCCAAGGAATGTTTTGTGCCTTTGGTTCAGCATATACAGGGTATTCCTTACCGTCAACCACGATACCCTTATCCGTTGATGAAACTTCACCAGGGAAACGGCCATGAGTTGAGTCATACTTCAACAAGTAAGCTAACATTGAAGGTGTCGTCAAATCGTTGATGGCAACAACTTCGATGTCGCTTGAGTGGAGTTCGTGAATCCGCTTGAAAGCCAAACGGCCGATACGTCCGAAACCATTAATACCAATCTTTACAGTCATACTGTGATTTCCTCCTTCAGGAAGCAAATAAAGAATAATTTTTTAAAAAGCAGTACGTGTTAAGTGTATCACTTTTTTAAAACAAAGTCAGCAGCTCCTTCATCGGTTATTAGCCAAGTTGAAGCTGGCGCTAAATGCATGTAGGCCGCAATGGCGGCGCCCTTCTCGGCACCCCCGGCAACGGCAACCACTAATTCTTTAGCGGCTAAATCAGCAATTTCGACCCCAATTCGGGGAAATTTACTGACCACGTGACCCTCGGCATCGAAGAAATAGCCGAAGGCCTCCCCCACGGCATGTGCGGCCGTCAAATCGGCAATCACGTGGGGTGAAATTTTCCGGCGCTCGGCCATCACGAAGGCTTGACCGATGCCGTGAATCACAACATTACTCTGAGCAATCAGCTGAAGCACCTCGTGAATCGCGGGCTCCGCAAACAGCGGCTTGTAGGTCGCCGTGTTTAACTGCTCGGGAATGAATAAGGAACGAAACTGGCCGTTGGTCTGCTGGGCCATCTGGGCGCTCACGGCGTTAGCCTGAATGGCCGGCGCCTCACCAACCCCACCGCGGGCCGGAACGAACAACAATTCCCGGTTAATCGACAGGGCCGGCGTCAGAACCGAAGCCACAGTCGCTAACGTATGGCCGCCCATCACGGCAATGGTGCTCTTGCCCGCAGGCAACTGATCCGTCAAGACTTGGCGGGCCGCTTGCGCCATCGCCATGAGCGATCCGGTCGGGGCGGTACTGTCACCGGGCACAATCGTGCAGTGGGCAATGTGTAGCTTAGCTGCCAGTTGCCGTTCGCGATCCTGCCAACCGGACAGGTCATTCATCACGGGCGCTAACCCGCGTAAGAGCCGTTGACCGGCCTCCGTGATTTGCATGCCCTTCACCGACATCTGAATAAAGCCCAGCTCGGCTAGAGCATCCGTAGTCGTCCGAATCGTCCGCTCGGAGCAGTCCAAGTTGGTGGCCAATGTGCGGCGGCCAACCGGCTGCGTGTTCGCGATCCCTTGGAGGACCCGGAATCGGCTGGTTAATTTCGTAACCATCTGGGGCATAATAGCTTCCACCCACTGCCAATCTTCACGCATCCGACTTACCTCCTAGTGGGACGATTAACGACCAGCGGTGGTCGACTAGCGCCCACCCTGGTCAAAAAAATTCAGGCCAACCAGAGCTAACCTTTACGTTTGTTAGTATAAGCCCCCATCCCCAACATTGCAAGCCAACACTCCCGCCGATTTGGGTGTAGAAATTTTCGAAAATAAAAAATATTTAAACGCCCCTTGAATTTATATTCAGCTTCGGTTATAGTAGTTAAGTGCTCAAAAAGAGCAAAGGCACTATGCGCCCGTAGTGTAATGGATCGCACGTAAGATTCCGGTTCTTGAAATGGGGGTTCGATTCCCTCCGGGCGCATTGGCTCGTCGTAACCCGTGGTGGTTGCGACTTTTTTTATACCCTTTTGAGGGCCTCAGCGTGGCATGACCACCGGTCTATAAAAAAAGAGTTCGGCATAAAATCCCCAAACTCTTGCACACCAACGCTAGCTGGCCGAAACGCAGACCTAAAGGCAATCGGTTCTGTTTAAACCTAATAATCCCAACAGTCAAGGCCCGGATTATCCGGCTAACCGCCTTTGCGCCCACGCTTATTTTTCATCTCATCACATGATTAATTTTATCCCACCGCTTGCGTAACGGGGCCGCAATCAACGGTGCGACTAGGACATCCAAGATTAATTCCGGAATGGCATTGGTCACCAGCGAAAGCATCAGGACGTAACCCAACGTCTGGTTGCCTTTGGCGCCAAAGGCCGTCGCAACGGCCGGTGTTTGATAGAAGAAAAAGACCAAACCTAACACAAGTAACGTGTTAATCAACGCCGCCACCGCCGCAGCCCAGCGCATGGCTCGACGCATCGGCCACTGCCGATTACGCCCCCACAGGTAAATCAGGCCGGCGCCCAACCCCATCAGGAGACGCGGCACGACCGAAACCAGCGGATTGGTAAACACCAGCGGCGCAACCGGACTCGATGGCCAGGTGAAGGCCCGTACGAAGGTAATCAGGCCCCAGAAGCCCCCAATGAGCATCCCGTCCTTGGGTCCCAACGCCGTGCCGGCCACGATGACCGTCAACCCAATCAGGGTCATGCTGAACGGTCCTAATGGGATGTACCCCAAGAAAGGTAAAATATTTTGTAGTAAAACGATCGCCATCAACAGTGCATCCACCACTAGGCGAAAAGTCTTATGTCGCGTCATCTTTGGCCCCCACTGAAAAGTTAATGCCGATATTATAGCATAATTCCGCTGACAGCGTTCAGGTAACGACTAATTTGGCGTGGCCGGTTCGCCGAATCCCGACGTTCGGTAAATCTGGCATTCTCATCAGAAACTAACTTGTATTTTTATCCAAAATCAGTTATAGTAGTTAAGGTGTTGTTAATCACTATGCGCCCGTAGTGTAATGGATCGCACGTAAGATTCCGGTTCTTGAAATGGGGGTTCGATTCCCTCCGGGCGCATTACCAGCAAAGCGGTCAGGTCTCATCTTTCGGGATGAGGCTTTTTTTGTCGCTTAAAAAGGGAGTGTGACAAAAGGCGATTAGCCGGCGAGCATTAAGGCTGCTAACTGAATAATCCCGGGCTTGGATTGTTTGGTTAGTCGTTTTAAGCGGAACCGACTGCCTTTTGGCGCACGTTTTAGCTATGTAAAGGTGACGCAAACAAGCCTGGGCGATTTTGTCCCAGGCTTCCTACAGTTTGTTTAAATATAAATAATTCCAAGGCCCCCCAGGGAGACCCGCCCCTTGACCATCACCGTTGGACCAGTCGTTCCCGCGGGTTCCCCCGTGGTCTCGACGCTTCCGAGGTCGGCATCCACGTCCACCTTCACGTTCCAGTCCGTAGGAAGATACAGTTGAATGCCACCGAGATGGGCGTCCACGTTGATTAGGGCCCCACCATCGCTGAGGGTCACGTCGTCAAAGTACAGCTTGGCATTGCCCATGGAAACCCGCACGTCCGCCTGACGAAAATCACTCGACTGGAGGTAGCGGATGCTGTTACTCATATTGACATCGACCACAATGGCCGAGTCGTCTAGCGTTTCCACGTCATCCTCGCCGTGGTGCGACCAATCGCGGTGATGGTGATGCGACCAATTTCCCTGAGCCCGCCAATCGTAGTGGTACCAGCGCTTGGGCCGAATGATCAATGACAGTCCCAGCGACAACAACACCGCCGCAATCAGAATGGTCCACGGGGCCAGGGCCGCGATGCCCAGCGGCTTAGCAAAGATAATGGCCAGAAACGCCAGGGAGAAGACCATCCCCCACACGGCCAGATGCATGAGACTTTCAACGAAGGCCGCCACCAGAAAAACCGCCAACAATAGTGGCCAGAGACCCACGTGATAACTGAAGATACCGAGTTGACTCGTCACTAGGACCACGGCGCCTAGGACCAGGAAGACGCCCCAAAACCAATTTGCTCGTTTACGCATAATTTTTACCCCTTTTCCTCTAGCGCCCGCTTCAACGCCTGATAATAACGCCGCGAAACGTAGAGTTGCTTGTGTGAATTTTGAAATTTAACCAGGTTCCCCGTCACCGACCGCGTCAGGGAGAAGACCTGCGTCCGATTGAGGATGGCCGACTTGGAAACCCGCATGAACTGAGGCGGCAGGGCCTCCGCTAATTCGTACAGCCGCTGCGTGGTCGTATAGCGCGCCGTTGCCGTATGCACCGCCACCTGATGGTCACTTGCCTCGAAGAATAGAATATCCGTAAGATTGACCCGAAAACTCTCGCCGTGCCAACTGAACGTCCACTGCTGATTGCCCGCCGCGACCTCTTGAATGGCCCCCACTAACTGGTCAACCACTGGTGTGCGGGCTGGTACCCGGATGGTCACTTCCGGTTCGCTTAGTGTCGGATCAACCTCCACATGGATTTTCAAGTCGTCACCCCCTTTCGTCTTACTTAGTTAACCATACGACCGACCAAAAATAAATAGCGCGTTCGTAAGTGGTCACTTTCTTGGCGTAACCGGTGGCTAACGTGATAGAATACGTGACGTTTGGTCAATTTCTGGTATGATAGTTCTAGTCAAATGGTTGTTGAAATTATCGAAGTCATATTGTTTGACCTATTTTGACCATAGCGGTACACTAGCAACATGTTAGCAATCGCTAGCCATTTCTACGTTAAATAAATAAGGGAGGCTATCTTGTCATGAATTTAGTACCTACAGTTATTGAACAATCATCCCGTGGCGAACGGGCCTATGATATCTATTCACGACTATTAAAAGACCGGATCATTATGCTTTCCGGTCCAATTGAAGATGACATGGCCAACGCCATCATTGCACAATTGCTCTTCTTGGATGCCCAAGACTCCACCAAGGACATCTCACTTTACATCAACTCACCCGGTGGTGTCGTTTCTTCCGGCTTAGCCATCTACGATACCATGAACTTCATCCAATCTGACGTACAAACGATCACCTTGGGGATGGCCGCTTCTATGGCCAGTGTTCTGGCTTCATCTGGGACTAAAGGCAAGCGGTTTGCCTTGCCTCACGCCCAAGTGATGATTCACCAACCATCCGGTGGCGCGCAAGGTCAACAGACCGAAATCGAAATTGCCGCTCGCGAAATCTTGAAGACGCGTGAATTAATCAACAAGATTTTGGCCGAAAACTCCGGTCAACCCGTTGAACGTCTGAACCAAGACACCGAACGGGACAACTACTTGAGTGCTCAAGAAGCCGTCGATTACGGGTTAATCGACCACATCATGACCAACAGTAGCGAACAAACCAAGTAATTGATGTTTAATTTAAACGAAACCACCCAACGACTGTGAGCGTTGGGTGGTTTTTTTTGGAAACACTGGCGCAACGGGACCGTCAAGCTCGCCCCGATCGCTCGTTTAAGCCACGGGCGGCGTCTCTGACCAGTCCAGAGACCAAAAAGGCCCCCAGCCATTCGGCTCGAGGTCTCGTTATTTCTAAAACTTTAAGCAGAAGCCTGTTCGCGCAGCTGCTTGGCGTAGTCGTTAATCTTCCGCAGTCGATGATTAATCCCCGACTTGGAGATCGGACCACCGGGCACCAGATCGCCCAGTTCCTTGAGGCTGACTTCCTTGTGAGCCAACCGGGTCTCGGCCACCTCACGCAGTTTGACCGGCAACTGCGCCAGTCCCACCGTGGCATCGATGAATTGAATGTTATCGATCTGCCGGGTTGAAGCGTTGGCCACCTTATCTAAGTTGGCGTTCTCGCAATTGACCAGCCGGTTCACGGAGTTCCGCATGTCCCGCATAATCCGAATGTCTTCGAACTTCAGCATGGACGTGGTGGCCCCAATTAACGATAGAAAGTCGGCAATTTCTTCGGCACTCTTCAGATAAGTGATATAACCACTGCGCCGCACAATCGTTCGCGCGTTCAAGTTATACCGGTTCATCATTTCCGCAATCATCTGGTTATGTTCCTCGTATAGGGAGTAGATCTCCAGATGATACCGGCTGGTTTCCGGATTGTTGACGGACCCGCCGGCCAGAAAGGCGCCGCGTAGGTAGGAGCGCACGGATAGGTCGGAATTCAAAATCTCCGCTGGGACGGATTCGAGCAGTTGCATGCCGTCGAAAATACCCAGATCGGACAAGACTTCCGTCACACCGGTCTTCACCCGCACGATGTAGAGGTTATTTTTCTTTAATTTCATCTTCCGCCGAACCAACAATTCACTTTCCAAATCGTAGAACTGCTTGAGCAGTTGGTACATCCGCCGCGCAATGGCCGGATTCTCCGTCTGCACGTTCAAGACGAAATGGTGGTTCGCTAAGCCTAACGCCCCGTTCATCCGGATCAACGCTACCAGCTCGGCCTTGGCATTGTCCCGATGGACTTCGAGGGTCGTCAGCTCTTTCTTCACTTCACTGGCATATGACATGCGTTAAAGTCCCCTTTCCATCCGATAACGAGGCTGACCAATCAGGTTGAGCAGTTCATTGACAACCTCCTGCCCATTGTGGAACGCCCCGTTATCGCGTAATTCAAGAAAGTCCGTGGAGATTACCCGGCACCCCTGATCGCGGAGTCCCTGGAAATCGTGACGAACGGGTTGGGACATCTCATCCCAACGTTGATAATCGATGTACTGACTCGGCACCGTCTGGGAGTTCACCAGCACCGTGTCGATAAAGTTTTCGTTTAAATGTTGATTCAGAACCCGGACGTGGTCGGCATCGCTGAAGTTTTCCGTTTCACCTTTCTGCGTCATGATATTGCAGATGTACACAACCTCGGCGGGACTCTCCTTGACGGCCGTCCCTACGCTGTCGATCATCAGGTTCGGCAGGATACTGGTAAATAAGCTCCCGGGTCCCAGCACAATCTGGTCGGCGTCCATAATCGCATCGATCACTTGCCGCACCGCATGCGGTTGGTCATGGTGATCACTGGTCTCGACCCACACCCGCTTAATCAGCTTGTGAGCCGCCGTAATCTCGGATTCACCGCTGAGCGTACTGCCATCGGCAAACTGCGCGTGCAGCTCCAGTGGCTCGTTAGCGGCCGGATAGATGTGACCGTTGACGCGCATCAACTGCGAAAGTTCTTGGACAGCATCAAAAATACCGCCCTTCATTTCCGATAAGGCGGCAATGATTAGGTTTCCAATGGCGTGGCCGGCAAAGAAATCATCAGTCGTTTCGAATCGGTATTGAAACAAGTCTTTATAAATAGATGGGACTTCGGCCAGAGCCACCATGACGTTACGGATATCTCCAGGCGGCACCACGTTGACGTAGTGGCGAATAATGCCTGAAGAACCGCCGTCATCGGCAACGGTTACCACCGCCGTGATATCGACATCACGATCGCGGAGATTGCCTAAGATGACCGGTAAACCAGTCCCCCCACCAATGACCACAATCTTGGGCCGGCGGGTACGCAATGGATCTCTCATGAGCGGTTAGCGGACTCCTTTCGCTTTTCAATATCGCGATGGGTCACGTGGACTGGGTAAGTATTGCCTAGTGCTTGACCGATACGTGTTGCCAGGGCTACCGAGCGGTGTTGCCCGCCCGTACAGCCAATCGCGATGGTAAGGTTAGCCTTACCTTCCTTTTTATAGCCCGGCACGATGGTCGTGAGGAGCTTGATAAACTGTTCGTAAAATTCTTCGGTTTGGGGCTGCGCCATGACGTAGTCATAAACATCCTGATCCTTCCCCGTTTGATTCCGAAGAGCCGGAATATAGTACGGATTGGGCAGGAAACGAACGTCCATGACGATGTCGGCATCGATGGGCAACCCGTATTTAAAGCCGAACGACATGACTTCGATGTGGAAGACCTGGGCCGACTCGGTCTCGTAATTGTGAAAAATCTCTTCCCGCAACTTCCGGGGGCTCAACTGGGTGGTGTCGATCACCAATTGTGCCGCCTGGCGAATCGGCGCCAACAGCCGCCGTTCGCGTTGAATACCTTCCATCACCCGACCGTTGCGCGCCAAGGGATGGGAACGCCGGGTCTCCTTGTAGCGCGAGACCAGCTCCTCATCGGAAGCGTCCAGGAATAAGACCTGGGCGTTCATCGTGCCGTGAACGGCCACGTTATTCAGCATATTGACGATTTCATCGTAAAATGCTCGGGATCGTAAATCGATCACCAGGGCAATCTTCGATAATTTACCGGACTCGCGGACCAAATCCCAAAACTTGGGCAGTAACGAAGGTGGCATATTATCAATACAGAAATACCCCAAATCTTCAAAACTCTGCATGGCAACGGTCTTCCCGGCGCCACTCATCCCAGTGATGATGACTAAATGGATTTCATTTGTCATGGCTCTCCTCCAGCTTCTTTAAAAACGTCTTTAAGCAGTATAACACACCGGGCGTGTCTTTTCCTAACAATTCCCTTAAATTCCACAAATCCTTCTCTTTTTCGACCAAACTGCCCCACACAAAAACGCTAGCCCCCACCATCTAGGCTGGGACTAGCGTTTGATTAACTCATTAATTGGCAAATCTTTGGCCCGCCCTGGCCGCGGATCTGGTCGCCTTGCCGTTCACCAGCGACATTGCCTGGCTGAATAAACTGTTTGGTTGCGGATAACCATGACCGTAGCCGAGAGTGAAGCCAAATATGAGCTCAGCCGTGGGATTTCCCAAGTGGGTTTCTTGGGAAATGGCGACTTGGAAACGCCGGTTTTGGGCGGTTCCAAGCGAGAACTGAGACCGTTTCTCAGGCTCAGTTCGGTCCTCCCCACCGCGTTCCAGCTCATATTTGGCGAACGGTAAGGCGACCAAGCCAGCAAGCCGCTACGTAACTTTACCGGCTACGGGCGATGGAGATCCAGATGGCATTGATGCCAAAGATGGTGAAGAAGATGGCGATTAAGCCATTCAGGGACAGTGCGGCCACGACCGGGTGGACGAACAACAGAATCCCCACGACTAACGCCAGGACATCAAAGATGATGGACAGCCAGAAGTAAAAGCCCCCGAAGCTCCGCAGGTGGCTAGCAACCAGTAAACGTTCCAAGGAATCAACGATAAACCAGATGGCAAACAGGTAGCCCAACGTCACGATGGCACTGTTCATGTCAAAGAAGAAGACTACCGCAATCAGGATATCCAGGATGCCTAAAACTAACGCAAAATTAGCCCGGAATCCCGTCGCTTCATGGAGCTTCCGGTACCCAGCAATCGTGGTAAACCCACTCAATAACGCCATAATGGCAAAAATAATCGCTAAACCAGTTAACCCAATCTTGGGCGAGCGGAAAAGTCCATACGCGGCAACTAAGAATAAGATACCAAGAATGAATTCGCTCCAGTCAAAGCCCCAGCGGGTTCGATTCATATTAAACATCGTCTACATATCTCCTCACAACTTCGGTCAAGTGACGACCGGTTTTCAACCATTGTACTGGTTTTCGTTAAGGTAAACAAGTTCACTTAACAAAAGAGGACGGGAAAACCGCCAGTTAGCAGTCTTCTCGTCCTAATTTACATTTTCATGACGCCGAGGCATCCGCTTCCGTTCGCGCCTTATCCCGTTCCAGAACAGGCTTCAGGTACTGACCGGTATAGCTGTCCTTGACTTCCGCCAATTCTTCCGGTGTGCCGGTCGCAACCACGTTACCCCCGGCTTCGCCACCTTCCGGACCCAGGTCAATCAGGTGGTCGGCCGTCTTGATGACGTCTAAGTTATGTTCGATGACCAATACCGTGTTGCCCTTGTCCACCAGGCGGTGAAGCACCGTCAGCAGGCGTTTGATATCGTCGGTATGCAGACCGGTCGTGGGTTCATCCAGAATGTAGAAGTTCTTCCCATTCTGTTGCTTATGCAGCTCGGAGGCCAACTTCATCCGTTGGGCTTCCCCACCGGACAACGTCGTGGCGGGTTGACCGAGCTTCACGTAGCCCAGGCCCACGTCCTGAATGGTCTGGAGCTTGCGGGTAATCTTAGGAATGGCCTCGAAGAACTTCAGGGCTTCGCTGACCGTCATGTCCAATACGTCGGCGATGTTCTTCCCCTTGTATTCGACTTCCAGCGTCTCGGAATTATACCGCGTCCCGTGACAAACCTCGCAGGGCACGTAGACGTCGGGCAGGAAGTTCATCTCGATCTTCAAGATCCCATCCCCGTGACAGGCCTCACAACGACCGCCCTTGGTGTTAAAACTAAAGCGGCCCTTCTGGTAGCCCCGCAGTTTGGCATCGTTGGTCTGTGCAAAGAGCGCGCGGACATCGTCGAAGACCCCGGTATAGGTGGCCGGGTTACTCCGCGGCGTCCGACCAATTGGACTCTGATCGATATCCACCAGTCGTTCGATGTTCTTGACGCCGGCAATGCTCTTGTATTTCCCGGGTTTTTCAGAATTTCGGTTCAGCTTCTGCGCCAAGGCGCGTTTCAAAATGGTATTCACCAGCGTTGACTTCCCGGAACCGGAGACCCCAGTAACCACGACGAATTCGCCCAACGGGAAGTCCACTGTGATGTCTTTCAAGTTATTCTCGGCCGCACCGGTCACCCGAATGGTCTTTCCATTACCGGAACGCCGTGTCAGCGGCACCGGAATGTACCGTTTGCCCGAGAGATACTGCCCGGTCAGTGACTTGCGTGAGCGCATCACCTGTTTCGGCGTGCCGGCGGCCATCACATGGCCCCCGTTTTCCCCGGCACCTGGGCCGATGTCCACGATATAATCGGCGGCCCGCATGGTATCCTCGTCGTGTTCCACCACGATCAGGGTATTTCCCAGGTCACGCATCTGTTTCAGCGACGAAATGAGCCGGTCGTTGTCCCGTTGATGCAGCCCAATCGAGGGTTCATCCAGGATGTAGAGCACCCCCGACAGGTTCGACCCAATCTGGGTGGCCAACCGGATTCGCTGTGCTTCCCCACCGGATAGCGTCCGGGCGGAACGACTCAGCGTCAGGTAATCCAAGCCCACGTTACGCAGGAAGGTCAAGCGATCCTTGATTTCCTTTAAAATTGGCTGGGCAATGACTTGGTTCTGTTCGCCAAAGCTCAGGTCCTTGAAGAAGGCCAGTTCCTTATCGACGGGTAAGTCCGAGACCGCCCCGATGTGTTGGTGGTTAACCTGAACACTCAGCGCCTGCCGATTCAACCGGTAGCCGTGGCAGGTCTGACAGGTCAACTCCGCCATGTACTTACGCATAACGTCACGCGTGAAGTCACTGTTGGTTTCCTTGTAACGACGGTCGACGTTGGGAACGACACCTTCGAAGGCAACATCCACGTCGCGGACACCACCGAAGTCATTTTCGTAGTGGAAGTGAAATTCCTTGCCCTTTGAGCCGTAAAGAACCAGGTCCCGATCGGCCTTCGGTAAATCCTTAAACGGCACGTCCATGTCGATGTTAAAGGCAGCCGCGGCCTGTTCTAGCAAGGCCGGGTAGTATTGCGAACTGATTGGATTCCAGGGTGCTAAGGCGCCCTCACGCAGTGTCTTGGTCTTATCGGGCACGACGAGATCCAAGTCGACCTCGAGCTTGACACCCAGCCCGTCACAGTCGGGGCAGGCCCCGAACGGCGCGTTAAAGGAGAATAACCGCGGCTCCAGTTCACCCACCGTGAACCCACAGACGGGGCAGGCGTAGTGTTCTGAAAAGATCATTGGTTCGCCGCCAATGAGGTCGGCAATGGCGTAACCACCACTCAACCGGAGCGCCGCTTCAAAGGAATCGAAGAGCCGTGAGCGAATGCCCGACTTGACTACGATCCGATCGATAACGATCGCGATATCGTGGTTCTGATTCTTATTTAGTTCCGGAACATCGTCAATATCCATGATGTCTCCGTCCACGCGCACGCGGACAAAGCCCTCGCGGCGAATCTTTTCAAAGACCTTCTTGTGTTGCCCCTTCTTGGCCCGCACGATTGGCGACAGAACCTGGAGCTTCGTCCGTTCGGGCAAGTCCAGAACCTGGTTGACCATCTGCTCGACACTCTGACTGGTAATCTTGGTCCCGTCGTTGGGACAGATAGGCGTTCCGACTCTGGCCCACAGCAAGCGGAGGTAATCGTTGATTTCGGTCACCGTCCCGACCGTGGACCGGGGGTTCTTCGAGGTCGTCTTCTGGTCGATTGAAATGGCCGGGCTTAGGCCATCAATCGAGTCAACATCCGGCTTATCCATCTGACCCAGGAACTGCCGGGCGTAGGACGATAGGCTTTCCACGTAACGGCGTTGGCCTTCCGCATAAAGGGTATCAAACGCCAGTGAACTCTTCCCGGAACCGGACAAGCCACTGATGACTACCAGTTTATTCTTAGGAATCGTGACGTCAATGTTCTTTAAGTTATGCGCTCTAGCGCCGTGAATTACGATTTTATCGTTTAACACTTCATCTTCTCCTTACTCGACCTAATCGCCGATCTCGGTCTTCATATCCATGACGGTATCCCGAAGCGACGCCGCTTGTTCGAAGTCCAGCTTCTTAGCGGCCGCACGCATCTCGTCTTCCAACCGCGCAATCAATTTACGTTGGTCATCCTTGGACATGTCTTCAAAGTCAGTCGAAACGAAATCATCCTTTTCGCCCTCGTGATCGTTCTTCTTCGTTACCGCAATCAGGTCCCGAATTGGCTTAATGATGGTCTTCGGCGTGATGCCATGCTGCTTATTGTAAGCCATCTGGACCTTCCGCCGACGTGCCGTCTCATCGATCGCGGCCTGCATGGACTCCGTCACGGAATCGGCATACATGATGACGGCCCCATGGGAGTTCCGCGCCGCCCGACCAATCGTCTGAATCAGCGACCGTTCGTTACGCAAGAACCCTTCCTTATCGGCATCCAGAATCGCGACGAGCGAGACTTCGGGGATATCAATCCCTTCACGCAGCAGGTTAATGCCGACCAGCACGTCGTATTTACCCAAACGCAGGTCACGCATGATCTGCGTCCGCTCCAACGTCTTGATATCGGAGTGCAGGTAGGCCACCTTGATACCCAAATCTTTCAGATAGTCGGTCAAGTCTTCGGCCATCTTCTTGGTTAACGTGGTCACAAACGTCCGCTCGTTGGCTTCGACGCGTTGGTTAATCTCACCCACCAGATCGTCCATCTGGCCCATGATTGGCCGGACCTCAATCGTCGGGTCGAGCAACCCAGTTGGCCGAATAATCTGTTGAACCACGTGATCCGTCTGCTCATGTTCGTACGGACCTGGGGTAGCCGACATGTAAATAACCTGGTTGACGTGTTGTTCAAATTCGGACAACTTCAACGGCCGGTTATCCAGCGCACTCGGCAACCGGAAACCGTAGTCGACCAGCTGTTGCTTCCGGGCCTGGTCCCCGTTGTACATCCCGCGAACTTGCGGCATGGTGACGTGGGATTCATCCACGACCAACAGGAAGTCCTTGGGGAAGAAGTCGAGCAAGGTGTACGGTGGTTCCCCGGCCTTGCGACCATCCATCCACCGCGAGTAGTTTTCAATCCCACTCGTATAGCCCATTTCACGCATCATTTCCAGGTCATAGGTGGTCCGTTGCTTGAGTCGCTGGGCCTCGAGCAACTTGCTCTGACCCTCGAGTTCGGCGACTCGATCCTTCATTTCACCTTCGATGCCCGCCGTGGCCTTCGCCATGATGTCATCGTTGGTCATAAAGTGGGTGGCCGGGAAAATTGCCACGTGCTCGCGATCGCCGACAATCTCGCCGGTTAAGGAGTCTACCTCGCGAATCCGGTCAATCTCATCGCCAAAGAATTCAATCCGTAGGGCCCGATCGTCACGCGACGCCGGGAAGATTTCCACCACGTCACCATGAACCCGGAACCGACCCCGCTGGAAGTCGTAGTCGTTGCGTTCAAATTGAATATTCACCAGTTTACGCAACAGATCGTCGCGTTCAATCTCCTGGCCAACCCGCAAGGAAACCACGTGATTCTTGTATTCGGTAGGGTCCCCTAACCCGAAGATGGAGGACACGGAGGCCACCACGATCACATCGTTACGTTCCAGTAGCGAGCTGGTCGCCGAGTGCCGGAGCTTATCGATTTCATCATTAATGGAAGAATCCTTTTCAATGTAGGTATCACTGGACGGCACGTAGGCTTCAGGTTGGTAATAATCGTAGTAACTCACGAAGTACTCAACCGCATTGTTGGGGAAAAACTCCTTAAACTCACCATAGAGCTGGCCGGCCAACGTCTTATTGTGGGACAACACCAGCGTGGGCTTGTTCACGTTCTTAATTACATTAGAAATCGTGAAGGTCTTCCCAGTCCCGGTGGCCCCCAGCAGAATCTGTGCCTTCTCGTGTTCATTCAGCCCCTTTGTAAGTTGGGCAATCGCCTCTGGCTGATCACCCGTGGGTTGATAATTGGAAACCAAGTCGAACTTCCGGTCCGATTGTCGATCTATCATGGCATAACCTCCCTACCAAATTCTACGAAAAACCGTCATGCAGACGTGCCTGACGGTCAATCTCAGTCATTCACGATTTAGACGAGCATTCCCGTCTGCCAGCACGCTTAAAACTTCTTATCTCACTAGAAAAAATGGGAAACAATCCGCTTCCCATCGTGCCCAAATATTTTACCATACCGAACATACTTTCGCCAGTCTCAGGTCCTATGCTCAAAACTTATCCTGATAGATGGTGACGTTGGCCGTCCGTTCACCGCGAACGACCGTGGTTGTTTGAATAGCCTGTAATTGTTGGTCTTCCCAGAACTGCTTCGTTTCCCGGTCGCCCATGAAGACGCTGAGCTGGAGTTGAACCGCGCCGGCTGCCCGCAAGGTGGCGACTAAACTGTGGTAATAATCGGCGGCTTGCTCGGTCGTTAACTGCCGGTCGGTCATCCACATGCCCAACCAAACGAGGCTGGGTAAGGGATAGTCAATAATCAAATCGACTAAGACCACCAACTGATCCCCCTGAAAAATACCCAGGTAGGCCTTCTGGTCGGGCATCGCGTTCATCGGAACATCCGTGACGTCTTGAATCGCTTCGTTACGCGTTACCGGGTGATCCTGAAAATAATTAAAGTAGGCGGGATGTGCCGCCTGAAAATCATAAATTAAATCATCATCGGCGTGCGTCAGTGGTCGTACCGTGGCGCCCGTCAACATTTGGTTCCAAACCTCAGCTAATTTCATGCGTTATCTCCCTGTTTCAACAAATTATCCGTCAGTGTCGCGAGCTTCTGTCGGTCGCTAAAGTCGGCGGCCAACATTTCCGGTAAGACCTCCGCCAGGAAGTATTGCACGCACGGCATCTGCTTGAATTTCAAAATCGTGGTTAGACTCTCCCGATAAATCTCGGTGAAAACCGGATCCGGATTGCCCTTTTGAATCTCACCAAAGGATTCGTACAGCAGGTCAACCTTATCGGCCACGGACAGGATCTGCCCCTCGAGGGTATCGTCCTTGCCCTCACCCAGTCGACGGGTGTAGGCGGCCTGAAATTGGGTCGGAATTTCATTCTTAATGAAGTTGGCCGTCAGCGAGGACTCCACGTCGGCCAGCATCTGGCGCAACTGCGGAGTGGCGTACTTGACGGGCGTCTTAATATCCCCAATGAACCGCTCCGTGTAGTCGTGGTTCAGGGATTTCTCGTAAAGCAGGCGCCAGTTGACCTGATGGCCCGCATTCTCCTCCACGTCCCCTAGGAATTGGGCAACTTCGGCCACCTTAAAGGAATGGGCAGCCACGGAGTGTTGCTCAAACTTGAAATACCCCGGTGCCCGGTCGATTGTTTCCAAATCACTGAGACTCTGTAAAAATTGATTCATCCCCATAATAGAACACTCCTCTATCATCTTAATTTTTAGTTGTGGCTAGACGCCTACGCCGGTTAGGAAATGGCGACTTGGAAACGCGGTCTGCGCGTTTCACTGCCCCTTTGGCTCGAGTCTAGATGCCGCGAATGGCAAGGCAGCGACCTCAGTTGCCCCAACCATTCGTTATGTACGGCGGGCCTGGAATCAAACATCCCCAGACCCTTTCACGTTTATTTTAAATAGCCCTGACTCGTCACTTTCTGTCCCACGCTCACTCCGCCAGAGAGAATTGCGCCTTCACAAAAAGCGGAAACCACCCCTGTGAGGTTGTCTCCGCTCATTTATTCATTATTTGGCGGAAGCCGCCTTGGACTTTAAGGCTTCCAGATAACTGAAGGCTTCTTGGCCAGCAATGCCGCCATCCCCTACGGCCGTCGTAATCTGCCGCAAGGTCTTTTGCCGAACATCACCGATAGCAAAGATACCAGGAACCGCCGTGGCCATCCGGTCATCGGTCTTGATCCAACCCTTGTCGTCCGTGATACCCAGGCTCGTGAAGGCTTCGGTCATTGGGAGATTCCCCACGTAAATGAAGACCCCACTGACCGCCAGTTCACCGGTTTCACCGGTCTGGTTGTTCTTCGTCTTGACGCCTGTCACTTTCATCGCGTCACCCACGATTTCGGTGACGTTGGTGTTCCAAACAAATTCAATCTTATCGTTAGCAAAGGCCCGGTCTTGCAAAATCTTTTGGGCCCGCAGTTGGTCACGCCGAACCACGACCGTCACCTTGGACGTAATCCCTGCCAGGTAGAGGCTTTCCTCAACAGCGGAATCGCCACCACCCACGACAACGACTTCGCGATTCTTAAAGAACGCCCCGTCGCAGACCGCGCAGTAGGACACCCCTCGGCCACCAAATTCATTTTCGCCAGGCACGCCCAGCTTCTTGTATTCGGAACCAGAGGCAATCAGAACGGCACCGGCACTGTAATCCCCATCATCGGTCTTAACCACCTTGTGGTCGCCGTGGTCTTCAATGCTTTCCACGTTGCCGTATGCGAATTCCGCGCCAAATTGGGTTGACCCCTCGTACATGTCCTTGGCCAAGTCTGGTCCGAGAACCGACTTGAACCCCGGATAGTTTTCGATTGCCGCCGTGTTGTTCATCTGACCACCGTAAATCCCGCGGTCCAACATCAAAACGGAAAGGTTCGCCCGAGAAGCGTACAGCGCACCGGTCATGCCGCCGGGTCCCGCACCAATTACAATGACATCATAGTTTTTCAAATTCTTAACGCTCCCTTCTGCTCTTCGCCTTTAGTGTACTTTACTATCAAAAAGGAAGTTTGTCACCTATTTTGACTTGGGGGTCTTTTCATCCTCGGCGCTCAGCTTAGCCCCCATTTCTTTAATGTACGTCCGCAAAGCGTCCTTGGTTTCTGGGTGTTGCAGGCCGTATTCGATGTTGGTTTGGATCCAGCCGAACTTGTTGCCGACATCGTAACGCTTGCCCTTGTATTCGTGGGCAAAGACCCGTTGCGTCTTATTGAGGTTGTCGATGGCGTCCGTCAATTGAAGTTCGTTACCCAAACCAACCGGCGTGTTTTCCAATGATTCGAAGATTTCCGGCGTGAAGAGGTACCGGCCAATAATGGCCAAATCACTCGGTGCCTCGTCCGGTTGTGGCTTTTCCACGAAGTTCGTCACGTTGTAGAGACCCGGTGCCGTTTCCTCGGAAGGATTGATAACCCCATACTTAGCGGTATCCTTGTGCGGTACCCGCATGACGGCCAGCGTGGAAGCCCCCGTCTGGTTGTACCGGTCGATCAATTGCTTGGTCAATGGCACCTTGCTATCGGTCATGTCGTCCCCTAACATCACGACGAACGGTTCGTCCCCGATAAAGGCCTTAGCGGTTAGAACAGCGTCACCCAAGCCACGCGGGTACGGCTGGCGAATGAAGTAAAGATTCATGCCAGTCGTTTCCTGGACCTGCCGCAACATTTCATCCTTGTGCTTGGCCCGCAGGTTAGCTTCCAACTCGGGGTTGGAATCAAAGTGGTCTTCGATTGACCGCTTGGACTTCCCATCGACAATCACAATGTCTTCGATCCCGGACTTGCGGGCCTCTTCGACGATGAATTGGATGGTTGGCTTGTCCACGATGGGCAGCATTTCCTTGGCTAAAGCTTTGGTGGCAGGTAAGAAACGGGTCCCAAGACCTGCGGCTGGAATGACGGCTTTTCTAACTTTTCTCATAATTCATATCCTCCTGTGTATCCCCAACTAAACTAAAATTCTGAGCGTCCTTCACGTTGCATTAATTCTGAAATGGCCGTGCGAATGTCTTTTCCTTCGTACAACACTTGGTAGATCGCCTCGGTAATCGGCATCGAAACCCCGCGTTGCTTGGACAATTCATAAGCGGCCTTCGTGGTAGCGACCCCTTCAATCACCATCCCCATATGGTTGATTACGTCGTCGAGGGCTTCACCACGGCCTAACTCGTCACCGGCCCGCCAATTCCGTGAATTGGAACTCGTGGCCGTAACAATAATATCACCGACACCGGACAACCCGATAAAGGTCATCGGATCGGCACCAAACGAGGTCCCCAGCCGAGAGATTTCGGCCAGGCCCCGTGTCATCAACGCGGCCTTGGCATTATCGCCATACCCTAAGCCGTGTAACGCACCGGCCCCTAAAGCGATGATGTTCTTCAAGGCTGCCCCGATTTCAACGCCAATCACGTCGGGGTTAGTGTAAACCCGGAAGTAATTGGTCATAAACAACTTTTGCGTGTGTTTAGCCGCATCCAAACTTTCACTGGCCGCCGTGACCAACGTCAGGTCATGCCGGGCAACGTCCTCGGCGTGACTCGGACCGGACAAGACCGTGATGGATTGCCGGTTGGCCGCCGGAATCTCTTCGGCCAAGACCTGCGAAATCCGCTTATAAGTCTTCTGTTCAATCCCCTTGCTGGCGTGAATCAGCGCTGGCCGGTTCCCCGTCTTCTGGAGAATGGCGGCCACCTGACCCGCCACCGAACGAACGGCCTTGGTCGGGACGACAAACAGAATCGTTTGTACGCCGTCTAGGGCACTCGCCAAGTCGGAGTAAGCTACTAACGAAGGAGAAAACGTAAAGTCTTTAATATAGTGCGAATTCGTGTGGTTCGTGTTGAGCTCCTCAACTTGCTTGGGATTGTACGACCATAACCGGACGTCATGCCCGTTTTCATCCAAGACACTCGCTAAGATTGACCCCCATGAACCGGCACCGAGTACTGCAATTTTCTCTGACATAGTAATGGATTCTCCTTATTTAGAAAGTTTTGATTGTTCGCGAAACGGGTTGCCATCCAGGTAGGCAGTCGGCTGAATCTGTTGCCGACGCCGGTAAACCCAGATAATCAAGGCGCCTACGAATAACACGACTGAAAGCAACTGCGACACGCGCAAGCCACCGAATAACATCAAACTATCCGTCCGCATGCCCTCGATAAAGAAGCGGCCGAACGAATACCACAGGACGTAGCTGAGGAAGACTTCCCCCTGCTTGAAGAGCCCCGGCGTGTGCCGCAAGCTCATCAGCATGATGAATCCCAGTAGATCCCAGGTCGACTCATATAGAAAGGTCGGCTGCCGGTAAGCACCGTTAATCAACATCTGATTAACGATGAAATTCGGCAGATGTAAGCCCTGCAGAAAGGCCAGGCTGGTAATTCGCCCAAAGGCTTCTTGGTTCATGAAGTTCCCCCAGCGCCCGATGGCCTGTCCTAGAATCACGGTCGGCGCGGCAACGTCTAACATTAACCAGACGGGAATGAACCGGGAACGACAGAAGAAGAAGACCACGAGGCCGGCCCCAATCAGCGAGCCGTAGATGGCAATCCCCCCGTCCCAGATGGCAATAATCTCGCCGGGGTGCTTGGCGTAGTACGACCACTGAAAGACAACGTAGTAGGTCCGTGCGGCGATCAGCGCCGCCGGTAAGGCCCACAGAATCATATCGTAAATGTCATCGGGATTAATCCCGCGACGACGGCCCTCGCGCACGGCTAAGATCACGGCCAGAACGACACCGGAGGCGATGATCACGCCGTACCAGTGTACCGCGATGGGCCCTAGATGAATGGCGATGGGATTAAGCGCCGCCACAATTGGTGAAAAAATAACGCCCATCTCCCCTATTTATTTTGTGAGTTTTGTTTGATTAAGCGGTTCAGGTTCTCATCGAAGACCTTGGTAGCATCGTAACCCATGGAACGGGCCCGGAAGTTCATGGCCGCGGCTTCGACGATAATTGCCAGGTTCCGCCCGGTTCTAACCGGAATGGTAATCTTGGGCACGACCACGTCGAAGAACTTCTGCGACTCGCTGTTGTTGCCCAAGCGATCAAAGTGATTGTCGTCCTTCCAAGCCTGCAGGTGCACGATCAAATCAATATCGGTCTCGGAGCGAACGGCCCCGGCCCCGAACAGGTTCATGACGTCGATAATCCCAATCCCGCGAATTTCCAGCAGGTGACTCAGGATGGCCGGCGCCGCCCCAACCAACGTTTGCTCGTCTTGTTGGTAAACCTCGACGCGGTCGTCGGCAATCAACCGGTGTCCCCGTTTGACTAATTCCAAAGCGGTTTCACTTTTCCCAACGCCGGAGTCCCCGGTAATCATGACCCCGACCCCGTAGATATCGACCAGTACACCGTGAACGGATTGCCGTTCGGCCAGCTTGCCTTCGAGGAAGTTGGTCATATTACTCAGCACCCGCGAGGTCGTCAGCTTCGTTCCTAGAATCGGAATCTCGGCTTCCTCGGCGGACTGTTTCAGTTCCTCCGGCGGGTCCAGTTGCGTTGAGACGACAAAGGCCGGCGTCTCCGGCTGACACATCTTCCGCATGACGTCGAGAATCTTCTCGTGGGTCATCCCCTTGGCAAAGGACGTTTCCGTAATCCCTAATAATTGAATCCGTTTTGCTGGATAGTAATTAAAGTACCCGGTCAATTCCAAACCGGGACGTGAAATATCACTCGTCGTAATCAGGCGATCCAGGTGATCCTCACCGGAATAGACATCTAACCGGTTGGCTTTCACCAGATCAGCCACTGTAACACTTTCTGGCATAGGAGTTCCTCCTTATTGCATAGTGAACTACTTTAATTTTAGCACTTTAATGGGGTTACTCCTACCAAATTCATTCGTATCGGGTAAGTTAATTGCGGGCGAAATGATCACTGATGATAGCATTAAAGATGGACATAATCACGGCCACCATCATGGTGATCCAAAACGAAGCGAAGGCAAAATTGCTGCCCACGAACCATGAGGTCAATTCAAGCATGATGGCATTAATCACCACGCTGAATAGTCCCAGGGTCAAAACGGTAATGGGTAGTGACAAGACGAACAAGATTGGCTTCACTACGGCATTAAGCAGGGCCAAGACAAAACTAGCCAACAGCGCGATGCCGATCCCGGAAACGTAGAAGGCATTCTGTAGGCTACCGGCCAACGAGCTTTGAAAAAAACCAGCCAACGCCAGAAAAATTACGGCGTTGACTAAAATTCGGGTCCAAAAGCGCATCTTATTCACCATCCTTATGGGAATCCTTGACATCCTGTTCCGTCACATCGTGGATGACCTTGCGTCCACTGTCCTTGGGTGCCGGACTGGCCCCGCGGAAGAGATCGCGCAGGCTCGGCCCACTCCCAGTCTCCCGGTCTTCGAAGGGCATGAAGGTATAGAGAATCACGTAGACGGCCAGGCCCAAGATACCGTGAGCGAACGGCATGGCGACCGTAATCAAGACGTAGATGATTCGTAAGAGATTAGCATTCCAATTAAAATGTTCAGCGATTCCGCCCAAGACACCGCCCACTAATCGGTTGGTGCGAGAACGAACGAAACGTTTCTTTGCTGCCATCGGCGGCCACTTCCTTTGTGTTAAATTAAAATTCCTTTTATGGCAAGAATAACGAAAGCGGCCACTGAAAGCAAGTTTCCAGTGACCGTTTCGGTAAATCTTCAGATTAGATTAATGATTCTTGGTGAGCCTGGGCCAAAACCGCCCACGCTTGTTCGCGTCACCTTTACATAGCTGAAACGTGGGACAAAAGTCAGCCGGTTCCGCTCCCTAATCGGCACTATCGGAGTTAGCCGGGTTCAATTCCACAATCTGGCCGGACTTCCGGTAGACAATCCATTCGCAAACGTTGGTGACGTAATCGCCGATCCGGCTTAGGTCCTGCGACACGTTGAGGTAGATCGAGGCGCCCGTCTCAAACGTCGGGTCCAGCCGCATCTGTTGGTAACTATCGGCACGAATCTGATGGTTTAATTGGTCGAGTTTCCGGTCAATTTCCGCCAATTCGCGTGCGGCGTGGTCGTCCTTATTCACGTAGGCCGCCAGCACGTCGCGAATCATCCGGGTCGTAATCTGCCCCATCTCGCCAATCAACTGTTCCAGCCCGGGAATCTTCTGCTTACTGCCGAACTTAATGGTCGAATGGGCCACGTTACGGGCGTGGTCCGCGGCCCGTTCCAGTTCCGATACCGCCTTTAAGATGGTCACAATTTCCCGTAGGTCCGTGGTCACGGGCTGGTACAGGGCAATCATCTCAAACGTCTTTTGCTCCAGCGCAATCTCACGTTGATTAATCTCATGGTCGTGGTCGATCAGCTTCTGTGCCGCCACGGCATCGCGACTCATGAACGCATCCACCGCCTGCTGAACGACTTCGCTGACCAGCATGCCCATTTCCGTGAAGTCTGCGTCCAGTTCTGCCAACTCGTCATCAAACAATCTCCGCATAACTTGCCTCCTTAACCGAATCGTCCGCTAATATAATCTTCCGTCTGCTTTTCAGCGGGATTCATGAAAATATTCTTAGTTTGGTCCACTTCCACCAACTCGCCATTCATGAAGAATGCGGTCCGATCCGCAATTCTTGAGGCCTGTTGGAGATTGTGGGTTACTGTAATAATCGTATAATCGTGACGTAAATTCAAGAGGGTTGTTTCAATTTGACTACTCGAAACGGGGTCCAGGGCACTCGTGGGTTCGTCTAGCAAAATGATTTCCGGTGAAACGGCCAGCACCCGGGCGATGCACACCCGTTGCTGTTGCCCACCGGACAAGGCCAGAGCGCTCTCGTGTAAGTGATCCTTGACCTCGTCCCAGACGGCCGCCTGCCGCAAGGATTTTTCAACCACGGCATCCAACTTTTCCTTGTCCTTTTCCCCGGCAATCCGCAAGCCGTAAATCACGTTGTCGTAGATGGAAAATGGAAACGGATTAGGCTGTTGAAATACCATGCCAATTTCCTTACGAATCTGAACGGTGTCGGCACTCGGCGCATAGAGGTCCTGGTCCTTAAACTTAATGGTCCCGGTGATGGTCACGTTGGGAATCAGGTCGTTCATCCGGTTGAGCGTCCGCAGATACGTGGACTTACCACACCCGGACGGTCCGATTAATGCCGTAATCCCCTTGGCCGCAAAGTTGAGGTTAATCCCCATCAATGCTTCCTTATCACCATAGTACAAATGTAGATCCTGCGTGGTTAAAATATCCTTACTCATTATCAATTCTCCTCCTCGTTAACCGAAGTTCCCCGAAACATAATCACTGGTAATCTGGACCTGTGGATTCGTGAAGATTTGGCTCGTCGTATCGTACTCCAATACGCGCCCCTGATTGAAAAATGCCGTATATTCACTGATCCGTCCAGCTTGTTGCATGTTGTGTGTCACGATAATAATGCTGTAATGCTGCTTGAGTTCCAACAACGTATCTTCCAACTGACTGGTCGAGACCGGGTCCAACGCACTCGCCGGTTCATCCAACAGCAGGATGTCCGGCTTGACCGCGATGGCCCTGGCGATGCACAGCCGTTGTGCTTGCCCCCCGGAAAGTGCCAGCGCGCTCTTGTTCAGGTCGTCTTTGACCTGATTCCACAGCGCCGCTTGCTTCAACGACGTCTCGACAATTTCATCCAAGTCGTGCTTATCGGTCACGCCCCGTAGTCGCAGTGCGAAGGCGATGTTATCGTAGATGGACTTGGCAAACGGGTTGGGGCGCTGGAACACCATCCCCACCCGGCGCCGCATCTCGTAGACGTCGATGGCCGGCTGGTTAATGTCCACGCCGCGGTACATGATCTTACCGGTAACCGTTGCGATCCGGTCATTCATTCGGTTCAACGACCGCAGAAACGTGGATTTTCCCGAACCAGACGGCCCAATCAGCGCCGTAATCTGGTTGCTGGCGAACCGGAGATCCCCCTCCGAGATGGCCTCTTTCTTTCCATAGTAAACGTGTAAATCCTCGGTCGACAGAATCGTGGGGTGCTCGGGATCGGCTGGCTGGACCACGTGCCGTTCCAACATCTCTGTGTTCTGCGTGACATCGTTATTTAAAAACATGGACCAACCTCCTCTACGCTGACGTTAAGCGTTTATACAGCCGCTTGCCTAGGTAACGCGCGGCAAAGTTGAACAACAGAATGGCTAAGACCAGGACCGCCGACGAGCCGGAAGAGATGGCCTTGGCATCCGGCATGATCCCCTCGGAGTTAATCTTCCAGATGTGGACCGCCAACGTTTCGGCCGGTCGCATCGGGTTCAGCGGACTGGAAATGTTAAACGGATTCCAATCGGTGAAGTCCAGCGCCGGCGCACTCTGCCCCGCCGTGTAAATCAGCGCGGCCGCCTCACCGAAGACCCGACCGGCACTTAGAATCACCCCGGTCAGGATGCTAGGTACCGCGGCCGGTAAGATGACCCGCGTCACCGTTTCCCACCGTGAGAGGCCCAGTGCCAGGCCTCCTTCGCGTTGGGTGGTATCAATCGTTCGCAACGAATCCTCAATACTCCGCGTTAGTAACGGGAGGTTGAAGAAGGTCAGCGCGAAGGCCCCCGATAGAATGGAGAAGCCCAGGTTCAATTTGACCACGAAGAACAGGAAACCGAACAGCCCCACCACCACGGAAGGTAGCGAGCTCAGAATTTCAATCGCCGTCCGGATGGTCGTGGTTACCCAGTTATCCTTGGCGTATTCGTACAGGTAAATAGCCGCTCCCAAGGCAATGGGAAAGGAAATCAGCATGGCTAAAATCAAGAGATAAAAGGAATTGTATAATTGAATGCCGACCCCGCCACCCTTAAGGAAGGCCTTGGCGGGCGCCGTCAGGAAGTGCCAACTCAGTTGCGGGAGCCCGCTAACCAGAATATAGCCGAGCAGGGCTAGCAAAATCAAGACAACCAACCCGGCAACGCCGTATAACGTTCCAATTGCCACTTTATTTTGTGTTTTTGGATTCATCACTATTGGAGACGCCCCTTTCGACCAATCAGGCGAATGATCAGATTAAAGATTAAGGACATGAGGAGCAGCACTAGGGCCAGTGACCACAGTGCATTGTTTTGTAGCGACCCCATGACGGTGTTACCAATTCCCGTGGTTAACACGGAGGTCAGCGTGGACGCCGGATCAACCAGACTACCGGGCATCAACGCCGCATTCCCGATGACCATTTGAACGGCCAGCGCTTCGCCAAAGGCCCGCGCCATGCCGAAGACCACGGCCGTCATCATGCCGGGCGTTGCGGCCCGCAAGACGACCTTATAGATAGTCTGCCATTGCGTGGCCCCCAGCGCCAGCGATGCTTCGCGGTAGTACCGCGGCACCGCCCGCAGTGCATCGACACTCATCGAGGTCACCGTGGGTAGAATCATGACGAAGAGCACGCAGGTCCCGGAGAGAATCCCGAACCCACTGCCGCCGAAGAGGGTCCGCGTGACCGGAACAATCACGGATAGCCCGATGAACCCGTACACCACGGAGGGAATCCCCACCAGCAGTTCGGTGACGGGCTGGAGAATCTTGGCCCCTTTGTTGGGCGAAATTTCATTCATAAAGACGGCCGTCCCAATCGCAAACGGCGTCGCCACAAGGGCCGACAGAATCGTAATCAGAAACGACCCCACAATCATGGGTAACGCCCCCACCTCCGGCTTACCGTGAGCGTCCGTGATGCCCGGATTCCAGCTCTTACCGGATAGGAAGTCCCAGAGACTGACATGATTGCTGAAGAAGGTCGCGAGTCCCTTGGAGGCAACAAACCCAATAATCGCCACCACCACCGCCACGATTAGGAGCAGCGCGGAGAAGCTGACGACCTTGCCCCAAACTTCTAACTTGGCGGCCTTGGAGTGACGCTTTAGCTGTTGTTCCAGTTGTTCTGTGGATTTCATCACTCGGCGCCCTCCAATTTCGTAATTTGTCCGTGCACGTCACGGTTAACCCGCATCTGATCCGGTGAAAGGTACCCGAGCTGCCGAACCAGCGTCTTTTGGACCGCCGGCGACTGGATGTAACGAATGAAGTTCTTCGTTAAGCCCGTGGGTTGGCCCTTCGTGTACAGATGTTCATAAGACCAGATTTTCCAGTGGTTCGTGATGACGTTGGCTTCCGTCGGCGCGACCCCGTTGAGGGTAATCGCCTGAACCGTCTTGTCCGCGTATGAGAAAGCCACGTAACTAATCGCACCCGGCGTCGTCGCCACGATCTGGCGCACCATGCCGGAAGAATCTTGTTCCTGCGCGGTCTTGGACTGGTGACCGGCTAAGCCGAATTGTTCAAACGTTGCACGGGTGCCACTCCCTTGCGCGCGGTTCACCAGCACGATTGGCAGATTCTTCCCGCCGACCTCGCGCCAATTGGTCACCTTGCCCGTAAAGACTTGAATGAGTTGGGCGGTTGTCAAATGGTCCACCCCGGCTTTTTTGTTCACGATGGGGGTAATCCCGACCACGGCTACCCGATGGTCTACCAGCTCCTGGGAACGAATCCCCTTCTGCTCGCCGGCAAAGAGATCGGAATTTCCGATCTGGACGGCCCCCTCTTGAATTTGGCTTAATCCGGTCCCGGTTCCCCCACCCTGAACGTTGACAAACGTGCCTAGGTGTTCGCCCGTATATTGTTCACCGGCTGCCTCCACCAGGGGTTGCAGGGCCGTTGACCCCACCGCCGTGATGGATTCACCCGCATGACTGACCTCACGCGTTTGATAGGCAAAGAGCCCCAAGCCCACCACAAGTAGTAGGCCGAGCCCTTGCCACCAGCGTTTCTTTGACATACCGTTAACCTCCTATTGGCCAAACGCTACTGCGCGACCTTTTCAAAAATTAGTATACCGAACCAATGTAAATGTCCTGTAGGTGTATTGTAAAGGTTATGTAAATGTTACCCGGTATTGACCACTTTTTGCCGAAATCGGTATGGCCCCCGGCCAATCAGTCGGCTATCGGCTTGACTATCCAGCGAACGAAAAAGGCGGGACGCTCTCCTCGAAGGAAACCGCCCCGCCATCTTGATCGTGATTTTGGTTGATAATAATCTTTTAAGTTAGTGGAGCCTGGCCGCCTCCCGTTCGCAAAGGCCACCATTAAATTGGTCTTGGCAGTTGTCTGCGGCTGCCAGCAATTCCGCCTGCTGTGGGGACCGGCTTCAGCCCAGAAGCGGGCTTCCGCCTCGCTTGGAAGCCTTGCCCAGACCACAAATCTCCCAAGTCGTCCCACCCAGTAACCTGGCTAAAAACGCCAGCTAACTGGGTTGTCACGGCTGGCTCCATTACTGGCCTCCTCCGACAGAGAACGGCTGTAGCCACGGCTGAGCTCGCAACGAACTGAGCGACCTAGCTGCTGACAAACAGTAACGTAGCCAAGAGTGAAGCAAAATATGAGCTCAGCCGTGGGATTATCTGAACGGCGTCAGCCGATTAGATAATGGCGACTTGGAAACGCCGGTCCTTGGCGGTTCCAAGCGAGGCTAAAGACCGCTCCTCAGGCTTTAGCCGTCCTGCCCACAGCGATCCAGCTCATATTTTGCGAACGGAAGGCGACCAGTCACCCACTTAGGTGCGGCGGGCGGAACTCCTGACAGCCGCAGATATGGCAACCAGTTCCAGCTCATCTGGGGCGAACGGTAAGGCGGCCAGCCCTGCTAACAGTTACCAAGAAAAACGCCTTAACTAGGCGCATTCAATGGAAAGGTCAACGTGACCGTGGTGCCCTGGTCCAGCTGACTTTGCAGGTCGATCTTGCCGTTGAGTGACTGGACTAACTCGCGCACGATGGCCAACCCCAGACCACTTCCGCTAACCCGCTGATTGGAGTGCGACACCTCCGCACGGTAGAAGCGCTCGAAGACGCGGAGCTGGTCCTGCGGCGAAATACCCACGCCCGTATCGGCGACCCGTAGCGACCACGTCTTATCGGTCGTTTCCGCCGTCAACGTGACGTGCCCGTCCGGTCGATTGTACTTGATGGCGTTGCCGAGGACATTTTTCAAGATTTGATCGAATTTATGCTGGTCGGTCGCTACCACTAAGTCGGCGGGCACGTGATTGATTAGCGTCACGTGATTGACCGCCGCCAACGGTTTCAGCAGGGAAACTTGGGCATCCACCTGCCGCCCCACCGGCACCTGGGCCAGTTCGACCGCATTGCCCGCTTCTAGGTGCGAAATCGTCAGGACATCGTTAATCAGCTCAACCAACCGTTCACTCTGCTGATCGATGATTTCTAGAAACTCAGTCAGCTTCTCCGGATCGTCCTTGGCTCCCGCCAGTAAGGTCTTGGCGAAGCCCGAGATGGCGGTCACCGGCGTCTTCAACTCGTGCGAGGCATTGGACACGAAGTCCGCCTGCATCTGCTCGACCGCGTAGACCTCAGTCACGTCGTACAGCAGAACCAACACTTGGAAATAATCCTGGGAGGTCTCCGTATAAATGGCTTGAGCATCTACCGTCCGCTCGTTAGGCGTGCCGGGGAGCTTTAGAACCCGGTGCTGGGTCGTCGATTCGCTTAAGGCCGTGTTAATCAGGCTGGCCAATTCGAACTGCCGGACATCTTGCGTAAAGGGATGCCGGCGCGGCGAAATCTGCTGCTGCAGGAACTGTTCCATCGCGGGATTGGCCAACTCGACCTTACGATACCGGTCGATCACCATGACGCCAATGGGCAGATAATCCAATAACGTGGCGAACTCCTGATTTTGCCCGGCCATCTTTCGCTGGACCTTACGCTGATGCGTCTGCAGGTAGTTAATCTGGAGGGCCAGCTGATAGAAGGGATCGTGCGGCGACAGGAGGACGTGGGCCGGCGTCTGTTCGTGCCGGATGCCCTCGACCTTCTTGGTGAGAATACCGATGCGCCGGTCGCCCCAGCGAAAGCCCGCACTCACCCCCGCCGTCTCAATCAGGGCTACCGACCAACCGATGAGTAGCGCAATGCCTAGGTGAGACGGCCGGACCAGCCACACCAGCAGGGTATTGGCGAGCCCCACGGTTAACCAGACCACTAGTAGCCGTTTCATGACTGCGCCTCAAACGTATAACCGAAGCCCCGCACCGTCTTGAGAAGCTTGGGGTGCTTCGGATCAATTTCAATTTTTTCGCGTAAGTGGGACACGTGAATGTCGACCATCCGCGTTTGCCCGCTGTAGTCGAAGCCCCAGACGCCCTCGAGTAACTGCTCGCGACTCCAGACCTTACCAGGACGTTTCGCAAAGAACAAGAGGAGCTCAAATTCCTTGGGCGTCAGGTCAATCGCCTGATCGCCGCGTTTAACCTGAAACTTATCCTGGTCAATAGTTAAATCGGCCACCTGCAACAGATTCGTGGCGGGCGCGGCCGGCTTTTCTTCCGGCTCGTCCTCGTGGTAACGCCGCATCACGGCCTTCATGCGGGCAATCACTTCGCGGGGACTGAATGGCTTGGTGATGTAATCATCCGCGCCGAGTTCTAGGCCAAAGACGGTATCGAACTCACTAGTCTTAGCCGTAATCATGATGATGGGGGTGCTGATCTTTTCTTGACGCAACCGCTTGGTCACCTCAACACCGTCCAACTTAGGGAGCATTAAATCCAATAGAATCACATCAAACTTCTCGTGCAGCGCCAAATTTAACGCCTGCTCACCGTCAATTGCGGTGACAACTTGATAGTCTGCCTGCTCCAGATTGTACTGTAATAACGTCACGATTGCTGGTTCGTCATCGACGACTAGGACTCTACTCATGGGTCATCCCTCCTGATCTCTGAATAAAACAATCCCAATTTCATGCGGCGCCCCGGAATAAATCGCGGTCTCCGTCACCTTTAATTCGCCGTCTCGGTTGCGGACCTTGAGATGGCAATACGTGGGATTGATGAGTAATGCTTCGTAAAAGGATGTTTCACTGTCGATCGGTTGATGGTTACATTCTAAAATAATATCGCCAGCGGTTAGGTCGAGCTTTACGGCTGGTGTCCGTGGCCGAATCGCGAGGACGCGCACCCCGTCATCAACTTGAGAATACCAGAATTGTTGCTGCGCATCATAGCGTTTAGCCCGCCATAGGATGATGGCGTAACCAACTAATAAAATGACCAGCGTCACCGGCACGTCTTGGGGCCGATAGATGGCCCAGGCGAAGAAGAGTAACGCTAGGACGGCCAGCCAAACTAGCTTTTTCGCCAACCCTTGATAAACCTGCCGGGGGACCTGCCGAAAAACGGTGAACCGGAGCCCGACTAAGAGGGGCACGACCAATACCGCAAAGGTCTGCCCGTGAATCGTGAGAAGTGGCCAAAACGCCCAATGACTGGCGAACCAATCGCCGGGAACCAGCGTCACCATGGGTAAGACGAGAAATTCACGCCACGGGTAACCGGCAATTCGCTTCCCCCGTTGCTTGGCGTAGATTCGTGGCGCCGTGAACCGCCCACCGTAGTGTGACAGCCAGTGCCCCAACACCAGAAAGAAGAAGGCGACCAGCCACAGATAATTCTGCACCGGTACGGCGTTAATGCCCCAGCGTAAGCCGGTGGGCGCTAGACTGGGTAAATCCGATATGTACGTTCCCCCAAAGACACTCACTGAAATGGTCGCTAGCGTGCTGACCACCAGTAGCGTCAGCGGTAAAACGGTCGTGGGTAGAATCACCAACGTTATCACCGCTAAGATTTCATAAATCACAATCCACAGTAGCGGCAGGCTAAAGCCCACCACCATGTTGACCACCGATAACGCTAGGCCCAAAACAACCCCCTGCGTCAAGAAATGGCGTAACTCAAAATGATCACTGTAAACCGCACTCCCAAAATTTTGCCGTTCGTGCTTGATTCGTGAGCGACTCGTCACCCACAAGCGCAGTACCGCCACCCACACCATCAGTTGGAGGAGATAACTGCCACACGCAATAAATATCCGCATGTCATCGACACCTTTCTAAAAAAATAACTGACCCCAGTATAGCATGAAAGAAAAGCGGGCCGCACGACATTCGTGTTACCCGCCCAATGATTTTCAAAAACGCCTATCTCGTGATTAATGACACTCACCGATTCACGAGGTCACGGCTCGTGTTGCCGAACCGCCTCGGCTTAATCCGGATTCTTCTGACTCAATTGCCACTGCAGGTACGCATCGATGAAGGGATCGAGGTCCCCGTCCATGACGGCCTGGCCGTTCCCCGTTTCGTAGTCCGTGCGGTGGTCTTTTACCATGGTGTACGGATGGAAAACGTAGGAGCGAATCTGCGACCCCCAGCCAATATCCATCTGCTCACCTTCGATGGCCGCCTTTTCCTTGGCCTTCTTTTCTTCCTCCCGCTCGTACAACTTGGCCCGTAACATGCCCAGCGCCGTTTGCCGGTTCTGAAGCTGCGAGCGTTGTGCCTGACTCTGCGTGACGATACCGGTTGGAATATGCGTGATCCGTACGGCCGAGGAGGTCTTGTTGACGTGTTGCCCACCGGCACCGGAAGCCCGGTAGACGTCGACCTTCAAGTCGGCCGGATTAATCTCAATATCCACGGTATCGTCCAGTTCTGGCAGAACATCGACCGAGGCAAACGAGGTATGCCGCCGACCGGCCGAATCAAATGGGGAAATCCGAACCAACCGGTGCACGCCCTTCTCGGAACGCAGATAACCGTAGGCGTTGTGCCCGGCAATCAGTAACGTGGCACTACTTAACCCGGCGACTTCGCCCGGCTGATAGTCCAACACGGTGACCTTGAAGTCGTGTTGGTCCGCCCAGCGCGTGTACATCCGCATCAGCATTTCGCCCCAGTCCTGGGATTCCGTGCCCCCAGCGCCCGGGTGAATTTCCAAAATTGCATTGTTCTTGTCATACTTCTGGTTCAACAGTTGATTCAGGCTGTATTGGTGCAGGGCCGCCTGGGCCGCCTTAAAGTTCTGCTCGAACTCGGCCTGCATGTCCGGGTCGGGTTCCTCTTGGAGCAGGGCCACGGCCACTTCCAAGTCATCGATCTGTTCGCTGAGGTGCTTGAACTCCTCAACTTTTTTCTTCATTTCATTGGTTTCGTCAATCAGCTTCTGAGCTGATTGGGCATTGTCCCAGAATCCCGGCTGGGCCATCTGACCTTCGTTGACACTGATACTCTCACTGAGGGCATCGAAGTCAAAGCGACCCCCTAAAGCCGGCAAGTTGTTCTTTCATGGTGGCAATGTCACGTTTTGCATCGCTTAATTCCATCGTGATTGGCTCCTTTTTTGATTAGATTTTACTTTCTTGTTAGATCTGTTGCTAACTTTACGGCAACCTGGCCGCCTACCGTTCGCACCTGATGAGCTGGAACGCTGTGGGCGGACGTTGCGAGCCAAAGGGCGGTCTCGCAACTCGCTTTGAGCCGAGAAATCACGTCTCAAAGACGCCATTCCCTAACCGGCAAGACCCATGCCGCTAAGGGAATCCCACGGCTGAGCCCATCAGTTGCTTCACTCTCGGCTACACCGGTGATGATTGGTCCAACCGACGTCCTGCCAAACACACCAATCACACCTGACCACCGCCAATTAGCGACGAATCGCCTGATTGGCGCGGAAATTCGCCAGCCGTGCCGGAGGAGGTCAGGAGTGGAGCCAGCCGTGTCGATGGTGTTGGCTGGCGTCCTTTGCCAGCTTACAGCATGGGGCGACTCGGGAGACTTGCGGGTTTGGCAAGGCTTCCGAGCGAGGTGGAAGCCCGCTCTTCGGCTGGAACCGTCCCCCACAGCAGGCGGAACTCCTGGCAGCCGCAGGCACGGCGACCAGTCACCCACTTAGGTGCGGCGGTCGGTTCGTTGCTTTAAATAAAACGAGGCCGGAATTGCTTCCCGCCTCGTCATCTCCCGAACTACCGGGTAATATTTTGTCGAATTTCTGACTTCATGAATAGACGGGTGGCATCGTAGTCGATGTCAGAGATCATTTCACCGAACATCCGGAATCCTTCTTGTTGATATTCAACTAATGGGTTCAACTGACCGTAGCCCCGCAGCCCAATTGATTGACGCAATTGGTCCATGGTGTCGATGTGGTCGGTCCAGTGAGAGTCCACGCAACGCAAGAGCACAACCTTTTCGAATTCCAACATCTGTGCTGGATCGTAGAGTTGCTTCTGCTTTTCTTGATAGACATCTTCGGCTAAGCCCATGAAGAACGCCTTGATTTCGTCGGCAGACTTATCCTTCAAATCGTTCAGGCTAATCTTGTCCGGTGAAACCATTGCGGAAATCCCGAAGTCCAGTAACGTATCCAAATCCCAATCGGATTGATCGCCTTGGGTGTGCAAGTTAACCACCCGGTCGACCGTCCGCTTAATCATTGGCATCAGGACCCATTTGAGGGACTTGTCCTGGTTAATCACTTGGTTCCGTTCGCCATAGATGACGTCACGTTGTTGACGCATGACATCATCGTATTGCAGCACGTTCTTCCGGGAATCGTAGTTGTTCCCTTCAACCCGCTTCTGGGCGGATTCCACTTGCTTGGTGATCATGCGGCTCCGAATAACGGCGTCTTCGCCATCTACGTTCATCCGTTCCAGGAAGCTCTTGACCCGTTCGGAACCGAACCGGCGCATCAAGTCATCTTCCAGAGACAGGTAGAACTGGGTCATACCAGGGTCACCTTGCCGACCGGAACGGCCACGCAGCTGGTTATCAATCCGCCGCGACTCGTGTCGTTCGGTCCCAATAACCGCTAAACCACCAATTTCAACCACGCCGGGTCCCAATTTAATATCGGTCCCCCGCCCGGCCATGTTGGTCGCAATCGTTACGGCGCCCCGTTGGCCGGCATTCTGAATGATGTCGGCTTCCTTGGCATGGTTCTTGGCGTTCAAGACCACGTGCGGAATCTTTTCCTGATCCAACCGTTGTGATAGGTATTCGGACGTTTCAACGGCCACGGTCCCGATTAACATCGGTTGACCTTTTTCGTGTAACACCTTAATTTCCTTAATAACGGCATTGAACTTGGATTCCAGGGTTGGGTACAACAGATCGGGTTCGTCAACCCGGACCACCGGCTTGTTGGTTGGTACGGAAATAACGTCCATGTTGTAGATTTCCCGGAATTCCTCGACTTCGGTCTTGGCCGTCCCGGTCATCCCGGCAAGCTTCTTGTACATCCGGAACAAGTTCTGATACGTGATGTTCGCCATGGTCTTAGTTTCTTCTTGAATCTCGACGCCTTCCTTGGCCTCGATGGCTTGGTGCAACCCATCGGAGTAGCGCCGGCCTTCCATGACCCGCCCAGTAAAGGAATCAACGATCAAGACTTCACCATCTTGAACCACGTAGTCCTTATCCCGTAGCATGATGAAGTTCGCCCGTAAGGCTTGGTCCATATGGTGGGTTAAGGCGGTGTTGTCCGTGTCGTACAAGTTCTTTAAATTAAAGTATTTTTCGGCCTTTTCGATCCCCACGTCCGTCAAAGCAACGGTCTTGGATTCCAGGTCGATCTTAAAGTCTTCTTTTTCGTGCAACGTCTTGGCGAAACGGTCCACCCGTTTATACAGGGCACTCGTTCCTTCAGACTGACCAGAAATGATCAGCGGCGTCCGCGCTTCATCAATTAAGATGGAGTCAACTTCATCGACAATCGCGAAGTTTAAGGGACGTTGAACCATATCTTCTTTGTAAACGACCATGTTGTCCCGCAGGTAATCGAACCCGATTTCCCCGTTGGTCGAGTACGTGATATCGGCCTTGTAGGCTTCACGCTTTTCTTCTGGTGATTTTTCGGCGGAGTTTAACCCAACGGTCAGGCCCATCCAGTTGTACAACTCACCCATTTCAGTGGCATCACGTGCGGATAAGTATTCGTTAACCGTAACCACGTGAACCCCTTCGCCAGCTAAGGCGTTCAGGTAAACGGGCATCGTGGCGGTCAAGGTCTTCCCTTCACCGGTCTTCATTTCGGCAATGTTACCTTCATGAAGCACAATTCCCCCCATAATTTGCACGTGGAATGGATAGAGGCCGAGGACCCGCTTAGCACCTTCACGAACGGCGGCAAAAGCTTCGGGCAACAAATCGTCCAAAGTTTCGCCATCCTGATAGCGTTGCTTAAATTCAGGCGTTTTTGCTTGCAGATCTTCGTCCGAAAGCTTTGCGTATTCGTCAGCGTAAGCACCGACTTCATCCGCTAATTTACTGAGGCGTCGTAAAGTCCGTCGATCACTTTCGACCCATCGTTTCAAAATATTTGCCATGTGAGAATTCCCTTCAGTACAGTTTAATAAGTCTCCGTCAACCTCTTGGCAGGACGTGGCACGCTTGGCGCCACTGACGTCAGTCAACCGTTAATCGGTCGTGACGCCCCATCGATTGCGGAGCGGACATCTGAGTAATTGATAAAATCACAAACCCCGTTACAAGAATATTTCCCGCATCAACCAAGGTGTCAGCATCACGCGAGGGACAGGATTTAAATCATTTATTTTGACAATAAATCAATCTACATTTTAACACTAACCCGGCTAAGATGAAACTTTTCTAATCATGTAAATGCCGTAAAACCGCTTTCTTTCGCAGTATTCTTGATTAAAATCATGACTGACTATTCTCGCAACAACCGATCGCCTGTACCCGAACCATTGCGGCCAGCTCAAGGTATAAGCATAATCTCATTAATTTTACCAGATTCTCCCCGGAAAGTATCGCTTTTTGCGTAACAGTTACTTAACAATCCCATGACAGCAGGTCGAATAGATGAGCGCCCTTAATGATTGCGCAATACCGGCAAACCCCGAAATGTTTCGCCGCCAAGCCCCTCGGTGAGCGGTGGTCTACCTTCTATTCTATATAGTCACCAACCACCCTGCCAACCCCACCACTCACTATCGCCAGCCTTTGTAGGGTGAGCAACCAAACTGCCCGCGTGTCAATATTGGTCGTGTTGATAAATCTGTGCCTGCGCCTGCCAGCTACCTCTTCGGAACTGGCCGCCTTGCCGTTCGCCCCAGATGAGCTGGAACGCTGTGGGCAGGACGCCCTGAGCCTGAGAAGCGGTCTCAGGACTCGCTTGAAACCGCCAAGAACCGGCGTTTCCAAGTCGCCATTCCCTAACCGGCAAGAACCAGCCGCTAAGGGAATCCCACGGCTGAGCTCATCTGGGGCTTCACTCTCGGCTCCGGTAGTACCCAAACACAACGATTTGCTGAAGGCATAGGAGCGTTCATGGCCGCCATCTGAATCGCGTGGTCCATGAAAACCACTATCTAGCCGGAGATCGCCAGTAGTGGAGCCAGCCGTGACGACGCCGTTAGCTGGCGTTTTTAGCCAGGTTACGGCGTGGGACGACTTGGGAGACTCACGGGCCTTGCGAGGCTTCCAAGCGAGCCGGAAGCCTGCTTCTTGGCTGCAGGCGGTCCCCACAGCAGGCGGAACTGCTGGCAGGCGCAGGCACGGATTATAGCAAAAACGAGTTGGACCAGCAATTGCCAGCGCAACGCGCACTTGGTTGGACACTAAAAAAGCACCGCGACAGGCAGTGCTTCGTTAGGTCAACATTATTGGTTTATTGGTCGTCGGCTTCGATCAAACCATAGCGGCCGTCATTACGACGGTACACAATGCTAATGCCGTTCGTTTCCGCATCTTCGTAGATAAAGAAGTCGTGGCCTAACATGTCCATTTGCAAGACGGCCTCTTCATTATCCATTGGCTTCAACGAAACGCGCTTCGTCCGAACAACCTCTAACTCCTTGCTTTCAGCTGGATCTGATTCCGTAGCTTCCGGTGCGAAGTCGAGATTCTTGTAGCCCTTCTCCCGGGACTTACGGTTAACTTTGGTCTTGTACTTGCGAATTTGCCGTTCCAGCTTATCGGTAACCAAATCAACACTTGCATATAAGTCCGGAGAAGTTTCCTCTGCCCGTAATGTCAAGTATGGGAGTGGGATTGTTACTTCAACCTTCGCTGTCTTGTTTTGGTAGACCTTCAGGTTGACATGCGCAATTGCCTCAACTTTGTTGTCGAAATATTTCTCCAACTTGCTGATACGCTTTTCAACGTAATCCCGTATTGCGTCAGTAACTTCGATGTTTTCACCACGAATATTAAATGTGAGCATAAAACTTCTCTCCCTTCAACCAAGATAAACTCGGTTTGCTCAGCATTAGAAGGACCACTCTTCTAATATGCTTTGCTTACTATTATTATAATAGAAAGCCCTACCAGAAACAATTATTCTCACGAAATTTAATCGGCCTCAGCGCGCTAAAGTCAGGCTAGTAACCGCTTTCGCGCCGCCTAAATAAATTTGGGCGGCGGCATGGCGTAGCGTCCGCCCCGTAGTATAGACATCGTCCAACAATAAAACTCGCCGATTTACTAGCACCGACGCCACCTGCGGATCTAATGTGAACGGCTGGGGCGTCACCAATCGTTCGGCCCGCGTCTTCGCCGATTGGGGCCGAGTCTTGTGATCCGCCTTGACCAGGAGTGCCTGCTGGTACGGTTGCCCCCGCAACCACCCGGTGACCTGATTAAACCCACGTGTCAACCAAGTCTGCTGGTCGATCGGGATGGGCACCAGCACATCGTAGTCTTGCTGAGCTAGTGCCCGTTGCAGGGGCGCCTGTAGGGCCTTGCGCAACGCGTAGTCCCCCTGAAATTTATACTGTTGCATGTAGGCTTTCATCCCCGCGTCATACCGAAACAACGCCCGGTTGGTCAGGGGTTCAGCCGCCCAACGCGTACAATCGTGACAGACCGTCGATGTGTCCTGTTGCCGCCCACACGCCGGACAGTGCTGCGCCGTGATGGGCACGAATCGGGCCTGACAACTCGCGCACAGCGGGGGAACCGGCAATGGCCGCCAAGATAAAAGGTCCCTTAGCGCTAGGCTCGACTGAAACTCTCGCTGACACCACACACAGATGGTCATGGTCGTCGCCCGCCCTGCCGGCGTCCTTGGCGATTCAGTTGGTCAATCATCCGCTGGGCCCGGTGGATGGTCCGGGTCTGGCTCTGTGCGTAGCAGGTCACCTCACCCGCGGGAAAGTCGGCGTGACGCCCCGCCCGACCGGCAATCTGGACCAGGGCGGCGGTGGAAAAGATGGGGTCATCCCCACCCAAGACGATGACCGCAATCGCTGGAAAGGTCACCCCACGCTCCAGGATCGTGGTCGTCACGAGAAAGTCGACGCGTTTGTCCCGCAAGGCCTGCACCTTGGCCGTTCGGTCCGGGTCGGCCGCGTGAACGCTGACGCCATTGCGGATAGCCAGCCGGGCCAGCGCCGCCATCACCGGTTCGAGGGCGCGCACGTGCGGGACAAACAACAGGAAGCGTTGGCCCACCCGCGCGTAGGCCAGCACCTGGCGTTGCAGCCCGCGGGGCAACTGAGATTTCACCAGAGCCGCCCGCCACCGCCAGGCCAACCGTAATTGTAGGCGCGGTAGCAAAAAGCCGTGGTAACGCAAGGGTAAATAGGTCGTGGCCACCTCGTGCCGACGGATTTGGCGTTGCAGGGCCTCGCCCGGCGTGGCCGTTAGGTACAAGTGACAGCCCGTTGTCTTCTCCGCACGGGTAATCGCATCCTGTAGTAACGGACTGGTCGTCAAGGGAAAGGCATCCACTTCATCGACAATAATCCAGTCGAAGGCCCGCTCGAAGCGCAACAATTGGTGGGTGGTACAGACGGTCAACTGACTGTAGGCGTACGGCAGTGGCTGCTCCCCGTACAGGAGACACTGACTCACCGCCGCAAAGGCCTGGCGAATCCGCGGGGCCAACTCCAAACACACGTCGACTCTGGGGGAGACCCAGGCCACTCGCCAGCCCCGGGCCAACGCCCACGCCAAGGCTGGATACACAATTTCCGTCTTCCCAGCGCCGGTCACGGCCCACAGGAGCTGATTTTGTTTCCGCTGGGTCAGGTCACGAACGGCCCGAGCGGCGCGTTGCTGATCGTCACTGAGCTTTCCGGTCCACGTCAGAATCGGCGCCGGTGGGATCGTAAACCGATTGGGCTCCGGAATAGTGTATAATTTAGTCTGTGACGTCACCCGCCCCAGTTGCAAGCAGTGGCGACAATACCAAGCGCCATTTGGCAACCGATCTTCCGGTTGCACCCACTGCTGACAGCGTTGACACCGATAGCGGCGGCCGACCCGCTGCACGGCGACTTGACCGTCTCCCAACGCCGGCATCACCTGCCGGGCAGGGATGCGGCGGCCAAAGAATTCTGATAAATCATTCATGACGTTCCTCCCCTCTTACGGTACAGGAACTAACTCCGTAAAAAACGGCTAAAATTTTTTTAAGAAAGGTGTTTTTTGATGGAAACCGACTATTTAACGATTCAAGCAACCGGTCAGCACAGCCTGACGATTAAGAAGTCCCGGTTCATCACCGATATCGCTTGGGTGACGACCGAAGACGAGGCCAAGGCCTTTCTGGCCACGGTCAGCGCCCGCGAACCCAAGGCCAATCACCACTGCTGGGCCTACGTCATCGGCGAACACGACGAGATTCAACGCGAAAGCGACAACGGTGAACCCTCGGGAACCGCTGGCGTCCCGATTCTAACGGTGCTTCAGCGTAATCGACTGCACAACGTGATTGCCGTGGTCACCCGGTACTTCGGTGGCATCAAGCTCGGTGCCGGTGGCCTGATTCGTGCCTACAGCAACGCCACCTCCACGGCAATCGAGGCCGTGGGCGTGGTCAAACGCGTCCGTCAGCGGGAGATGACGCTGGCCGTGGATTACGCCAATTACGACCGACTCAACCATTACTTAACGGAAGAAAAGATTGCCACTCTCGATACGGTCTACACGGACAACGTTGCCGTGACGATTGCCGTCGATTTAGACGCGGTCGCGGCTACCCAACAGGCCATCACCAACCTGCTGAGCGACCGATTGACGGTGACCTTAGGCGACGTCATTTACAATGAGGTTCCGGTAGAAATCAACGCCAGCAGCCATCAGGACACCTCGGAATCGTGAGCGTACTAGAAAGGCGTCGGAAAGCCTATCCGCTTTCCGACGCCTTTTTGACGACAATTAAGCCGGGAATGCCTGGCGCAACTGCTTGACGAAGCGCTCCGCAATCGGCGAGAACACCTGATACTTCTTCCAAATAATATACATCTTAGACGTCAGTTGGGGCGCTAACGGGCGAAAGACCAGGTCGCTATCGGCACCGGTGTCACAGAGTCCCGCAAAGGTCAGCATGGCGCCTAGCCCACTGCGCACGAAGACCGCCATCAACTGAAGGTCGGCCTCAACCAACAACGGACGGCCGATTACCAAAGCGGGGCCTACAAGCGGGCCGGTGGCGTGGTCGATCCTGTTCCGGCCGATGCCCCACAATTCATCCGCGATTACAACGCCTACTACAAGACCGACCGCGGTTACCACGCCCGTTCCGTCAACTCTAACGACGGCTGGAACGTCACGGGGACGATGTCCTTTATCAACCAACCCATCAACCAGTACACCAACGAAATTCGCAGTGCGGTTCTGATGGTCCACGGGGACAAGGCCCACTCTTACTACTTCAGTAAGGACGAATACAAGAAGATGACGACCAACTCTAAGTACACCGATAACAAGGAATTAATGACGATTCCCGGTGCCGTGCATACCGACCTGTATGACGGCGGCAAGAACCGCGACCTGATTCCATTCGACAAGTTGGACACCTTCTTTAACCAATATTTGAACTAAATCCCGCCTCACGAAAGCCCGACCGATTGCCATTTTCTCGACAATCGACCGGGCTTTTTTTCTGTCAACTGCCGGTTCGTCCGCCTCCACCTTACCGTTCGCCAAATTCGGTCCGGATCGCGGTGGACGGGCACAAGTAAAGGCCGCATCCTCACCCATTCACAGGTGAGCACGCGGCCCTCAATCATTTGACCAATCACCAATCCGGCAATTGCTCGAAACTAATCTGAATTTTTAGACGTTAACTGCTTCACGACACGCTTAATCCAGTGCAGGAGGGGCTGCCGGTCCGAACCGACCAAGCCAATGGCCTCCACGAACAACTCCAACCCAATCAGGATGGCAATCGTCAACAGGACGGACCCCCAGATGGTCGACAACGGGTAGAGCAGGGAAATAAAGGAAAAGATCAACGCAATCCCGTAAATCACGAGCACCGTTTGTCGATGCGTCAAGCCCAGCTGCATCAAGCGGTGATGCAAGTGGTGTTTGTCGGCGTGCGAGATGGGCTGCTTGTTTAAAATCCGGCGAATCATGGCGTACACCGTATCCGTGATGGGCACTCCGAGAATAATCACGGGGATGATGACGGAGATAAACGTCACGTTCTTCAAGCCATACAGCGAGAAGCAGGCAATCATGAACCCAATGAACTGGGCCCCCGTATCCCCCAGATAGATCCGGGCGGGGAAAAAGTTATAAGGTAGGAAACCGACCATCGCGGCCACCAAGGCAAAAATCATGATGGCAACCCAGGTGTTAGCCACGTTTAAGAAGAACAGACCGGTAATCCCGGTAGTGGTTAACGCGATGATTGACACGCCGGTGGCCAGGCCATCCAAGCCGTCAATCAGGTTAATCGCGTTGACGATCGCCACAATCCACAGCAACGTGATGGGCAACGCCAACCAGCCAAAGTGCCACACCCCCACGAAGGGCAGCGTCAGATAACGCATCCGCACTCCGGCCACGAAGTAAACTTCTAGTGCCGCCGCCAGTTGAAACATGACTTTTTGGCGTGGCTTTAATTCAAAGACGTCATCAATCATGCCCCCCGCGATGATGATACACTCACCTCCGAACAGGCCCCACAACTGTTGCGTTGGCATCTGATCACGCAAGAGGAACATGGTTGAAAATGTAAACGCGATAAAGATCGCCAGGCCACCCAACGTTGGCATTGGAATCTTATTGACCCGTCGCTGATTCGGTTTATCCACCGCACCGATTTGAAACGCGAAGCGGCGTACAAACGGCGTTAGGACTGCGGAGATAATCATGGTAGCAAATAAGCTAACAATAATCTCAAATCTCATAAAGTGTCCTCTTTCTTTTCTACATATCTTTTGCTAATTATACAAATCTCCCAATTTAAACACAACCGCCATTTTAAGATTGTTCAGAAAAGTTAACCTTTTCAATCGGTCTAACCAGTTTTCACAAACTTGTGGGGCTTAATCATCGTTTAGTTAGTTCAACGAAAACCTCATGAAAACAAATGCCTAGTTACGTTGGCTCAATATTAGTTAATAAATATGCCGGAATTCCCGAAATGGCGGAGATTAAGCTTGAGTATTAGGAACCCGCCCAATATAATGAGGTTAGTTCAGGTAGATTTAAGTCCTAATTAATTTCTTTATAATAGGCGCCTAATTTTCTTGTGAAATTAGGCCGATTGTCGGTTAGATTTGGTGTTTCATCGAAAGGAGATTTTTCTATGGCTAGCCAAGATAAAGTTCCCCAAACGGCGGAGCAGACGGAGGAGAAGCCCTCGCCCATCATTGTTCAAATGGCGATCTTCGCCGCTATTCTGTTTGTTGCCAGTTTGATTTCACCCCTCTTCCCGCCTTCTTTTCCAGTTCCCACCCCGGTTATCGGGCTCATTCTCCTCTACGTGCTACTCGCCACGCACATCGTGAAGCTGCGTAACGTTGAGAAGTTTGGCGACTTCATGATCAGCTTGATTGCCTTCTTGTTTGTGCCATCGGGCATTCAGCTGGCCGCCAGCCTGAATATTCTCAAGACCCAAGGCGTCCAGATTGTTGCCGTGGTCCTGATTGCAACCATTGTCATGCTGGTCGTGGTGGCCTACACCACTGCCGGAATGATTTGGATTCGCAAGCACGTCTTCCATCGAAGTGTTGACGTGAAGTCATAAGGTTTATCCGCCTGATTCTTACTCAATAAGCATAAGAGAGATGAGTGTCCATGATTATTTTAACAGCCGCGCCACACATGGCGATCTGGGGCAAGTGGTTAGGCGATGCCCTCGGCACCAATGCCGCCGGCGCACCAGCAGGTAACGCGATCTTTGGAATTTTTCTTTCCCTATTGGTTTACTTAATCGGTCAATGGCTGTTCAAGATTGGCAAGGGGTTCTTCCTCTTCCAGCCACTCTTCGTTGGGATGGTCCTCGGCATCTTCATTTTATTTCTGATGGCCAAGGTTTTCGGGACCACGACCGCAACCTTTTATAAGTCGGCCTACAAGCCCGGGGGCGATATCATCTTCTGGTTCCTGAACCCCGCAACCATTGCCTTCGCCATCCCACTGTATCGACGAAACGATGTGGTTAAACGCTTCTGGCTTGAAATTGTATTGTCCCTCATTATTGGGCTGATTGCGTCACTGTTCTTCATCTACGGTGCCGCCAAGTTACTTGGTCTCAACGATATCGGGATTGCCTCCATGCTACCACAGGCCGCAACCACCGCGATTGCCATGCCAATTGCGACCGCGATTGGTGGAAATGCCGCCGTTACCGCCATGGCCTGTATCCTCAACGCCGTCATCATTTACGCGCTGGGCGATTGGCTGGTTAAATTCTTCCGGATCAACAACGATCCCATCGGCGCTGGCCTAGGCTTAGGAACAGCCGGTCACACGGTCGGTTCCGCCAAGGCGCTTCAACTCGGGTCCATTCAAGGGTCCATGGCCTCCATCGCCGTGGTTATTATCTCCATTGTGGTCGACATCGTGGTGCCCCCATTCGCGGCCTTTATGGGATTGAAGTAGTCCGCCGAACAAAGGTCATTCTAGACGGTGGCCGTCATTCTTGGGCGTCATTTCCCACAAAAAAATAAACTTTTTTGGCCAAATTTGACAAGACGCCCCCGAATTTTTACGCTTGTGAAAAATTAGTCGTTCTGAAAAGCTTTTTGAAACCTCGTTCGGTCGCTTGCAAGCGCGGTTCACTGCACAAGTGGTCGCCTGAACCGCGCCACACCGCAGTTTAGCCTTGTGCAAACCGTCAAGATCTCATATAATGATGGTGAGCGATTGAGAGCGGTTTCACAGCTAGTTTCATCACTGCCTCTGCCAAGGTTTTCTTTGTAACCTCTCTCGCATCGCTGATTATGCCTTGCGTCTGAAAGGAGATTTTATCTTGGCTCAACAGCACCCCACGACTAAGACGGCGCCCGTCGACGAACAGCCCGCACCCATTCTGGTACAGATGAGTATCTTCGCGGCCATTCTTTTTGTGGCCAGCCTCATCTCACCGCTGTTTCCGGCATCGCTCCCAGTCCCTACGCCAGTCATCGGGATTGTAATTCTCTACACCCTACTGGCCACTCATATTTTAAAATTACGTCACGTTGAAAAATTTGCCGATTTCATGATCAGTTTGATTGCTTTTCTCTTTGTTCCCGCCGGCGTTCAACTAGCCGCCAGTCTGGATATCTTAAAGACTCAGGGGCTACAGATTACCGCGGTCGTTCTGATTGCCACCATTGTCATGCTGGTGCTAGTCAGCTACACCGCCGTCGGCTTGATCTGGCTTCGACAACACCTATTCCACCGCAGTTGTACGGTGGAACAAGAGACGACACTTTAGCGCCTTAACGAAGAAGGTTATAACATGATAATTTTAGCGGAAAACCCCGATTTAGCGCTGTGGGGCAAATGGCTCGGCGACGGTCTCGGGAACAACGCCGACGGCTCCACCGCTGGGAATGCCATCTTTGGCATCTTCTTGTCACTGGTCGTATACCTCATCGGCCAATGGCTCTTCAAAGTCAGTAAAGGTTTCTTTCTCTTTCAACCCCTCTTTGTCGGGATGGTTCTGGGTATTTTAGTCCTCTTCCTCCTCGCCAAGACCTTTGGCACGTCAACCGAGACGTTCTATCGGTCGGCCTACAAGCCCGGGGGTGACATCATCTTTTGGTTCTTGAATCCGGCCACGATTGCCTTTGCCGTGCCGCTCTATCGCCGAAACGACATTGTCAAACGCTTTTGGCTAGAAATCATTTTGTCCCTGATCATTGGCCTGAGCATCTCCCTATTGGTCATCTACGAGGCCGCCAAGCTCATCGGCCTGGATACCGTGGGGATTGCCTCCATGCTACCGCAAGCGGCCACGACGGCGATTGCCATGCCGATTTCCAACGCCATTGGTGGAGTCGGCGCGGTCACGGCCACCGCTTGTATCCTGAATTCCGTCATTATTTACGCGCTGGGCGACTGGCTTGTCAAATTCTTCCGGATTGACAAGGATCCCATTGGGGCCGGGTTAGGGCTAGGAACCGCCGGCCATACGGTAGGCTCGGCTAAGGCCGTTCAACTGGGCTCCATCCAGGGGTCCATGGCTTCCATTGCTGTGGTCATCATCTCGATTGTGGTCGATCTGCTCGTGCCACCGTTCGCCTCGCTGGTGGGATTACGGTAGCCTGATCGTGACGCCGCTCCTTTCCAGCCGCCCGACCGTTCGCCAAATCGGGGTTGAAACGCAGAGGGCGGACTCCCTAGCAGGCGTGGGCTCATGGCTTCACCAATCTTAGTGAACAGAACCTCATCGTGCCGGTACCCCTTAATTTTACTTTCATTCAAAAAGGCCCCCAAAACCAAACCGGTTTTGGGGGCCTTTCGGAACTACTCTTTCAAGTGGTAGTTATAAGTCGAAACAATAATATTTTCTCGTGAATTCAAAGTCGTCCGTAAGCGCAGCGCCGTTTGGTTATGCAGGACGTTTTGCCAAGGATGGCGCGGAACGAATTGTGGAACCAATACCGTGGTAGTAAAGTTCCGTTCGGCCGCCCGCTTAGCAATCACGTCACAAAACCGCAGCGTCGGGGTTGCGATCGACCGGTAGGAGGAGTGAATATCCACGAACCGAATGTCCGGAAATTCCTCTTTAAATTCCTGCGCCGTCTTGTGTTCCTTCTCTGGATTCTCGTCGAAGGACACGTGCATGGCGATGACGTAATCCCCAATGGACCGGGCGTAATTGATGGCGCCGGCCGTTACCCGGGTGATGTTGCTGACCAGCACGATGACGGTCGCCCCATCGTACTCGTGCATGTCGGCCTTCGTCTTGGCCGCCACCCGCAGCTGCCGCGCCACCTTCTTGTAATGCTGGTGAATACGATAAAACAGCAAGAGCAACAGCGGCATGATGATGAGGTATGGCCACACGTTGGCGAAGTGCAAGAACAGCAGGAAGATGACCAGGACCACGGAAATCAGGGCCCCAATCAGATTGATGAAGGCCTTGCCCAGCCAGAACCCTTCGCGCGTCCGGAACCAGTGAATAATCATCCCGGATTGCGATAACGTAAATGGCACGAACACACCGACCGCGTACAGTGGAATCAACAGCGTCGTTTGCCCGTGGAAGATGAAGATCAGGACAATGGCCCCGACCGCCAAGGAAATAATCCCGTTGGAGTAACCGAGACGGTCCCCCCGGTCCAGGTAAGCGTGTGGTAGGAATTTATCCTTCGCCAGGTTGTAGGCCAGAATCGGAAAGGCCGAAAACCCGGTATTGGCCGCAACGGCTAAAATCAAAGCCGTGGACAATTGTAGCAAATAGTAGATAACCCCATGGCCAAAAACGCCGACCCCAATCTGGGAAAGCACCGTTTGGCTTGCCTCGGGCCGAATCCCCATGTAATAACTGAGGAAGGTAATCCCGCCGAAGAAGATGGCCAGGATCGTTGCCATAATGGCCAACGTCGCCGCGGCATTGTGACTCTTCGGTTTCTTAAAGTTTGGCACGGCATTACTGATGGCTTCCACCCCAGTCAGGGAAGAAGACCCGGACGAGAACGCCCGGAAGAACAGCAACAGCGTCATCCCGGAGACCGAACCGCCCAGTCGTGCCGAGGCGTGATACGTGATGCTCCCGGTCACGATGTTGTAAAAGCCCACACCAATCATGACCACAATCATCAGGATGAAGAAGTACACGGGACCGGTCAGAAAGGACGCCGACTCTCGCATTCCCCGTAAATTAAGCAACATAATGCCGATAACGATCAGCACCGAAACCAACACTGAATAAGGCGACAACGCCGGAATTGCCGAGGTAATCGCCTCGGTCCCAGACGTCGTTGAAACGGCCACGGTCAGCATATAATCAACCAACAGCGATCCCCCGGCGACTAAACCGGCCGACTGTCCCCAGTTGGTGCTAGCAACCACGTAGGCGCCACCACCTGTCGGATAGGCATGGATGATCTGTTGATAAGAAAGCGTGATCGCAAACAACAGGACCAGAACCAGCGCGGCAACCCACAATTGATACATCAAGGCCGCTGCGGACAAGGTAATCAGAACTGTCGTAATTTGCTCAGTACCATAAGCCACGGAGGACAGTGCGTCAGATGACAGCAAGGCCAGCGCCTTAAATTTCGTTAACGCCTGGCCACCTTCGTCCATGGTCTTTAGGGGTTTCCCAATCAAAACCCGCTTTAAATAACGCCACATGACTACTTACTCCTTATCTCCATAAATAATGAAAACGGGCTCGCACCCGCCTAAAAAGTCTTTATTAATCGTTCCAATTTCAAACGCAAACGTAATTCTACTACAACTAGCTCCACAATACCACTCTTGTTCAGCATAGCAACTAAGAAAACTGGCCATGACGACGTAACCGCCAATTATCGGCAATTCACCGTTGCCAGTCTATGGCAGAAGAAAGCGCTTCACGTTTTAAATGAGCCGTTGATAAATTTTATGCCGCTACCGACTGGTCACCGCTCTGCCCAGGTGCTCCCCAAGGACCAGCATAGCCTGGCCGAAGCACATGGCCGTTTAACCATCCCTAGGCGGTCGTAGTGGGCCTTCTCCCGTGCTCCCAGGTGAAGAGACCCGTGCTCAAAACGACTTGTCTGACGGCCATATTTAGCCAACTAGGTGCAACCACAAAAAAGCCAATCGGCGCACCGATTGGCTTTTTTAATCCACTAGCAAGCTAGCGATTCAGTTTTTACATCATGCCGCCCATGCCTGCAGGGTTAGCAGGTGCAGCGGGTGCTGGGTTGTCTTCAGGCTTGTCAGCCACAACGGCTTCGGTCGTCAACAACAGAGCGGATACGGATGCGGCGTTTTGCAGAGCAGAACGGGTAACCTTAGTTGGGTCGGTGATACCGGCCTTAACCATGTCTTCGTATTGGCCGTCAGCGGCGTTGTAACCGATGCCTTCCTTTTCACCCTTCAGGTGTTCAACGACAACGGAGCCTTCAACACCAGCGTTTTCAGCGATTTGACGAACGGGTTCTTCCAGGGCACGGAGAACGATGTTAACCCCGGTCTGTTCGTCGCCTTCTGCCTTGACAGCGGCAACGTCCTTGATCACGTTGATCAAAGCAGTTCCACCACCAGCAACGAAGCCTTCTTCAACAGCGGCACGCGTTGCGTTCAAGGCATCTTCAATGCGGTACTTCCGTTCTTTCAATTCAGTTTCGGTTGCGGCACCGACCCGAACAACGGCAACCCCGCCGGCTAACTTAGCCAAACGTTCCTTCAACTTGTCACGGTCGAAGTCAGAAGTCGTTTCTTCGATTTGGCCCTTGATTTCAGCAACCCGGTTAGCGATTTGATCCTTGGCACCAGCACCTTCAACCACAGTGGTGTTGTCCTTAGTCACGTTAACCTTTTGGGCTTGACCTAATTGATCAATCGTGGTGTCCTTCAAGTTAAGACCCAAGTCATCAGTGATGACCGTCCCACCAGTCAGAACCGCGATGTCTTGCAAGGTTGCCTTCCGACGGTCACCAAAGCCAGGTGCCTTAACAGCAACCACGTTGAAGGTCCCACGCATCTTGTTCAGAACCAACGTTGGCAAAGCTTCACCGGTAATGTCATCGGCGATGATCAACAATGAACGGCTTTGTTCAACAACGGATTGCAGTAATGGTAAGATATCTTGGATGTTGGCAATCTTTTTGTCGGTAATCAAGATGTAAGGGTTGTCCAAGTTGGCTTCCATCTTGTCGTTGTCGGTAACCATGTATTGTGACATGTAGCCACGGTCGAATTGCATCCCTTCAACCACGTCCAAGCTGGTGTCAACACCACGGGATTCTTCAATGGTGATAACCCCATCGTTACCAACCTTTTCCATGGCATCGGCAATTAACTTACCGGTTTCTTCGCTAGCTGATGAAATAGAAGCGATTTGGGCGATGTCGTCCTTGGTCTTGACGTCATGTGACATCTTGTGTAAACCATCAACGGCGGCCTTCGTTGCCTTTTCAATCCCACGACGGATGCCGACAGGGTTGGCACCGGCCGTGACGTTCTTCATGCCTTCGTTAACGATGGCTTGCGTCAATACCGTAGCAGTGGTGGTCCCATCACCGGCGATATCGTTGGTCTTAGAAGCAACTTCAGAAACCAACTTAGCTCCCATGTTTTCGAAGTGGTCGTCAAGTTCGATGGACTTCGCGATCGTTACCCCATCATTCGTGATGGTTGGGTTGCCGTAGCTTTGTTCCAAAACAACGTTACGTCCCTTAGGTCCCAGGGTGGTCTTCACCGTATCAGCTAACTTATCAACACCGGCAAGCATCTTGCTACGGGCGTCTTCAGAAAATTTCAATTCTTTAGCCATTTTATTCATTCACCTCATACTAAAATTTTTGAATTATTTGGATAGTCTTCTTAGTGGGAAAAGCTTAGTCAACGATAGCGACTAAGTCCTTTTCGTGTAAAACAAGGTAAGTGGTGTCTTGGTACTTAACTTCAGTCCCGGCATACTTATCAAACAATACCTTGTCGCCAACCTTAACAGTTGGGGCTACCTTTTCGCCATTGTCTAACACACGGCCATCACCGACAGCAACAACGTTTGCCGTTTGTGGCTTTTCTTGAGCGTTACTTGCGAGCACAATGCCGCCAACCGTGGTTTCTTCTTCTTCTGGTTGATCCAAAATGACGCGGTCTCCTAATGGTTTTAACACTTGAATCCCTCCAATAAACTTACTTTTAGCACTATTAGCACTTGACTAACATAAGTGCTAATCAACAATATCTAATATATGGTTTTTCCCTATAAAAATCAAGGAATTTGACAAACAAATTCACGGTCCCACCCCCGCCACCGGCACATCGCCTAGAGTTCCAGGCTTTCCAGCTCATTGAGGTGAATAATCAGGCAACCACCCCGCCCCCAACTTGGGGCCAAAAAAAATCGCAACCCCGGAGGATTACGATTCAAACGTTAACTTAAATTATTGTAGTGTTCCAGGAAGTAAATCAACGTCTGGAGTTCGTTGGTCAAGTCCACATTCTGAACGCGAACGCCCTTGGGCACCGTGATTCGCAGCGGCGTGAAGTTTAAGATCCCTTTGACCCCGCCAGACACGGCCTCATCGGTAACCTCTTGGGCCACTTGTGAGGGAACGGTCAAGATGGCCACTTCAATCTGCTGTTCTTCCAATTGTGTCCGTAGATCCGTCATCGGATAGATGGGCACCCCACTTTGAATCGTGTTGGCAATCTCTTGCTTCACGTCAAAGGCCGCACTGATACGGACGTTACTGTCTTGGTGGAAATTAAAGTTCAGGAGCGCATGTCCTAAATTCCCGACCCCGATCAGGGCGACGCTGGTCAGGCGGTCCTGGTTCAAAATCTTCTTAAAGAACTTGATTAAGCTCTCAACGTCATACCCATAACCCCGTTTACCCAGGGCGCCAAAGTATGAGAAGTCCCGCCGAATTGTTGCGGAATCAACCTTAACGGCTTCGGACAATTCGGTCGAAGACACCCGGGTCTTATCGGCGTCTAGCAAAATATTGAGATAGCGATAATAGATCGGCAAGCGTTTGGCTGTCGCCCGCGGAATTTTTTGTTCTGTCAAAAACGAGACCTCCTAAAAGAAACCGGCTACCGTTCACAAGCGATAGCCTCATATTTAAATAATTGTCTGGATTGTGAAATCAACTTTCTTATAGATTATAGCATAACCGTTCATCTTGTGAAAGAATTTGCAAGTTTTTTTCACAATTTATTTGGTTATTTCGGTCTTCCGATAGAATATGCTAAAATAGTGATTGGACAATCACGCGAGCCGGCAGAGTCGGCAACGCCGGCCCTCGCTGGAATTACTCACCGGCGGTTGCTCCCGTTAATGCGGCCAGAATTGCCGCGATGGGTCCGATAAATTTAATCAATAAACTAAACAAATTGTGGGATGTCCTTTTTCACGACAGTCGGCAATTGAAATAACCTAAAAGTAACGTCCCTTCACTTTTAAGCCATCACAACAAAGGAGGTTGGTTTACCGTGATTCTTTTACAAGTTCAGCAGGTTACGCGGCGTTTCGGCGCCAGTGTCCTCTTCGAAAACGTCAGCATGGACGTGCCCGAACACGGTCGCGTGGCCCTCGTCGGCCGCAACGGCGCGGGTAAATCTACCCTATTAAAAATGATTGCCGGTGAAACGGCGCCCGATGTCGGTCAGATTACCACTAAGCGTGGGCTGACCATGGGGTATCAAGCTCAGAATGCCGGTCTGGCCTCGACCAAGACCGTTTGGAACGAAATGCTCAGCGTCTTTGCCAAGCTCATCGCCATGGAAAAACGGATGCACGAGCTCGAACAACAGATGAGTGACCCCGCAATCATCGCCGATCAGGAAAAGTTTGATCAAATCAGTGCAAGCTATGACCAATTACAGCAAGACTTCAGCGATCAGAATGGTTACGGCTATCAGGCCGAGATTCGGGGCGTGCTCCACGGCTTCGAGTTCGACGAAAGCTACTATGATAAGCCGATTAACGAGTTATCTGGGGGCCAACGCACGCAACTCGCTCTGGCCAAGCTCCTGCTGGAACGTCCCGATCTCCTGATTCTGGACGAACCGACCAATCACCTGGACGTGGAAACGTTGACCTGGTTGGAAGGCTATTTGCAAGGCTATCCCGGCGCCATCCTGGTCGTTTCCCACGACCGGTACTTCCTCGATCACGTGGTCAACGACGTCTACGACATGGCCCACGGCGGACTCGACCATTACCCGGGAAATTACTCCCACTACATCGCGGACAAGGCCGAGCGCCTGCGCTTAGCCTGGAAAGAATACGACAAACAACAGGCCGAGATCAGCAAGCTGGAAGACTTTGTGAACAAGAACATCGTCCGGGCCTCCACCACCAAACGTGCTCAGGCCCGGCGAAAACAGTTGGAAAAGATGGACCGCATCGACCGACCCGAGGGCGACGAAAAGGCCGCGCGTTTTAGCTTCCGGCCCAAGCGTCAGAGCGGTAACGTGGTCCTCGACGTGGTCAACGGCGCCGTGGGTTACGACGGCCAGATTCTGGCCGCACCGGTCAACCTGGACATCAAGAAACACCAGGCCGTGGCCATCGTCGGCCCCAATGGGATTGGAAAATCCACCCTCCTGAAAACCATTCTGGGTCGGATTCCCGCCATTCAGGGCCAGATTATCTTTGGCACCGGCGTCGATACCGGTTACTACGACCAGGACCAGGCCACGCTACACGACAAGAAATCCGTCCTGCACGAGTTGTGGGACGACCACCCCACCACACCCGAGGGCGATATCCGCTCAATCCTCGGTAGCTTCCTGTTTACCGGGGCCGACGTGGACAAGAGCGTCCACAGCCTGAGCGGGGGCGAACGGGCCCGGTTATTGTTGACGAAGCTGGCCATGCAACACGACAACTTCCTCATGCTCGATGAACCCACGAACCACTTGGACATCGACAGCCGGGAGGTCTTGGAGACCGCGCTCAATGAATTCGACGGGACCATTCTCTTCGTTTCCCACGACCGGTACTTCATCAACCAAGTCGCCACGCAGGTCGTCGAGCTCAGTCCCGAGGGCACCACGCGGTACCTGGGGAACTACGACTACTACGTTTCCAAGAAGGCCGAGCAGGATGCCTACGCGGCCAAGGAAGCCGCCGAGGCCGAAGAAGCCCACCCCACTGTTGTCGCCCCCAAGCAGACCCAGGTTGACTATCAAGCGCAAAAGGACCAAGCCAAGGCTAAACGAAAGCTCAGCCGCCAGGTCACGGCGCTTGAGGACCAGATGGGCGAATTGGAAAAACAAAAGACGGCCGTAGAAACCGAAATGAGCCAAGAGGCCAACTTCAACGATGCTGGCAAACTAGCCGACCTACAGGCCCAACTCACCGCCGTCACCACGCAACTCAGCGAAACGGAGGATGCGTGGACGGAGAAGAGCCTGGAACTGGAAGACTTTGCGGATTAAGGCCGAGATGGTTTCGACTCTCTAAAATTAAAGGACAAGCGTTAACCCGTTTATTCATAAAATCAGTGTCGAACCCCTAATGATTTAAGGGTCGGCGCTGATTTTTTAATTCATTCGAATCCCCGACTTGCACAAGACTCAGCGATTACTCGAACTTTCATCAAGTACCTTGTCTCAATGACCGACAACGTCTATAATTATAAATGGTTTCAGGGGAGAAACATTCGCATTTTAATTCAGCGTGTATCCTCGAATTACGCCGAGAATACGCGTGACACGGGGAGATGTCTTTTAATGAAGCAGTTATTTAAGCAGTATTACCAAGATGGTTTCGCGAAAACAAACGGTCTATTTAAGAATTATTCCAAGTGGTTTAGACGGTTATTCTTTGGCGCGGGGCCGATACTAGTGATCCCGCTCCAACTCATCTTAGCTTTCCTGCCCGAATCGCTACCCGTTCTTCTTCTTGAGGTCCTAGGTTTCGCCTACTTAATTCTCACATTTTCCCTATTTTTGGTGGAATCCATCATCCACGGGGTGAGGTATCTGAGAAATAAGTAGCGCGTTCGTTCAACGCAAAAACTGCCAGTCCGAATAAATCGGCTGACAGTTTTTTCTATCTACTGGTATAAGCGCCATTTAGTCGGCTAGTCATGAAACGTCGTCATCTGATCGATCGGTAACCGCGTAGACGTAATTCGATTAACCGCCGCCTCCGCATCACGATATCCTAAACCAATCCCCATGATGAGCTTCTCGCCATTTTCCAGCTGAATATTGTGCCGAACTTCCTCTGGAAAACTGACAAACTGATAGGCGGGCATGGAATCAATCCCGGCATCCTTAGCCGCTAACATCAGCGCCATGCCAAATGCCCCCAGGTCGTATAGGGACCACTCCGAGTAGCCTTCAGGTAACGTCAGGTAGACGATGGCCTGGGCATTATAGAGTTTACCCGCGGCATCTCCCATAATCTTTTGCCAATCTGGGCCAACCGACTGGGCAATGCCATCGGACCACGCCTGCATATTATCCTGTGCTTGCGCGGACCAAGCCGACCGCGCCATTACGGGTAAATCGGAATGACCATGTTCGCCGACATCCCCCAGGTGTTGGTGCTCTTGGCGAATGCTTTGCAGTGTCTCACCCGTGACCACGTGGACCTGATAAGGCTGCGAGTTCACCCAAGACGGGACCTCTTCCGCCGCAGAAATAATCTTCTCCAGCGTAGCCTTGGGAATTTGTTGATCTGTAAACCAACGCGTTGCGTGACGTTCATTTAAAGCTTGATAGACATCCATTCAATGATCTCCTAACATCCAGTTTTCTTAGGTCTACTGTACCACTGTGCCCCTAGTTTCTGTCGCCTGAGCCCTTATGATTTGGCCGTGTCCGGATCAAATTGGAATCCGCCACTGTACGGGGCTTCGTCGATGGCTTGCATCTCAGCCGATGTCAACGCAAAATCGAAATCATCCAAGTTCGCCTGCATATGCGCATCACTGGTCGACTTGGTCAAAGGGATAATGTCCTTTTGGATCAGCCACCGCAAAATCACTTGTGACGGTTGCTTGCCATATTTTTGGGCAATCTGGTTAACCGTCGCGTCCTGTAAGACGTTGCTGTCCGGTCCGCCAAAGGGACTCCAGGCTTCGACCTGAATATCTTGGGATTGGGCGTACTCGGCCGCTGCCGTCTGGGCAAAGCCAGGGTGATACTCGATTTGATTCAGCATGGGCTTAATCTCACTATCCTCGACCAATGCCTTCAGATGATGCGCCAAAAAGTTAGAAACACCAATGGCTTTGATCTTACCAGCACGATACAACTCTTCCAAGGCACGCCAAGTATCAGCGTTTAGTTCGCGCCAATCGTCATGCCACTTGGCATTGGCTGGCCAGTGAATGAGGTAAATATCAACATAGTCCAACCCTAACTTGTCCAACGACGCATTGAAGGCCTGTAGCGTCTGCTGATAGCCCCGATGACTGTGCCAGGCTTTCGTACTAACCAAAATATCTTCTCGTTTGAGGTTGTTTTCGGCCATTGCCTCATGAATCCCCTGACCCACACTCACTTCATTGCCGTAGATTTCAGCCGTATCGATCAGCCGATACCCGTTTTTAATTGCCTTTTTAACCGCCGTCACAGTCTCTTGGCCGTCCGGAATAATCGTGCCGAAACCGACTACGGGGACCTTGTACCCATTATTTAACGTATAAGTTGAAGTCATATCCATCATTATTTGCTCCTATTCTACTGAAAATTGCTTTGACATGTCTAACATGGCTTGAAAATCCTTGGCATCTTCTGGCATGTTGAACCCGTTGCCCGTATTCAATGTCGCGATTTTAGCCATTTCATCGTCGCGTAACTCGAAATCAAAGATAGCCAGATTTTCCTTCAGCCGGTTAACGTGAACGCTCTTGGGAATGGCAACGATGTCACGTTGCATCAACCAGCGAAGAATCACTTGGGCCGTCGATTTACCGTGAGCTTGCGCAATTTCCTTTAACTCTGGTAATTCAAACACCTGATGATTACCCGAAGAAAACGGTGCCCAGGCTTCCATTTGAACATCATAATCAATCATGGCTTGTTGGTCCGCCTCACGTTGGTTAAAGACGTTGGCTTCAATCATGTTCACGGCTGGCTTAACGTCCGTGAAATTAATGAGATCAACTAGTTTTTGCTGGGTGAAATTGTCGACCCCAATGGCCCGAACCTTGCCGGCACGATAGGCTTCACTCAAGTAGTGCCAAGCACCATAATAATCGCTTACCGGTTGATGGATTAAATACAAATCTAAGTAATCCAACCCTAAATTAGTCAAAGACCGTTCAAGACCTCGTTGGGCCCCCTCATAGGAGTTGTCGGTCAGCCACAGCTTTGATGTCACGAAGAGTTCCGACCGGTCAACCCCACTACGCTTGATGGCACGCCCAACCGCTTGTTCATTGCCATACGCAGCGGCCGTATCAATCAACCGGTAGCCCAACTTAATGGCTTGATAAACCGCCTCTTCGGCTTCGGCTAAATCCGTTACCCGAAAGACGCCCAAGCCTAACTTAGGCATTTTGATCCCATTATTTAAAGTAGTAAATTCCATTTTAACAATCTCCTTTAGTGATTTTCGGTCAGTTGAAATCTTAAATAGTCAATCCCAGCAATCTGTCGCTCGTATTGGTGAATCGCGGCTAACCGTTCTTGCCGATGCTGGGCCAGCATCGCAATCAGCTTGACAGGTGGCCCTTGTTTCTGCAGATTAAGCGCCAAAAAATCTTCAATTTCATTTGAAGAAAATCCAATTTGTTGTAGCCGGAGCATCAACCGCAACGCTTCGATATCAGCCAGCGTATAAGTTGCCGGCGTGAGCCGACCTGCAAACTGCTTCACTCGCCACGACTCGTAATCCGATAAAAGTTGACTGGGAAAATGATACTTAGCCTGTACATCATCTTGGTTCACTAATCTCACCGCTTTCTCCTGAACAACCAATTGCTCAAAATTTTCTCGCTTAGTAAAACCATCAGTGGTGATGCCCTTGCTAATCGATGACTGTAGTGTATCGCGATTTTTTAGATATGTTAAATGCTTATTCTGTCTGATTAGAAATACATATCTTGAATATCTAAAAAGTGGGCCGAGACAAAACTCCCAACTCGCATAAAAAGGGGACCATCCAAGAAATTGCATAATTTCTTGGATGGTCCCCTTTTTGAGCTTGGCTCTGAGTTCAGTAGCACTTGCACGTCTGCCCCACTCTCCAGTAACCTTTAGTTTTTTTCTTGGCGGACAAATTCAATAAACGCTTTTGTCGCCGCCGAATGGGGCTGCTGACCTCGCCAGGCTAATACCGAATCTAATTTTAGTGCCGGCTCTAATGGTACAAAAGTTAAGTGGTCGAAGGTCTGATTGAGCTTTAAACAAATCACGACCCCGTGATTTTGTTGCGCCAACATCGCCGCACTATAAAGCAGATTGTAACGGGCCTTGTTCCGCATCTTGACTGCGTAATCTCCCGACCAGCTGACGAGTTCATTTTGAACCACCCGATCGGCAATCGTGATGACGCGAGTACCAACCAGATCGCCCGGACGAATGGCATCATAATTCGCAAATTTTGAGTCCTGATGCGCTAAGATTCCCCACTCTTCTTGGCTCTCCAGACGAACAAAGTCATATTTACCAATTTCGACCGGTTCGATGAGTAACCCCAAATCTAAAACGCCCTGTTCAATCCAACCTTTAATGTCGTCATTATTACCGCTTCTCAAGTTAAATTTGACTTGGGGATGCTGCTCCTGAAACGCATCAATTAATTTCGCGACTTCCGCCATACTATGAAGTTCACTACAGCCAATGGCAATCGTTCCCGCAAGTTCCTGCTTTTCTTGTAGCTCGTCTCGCGCCCGTTCTAGAATATTCACCATATCCTGGGCCCGCCGGCGAAAGAGCAAGCCTTCCCGCGTTAGATAAATACTATGATTGCTCCGGCGAAACAAGTCGACTTGTAGCTCAGCCTCTAATCCCTTTAATTGTCGCGACAAGGTCGGTTGGGTCATATGGAGCAAAGCCGCCGCCCGCGTCACATTTTCCTCACGCGCCGTAATTAAAAAGTAATTGAGCACCCGGATATCCATTTATCCTCACATCCTTCACGGTTTATTTAGCCATATTTTAGCATAGATATACAAAATACAAATAACTAATCTAAGAAATTAAGCATTTTAAACTTAATCGCTTTTCGTTTAAACTAATGGCAATGCTTAACGACTAACCCTAAACTTGGAGGAATCAATCATGATCAAACACATTTTTATTGCAACGATTAAGCCCGGCGTGGCAGATGCCAACGTCGAACAAGCCATTCAAAATATGAAAGCTATGAAAGACACGGTTCCAGAAATTCAGTCCCTGACGGTTGGCCGATCGTTGGGCTGGGCTGGTAGCGCTGACACCGTCAGCATGGTAATCGACGTCGCCGATCAGGCTAGTTTCGACCGCTTGATTGCCAGTGATGCGCACCAAAAGGTTAGTGCGACCGCTGGCGAGGTTTTTAGAACCGACAATTTCGTCTTATCACAAATCAGTTATTAAATCGTTAAAATCATTAATCTATCAAAGCAGTCTCGTTCTATCAGCTACGCTAACTTGGCCACCGGCATCTTGGACAGGCTGGAATAGAAAACTTACCAGCCCCAATACAATATGCCGGTAGGTGACCACAACTAAAAATTTATCAAAAAAGATGGCTTCACCTCAACTCGGGATGAAACCACCTTTTATTTTAGCTAAAATTCGGATGAACCCTGATATGCGCCTACTAAAGCCAGACAACCGGCACGCCTTACTTCGCCGAATCCGCCGCCCAGTCAAATTCCAGACTTGGATCAGCGTTCAACGTAGCATCGGCAAACACCCCGTGCTTGAAGGCCACGTAGGCAAAGGCGCCGATCATGGCGGCGTTATCGCCACACAACTTCAACGGTGCCTTGACCAGATGCGTGGTGGGATTACGCTTGAGGTCGCGTTCCAACCGTTCGCGCAGTCCCCGGTTGGCGGCCACCCCACCGGCCAAGATTAACTGCTTAACCGGGTAGTCGGCCAACGCGCGCTGCGCCTTTTCGGCCAAAACATCGACGACGGCCTGTTGGAAACTCGCCGCCAAGTCCTGCTTGCTTAGGGTCTCGCCAATCTGGTCAGCGTGGTGGGTCGTGTTAATGAAGGCACTCTTCAACCCGCTAAAGCTAAAGTCGAAGTTATCGTCCCTTTCCATGGCCCGCGGGAAGTTAAAGGTATCTTGCCCCTGGTGGGCCCACTCGTCGACCGTCTTACCGGCGGGATAGTTGACGCCCATCACCCGGCCAACCTTGTCGTAGGCCTCACCGGCGGCATCGTCGCGGGTCTCGCCAATGATTTCAAATTGATTCTCGGCGGGCATGTAAACCAACTCCGTGTGTCCCCCAGAAACCAACAGGGCTAACGCCGGAAATTCGATGGGTTCCACGTAGCGGGCCGCGTAGATGTGGCCGGCCATGTGGTTCACGGGGATCAACGGCAGATTGTGGGCAAAAGCCACCGTCTTGGCCGCCGTCACCCCGATTAATAAGGCCCCGACTAACCCCGGACCGTACGTCACCGCAACGGCATCCAAGTCATCGTAACCGACCTGGGCCTCGGCCAACGCATCCTTGATGCACAGGGTCACTTCTTCAATGTGGTGACGACTGGCCACTTCGGGCACCACGCCACCGAACCGTTGATGACTCTTGATCTGGGTCGCCACAATATTGGACAAGATCTTATGCCCGTCCTCAATGACCGCGACACTCGTCTCGTCACAACTTGACTCAAACGCTAAAATCAAATTTCGCTTTTCCGTTGGACTCACTCCTCTTTCTGCTTTTCCGCGTCGTTTTCACGCAAAAAGCGGGTGGCCACTTGCCAGCCCGCCAATTATCTTCTAATTCTGTTCTCGCGTTTCCGGTTCCACGCCGTCTTCGGCCTCGTCCTCATTTTCATTCAGGAACAATTCCATATCGACTGCGTCTTCATGGTCGCCGAAATAGTAGCCGCGCTTAATCCCGGTCTGCTCAAACTGCAGATCCCGGTAGAGCCGTTGGGCGTTCTTGTTGGAGACCCGCACCTCGAGGCTCACCGTCTTGTAGTTCAGCTTCTGGGCCTTTTTAATCATGATTCCCAGTAGGAAACGACCGAGGCCCTTCCCCTGATATTCCGGCAGAACCGCAATATTCGTGATATGGGCATCGCGCGTCCGTTCATCGAAAGTACTCCCGATAAACGCCAATAGCTTGTCGTTCTTGCGGATAACCAGGTATAACCGGTCCTTTTCTCGCCGTAATTCGTTGGCGAAGGCCGTCGAATCCCACGGGGCCTGCCCGGCGTACACGGCACGTTCAATCTCAATCATTTCTGGAATATCGGTGAACAGGGCTTTGGCCACAAAATAAGTCACATCGCGAATCGCCACGCGATGGTTCTTGACATCCATGGTTTCCTCGCGAACGACTTCTCGCCGACTACCAAATATATTTTTATACCAACTTTTAAATTTTTTCAACATATGATCCGGTATCCTCTTCTGGGTTCTTCGCCCGCCATTCAGCTTCCGCCTGTGTCAACCGCAAATAGTTCGGCACGAAGCGATCAACGTCACTGACCGGCGTCATCTTCTGACCTAACAAACCAATCGTCGCGACTTGGGGGAGGTTCAACCACGGGCTGACCGCCGGCGTGGCCGCTGAAACCGTCGTCCCAATTAACTCACTGAAGTGTGCAGCATCGCCTAGGAACCACACGGGCTCGCCGTATTCACCCACAGCCGTTAAGAAAGCCGTCACGTTGGTGTGCGCATCCGCAATCTCTACGGTTGGCACGCCATTCTTAATCCGATACAAGCCGGCAAAGACGTTTTGATTCCGGGCATCAAACAACGGGGCCACCAGGGCACCCTCGACCGGAATGTTTGCGGCCAGCGTTGCCAGACTGGACACGGCCACCAGGTCAATGTCCAAGGTTGCGGCCAACGTTTTAGCCGTGGTAACGGCGATTCGAATACCGGTGTAAGAACCGGGACCGGCCGCAACCACGACCCGATCCAGGTCGGTCGGCTTGAGGTCGGCCATTGCCAGGAGTCGTTCGATCTCCGGCAGTAGATATTCCGCGTGTTTCTGATGAACCGTGACCGTAATGGCCGCCAAGACCGTTTCGTCATCCAAGACGGCAACGCTGAGCGGCCGGTTCGATGTATCAATTGCTAAAATCTTCATATTTGCTTGGGTTCCCCTTCATCTATATGGTGACCACAGCCGGTACCAGGAGATGGCAAAAGCGGCGGCTGGTTAACGGCCCACCGCTTTTCCCGGTACCCGGTTACTTACTTTTCTTCGTGTACTGTTCATATCAGTGTCCTATATTACCACAAAGAACGACTGGCAACATCTTCTCTGCCTGTCTTTATCAAAAATAATCATTTTTTAACCGAAGATTGAGCCTTAAGCATAGCGACTCCTACTCAGCTAACGAAAGTTGACGCCATTCTATTCACCATTAACGCCACCTGCGTCTGTCAGAGATTCCGGCGCTGTGGGGACCGCCTGCGGCCTGAGGAACGGTCCTCCGGCTCGGTTTGAAGCCTGACAAGATCCGTCAGTCTCCAAACACGTCCCGCGCTGTAAGCTGACCCAAAACGTCAGCTAACACCGCTGTCACGGCTGCCTCCATCCCTGACTGCCTCCGGTTACCCACGTTAAAGCCATAAAATTGACGCCAACATCACCAAGGCAGTCGCTTCAATCACGGTTAATTGGTCACATCTCCCGTTGCCGTGAGTTCGCCAAATGTTATCTCAGAACAGCTGACCAAACCTGGCGAACGGTAAGTCGGACCCGTCCCCATCAAAACTGCTGGGACTAGCTAATCCCGGGCTTGCCACGTGATCGTGGCTAGGACCGCCGTCGTTGCGCCAATCTTGACCGTGTGCTGAGTCGTCTCGGTCGCGCTGTGCACGACCTCGCTGGTCACCTGATGACCATACTTCACTTCGTTCTCAAAGCGAATCCGAACATCCACGACCTGATGCTGCCGCAACCAATCGGCCGGTAGCGTGTCCAGCATCCACTCGAAGTAGTGGGCGTTGTTCACGTGCCCATTCTCATCGATGTCGAAGTACCGCACCGTGTAAGGCTTTAGCCGGCTGGTCGCCGTGGCCGCCACCCGTTCCGGGCGGGGCAGGCGTGGCAATCGTTTGACCGGCTCCGTGCCGTACGGGGCCATGATGGCCGCCGGAATCGTGGCAATCTTCCGGGTGGCGTAACTCATGGTGACCCAGATACCCTCGCCGTACGCCAGTTGCTCGCCGTTGGCATCGAATAGCCAGTATTCCCGGTAGGCGAAGTAGCGGTTAAACGCCGTCGCCCGCGTCTTAAACGTCACGGTGTCATCAATCTTCGGCAAGCGCGTCACGTCCAAATGATATTGGGTGACCACCCAGCCCACGCCCAGACTATGAATGTACGCTGGCGTCAGTTTCGAGGCAGCATTTTGGTCTTCCGAGACCAGGACGAACAGGTTAATCAGCATGGCTAAGGTGAGATGACCGGTATCGTCGGCTTCATAGTAGACGACCCGGTGGGATTCACTAAATTCGTTTGGGGCCACTCGGGTCACTCCTCATCTAAATGGTGGTAGGTTCGATAAACATCTTGTTTCTTTAGGCCGCGGAGATTAGCGACCTCCTTAATGGCCGCGTTGGGCTTGTCGCCGGCCGCAATCAGACGGTCGACCTGCGTCTCAATCGGTTCGCTCAAGTCAACGGCGGTCGTGGCGGTCGTTGTGGGATGCGGATTGCCGCCCACGAGCACGACGAATTCGCCACGAACGGTATCCGTAGCCGCCCATTCGGCTAAGTCGCTTAGGCTACCGCGAAGAAATTCCTCGTAGCGTTTAGTCAGTTCACGACATAGGACGGCCGGACGATCGGCCCCCATCCCCTCGGCTAGATTCTTCAGCGTCTTCTTCAACCGATGCGGCGCCTCATAGAAGATCAGTGTCTCCGGGCGTTGGGCCAATTCGTCAATCTCGGCGCGTTGGTCCTTGGGCTTGCGGTCCAGAAAGCCGTAGAAGTAAAACGGCTGCGGCGCCAAACCGGAGGCAATCAGGGCAGTTAAGCCCGCGTTGGCCCCGGGTAAGGGCACGACCGGAATGTGGGCGGCGATGCAGGCGTTGACCAACTCGTGGCCGGGGTCCGAGATGGACGGCATCCCCGCATCGCTCACCTGAGCAATCTGCAGTCCCTGCTGGAGCTTCGCCACTAATTGGGGAATCCGCTCCTGGGTGTTGTGCTCGTGAAAGCTAATTTGTTTGGTCGTGATTTCAAAGTGATTGAGTAATTTCTGCGTATTCCGGGTATCTTCGGCCGCAATCAGGTCGGCATCCTTAAGCGTCTGAACGGCGCGAAAGGTCATGTCATCGAGATTACCAATCGGTGTGGGCACCAGGTACAAGTGACCGCTGTCTGCGGCTTGAAAACTTCGTTGACGTTCCATGAATGGTGCGGACCTCCTACTGATCGCGATAGATAACTTCTAGACAAAAGGCACACTCCTCGTCCTGCTTGCGTCGCGTTCCGTAGAATTCGCGACAGACGTGAAAGCCCTCTTCGTACAATTTTTCCAAAATTTGCCGGGACTTGGACAAGCCCTGCGGCGTCTCCGGGTCTTCGGGAAGGTTGCGTTGCAGTTCCCGCAGCAGGTCCCGGAGATGTTGATTCTCGATTTCCAATTCGGCATTCTGCTCAAATACTTGGGTCATCTCGCCTTGTAAGTCAGTGAATTGGGCGAGCACTTCTTGTAATTGGCTCTCGAGCTGCTTAAATTGGTCGTATACTTCCTGTTTTTCCAAGTTGCCACCCCTCCAATGCTGACTGATCAGCGCGCAATTCGCGCTAAAATCTGTAACGTTAAGGCTTCCAAGATGCCTTGAAAATTCATATTGCCGGCTAATTGACTGCGGGTCTCTAGCGTCAGGGTCATGATAGCCACCAGCCGGTCAATGCTCAGCCGTTGGGCCATCTCGCCGCTGACCTTGGCGACCTGGGGAAAGGCCAGCTGTTCGCTCGGCACCGTGGCATTCTGCTGCCGCAAGACGTCGTGCCAGACCTGGACGACCATATCGAGCAACGTCCCCTGCAGATCGCGGTTGGTTCCCAGCGGCAGTAGTTCCGTTTGGACGCGGACAAAGGCCCGCTCGTCCCCGGCACAGGCCGCCGTGAACCACTGACCCACGCTGGTCTGGGCGTTTTTGAGCCAGTCATCGGCCGTCAACGCCTTGGCCGCTTGCACACTCTCGGTGAGCGTGGCCAACAGGTGGCGTTGACTCGGCACAATGTCGGCCGCCGCCAACGCGTCCGCCAAGGCACTGGGCGCCACCCGCAGGAAATCGACGATCTGGGTCCGGGAGAGAATCGTGGGTAAGATCAGATTTTTATTGGCCGTCAGGAGGAGGGCCACGGTGTTGCCCACCGGTTCTTCGATGAACTTCAGGAGGCTGTTAGCGGCCCCCGTGGTCATCCGTTCCACCTGATCGACGATGAAGATCTTTTGATTGCCCTCGACGGCACTCTTGGTGAATTCGGACTTCAGATACCGGACCTGGTCGACCTTGATGCGCTGCCCATCGGGAATCACCGTCACCACGTCGGGATGGTCGCCGGCCATAATGCGCCGACACTCCGAGCACTGACCACAGGGCAAGCCGTCAGCCGTCACATTTTGGCAAAAAAGCCGCATCGCGATGACCTGAGCCAACTGCTGGCGACCGGTGCCGTCCGCGCCGTTAAAGAGGTAGGCGTGCGCCAAGCGTTGCGACTGGATGAGATTCATAAAATGACTTAGTAACTGTGGCTGCAAGCGCTGGGTTGTGGCCACCAGGGATTCTTCGGTCATGCGGCCCTCCTAAAACTGGTGAAATTGATCGACGGGCAAGACAAAGACCGTGGCCCCGCCGACCTGAACCTCGACCGGATAGGAAGAGGTATTGTCCAGTTGCGCGTCCAAATTAACGGGAGGCGTCATGAACTGTTGCCGGGTGTGACTGGCTTCCTTGATCATCTGCAGGACCTCGTCGACCCGTGCTTCTTCCACCCCAATCATAAACGTGGTGTTTCCGGACTTCAAGAAGCCACCGGTCGTGGACAACCGCGTGGCGCGGATATTCTGATCGATAAACTCATTGCTTAACCGGTTGGCGTCCTTATCCTGGACGATCGCGATTAGTAATTTCATTGCTGTTCCTCCCTTAAGTGCCGATTAAAAATAACGGGCTGCGACTTGTTTGATTAACGCCAGGGCTTCAGTCACCACTTGTTCCGGTGACTGCGTGGCATCGATTAATTTAATCCGTTCCGGATGGGCCTGCTGGAGTCGAAGGTAGGCCGCGCGCACCCGGTCGTGAAAGGCCGTCTGCTCAACGTCTAACCGGTCGACTTGGTCGGGCTGCCGGTGAGCCTGAATCCGGCGTAACCCCACCTCGGCGGGAACGTCGAAATACACCGTCAATTCCGGTAAGAGGCCGTCCGTGGCAAAGGTGTTCATCTGCGCCACGGCGTCCTCACCAATCTGCCGGCCGGCGCCCTGGTAAGCAATGGAGCTGTCCACGTACCGGTCGCACAAGACCAGCTGATCCGCGGCTAGCGCGGGTAAGATGGTCTCCGCCAGGTGTTGTCGCCGGGCCGCGGCGTACAGTAAGGCCTCGGTGCGGTAGTCCATGGCCGTATTGGCCCGGTCTAAAATGATGGCCCGAATGCTCTCGGAAATCGGGTTGCCCCCCGGTTCCCGCGTAATCGTCAACCGATCGCCTAACACGGGCTGAATTTTCGCGGTAATGGTCGCGAGAGCACTGGTTTTGCCAGCACCATCGGGCCCTTCAAAACTAATAAACGTTCCTGACAACATACTCGACCCCATTTTTGATTGAATACATACATTGTACTTGAATTAAGAATTGATGTCTATTTGCATCGCTTGATTTTATACTGAATTGACGCTTAAAAAAACGGCTGCCAGCGCCCTTTAGATACCGCTTTCATCCGTCTTTCTTTAGACCTCCCACCTCACCCAATCTGGGCGCAATCCGTCAGGTCGACGACACTCATTTAATTATTCCGAAATCACCGGAATCGCACCTGACATTTAGTTAACCTCATAATAATTATTGCATGAACAAATTCAGCTGGTTGTTCATTCGCCCTAGGTTTATAATGAAATTATCTGTTAGTAAGTCCACCTAACCTAGCTCTTCGTGCGCAATCTGATCCACCAAAACCACCTTCGTATACATCTACAACACCGCTCGGCCCTTCGCCCTTTTTGAGCATTTACCAACGTCTATATGCCTGATATACTACACTTTCACGTATATATTGTTCACTAATAAATAGTATTAAGATTAATAATAAAACCAATTAACCATCAACGATTAGTCTTGGCTTTGAAAACGAAACGGGGAAACACTTATGTTAAGCATTGGCGTCACTATTCCGGCACTTAATCCCGATGATAAACTGATGACCTTAATTCATCAGATGACCACCACATCGGCACTACACCCACTCATTAAAAAAATTGTCATTGTAGATGACGGTAGTGATACCGATCATCAGCCAATTTTCCAGCAATTAAGTCAACACTATCCCGAACTGGTCATTCTACATCATCTTCACAATCGCGGTAAGGGCGCCGCTTTAAAGACCGCCTTTGCTTATTTTAGGGACCACCTGCCGGACGTCGCTGGTATTGCCACGATGGATTCGGACGGCCAGCACACCGTTGACGCCCTCCAAAGCTGTCTCACGATGTTTACAAAGAATCCGCAACAATTGGTCATTGGGGTCCGTCACTTTACCAATGACATCCCCTTTAGAAGTCAATTCGGTAACCTCTTAACCAGCGGCTTGGTTCGCTTACTAACGCGGCAAAACATCTCGGACACCCAGACTGGGCTGCGGGTTATTCCGACCGCGTACACGACCACCCTCATCAGCTTTCCCGGCGATCGCTTTGAATTTGAATTCGATATGCTCCTCCAAGCCAAAAAATATGGCATTAAAATTATTGAGCAACCGATTCCAACCATCTACTTAGAGGGAAATGCTTCTTCTCATTTTCGAGTTATTCGCGACTCAATCGCCATCTATTCCCGCTTTTTAAAATTTGCAGCTAGTGGGCTAATTTCATTCTTAGTTGATATTAGTCTGTTTTATCTTGTCCTGTTCTTCATCGGTAACCACATCCTAAACAGTATTCTGGTGGCAACCGTCATCTCGCGGGTCTTGTCCTCGGTTGTGAATTACTCCATTAACCATCAGGTGGTGTTCAACCGCGCCGGGCACCAGACACTTTTCAAATACGGCTGCCTATTCATCGCCCAAATGTTGGCCTCCGCCTTTTTCACCGATATCCTCACCACCCTATTACCCGCCACGGATGGCCAGTTCATGCCGACATTGGCCAAGATGATCGTTGACTTTATACTCTTCATGATTAGCTATCACATTCAACGTGATTTTATCTTTAAAGAAGGTCCTCAACATGTCTAATCGCCGCCGGTTTCTTTACTTTTTAGCAATTCTCCTATCCGTCATTTATTTATTGTGGCGAATTTTCTTCACGATTCCTTGGCACGCCAATATATTCGTGTTGATTTTTGCATTGCTCCTGGTGATTAGCGAGATCCTGTCGAACACGACCGGCTTCATTCTCATCTTCTTCCGGATGTTATCCACCAAGAAGAAGTGGAACCTTGAGATGCCGGACTATAGCACCACACAACCGCTACCGGACGTTGACCTCATCATCGTCACGCACAATGAGGAAGTCGACCTCCTGCGTAAAACGGTCAACGCGGCAACCTACATCGACTATCCAGATAAAAGTAAAGTTCACGTGGTGATTGCCGACGATGGTAATCGGCCGGAAGTTAAAGCTCTGGCCGAACACTATCACGTTGGTTACTCCGGCATGGAAGGCAACAAGCAGGCCAAGTCTGGGAACATTAATCACACCTTAGCCAAGTTGCACTCCCCTCTATTTGTCATCTTTGATACGGACATGATTCCCTTCTCCGGTTTTCTCCGCAACACGGTACCGCTATTTACCGAGAACTTTCAACAGTTGATTGACGACCCGGACCACACCGAACCCCTGGGATTCGTCCAAACGCCGCAGAGCTTCTATAACGCGGATATTTTTCAGTTCAACCTCTTTTCCGAAAAAATCATCCCTAACGAACAAGACTTCTTCTCACGGGACATTAACGTCTTGAACGGGGGAAATAAGCGCGCGCTGTTTACCGGCTCTAACGCGGTCTTTCTACGCAAGGCGGTCGATGAAGTCGGCGGCTTTCCAACCGATACGATTACCGAAGACTTTGAGCTGGGGACCATGCTAAACATGGCCGGTTACATTAGCCTGGCCACTAAGGTCCCACAGTCTAGCGGCATCACTCCCATCGATATGAAGGGGGTCATCAAGCAGCGGACGCGTTGGGCGCGGGGCGTTATGCAAAGTTGCCGGAACCTGCATATCTTTACCAACCCGCACCTATCCTTAATGAATCGCATCATCTTAATCAATACCTACTTTTATTGGTGGGCCTTTTTCCGCCGAATGATTTATATGATTGTCCCGATCCTCTATGCGCTGTTTAAAATCCAAGTGGTTAACGCCAATTTCTGGATTCTCATGGTCGTGTGGGCCCCCGGCTATTTCCTGCTACATTACGTGATGGGTGATACCTCGGGGATGGGTGACAACGCCAAAATCCGCAACGAACGTTGGGGGGAAGTTCAAGAAACTTTCTTCGCTCCCTACCTCTTCATTCCGGTGATTCTCGAAACTTTGGGCATCAAGGCCAAGAAATTCAAGGTCACCTCGAAGAACGTCACTTATTCCATCAAGGATAAGCTGTACATTTTGCCTTACCTCATTCTCTGGACCATCACCGTGGTCGCCATCATCAAGTTTAACTACGGCAAGTACGGTTCTGAAATCTTAGTTGGAAGTGTCATCACCTTCTGGTTACTCATGCACTTTATCAACTTGAGTATGTGTCTGTTTATTTCATTGGGACGTCCCGTCTATCGTAAGAATGAGCGTTTCATCCGCAAGGTTCCGGGGCAGGTGCGCAGTGCCGATGGTGAATGGCACGCCATGACTACCGAAGATGTTTCCGAGGGCGGTGTGGCCTTCACCACCGATGACGATGTCGACGATATTGCGGAGGGCGTCGACGTCAACTTAACCGTTAAACACGGTGAATTCGATATCCAGTTATCCGGAAAGATTGCCCGGATCAGTCAGCGCGATGGGACCACGATCTACAGTGGGCAAGTCCAAGTGGCGCCCGACGAGAATCGCGATCACTACCTTCAGTTAATTTACGATGGTGCGAATAGAACTTTGCCAAAGGTTCAGGATACTTGGGTCACACCATTTGACGAACTTTATATGAATTTAATCGTACGCGCCCGAACCTACGAACGTAACTTGAGTCGGCGCTTTAATCGCTTTTAAAAGGAGTCGCTGTCATGAACGGTTGGATTGGATTTTTTATCTATCTCTTGGGATTACTAGGTTACAACGGAACCCTCCGGCGCTTGGGCGTCAGTCCCTACCTCGCATGGATCACCGCGATGTTAGTTCAGATCCTAATGCTCTACGTCTTTGCCATGGTGGGCCTACTCAACCTGGGAATTCAAGTGGTGACTTACTTTGGGATAGCCTTACTCATCGTCTGGTTTATCCTGAGCTTCTGGCACAAGGGCCGCCTACAGTTCGAAGGGATTCACCTCTTTGACTTCTGGATGGTCGGCCTCGGAATTGCCATGGGACAAACCTTACTAAAGAGTCCGCTGGTCCACTACGACAACTTTTCTCACTGGGCCGTGATGGTTAAGTTTATGACGTTCACGGGTCACTTGCCGGGGGCCGCAGATAAATTAATTTCTTTCACCTCTTATCCGCCAGCCACGGCCCTCTACATTACACAGTTTGTCCACTGGACCGGTTTTAGCGATGGCACGATGTTGGTGGGGCAGTTCATCCTGATTTGGGCCGCCAGCTACGCCATCTTCGCCGGATTGCGGGACCGTTCACGGGCCCTGACCAGCTTTGCTTTGTGCTTTACGCTCGCCATTTCATTCGTCTTTAACGTAGCCATTCGATTAAACAACTTACTCGTGGATTACGTTTTACCAATTATCGCGGTGGCGGGGATTGTCGGTATCTTTGTCTATCGGAAGAAATCCACATTGCTGTGCGTCCATACCGCCATTTTCATCGGGGCACTCATGCTCGTCAAGAATTCGGCGACCTTCTTCGTTGTCATGATGGCCGTCTACTTCCTGTACACCTTAATTACGAATAAAAAGTATCACTGGTATCGTCGCCTAGTGACCGTTCCGCTTCGATTTGCGGTAACGCTTGGTGTGGGTCTGCTCCCCTTTCTGTGGTGGGACTGGCACGTCAAGCAGACCTTTACCCTCTCCAAACACCAGATTAGTACGCAAGCCTATTCACAACAGCTAAGCGGTGAAAGTCAGCAACAATTACTGAAGATTGCCCACAAGTTTATCAGCCAAATTCTCAGCCTAAATTCGCTGTCCACTAAGGGAATCATTCTCATCAATGTCGTTTTAATTGGGACCTGGATCTATGCCCGTCTGCGGGCCCACCAACCCAATGACTTGCTCGGAATGGCCGCGTTGTTAGACCTCGTATTTGTCGCCTACTATGGTAGTCTGTTCGGCATGTATATTCTCTCCATGCCCTACGCCGAGGCCATCGTCTTAGACGGTTTTGAGCGGTACATGGGGAGCATGGTTATTCTCAACCTCTTTCTGGGCGCCATTGCCCTCGTCCGGGTGCTCGATCGCTTGCAATTCGAACAGAACTTCCAAAAACGAAATACCCAGTCCTTCAAGAGCGCGGTCACCAAGAATATTTATCAGATTGCCACCCTGGTCGTTGGGTTCTTCGCCATCACCATGATGTATTCCGAGATTACCGGGACCAACTTCACCAATAAAATGAATCATAACACCCTTCCCCTTCAAATGAGCCGGATCGCCAAGCCTTGGAATCATTTGAATCACGAGAAGGTCCTCATCGTCGATCCCGAAAAGGTCGATGTCGATGACTACTACGCCGGTTACGTGGGGCGCTATTACTTCTTCACGGACCGAGCGGTGGGTCAGGAGAATTTCATGATGACGCCCAAGGCCTTCAAGGCCGCCGTCGAACATTTTGACTACGTGGCTATCCCCGAGACCCACCGAACCTTTACCGTCCTGACTGAAAAGGTCTATCACCAGCACGTGGTAACGGGCTTCTTCAAGGTCACCAACCATGGCTTAAAACGCATTCATTAATTCACTAAATGGAGGTGCCCTTTTGGCATTCGCATTCATCGGCCTCATTTTCTTTACCCTATCCTTAATCGGTTACAGTAGCACCATGCGTTGGCTTCACGTCAACCCATACCTAACTTGGATTACCGGCATCTTAGTTCAAATCATACTGCTCTACATCTTCGCCATGTTAGGGGGACTGCGGATTGGCATCTGGGTGGTGACGACCCTGGGAGTTCTGTTGCTCATCGCACGTCTGGTTCTCGGCTATTTGGGAAAAGTGTCCTTTCACTACGAAGGGCTTCACTTCTTCGATGCCTGGATGATCTTTCTCGGCTTTGTCATGGCCCTCGTTCTTTTCAGAAGTCCTCTGATTCACTACGATAATTTTTCCCATTGGGCCACGATTGTCAAGTTCATGACCTACACGGGCCACCTGCCTGGGGCGAGCGATACGATTATTTCCTTTACCTCGTACCCACCCGCAACGGCGCTGTTTATCACCCAATTTGTCACCTTCACGGGCTTTCACGCTGGAACCATGCTGGTCGCCCAATTCATTCTCATCTGGGCGGCGAGCTACGCCATCTTTGCGACCTTGCGTGACCGGACTCGCGGGCTAAACTCAATGTTGCTATGCCTGACGATTGCGATTTCTTACGTCTTCAACATCAACATTCGCCTCAACAACTTGCTGGTGGACTACGTCTTGGCGATTCTCACCGTGGCCGCCTTAGTCGGTATTTTTGTTTATCAACGACAGCCCCGCATTCAAGCGGCCCACGTAGCCCTGTTCAGCGGAACGTTACTGTTAGTCAAGAACTCGGCCGCCTTCTTCGTAGCCATCATCTTCTTCTACTACCTCTATCGGCTCATCAAGCAATCGCCAGCCGGGCATTGGTTTAAGAAAAGACTGCGGGTAGCTGGTCTGTGGTTGAGTACGCTCGCGGTCGGGGCGCTCCCTTTCATCTGGTGGGAAATTCACGTCAAGCTGACGTTTACCGCATCTAAGCATGAAATTAATGCCCAGGCGTATTCCAATCAATTGTCTCATGATGGACTCCACGGTTTTATCAGTATCGGTCAACAGTTTCTCAAGCAGATTTTTAACCTCGGTTCCCTATCGACACAAGGCTTCCTGGCGTTGAATATCCTGCTTATCGGCGGCTGGGCGATTATAAAATACGCTTGTCACCACCCCAATAACTTACCGAAGTTGCTGGGCTTATTGGATCTCGTTTCCCTATTGTATTACCTCAGTTTACTGGGAATGTACGTCCTCTCCATGCCCTACGATGAAGCCATCACGCTGGACGGTTTCGAACGGTACATGTCCACGGTGGTCGTCCTCAACCTCTTCATTGGGGCCATGGCCCTCGTGCGCTTGATTGACGAGGCGTTTTACGAGCAGAACTTCGATGACCGCAGTCCCCGCAATTTCAGATCGATTTGGACCAAGAACGGGTATCAGTTTGCGTCCTTCCTCGTGACGTTTTTCGCCATTATCATGATGTATTCCGAGATTAACGGGACCAACTTTACCAATAACTACAACCGCCATACGGTTCCGGTTATGCTCACCAAGGTTGCCCAGCCCTGGACCAAGCTCAACGATACCAAAATCTTAATTGTTGACCCCAGTCAGGTGGAGGTCACGACCTACTACGCCGGCTACCTCGCAAATTATTACTTCTTTACGAACAATGCCACCGGTCAGGCCGTCTTCAGCAAGCACGCGGCAACTTTCCGGAAGAATCTCCAGCAGTATGCATACGTGGCAGTCCCCAAACGAGATAAAACATTCACGCGTGGCATGAAGAAATTCTATCATCAGTCCGTTCATACCGGACTTTATCGGGTCCATCCCGACCACCTCACCCAGATTCCCGCGACCGCGAAGATTCATTAAGACCGATTTCACCTAAACCAAAAAGATTCCCAACGCCAGCTATGATCCCTTGTGGTTGTCAGATGAAATAATATAAATTCATCTGACAATGACTGAGGGATTTTTGTATACCAAGAGCTAAGTATACTGCTATAAAGAAGTTGGCATTGATCAATGACTTTGAAGCTTCGGAATTATTAAGTGAAGCTTTTGAGAAAGCAAATGGTTTAGGAGAAAAATAGTTAGGCGGTGGCATGATCGGTATCATCGCGATGGTCTGATGGACTGAGGGAAGCTAAGAAGAATCAACACTATAGTGAAGCTCTCAAGCTTCAAGTCATTCGTGCTTCCTTGAACGGTGAAGCTTCAAGGCAAGAAATAGCGATGAAATATGGATTACGTTCAGCTTCTCAAGTAACGGCCTGGATTTCTAGGTATAATCGGAATGCCTTTAGCAAGCGCTATCTATTCGTCAGTAACGCTCAAAAGAGCCCAGTCCAATCCTGAGCTCTCCCATTTCAGCAATTACCAATATAATTAAACGTCATATTCCGTCTCTTTAATCCCTGCATTCATTAAGTCGTAAGGGTTCTTCATCTTCTCCGAATCCCAACTAGCAACCCCAACAACCAGCCGAACTTCTAGTGTCGATAGGTTACTTGAAGCAGCTAAGGCCTTGTCAAAATTTCCCTTAATTCGCTTGCCAGCAATCCCTGCACCATCAGCATTCGTGAAGAGCAACACCCCCCAGGTTGGATTGGACCGATCCAGCAGATAGGTAATATCATTTGTCCGCATGGCCCCCTTGATGGTCTCTGAGACCAATTGTAACAGGTCACTTAATTGGCTATCGCTAATCATACTTCGCATCTCTTGAAAGTAGCGAATACGAATAATCATAGCCGTTACGGGCAGATCAAACCGCCGATTAGTTTCGGTAAAGACGGCAGTATCCTCAATGAAAGAGACCGTTGTCCGCAAATTCGTTGATTCATCAAACGCCCCTCGTTCCACGAGATCGCTACGTAACTTAACATTATCCGCTTGCAACTTACGAAGATGATCCGTCATGCCATAAAACGAAATCGATAGGAGCAGCGGCAAGACCATCCAAAAGAGCAGCCCCCACGCCACCGTTTCAGCGTGTGTCTGACTCACATAAAGTACGATTAAGACTTGAGCAAACATAAAGGCCAAGTTGAGGAGTAATCCCGTGATAATTCCCCAAAAGTAGGTGAACAGAATCAAGCAAATAGTCACCGCCAGAAAGCTCACATTGATCATCAGGTAATGCGTCTGTGTCGCCGCCATCCCCAGTGCCAGTCCGCTAACCATCATTAAGAAAGCAATCAAATAAATATCCGTAATCCACGTTTCACGATTTGAATTCTTCGACCGATTAGTCATGACGTGTGCGCCCCTTTCGCCGACGATGTAAGCTCCCGTGTTTCCACAACAATAGCAGTAAGGCGATCGTCACCACTACAATCATGATGAGGGCCATTCCCAGATAGCGTAATTGTTGTGAATGGCGATTAATTTCTTGTTTGGTATTCAAGGAGGTATCGATGAGCTTATTTTTCTTAAACCGATAATCATAATGATTATTGTCCGGATCGACCACAATGGCATCCCCAGAATACTGATCAATATTTCGCTGATAATTGATCTGAGTAGAGGCTAAGTAAGCCCCTGTATCGGTCGCACCGGTGACAACCATTAAACCTTTCTTGCTATTATATGGTGATCGCAACAACTGGTCACTGCCAATAGTCTGACCATATTTCTGTTCAATACTTAATTTTTCATTCGAGAGGAAACCCGTCTCCGACGAATTATACTTGAAATATAAGTGGGAATTGAGTCGGTGGATCAAGCTGTTCTGCCGCGGTGTTCCAAAAGCAATCACGTTTGCATCTGTCATTACCGACTTGCTCGGTTGCTGGTCATAAAATTTAATGGTGCCACGGTTGTTCTCAGCATAATTTCCAATCAGGTTAAAGATATTTGTCAACGTCTGATAATCCGTGGAAGACATGGTCTTAGGTCGAACCACCGCGATGTTATCGTAGGTCGAATTCTTCAGAAATAGGTTAGGATAGTTGCTGAAGAGTAGATCGTTCCCCGGCGCCGACTTAATCCGCGCCACCGAATCGGGTTCGATACTGGCCCATGGCGTATGATTGTTACTCTGTGTGGTTGCTGTTCCACTCAACGGCAAATCCAAAGCCACCCGAACCGTAAAGCTGTTCCCCAGTGCCATTCCTTTGGGTAGTGTCACCGTCAGCGTGTCATTGTCCGCTCGCGCCGAGCTTAGTCGCTTGCTTCCCACGGCCGTATCGTTGACGTAGATCGTTGCCAATGAGTTCTTAAAGTCCAGATTCCGAGCGTACCGCAAGTGAATGCTAATAGTCGAACCATCAGCGTTATTGCGGTCGATGGGGAGACTTACGAAATACTGGCGTTCCTGATGGTTGACGCCGGTAACCTTGTCCGCACTAGTCGTTAGCTGGTACTTACCATCGTAGTTCAGGGTCGAAGTAAACGTTTGGGTTGCCAGAGTAACCGTCTCTGTTGGATGTTTGGACTCTTTCATCAACTCGGAATTGGCCACAAAGCGAGCCGCTTTCTTTAACAGTGCCCCCGTCGTCGCGGTTACCACCAAGTAGTGTTTCCCCTTAGAATCATACCGTTTGATTTGAGATGCATTCTTTAGATCGTTCAGTCGGAATAGCTTTTTAAAGCGGCCCGGTAGGTGCTGGTACTCCGCTATAATTAACTGATAGTCAGCCTTGCGACCATCCACATTGTTCATCTGAACGACGGGAATCTGTTGATTCTCCGTGGTAATGACTCGCGACTCTCCCGTCAATGCATACATGCTGGCGGCTAACTCAGCGTTGTTGGCGTGATTGGGTACGACAATATACGCGTTTCTATTCACGATGGTATCTGGTCCCGAAAAATGGTCATAAAAAGAGTCAATATTCTTTGTTGGTGCCTTCAAAGCATACTGAAAATTAATATCTGAGCGATTGTCTACCGTTAACCAGTTAGCGGGAGTTTGTGTCAATCGATAATCCTTTTTACCTGCCTGGTTGAGAATTTGACCACTGATCTTTAATTCATTCTCACCGGACAAGAGCCGTAGCGGAATTTTAATTGTTTTGGTCTGCAATCCGGTTTGCTTCTTCGGCCGAAACGAGGCAAATTTCACTCCACCTAATGAGACCGTAATATCCGACAATTGTCGACTTGAAAGTTGTGACACTTGATAATTCAGATTTAAGGTAGCCTTTTTGACATTCCAATAATCCATCTTAATAAAGTAAGTACTCATCTCAACGGACTGACCAGACAGACTGGTTGTGTTGTTTTGAAAGGGCTGCGTATAAGTCTTCAGTACCGTCTTCGCCCTAGCCGTCGTGGTCCCTCCCAAAACGCCACACAAGACTAATCCCAGGAGGGTCAGCGCCAACACTACGTTATTGATAACGTTTCGTTTTATACCATTTTGCTTGTTGATGAAAGACTTGTTCACGAATATACCCCACCATTCCATAAGCAGCTACTGCCAGCCACATTTGACTATATACCACGTACATAAAAATAATTATCAGCAGATTTCCCAGCGTCATTTCCCCTTTCTCGGTGGTAATCGTCACAAAGGTACTAATGACGAAGAGTAAGATGGCAAAAATCCATAAGGCGTTATTAAAACCTAATAGATTAGAGTGGGCCACCCCAGCTACCGAGAGCACAAACACCGTATCTGAGAGAATCAGCGAAGTCATCAAGAGAAAGTAAACCGATAGGAAATATAACAAATCAAACCGAATCCGTTGCCCACTCTTACGAAAAATCAAAGGAAGGTTCTTTAAAATAACATAAATATTCCCCTTAACCCAGCGAGTCCGTTGGTGAAACCAAACATCTAGTGTCTGTGGTTCTTGTTCCCAGGTGACCGCCTTAGGTTGAAAATAGATCCGATAACCCAGACGGTACACACGAAAGCTAATTTCGGTATCTTCAGCTAACGCTTTGGTATCCCAGCCACCAATCTTGTCGAGCAGCGCGCGGCGGATAACATAATTGGTCCCCGGAATCGTACATAGTTTAAACAGACGTAATCGACCGGCTTGGGCCATCCATTGAAACGACAACGTTTCAACGTTAATAAAACGGGTCAATAGCGATGCATTCTTATTTCGTGTCCGGAACTTACCGATCACGGCACCGTATGAGTCGTTTTGCATCAGTTCAGCTACAAGATAACGTAGGGCCGGACGTTCGGGTGTGTTATCCGCATCGTAAACCGAAATAACGCTTCCCTTAGCTTGCTTGAGGGCGATATTTAAAGCGTTTGATTTTCCCTTCCCCCCCGTAACTTTATCCGTATTAATCACTTCTAAATTGCGTTGTGGGTAGGTCTCCTGAATCTGCTTAAGCAAATCGGCCGAGTTATCACTGGAATTATCGTTGATGACAATGATTTCATAACGATCATGAGGATAATCGAAATTTAGCAACGACAACACCGTTTTTACGATCACAATTCCTTCATTGTGCGCGGGCACCATTACCGTTACGAACGGAACTTTTTCAGGCAACTGTGGTGCCGGCGTGCGAGCATCCTTCAAATACTGCGTATATCCCGCCATAGTTAAAATCAAGTTAACGACTAGAATTCCCCAAATGACCAAGATTGCAGCAAAGACAAAATAATCTAAAATACTCATAACACACCTTCTTTCCAAAGTCCTTTAACCTTAACGTCCCAAATAGCTAGCAGACTTTTCCCACTCTGATAACACCCTATACTTACTACTAATGTAAAATTGCCACAATTTGTTGCACCTTTTCCTCAAATAATGGTATTTTTTAATAATCCACCAATTAGTGTTGTACATGAACTATGCGCCACGCTACTTGCGTCGAAACATCTGACGATAAATCCGCCGTCCAAGGAAGAGGAAGACCACCAGCACAATGGTTGTCACCGTAAAGAAGACAAAGAGAATATTGCCTTGAACCTTGAAATATTTATCTAAGGCGACATGTCGAGTCTGTGAAAAATGATACTTCGGAATACCGGTTGCCTCAGTACCAATTGTAACCGGACTGCCATTCAAATAATAGATCCCCTGTCGGTAATCAAACGTTGCCGAAGCACTCGTAATCTTAGTTTGAAGGTGGTCTTGCGGCTGATACCACCCTACATTAAGCTGAGTCACCCGCTTCACCATCGCCGTTAACTTCTTCTGACTCGTCGGGAAAGGAACTGTCAACGCTGTACGGGTAGGAAATTCCAACCGATTAACCGCGATTTGACGACCATTTTTTACCGTCAATAGGCTATTTAAACTTAATCCCGTCCAAGTCTGACCGTAAGTCGCTCCTAAATTATCCTGCGCCGCAAAGGTCGTAGTCGCCGGATTGGGGAGCAATAAAACATTGCTGGAACGAGCTAACCCGTATCGCCGAAAGACCTTGTCTTGATTCCAATATACCGGTGCGCTAATACCTACGGGCATGACTTGGCGTTGTTTCAATTGATTAAGCTCTTCAACCATCGTTTGCTCAAGTAGCGCCCCACTTTGACGGTTTGCCGCACCTACGATTGGAACTTGCAGGAAGATAATTCCCTGGTTATTTTCGACAATCCGTAACGCCTTCGTAAACTTAGAAAACGCCGCCAAAGAGGTATTATCGGCTACCGAAGTGGTACTAATAGCGAAAGGAATTCCCGCCGCATTGAGCTTGGTCGCTAATTGCGTTAACCGATTCAAGTCACTATAGGGAGTTACACCCGTGATAGTCAACAAAGGCTTCCGCTGTCGGACGTTGCCAAAAAGCGTAGCGATGGTTTGTGCCGCCAAAACCTGACTGAACCCGTTCGCTTCAAAGTAAGGAAGATACCCAGCGCGTCCCACTACCGTTCCGTAAGGATAATGACCTATTCCTTGATTCTGTGGCCGCAACTGACCAAAATTCTGCGCTTTTCTCTTCACCGTCAATAACGTGATATTTTCGCTAAACGGTAGCAATTGTTGCTGACCACCCGCTGACAGTGTCAATTGCTGGTGGTAAACATTATGTCGAACCGCGTGAAGTTGATGGGCCTCAGCCTGACTAAGTTGTTGACCAACGTGAAGTTTCTTTCCCGAAAAGGTCTGCTGGTCGCGCGTAAACGCCGCGTTGTGCAGATCTCCCTGTGGCCAGTTAACTAGCGTCACGACCCCCATGTACTTCTTGGTGGTCAACTGACCCGCGTAGTAATCGCTCAATTTCTCAGTCTGTGTCGTGACGCCGATGCTAGTCAATAACTGCTGTAATCCGGCCAATTTTCGCTGACCATTAACGGTTGGATTCAACGCATCATAAACAATGAGAACTCGCTTGTCAGCCCCCTGAGCCACCGTCGGCTGTTTCCAACCAATACCCACTAGACTAATAATTGTTAATATGATGAGGAATAGTCGTTTTTTCACGCTTCATCCTCCCCAATATTACCGTCCGAATGCCATAAACGATGGTTCAATAGGTCGGCAATAAACATAATTAAAATCAAATCTAAACTCACCGGAACCATAAACAAATGCTTTGCCAGATCGGCATCCCCATCCCCAATAATAGAAATTATTGGAACGAAGATGAAAACCGTTAGCAATCCCATCACCAAGAAGAACCGCACAACATTGGCAACGCGCTTGTGAACCAAGTCATTGTAGGCACCAATGGCAAAGACAATCAGCAATGCAATGGTCAGGAGAATATCGAAAGAAAATTTCTGTGGAAAGAAAGCCCCCGCCAAGCTACTAAATCCTGTGAAGTAAGTGACTTGCGCACCAGCCGGCTTACCACTAGACCGCTGATAATCGCCAACCGCTTTAACCTGCGTAATCATCATGTCCCCCGCCGCCACGTCCAATAGCGTATGGAACTGTGGATAATGATGAACGTAGTACAGGACGATCCAGCCGAATCCCGTCTTATCATTGAGTCCTTTCTTAACAGACTTGGCACTCGGATTAATTGCCGCAAACGCCTTAGGATAATAATCTTGATTGCGCATCAAAGCATACTGTTCATCCACGCCACGTTTAGCAATCTTTTTACTGGGATCGTCCGTATGGAGCAACACCCCGTGCGTAAAGGCTTGGTACTGGTTAATATCATTAAATTGCTTCGTAATGAGGGTATAAGTCAGAATCCCCGTCACCAGAATACCCACAATACCACCGAGAATCCACAACCACTGGGCCCGTTTTTTAAAGATGAAGAATAACCCAATACTGGTCACCGTATAACTCAAGGCCAACGGGGCATTCTGCTGCTTATTGGCAATCAACAACATGATGCTAACGAAATAGACCACCGTCAGTAATCGAGGATGCCAATCCGGACGGCGCGCAACCAACATTAACGCGGAAAAAGCGTACAACATAAGAACCAACATACCAGGTTCCGCGAAGAATGAGTTAAAGTACAAGGTAAATGAAGAATCCGCAAAGACAAAGACAATTAATAATGCAATCAAATAACCCCGCAATTTGCGATAAGGTGCAGTCATGGCCGTGGTCAAAAGATACATACTACCTAAGTATGGCAGATAATAGACCAAGCCCATGAATCGTAGATCAAAAATTGTCTTACTATAAAACAGCTTATTTAGCAACACGGCGAGTTTCACAAAAAGCGGCTGTGAGGAGAAGACGGCAGCCGTCGTGTCATTAAAGTACTGCATAATGCCAAGCTTTGGCGTCACGTAGTTGAGCATGCTATACCCCTTGAGCCGGTACAGTCCATTGACAAATTGAGCACGGTAAAAATCACCATTATCGGCTAGACCATGAAATGGTGGTACAAAGAGTAAATATCCAGCAATCCCAGCGGCTAAAATCGTTGCCAATAGTGCGGGTGAACAACGTCGTGCGCACCAATGCCAGAAATTCAGCCATTCTGTTTTCTTTCCGTCAACGGTCACATTGTCCCTCCCTTTCTAGATGGTTAAAACTAGTACGATGCCGCATTTAACGCTGTCAAGTTACTGTAAGAATAACTCTGCAGGCTTTTCGCATCCCCGATTCCACCTTGAATTGGGGATCGACCAGTCACTTGGCCCTCCCAAACTAACCGCATCGCGACACGATAATTTGCCTGATCTTTAGCAGCCGCAAAGATCATCGCCGCTAGTGCATAGTTGGCAGTGGACTGACCACTATTGGTCACACTCCCTGCCGTTGAATAACCATTATACAATTTTTTGGCCTTAACCTGCTGTGCTAACCACGTCCGGCTGGTCGCTTTCAGCTGACCAATCTCAGCCAAGTGTAGCAAGACTTCCAACGCCTCTGAAGTATTCAGGTTCTTAGCCGAATAGGTCAGATTGCCCCAACTAAAGCTAGTTGCATATAGCGGAAAAACATTTCCCAAGTAGCCGCCGTGAACAACTTTCAACTGTTCGTTATAGGCCTTTCGTCCAGCACGCGTTCCCTGCTCATAATATTTCAACGTCTTAAAGTCAAAGTAGGCTAGGCTGCTGGTTTTAGCCGTTTGTTTCGTTTGCGGGTCATAATAATCATACAGTTTGCCTTCTTTTAGCGCACCCACTTTTAACGCCGCAAAATGGTTGGCCGCGGCTTGACGATAGTGCCGCGTATGCGTCTGCGCATCATATAGATTCAGCGCTCGGATAATCCGCAGGTCATCCAACGTTGCATTGACGGCAAATCTTTTTTTACTACGCGGATCATAGCGATAGCTGAATTGACCACTATCGCCAAAAGTCTTGACGGTCGCCCGATAAAAATCACGAAAAGCCGCATACTGATGATTCAAAGCTAAATACTGCAACCACATTCCAGCGGATTCGCTCAATAATTCATGACCCGTGGCGGCTCCATTTTGTCGGGTCTTGGTATCCACATAGTTGGTGTAAATTCCCTGTTTAGTCACCATTTTATTCTGAATAAATTCAGCTAATTTCTGCTGATTTTCTCGATCCTGAGTTGTATGTAATGTGGTCGATTGGCTGAAGGTCTCAGGTGACGCCTTAGGTGGCGTACCGGTGGCCGTCTTAGCCCGACATCCTGTTAGCAAGAATACACAGCCAATCAGTATTCCCACCAGCCACTTCTGTCGTTTTTTCATGGCATAGTCTCTTCTCTGAATTCGTAATTTCACTAATTAAACTCGCTTTTATATTAACATGTTTGTACCTATAAAAATATACTGAACATTTATCAAAAACAGGCCGTAATATCACTTATTCTGTCATAATATTTTCCTATTTAGCCACAGCCAATTTCACGTGACCTTTTATTACTGCAAAGAGTGAGTTTGGTTTGATCAATGATTAAACTAGTTAATCGCCCCTATAATAGACTAACCTTACTAATTTCCCGGCAACATAATATTAGACAGTCTGTATATTATATCCAATAAATAAACACGATAAAAATAGCCCCAGACTCGGTCTTAGTCGACCTGATCTGGGGCTACCAAAAAAGTATATTTTATACAACTGGAGCTATTTTTATACCGGAAATTCAACGATTAATCGTCACAGTTGAACAAATCTTAATCCCGGAAAACCGCCGCCGAAATATGCTTCCCCTTAACCTGCCGGCGTCGCGCTTCTCGGTAGAGAAACAGGTACGTCTGCCGGGCCAACGCGGTGTTGGCCGTCATTTCATTGTCGGCGTCCGCAATGGCCTCTTCGGTCTGCTTGGCATGATCCCAACGGTCCTTGGCGGCGTCGATGGTCAATAGGAGCTGTTCATCGTAGGCCACCTTTAAGCGGGGAAATTGACGCTTCTTTCTTCCAAACATCGTAACCCTCCTACATTTCCGTTCGGCCTTCGACAGCCTTGAACAACGTCATCTCATCCGCGTATTCAATGTCACTCCCCACGGACAAGCCATGGGCCAACCGGGTCACCTTGATGCCAGCCGGCTTGATCAGCCGTGAGAGATACATAGCCGTGGCTTCCCCCTCGGGCGTGGCGTTGGTCGCGATGATGACTTCCTTCATCTCGGGATTCTTTTGTAACCGATTGATGAGGCTCGTAATGTTTAAGTCCTCGGGGCCCTTGCCCTCAATCGGTGACATGACCCCGTGTAAGACGTGGTAGAGGCCGTGATATTCCTTCATCTTCTCCATCACCATGATATCCTTGGCCTGTTCGACCACCAACACGTGGCTCTGGTCGCGGGTCTTATCCGCGCAGATGGCACACGGGTCACTCTCCGTGATGTTCCCACAGATTGAGCAGTAGTGGAGGTCTCGTTTGGCCGAGACCAAGGCCTTGGAAAACGCCGTGACATCGTCATCTGCCATGTCGATGGTAAAAAACGCCAGCCGAGTCGCTGACTTCTGGCCGATGCCCGGCAACTTCATGTAGCTGTCGATCAACTGCGCGATGGGTTCTGGGTACTGCATGTCACAACGTCCTTTCTTGCTTACATCCCAGGAATATTCATGCCCTGAGTGTACTTGCCTAGCGTCTGCTTCGTGGTCTCGTCAACCTTGGTCAGTGCATCGTTTACCGCGGCCAAGACCAGGTCGGCCAGCATGTCGGGATCATCGGGATCAATGGCTTCCGGCTTAATGGTGAGGTCGGTCATCTTCCGGTCACCGGTAAAGGTGGCTTGGACCATGCTGTCGGGAGACGTGCCGGTAAAGGACTGGGCGTTTAAATTCGCTTGGTCCTCTTCCATCTTCTTTTGCATTTGACGCATCTGCTTCATCATGTTCCCCATATTTCCCATATTCCGCATTGTAATCATCCTTCCATAACTTAGTCTTGTTTCACATCGACAATGTCTTTACCAAAGAGTTCTTCCGCCTTCGTCACGACCGGATTAGGGGCCGGCTTGGCGGGAGCCGCAGCACTATCACCGTTGGTTTGCAATTCATCCTTGTGCGCCGTTAGATAATTCTTCCGGATCACCGGCCATTCATCCTTGGGCACGAAGACCACGGGAAGGGCCGACCCAATCATCCGGTCGAGCCCATTCTCTAGGGCATCGGTCAACTCGTGATCCGTAGTCGCCCGCTGATACAAGAAGGAATAGTCAAAGGCAACGATGACGCCTGAGTTGGCGGCCGCAACGGGTTGGGAGACCTTCATCACCGCCCGTTGGGTCACGGTCAGACTGTTGAGCAGGTCCGGCCAAACTTCCTGGAGCTGATTCAATTTCTCACGGGTCGCCGAGCCCAGCACCGGATAAATTTTCGCCAGGTTGACCTCCTTGGCGGCCGGCGACTTGGTGACGCGCGGCTTGGCCTTGGCGGGAGCCGCGGCTGAGGCGGCCGGCGCCTGTTCCAGGTGCTTAACGGCCGAGCGGAGCTGATCAATCTCGTGTTGGAGCTCATGAACCTCGGTCGAGCCGGCGGTCTGCGCCGGCGCCGGGGCCTCGGCATTCGGAGCCGGTGCCGTGGCGGCCGGAGTTGCCCCCTGTTGCCGGCCAATCTCGGCTAATTTGATCGTCAAGATTTCTAGGTAGACGTCCGGGTGCGTGGTGAAGCGCATCTGCTGTTGGATGGCATTTAATTCATTAATCATGGCGTACATGGTCTGCGCCGGCGTCTGCTTAGCCAGCGCCTGAAAGTCTGCGCTGACGCTACCCATCTCAGCTTCTTCCACCATTTGCGGGGCCTGTTGGTACAGCAACAAGTCGCGATCGTAGCCAATCAGATCCTCGGTAAACCGTTCGGCATCCTTACCGGCCTCTAAGACGGACTGTAAGCTTGCCAAGGCCGCTTTGGTATCTCCGGACAGGACTTGGGTCACGTAGGTCGCCAACAGCTCGTGCGTCACGCTCCCGGTCACCAAGAGGGCATTGTCCAGGGTAATCTCGTTATCGCCAAAGGACAGGGCCTGATCCAGGATACTCAGGGCATCCCGCATCCCCCCTTCGGCGGCCTTGGCAATCACCTTAACGGCCTGGTCGTCATAGGTGACGCCCTTTTGCTTGAGGATGTAACTCATGCGGTCGTAGCTATCGTTGGCGGCAATCCGCTTAAAGTCGAAACGCTGCGTTCGTGAAATAATCGTGGCGGGAATCTTGTGGGGTTCCGTGGTCGCCAGGATAAAGATCACGTTGGCTGGCGGTTCTTCCAGGGTTTTTAGTAAGGCGTTGAACGCTCCGGTCGACAGCATGTGCACTTCGTCAATGATGTAGACCTTGTAGTCGGCCACGGTCGGCGCATACTTGACCTTGTCGCGGATGTCACGGATCTCTTCGACCCCGTTGTTCGAGGCCGCATCGATTTCAATGACGTCATTTAACGTGCCGTCCGTAATGGCCTTACAGGTCTCGCATTCGTTGCAGGGTTCACCGTCGACCTGATGGTGACAGTTGATTGCCTTGGCAAAGATCTTAGCGGCCGACGTCTTCCCGGTTCCCCGCGGCCCCGCGAAGAGGTACGCGTGACTGATCTGATTCGTCGTGATGGCATTCTTCAGCGTTCGGGTAATCACTTCTTGCCCAATCATGTCATCGAAACGCTGCGGGCGCCAGACCCGATAAAGTGCTTGATAAGCCATGCAATCCGTTCCTTTCTTCAATACTTTCGATTAAATTCGCTGTTCATAATTATAGCCTTTTTCCCTACCATCTGTCACGGATTGTTCTACCGGTTTTAAGGGAATTTAAACGCCCGGAGCGCGCGGTCCGTTCCATTCACTCATTTCAGAAAAAAAGAAATTACCCACAGTTAAAATTGATGTGGGTATTCAAAGGCTAAAGAGGAAAAGTGGGACAAAAGATGATAAAAATAAAGTTTCATAACATGTATGAAAAAGACTATTGCCGCAACAATAGCCCTCGAATTTACTGAATATCCCCAACTATAAGATGTCGTGACTACCCGTATTGAGTAAGAGCAAAGTTAGTTCATCATCATTGATGATTTGGTATAGAAGCAACCCGTTTTTGTCGAGATGAATCTCGTTGATACCCGCAAGATTGCCAATCAAATTGGTGAACGAGTCCTTCATGATCTTCGGCTAAAATTGTTTTAATTGCAAGATCTAGCCGTCCTAAATCAAAATGTTTCTTACTCAATTTTTTGAGCAAACAATCAAAACGAGCCGTTGTGCGTGAACGTTTAATCATCGGCTGACTTCTCTAGATCATGCAGATACTTGAAGAGTTCATCGACATTTGAGAATTCCGTGGTACGACCAGCCCTAATATCGTCCAAGGCTTCGTCTAGCTCACTCTTTTCTTTAAAACGACCAGGCGTGAAGGGCAAAGCTTTTTCTTTGATCATTTGTTCTAAAAACATATTAACGACGTTAGGTAGATCCGTTCCCAATGATTCTGCAACTTCAGCTGCTTGTTGCTTACGCTTAGCGTCGATTCGAATGATTAAGCGCTCTTTTGGTGATGGATTAATCATTAAATCGCTCCTATCGTTGTCAGGTTGGTGTTGTTTTATCATCAACTGTCCCACACATCCAGCAAAATCATCCGACCAGACTTGCTTTTAATCCCCAATCAGCACGAAAAAACTCCCAGTCAACGACTGAGAGTTGGTTAATTGCTCATAAACTTGAAGCACAAAGCGAAGCAAACTTAGTGCTGCTTCCTTCCGGACCTGACACAATTCGTAAGTCCGCCCTTGCTTCAAGGCCTTAACGGCAATAACTAGTGTATCATGATTCCCTGAACCTGTCTAGGGATTGCTTAATCTTGCGCAGCTTTTTTCGCTTTGCGGGCCTTCTTAGCTGCCTTCTGGCGCTTGCGAGCGGCCTTAAAGAAGGCCACCATCCGCTCACCAGCGTCCTTAGCCATGAGGCCCTCGTGGACGGTGACGGTGTGGTTGAGCCGCGTATCGGTCAGCGTTTGATACAGGCTATCGACGGCACCGGCCTTGGGGTCTCTGGCACCGTAATAGACCTCCGGAATCCGCGCGTTGATGATGGCCCCGCTACACATCAGACAGGGTTCAATCGTGACGTAGAGCTGGCAATCCTCCAAGCGCCAACTCTTCAGGGTGGCGCAGGCCTCTTCAATCGCCCGCACCTCCGCGTGAAGCGTAGCGTCGTTGGCGTGCTCACGTAAATTATGCCCTCGACCGACGATCTTTCCGTCATGAACAATCACCGCGCCGATGGGAACCTCGCCAATTAGCCCCGCCTGATCGGCTTCAAACAAGGCTTCTTCCATATAGTGTCGCTGTAAGGGTGAATAGGAAGTGTCACGCATCGAACCCCTCCCTTCTCAATTCATGGGACTAACGCAACGTGCTCTCTAAGATATAATAACCCTTATCCTTCTTGATGATGGCGCAATTGCCAAACGTGGCCTGCATGGTCTTTTCGGCCGATGGCGCGCCCTGCTTTTTCTGCAAGACCACCGTTAACGTGCCACCGGGTAAGAGGTGGTCCTTGGCGCCGGTCAACATGGCCGTAACCACTTTCTTCCCCGCGCGAACGGGTGGGTTCGTTAAGATAGCGGCGTAACGCTGCGTGACGTGCTCGTAAATATCCGACGTCTTGATTTCCACGTTTTCAATCTGATTGGCCACGGCATTTTGCCGCGCCAGGTCCAGTGCTAGTTCGTTGACATCGACCATTGTGACCTGCCGTTCCGGCCACTGCTTAGCCAGTGCCAGCCCGATGGGACCGTACCCCGTGCCCAGGTCCAGCCACGGCCCAGCCGGCGTCTTATCCGCGTTAAACGCGTTCAGCAACGTCCGTGACCCGTAGTCCACGCGATTCTTGGAGAAGACCCCGTTGTCGGTGGTAAACAACAATTCGTTGCCTAAGAGGGTAAACGGCCAATGGTGTTCTTCGTGTAAAACATCTGGATTTTGTGTATAATAGTGATTAGTCAAATTCTCCGCCACCTTTTAGGTCTATTTTACCTTAGATTTTTGACGGAAAACAGGAAAAAAACTTTTAAAGCGCAAAGCACTATATTTGGTGGTTATTGTATAACCCAACTACCAAATGTGGTGCTTTTTTTGATTGCTATTTTCTATATCTGGTGTACACTTAACTCATTGAGATTGAAATTTAAGGGATGTGGCAACAATGAAAGTAACAGTTTACTCAAAAAATAATTGCATGCAATGCAAGATGACGAAGCGTTTTCTCAGCGAACACAACGTGGAATTCGAAGAACGGAACATTAATCAAAACCCAGAATATGTGACTTACCTCAAGGAACATGGCTTCCAAGCCGTTCCAGTAATTGAAGCATCCGGAATTCCTGCCTTCTACGGCTTCCGGCCAGATCAATTGACCAAGATTGCGGGTTAACTTCGTAAGCCCCAACCCCTCTTGGCGACGCCGTGCTGGTTCACGGTGCCGCCATTTTTATTTGAACCGATTAACCTAGACCTGAAATAGTTCACCACTAAAAAAGAAGGAAGAGATGACGAGTATGAGTTTAAAGAATTTAGGCGACGTCACATACTACGACTTGAACAACGAGATCAACATCCCCGTGGATGGGCAGATTCCGTTGAATAAGGATCAGGAAGCCTTACAGGCCTTCTTGAAGGAAAATGTGATCCCGAACACCAAGACGTTTGACTCTCTGCGCGAGCGCTTCGACTACTTGATTGCCGGCAACTACGTGGAAAAAAAGGTGATCGACCAGTACCCGTTTGCCTTTATCGAAGACCTCTACGCCTACCTGAAGGCCCAGAACTTTCATTTCAAATCCTTCATGGCGGCCTACAAGTTCTACGCCCAATACGCGCTAAAGACCGATGACAACGACTACTACCTGGAAAACTTCATCGACCGCGTGGCCATGAACGCCCTGGACTTCGGAGACGGCGACCAGACGCTGGCCCACGACCTGGCCGATGAAATCATCCACCAGCGCTACCAACCCGCGACGCCAAGCTTCTTAAACGCCGGGCGGGCACGCCGGGGCGAACTGGTCTCTTGCTTCTTGATTCAGTCCACCGATGATATGAACACCATTGGCCGGACGATTAATTCCGCCCTCCAACTCTCGCGAATCGGCGGTGGCGTGGGGATTAGCCTGTCCAACCTCCGGGGTGCCGGCGACCCCATCAAACACATCGATGGTGCCGCTTCCGGCGTGGTGCCGGTCATGAAGCTTCTCGAAGACAGCTTCTCCTACTCCAACCAACTGGGACAACGTCAGGGGGCCGGCGTGGTCTACCTCAGCGTCTTTCATCCCGACATCGTGGCCTTTCTGAGCGCCAAGAAGGAAAACGCCGACGAAAAGATTCGGCTCAAGACCCTGTCACTCGGGGTGACGGTGCCCGACAAGTTCTATGAACTCTGTGAACAGGACGCCGACATGTACCTCTTTAGCCCCTACGACGTCGAACGCATCTACGGCAAGCCGTTCGCCTACGTGGACATCACTAAGGAATACGACAATTTGGTCGCCAACCCCGACATCCGCAAGAAGAAGCTCAAGGCCCGCGAGCTGGAAACTGAGATTGGCAAACTCCAACAGGAATCCGGCTACCCGTACATCGTCAACATCGACACCGCCAACCGCGAGAGTCCCATCGACGGGCGCATCGTGATGAGTAACCTGTGCTCCGAAATCATGCAGGTTCAGACGCCTTCTACCGTTAACAATAAGCAAGAATACATTCAAAAGGGCACCGATATTTCCTGCAACCTGGGGTCCACGAACATCGTTAACCTGATGACGTCCCCCGACTTCGGCCATTCCGTTGAAACGATGGTCCGGGCCCTCACCTTCGTCACCGACCACTCCGACATCGACGTGGTGCCTTCCATCCAAAAGGGCAACCACCTGGCACACACGATTGGCTTGGGGGCCATGGGGCTCCACAGCTACTTCGCCAAGAACCACATGATGTACGGGTCCAAGGACAGTATCGCCTTCACCAGCGTTTACTTCATGCTTTTAAACTATTGGACATTAAAGGCTTCCAACGAGATTGCCAAGGAACGCCACGAAACGTTCCATAACTTCGAAAAGAGTACCTACGCCGATGGTAGCTACTTCGACCGTTACACGGAACACGACTGGCGCCCAACCGCGGCCAAGGTCCAAGACCTCTTCAAGGACGTCTGGTTACCTTCTCCTGAAGACTGGGCCGACCTCAAGCAGGCGGTCATGCAAGACGGCCTGTATCACCAGAACCGGATGGCCGTGGCCCCCAACGGATCCATCTCCTACATCAACGACACCACCGCTAGCCTTCACCCGATTATCAACCGGATTGAGGAACGGCAGGAAAAGAAGATTGGGAAGATTTACTACCCAGCACCTTACCTGGACAACGACACCATGCCTTACTACAAGTCGGCCTACGACACCGACATGCGGCGAGTCATCGACGTCTACGCGGCGGCCCAAAAACACGTGGATCAGGGGATGAGTCTGACCCTGTTCATGCGTTCCACGATTCCCGCCGGCCTGTACGAATGGAAGAACGGTCGGACCGACAAGATGACTACCCGGGACCTGAGTATCCTGCGTAACTACGCCTACCGGAAGGGCATCAAGTCAATCTACTACGTCCGGACCTTCACCGATGACAACAACGAAGTCGGCGCCAACCAATGTGAAAGCTGTGTTATCTAGCTTCCACTTCAATCAATGCTACTGGCACCGGTATTTTCATTTTGATCCGGTAAAAAAACAAGGCTTCAATTTTAAACGAAATATAACGAGAGTGGGGCCCCCGTCCGGTCGCCTTTGACGGGCGTTGTCCGGTAGATTTCACGAGGTCGCCCGCTCTTTACTTAAAGGTTCTCGCCACGAGTGTGGTAAGCTTAAGCCAACACACCGGTGGAACCCTAGTAAAAGACAAAGGAGTGGCTGCAATGACACGAACAGAAAATTACAAGGCGATTAACTGGAACGCGGTTTCTGATGAAATCGACAAAGCAACTTGGGAAAAATTAACGGAACAATTCTGGCTTGACACCCGGATTCCCGTCTCCAATGACTTGGACGACTGGCGGACGTTAGACACCGACCATCAATGGGTCGTGGGCCACGTCTTCGGGGGATTAACCCTACTGGATACCCTCCAATCGCAAGACGGCATGGCCGCCCTGCGTAAGGACGTGCGGACGCCCCATGAAACGGCGGTGCTCAACAACATCCAATTCATGGAATCCGTTCACGCCAAGAGTTACTCCACGATTTTCTCCACGTTGAACACCCCAGAAGAAATCGATGAAATTTTCCAATGGAGCGACTCCGAAGAATTCCTGCAGAACAAGACCAAGCGGATCTTTGACCTCTACCACGATGACGAACATCCTCTGAAGAAGAAAATCTCCAGCGTCTTCTTGGAAACGTTCCTGTTCTACTCCGGCTTCTTTACGCCCCTGTACTATCTGGGCCACAACAAGCTCGCCAACGTGGCCGAAATCATCAAGCTGATTCTGCGGGACGAATCCGTCCACGGCACCTACATCGGCTACAAATTCCAGCTTGGCATGAAGGAACTAACCGACAACGAACAACAACAGATGAAGGACTGGATGTACGACTTCCTTTACAAGCTCTACGCCAACGAAGAAAAGTACACCCACACGCTGTACGACCAAGTCGGCTGGACGGAACAGGTCTTAACCTTCATTCGCTACAACGCCAACAAAGCGCTGATGAATCTGGGGCAAGATCCCCTCTTCCCTGATACGGCCGAGGACGTAAACCCCGTGGTCATGAACGGGATTTCCACTTCCACGGCTAACCACGACTTCTTCTCCCAGGTCGGTAACGGCTACCTGTTGGGGAACGTCGAAGCCATGAACGACAGCGACTACAATATCGGTGAACCCGATGATCCCGAGGATCCTAGTAAATAACGACTAAGTTAAAACCGGCAGCCGGCCGCAATCCATTTCACGATTGCGACCGGCTGCCGGTTTTTTTGTCATTGAAATTAAACGACTTAGGCAACTTTGTCCACGCTGGCCGCCTTGCCGTTCGCCCCAGATGAGCTGGAACGCGGTGGGGAGGACGTTTCGAGCCAAAGAACGGTCTCGAAACTCGCTTGAAACCGCTAAGAACCAGCGTTTTCAAGTCGCCATTATCTAACCGGCTACTGCCGCTTAGATAATCCCACGGCTGAGCTCATCTAGGGCTTCACTCTCGGCTTAAATAGGCGTGCTTAAAACGTTTGCTGATACGCGCAAAGCCGCAATCCACCACCGCTGACGGGACTATCGACATTTTGGGATAAACCTACCCTGCCGGAGAGCGCCGGCCGTGATAACACCGTAATCTGGCTAAAAACGACAGGTTACGGCATAGTTTGCGGCTTCCAAGCGAATCGGATACCCACCCTTTGGCCGGAGGCAGTCCCTACAGCCGGCGGAACTTCCGGCAAGGTGCCGGCAATGCGTTAGACCATCGGCGCCTCCCAGAATCCCTTGGTATCGACGTGGGTGGCCGCCGCTAGCGTCTCTAACTGCGTGATTTCTGCCGGCGTGAGCTTAACCTTTTCCGACCGTAGCGTACTGGCAATATACTTTTCCTGGGTCACGCCGATGATGGGCGTCGTCCCCTTGGCCAGTGCGTAAGCCGTAGCGACCTCAGCGACCGAGGCGTTTTGTTTGGCCCCGATGGCCCGCATGGCCGCCGTTAGTTGCGTGAGCTGAGGCAAGACGGCGTTGTAGACCTTCGCGCGCTCACTGCCCGCGGGTAAGGGATGGTCGACGTCGTAGTGGCCGGCCAGCGCCCCCTGTTCCAGCACCATGTAGGCGAAGAAGTCGATGTGGTGCTGATGGCAGTAGTCAATGATGCCGGCCCGTTCGGACGACCGGTAGAGCAGGCTAAAGTGATTCTGAACGGCCGAGAGCCGAATGCCCGCCGTCCCCAAAATCTCGCTGGCTCGTTTAATCTGGGCCAAGTTGTGGTTGGAGACCCCGACGCGTTTGACCTGACCGCTCTTGACCAGCGGAATCAGTTCCGGCGTCCATTTCTCCACGTCATCCGGGTTGTGAATCCAGTAAAGGTCCACGTGATCCGTCCGCAGTCGTTTCAGACTGCCGGCCAACATATCGGCCATCTCGTGGGGGCCATTGCCGGCCATCCGGGGCGTAAACTTGGTGGACAGCTGATAATCCATCCGCGGATAAGCCGAGAGTAGGTCGCCCACCAGGCGTTCGGACGTCCCCTTGCCGTAAGCGTAGGCGGTGTCCCAGAGGTTAAAGCCCCGAGACATGCCCGCCGTCACCACCGGCTTTAGCGTCTCGGCCGACAGGGTATCTCCAAAATACTTGTTCGATGCGTTATCCCCCCAGGCCCAAGTTCCCAGGGCAATTGCAGGTTGTTTTCCCATAATATCAAGCTTCTCCTTCGTCTGACTACGACCATCATACCGTGACCACTCGCCGAAAAACAACGATTCCAGAGGGGTTAGCAAACTCGTTAACCAAATGAACGACTCCTCCAGGCGACCAATCACCCCCGATTTGATTGGATCGTCACCAGAAGGTTAAAAGTAGAATTAACACGTTAATTTCCGTAACGACGGTGTTCTGTCCATTAAGACTGGTGAAACCAGGTGCCTGCGCCTGCCAGGGGTTCCGCCTGCTATGGGGGACGCCTCCAGCCTGGAAAACGGGCTTCCGGTTCGCTTGGAAGCCTTGCCAAACCCGCAAGTCTCCCAAGTCGCCCCACGCTGTAAGCTGAGAAAGGCCCTCAGCTAACACCGTCGACACAGCTGGCTCCACCCCTAGCGATCTCCGGCGGGATGGTGTTTATCAGCAACACCGACGTTTATCGACAAACTAGTTGTTACGTCGAGTTAAGCCGCTGGTTGCTGGTCAGCACTCTCGTAGCCGTGAGTGAGCCAAATATGGGTTCAGCCGTGGGAGTTCCCTTAGCGGCAGCTTTAGCCGGTTAGGGAACTGGCGTCTTTGAGACGCGGGCTATCGGCTCAAAGCGAGGCCGAGACCGCTCTCAGGCCCGGTCCGCTTTCACGACGGAGCCGTATACGACTAAAATTACCGTCATGAGTTAGCTGATAACCTTAGTTTTAGTCGACTTTCGTCTTTTCCCTTCGGATAGCACAAAAAGTGGCTCCCCCAGAGGATTAGCCACTCCTCAGCTTTAATTTCCCTGGATGAAGCCCGCCTGCAGATACGCCGGATCCGGATACCGGTAGAAACCGGCCCCGGTCTCCTGACCTAGATGGTGCTGGTCAATCATCTCGACTTTAATCTGGTGCGCCACCATCACGAGGCCCTCGCGCCCCGGCTCGGCACTCGCGGCCAGCATTAATTTATACGCCGTCTTCAGCCCAATCTCATCCAAGACGGCAAACGGTCCCCGCACCGCGCCGGTCGCCATCATCCAGGTCCGGTCGATGGTCTCAAAGTCCGCGACCCCCTCGACCCACAGCATCAACGCCGTGCTTAGGAAGGAATCCAGCATGGCATTTAAGATGTAGGCGGGATGTTCCTTCCGCAACTGAATCGGGACCAATCCAATCTGCCGGACGAAGGCCACGACTTCCTGGTAAACCGCGGGATCGGTGCCCGGATGCCCCATGACTTCCGCCAAATGATTCGCCCAGACGTGATTGGTAAAATGGAGCGCGAGAAACTTTCCGGGCCGGCCCGTAATCGCCGCAAATTGACTGGGAACCATCGTTGACGAACTGGTCGCAAAGATGGTCTCGCTTGGGGCAACCTTAGCTAATAACGCGTAAAATTCGTTCTTAACGGCCACCACCTTGGGCGTAGTCTCAATGACCAGGTCGGCACCTTCCACGGCCGTCTCTAAATCCGTGGCGTACCGCAGATGATCGTTGGTCGTCTTAATCACGGCCGGTGTGGCCTGGCGTTCGTGCATGTAGGTCTGATCCCAGGTCGCTACCCGCCGCTTGGTCGCCGCACTCGCCGCTGGACTCACATCGTAAACCGTGACGTCTAGGCCACTAAACGCAGTCTGAAAGGCAATCTGACTGCCCATGGTCCCCCCGCCAGCAATCACCACTTTCTCAATCGCCATGATTCCTCATCCTTTCTCCAATACTCCCCCACACCTCGTTGTTTCTCCACCAAGGCGGCACTGGACCCACTTCACCGCCCCATCCCCCGCGAAATTTCCACCGGAACCGCCCGTATTTTGCGGTATAATGAGTGGTAAGTTACGCGACTTTTCCGCCACGTAGCTGTCTAAATTCAGGGGGTCAGTTCTTATGCCAAAAATTAAAAACGTCTGCGTCTTCTGCGGGTCCAACCACGGTTACGATCCAGACTTTCTTAAACAAACCAACGCGCTGGGCCAATACCTCGCCGCTAACCACCATCCCGTGGTCTACGGTGGCGGTAAGGAAGGCCTGATGGGTGCGATCGCCAAGTCCACCATGGACGCCGGTGGTGAAGTCATTGGCATTATTCCCACCTTCCTAAGTGAAATGGGACTGGCCGAGACCAACGTCACCACGCTGCTGGAGACCAGCACCATGGATGAACGGAAAGACGAGATGCTCCGGCAATCCGACGCCTTCATCGTCTTACCCGGCGGCTTCGGCACGTTCGAGGAATTTACCACCATGCTGTCGTGGAGCCAGATCAACGTCCACCAGAAGCCCATCGCGCTGTTCAACATCAACCACTACTTCGATGAGCTCGTGGCGATGATGCAGAAATGCTGTGACCAAGGGTTTGCGCCGCAAGAGAACATGGACCTCTTCATCGACGCGGCCTCGATCGACGATATCTTCGAGGGCTTCGCAACCTTCCACCACCAGCTTCCTTACAAATACACCAACTAGGCTTTTCGAGAACGGGCACACGGTCCGTTCTTTTTATTTTGCCTTTGAGTCCCGGCGGTATAACTGGCGACATCACTGGCCACACAACACAAACCTTCCGTTCGCAAAATATGAGCTGGATCGCGGTGGGCAGGACGCACCGAGCCTGAGGAACGGTCTCGGCACTCGCTTGAAACCGCCAAGGGTCGGCGTTTCCAAGTCGCCATTCCCTAACTGGCAAGCCCCGCCGCTAAGGGAATCCCACGGCTAAGCTCATATTTCGCTTCACTCTCGGCTACTATGGTGGTCGTCATCGACTTGGTGGCTGATTATCCGACCGTCAGCGGTGGTGTCACGGGTCTTGGCCGTCATTAGTCAGACGAACCATGCGCCGGAGGAGGCCAGTAATGGAGCCAGCTGTGTCGACCCAGTTAGCTGGCGTTCTTGGCCAGGTTACTGGGTGGGACGACTTGGGAGACTTGCGGTTTAGGCAAGGCTTCCAAGCGAGGTGGAAGCCCGTCCTTTGGCTGGAACCGGTCCCCACAGCAGGCGGAATTGCTGGCAGCCGCAGGCAACTGGTTTCTGCCAACTAAACGGTAAGGCGGCCAGAGTCAACGCGCCAATCACCGGTGGTTCTGCCAGGTGATCTCGTCGGTCAGCCAGCGGTCTAGCCACCGCGGCACCAACCTCGTCTTGGGACTGGTCGTCGGCCGGTTGACCGCGATCATCAACTGGAGCATCGTGAAGATCAGCGAGGCCCGGCGCCGATAGGCCAGGTACTTGGGCTGCCAGGTCGTCACGTATTTTTCCTTGTATGCCCGCAAGCCCTGGAAGCTGTACACGCTGGACCCGTACTGATAAATTAGGTGGGCCGCCCGCTCCTCAATGAAACTAAAGTGGGAGACGCCCACGTTGGCCAGCGGCGCCATCCCCAGGTTGAAGGCCGTGTAACCCTGGTCGCGACACAAGTCAAAGAGGTAGACGAACAGCCCATCCATGATGCCGGAAGGGGCATTGGGACTCTCCCGCATCAGATCAATCGAGGTCATGTGCCGGTCACCGGTGGGCATCAGGTTGGCGAAGGCCACGATTTCCCCGGCCGCCGTCTTCATCACCGCGACCGGCGCCTCGTCCAGATACTGCCGGTCGAAGAAGCCTAGTGAGAAGCCCTTCTCCGTTTGTTCCCCCAGCCAGGCGGTCGAAATAGCCTGTAACTCGGCAAACGTTTGGTCACTCAACGGCGGCTGAAGGAGCTCGCAGGTGTAGTTTTCCCGACGGAATTTATTAACCAGCGCCCGTTCGCCCTTGTGCGCGCGGCCCGCCAGACTAAAGGTCGTCAGATCCACGTGGCCTTCCTCGCCGACCTTGATGAAATCAAACCCCATCTCGTGGAGTCGCAGGGTTAACGCCTCGCTGATTTCATAGAAGACCGGCCGCAACCCGGCTAAATCGGCGTCGGTCATGAACTGCTTGAGCGCGGGGACCAGCTCCGCCTGATTGCCGATCGGCTCGCCCATCACCAGTAGCTTGTCGGCGCGCTGCTGAAATAAAATCAGGAGCTGATCCGCGCCATCTTTTTGATAAAAGTACAACTGCTTATCGCGCAGGAACGCCAGGTGACTGACCTCGTTTCCGCCGAACCGCCGAATCAACGCCCGGACCCGCGTCGCATCGAAGGGCTGGTGCAGCCAGTCCTGCCGCGAGCGCGCGAGGTAGCGGTTGATGCCGACTAGAATCAGCAGCGCCACCAGCAATCCCCCCAGGCCGTTGAGCCAGACCTGTGTGGACGGCAACCGCCAATTCTGAGGAAACCACGCCTTGTGCGTGCCCTGAAACATCGACAGCCCCAGCACGGTATACAGCAGGAAGGTGCCGATGTAGATGCTACCATCGACCAGCAGGCCCCCCCAGGAATAGTGGAAGCCCTCGCGGTAGAGCTCCGGTCGTGCGAAGAGCAGGCAGGCTAGGACTAGGCCGAGAAGCACGGCCAGCCCCCCGGGAAAGTTTTCCCGCCACAGCGTATTACCAATCGCGATGGCTAGCACGATGAGCGTGGGCCAGAACACCCGTTTCACTCGCGCTCCCACGCCCCGGGCCAACCCAATCAGCAGGAAGGCCACGATGATGTTGGAGACCTGGTCGAGAAAGTAGAACATATACGGCACCAACCGAATGTACAGGTGGTTGGTCAAGACCACGTCGGGAATCGTGGCGTACAGCAGCATCATGACCCCGGAGAAGTACATAAAGGTCGTGACGAACAGGTGAGCGCCCCGCCGCAGAGCCGCCACCGGCAAGCCGTTGAGGAATTGATTAAGGCGTCGGCCGGCATCGTGGAAGAAGAGCCCCACGCCCACGCCAAACGGGAAGAAGTAGTAGAACAGGCGATACAGCAGTAACCAGCCCGCCGCATCGGCCCGGCTGACGCCCAGCATCCCCAGTCCCAGAATCATGAAGACGTCGAAGCTCCCCAAGCCCCCGGGAATCATGGAGACCACCCCGGCGACCGAGGCCACCACGAACATGGGAAAGACCGCGGCCAGGTTCAACGGGAGGCGAAGTGCCCAGCCAATTAGGAGGAAGAACAGCGCGCAACTGCCCCACTCTAAGGTGGACCCTAAGATCAGCCGCAATTCGCGCGCCCAGGTCAGGTCCTTGAAGAACGCGCTGTCATTTAGCCGCGTGAAGACGAACAATCCCGGGAAGTACAGCCCGCCACCCAGTAGCCACATCCAGTAGCCCTGGTAGGGTTGACCGATATCCAGGCCGAAGAGTAGAACTAACGCGACCCAGCAGGATAGTGAGAGCCCGGCCAACAGGAACAGAGCGATCTTGGAGATGGCGTAGACCACCTGCTTCTTGGTGGCCGATTGCGAGTAAAAATTCGCCCGCAGGCTGGCCCCTAACAGGCCGCCCATCCCCATGAGATTGGTGAAGGTGTTGGTGACCCACCCACTGCGAATAATGTAGCCCGCTGAAAATTGGCCCGGTAAGAATTCAACAATGGTAAAATCATAAATCAACATGGGTAAGACCGCGATAAAGCCCCCCACCAGTAACAGGCCCAGCGTCCCCCAGCTCAATGACCCCAGTACCGAACGTACCTGTTGGCCGCTGATTTCGTGGGCGACCCGGCCGACTTCATGAATGATGAAGAGGAGCACGGAAAACATGAACAGTCCCTTGATGAGCGTCATGTGTTTTTGAATGGTGCGCCATAGTCTTTTCCCCATAGTTAATCCCCCCGTAGTTCTTCATTATCGCAATGGCCCGGACGAAACACAATCAAGGCAGAGGGTCAACGGCGTGTTAGGTTAGCGAACTTACCAAAAAAGGCCGGCGCCCCCACGCACGGCCTAACTCCCCAAAAATCTCATAGTTTGCTTTAAATTCCCTTACGCCTCTGACCACTGACTCCTTTCAAAACGGTGCCGTCAGTTGACCGACCGTGAGGCGTTCCCCCAACGGTCGGTGTTCAACTACTCTTCTCTCAATCCCCAAGGAGTGGTCCCCCGGGTTGCTCACGGCTAACCGGCCATCCCAGACCGGCGTCTCGCGGCTGTCCGCCACCCCATCAGTCACCGTACGTCACCGTTAATCCCCAAATGGTACGGCCATCTTAATTCCCAATTAAAAGGCCGCGCGACTACGGGCAACTGAATGTCTCTATCATAGTCGAACGGCGCTCTCATAAAAATAGCTTAAAAAAGAAATTATTCTGAGAATTTCTCAGATTGGGGGAAATTTAAGATGAATTGACTGCCCCGCGGCTGGTTATCGGCGATCGTAATCGTCCCGTGGTTGGCGCGCACCAGCTGGGAGACGATGGCTAGCCCCAGCCCCGTCCCAGCTATTTCGGGATTACGAGCCGGGTCCACGCGATAGAAACGCTCGAAAACGTGGGCCTTCTGGACATCGCTAATCCCCACGCCTTGGTCGGCCACCACAATCTGTTGACCGGCAGCGGTCGATTGAACCCACACGGTAATGGGCGCCGTTGCCGGCGAATATTTGGCGGCGTTATCAATCAGCGCCGTCAGCACCTGCTCGACACTTTCTCCGGCCACCAGTGCCGACACCGGCGACTCGCCTTGCAAGGTCAGCGACTGCGTAATCAGCGCGGTCTCCCTGGTCACCACGGTCTGGGCCACCGCGTGTAAATCGGTCGGGGCCAGGTGCAAGACGGCCCGGTCCGCCCGCGAGAGGGTCAGGAGGCTGTCGACCAGCCGCTTCATCCGCCCGGACTCCTCGCCGATATAGTCGATCGATTGCGGGACGATCTCCGGATGGTCCGCGGCCCGGCGTTTCAACAGCTGAACGTGGGTCAGAATCGCCGCAATCGGCGTCCGCAACTCGTGGGCGGCATTGGCCGTAAACTGCTGCTCCTGTACCGCGTGATCGTTGACGGTCTGAAGCAACTCATTAAAGCTGATGGCGAGCTCACGAACCTCGACCGGTTGTGCCGGCACGGGGAGCGCCACTTTCTTTTCGTGCTGGCGCGTCTGCACCCGAGCGGCCGTATTTAGGCTGGCCAGGGGCTGGGTAATCTTGCGGGCCATGACCCGCACGTAGGCACTGCCCAACAGAATCGTGGCCCCCATGACGGCCAGGACCACCAGCACGACCGAGATCAGCGTGGTCAAGATTGGCGTGAGATTCAACCAGATTTCCAAATGATTGCCGTGGTAGTTAGCCTGCCGGTAGTAGGTAAAACCGAAATCCGGCGTATAGTTCAGGGCCTGAGTCCCGAGAATCCGATGACGATCTTCAGTCAAGAATTCTCGCGTAAACGGTGAATAGTAGTGCTTGGTAGTCTCGCCGTGATTGGTCACCCGCACGTAGGTATCGATGGTATTAATCGAACTGTAGCGGCGCCACCAGTGCCAGTCCGGTCGGCTGTCGATGACGGAATGTTTCAGACCGGTCATCAGACGCGTGGCTGAGTTCTGCGTCTGTCGCACCTGCTGGTAGCCGACCACGCCGATGATCGCCGTCCCCATCACGAGGGTGGCCAGGACCAGCATGCCGATGAACCGCGTGCGAATCTCACGAGCCGTGGTTTGCGATTTAGTCATACGCTCACCCCACGACTTCCGCGGAAAGGAGGTAGCCGACCCCCCGAACCGTGTGAATTAAGTCGGCCACGTGCGCCGCGTTTAATTTGTGCCGTAAGTACCGGACGTAAACGTCGACGATGTTGGGTTGGCCCTCGAAGTCCACGCCCCACACCCGATCGAGGAGTTCGTCACGCGACAGGGTTTGCCCGGCATTCTTAATCAGGCAGAGCAAGAGGTCATATTCCCGCTGGGTCAGTTGGATCAATTCACCGGCATTCTTGACCTGCCGACTACGGGTGTCCACCACCAGATGGCCCACCTGAAATTGCTCGGTCGCGGGCTTGGCCGGTTGCCGATGGCGTAAGATGACCCGGATACGGGCCAACAATTCCTCAAGATCAAACGGCTTGGTGATGTAGTCGTCGGCCCCCATGTCCAGGCCGGTGACCTTGTCACTGACGTAGTCGCGGGCCGTCATCATGATGACGGGCAGGTCGTCACTGCGCCGAATCCGCCGCAACACGCCGAGCCCGTCCAGTTCCGGCAACATCCAATCCAAGATGATCAGGTCCAATTGACCGCGATTATTTTCGTAAATCTCCAGCGCCTGCCGGCCATCCTGGGCATTGAGCACCGTGTAGCCCTCGAATTGCAGGTCCATGGTAACCGACGCCAACAGTGCCGCATCGTCCTCCACGACTAAAATCATTTCGTTCATGAACGCATCTCCCCTAATTTTTGGCGACTAGCCCCCGCATCGCCGAAGCGCCACGCCTAATTACGCCTTAGTTTACGCTAAACCGGCCAACTTGCCTATCCCTGTGCGGCAATCTTCACGCTTTCGCAAGGGATGCGGGCCGACGAAAAAAAGCTGGCGCCATCCAGCGTCAGCTCCATTTGACTTACCTTTTAAAGGGATGATCCTTCATCAAGCTGGCATAGTGGACCAGCTCGTTAAAGGCCGCCGCGAGTCGTTCCGCGAAGTGGTCGCTGTTCGGCGCCGTTGCAACCAGGTCCCCGTCGGCCGTAAAATTCGGTTCGGCGTTCCACAGGAGGACCGGCGTGGGGAGCACCATCATCTTCAACATTTGTAAAATCTCGACGAACGAGGCCGCCGCCAACATCCCACCGTCGCTGTACTTGGAGTACGTGACGATCTGGACGGGCTTGTGGTCCGTCTCCGGTCCCACGAAGTCCAAGGCATTCTTCAGGCTACCGGGGATGGCGTGATCGTATTCGGGGCTTAAAATGACGTAGCCATCCTGCTGGTCGAGGACGTCCAGCCACCGCTTTTCCACCGCTGCCAGGTTCTGAATCGGTTCCGACAGGGGGGTCTCCGCGTGGTCGTACAGGGGTAACGGATAATCTTTCAAGTCAATCCAGGTGAAGTCTACCCCAGTCGTGGGCATGGCCCGTTGCAGATACTTAAAGAGCTTTTCCCCCAGCGAGTGGGTCCGCGTGCTACCAAGAATAACGCCAATTTTTACAGTCATGATTGCTTCCTCCTAATGGGTTATTGACGAAGCTAAGCCTACCATGGGTGTTAACTAAATACAATAAAAACTGGTCAATCATTTGATAACTAAAAGTAAGTAAGTGAGCCCGATATTGCGTTAAATCTGGATTTCAGTCAGTTAGCACAACATCTCATACTTTTTTCGTATACGTGATCTCCATCAAAAAAACACAACCGACTGAACCGATTGTGCCTGAATGGTTAACTTAATCCTAATGCTGGTAGCACCAGACTGACGGCCGTTAAAATCGCCATGGCGAGCCATGAACACTGCCAGTCGCGCGTGGCCTGATACAGGCCGGCAACGACTACGCTCACCACCAACGAAGAGAGGTTATCGCTGAGGGTGCCCCACGCGACCAGTACCTCGCAGATGACGGGCAACAGCACGGCCGCCCATTTGGGAAAGTCCGGCAACCGGTTAAGCCGTTCCTGTAGCATCCCCTGCAACACCCACACGGAGAGTAGCGAGAAGACAAAAATCATGAACGCGCCGACCACCAGCTGGACCAAAGCGCCCGGCAATAGCGGTGGTAAATCCTGACCGTCGGAAATTCCCAGCGTTGCGGCGACGATGAATAAGCCAATCGCCCCTAATGCCGCGGCCCCGAGAGACCACCAGACGTGCTGGCGGGTCATCACCTGCCGCAGCCACAGATCCGTTCGGTAGCGATAAATCCACCAGACCACTAAGGCACTGATGACCACCAGTACCAGCGTACTCAAGACACGAATCCCCACGTTGTTGGCAATCCCGTGGACCCCTGACCACCGAATCACCCCGAGCATCGGCACGCTAGAAATAACCAAGAGCACGTACAGGCCCAGGAGAAAGCCGCCCCAGAACCAGACTTGGCGCATCACTTTATGCATAACTGTATCCCCTTTTCCCCGAAGAATATGTACCCCCACAACTTGTGAGGCAAACCCAATTATACCATTTAAAGTTAAGACTATCTTAATAGGTTTAAAAGTGACGGCGCGTTGCTTCAACTTATTTAGCTGCCAGCTAACCGGTACAGGACCGAAATCGCCTAGAATCAGGGGTCATCATACGCCGATTAGAGATAAGGTTAGTCGTTCCTCGTTTCGTAGCTGGGATTGGCCGCCTTGTCGTTCGCTGAATACGGGACACCCCCTGTTTTTCCGTAAATTTTCGTACAAAAAAATCGCCACCCGCGGGCAGCGATTCGTTTTGTTAAGTTGAAGGTGACTACTTAAGCGTAACCACACCACCAACGGCTTCAAGCTTTTCCTTGATTTCGTTGGCTTCGTCTTCTGAAAGACCTTCCTTGATGACAGATGGTACGTTGTCAACAAGACCCTTAGCGTCCTTCAAACCTAAACCAGTGATTTCACGGACAGCCTTGATAGCCTTAACCTTGGCGTCACCAGATTCAGTTAATTCAACGTCGAATGAATCCTTGGCAGCAGCGTCGCCACCAGCAGCACCGGCTGCAGCAACTGGGGCAGCAGCAGAAACGCCGAATTCGTCTTCGATACCCTTAACTAAGTCGTTAAGGTCAGTAATGGATGCTTCTTTAAGAGAAGCGATGATAGCATCTTTATCAAAAGCCATGTTATTTTCCTCCAATAATTGGGTTTTATTTTTTTATGTTTCAACCTGAAGCAGGGACTTAGGCTGCGTCGCCTTCGTCACCCTTTTCAGCAATCGCCTTAACAGCGTAGGCCACGTTCCGTACTGGTGCTTGTAAGACATTAGCCAGCATAGAAAGCAAGTCTTCACGACTAGGCAAGCTTGCGTAAGTGTTGATTTCGTCAACGGAGACGATCTTGTCTTCGATGAAACCACCCTTGATTTCAAGGGCATCAACGCTATCTGCAAATTTCTTCAAAACCTTAGCTGGGGCAATGGCATCCTCGTCAGAGAAAGCCACAGCAGTAGGGCCAGCGAAGAGTTCGTTTAAACCTTCGTAGCCAGCCTTTTCAGCTGCCCGGACCAAAATCTTGTTCTTGATGACGCTCATCTGAACGCCAGCATCACGTAATTGCTTCCGTAAGTCAGTTGCTTCTTCAACAGTTAAACCACGGTAGTCAACGACGATGGCACTAACGGCGTTGTTGAATTTTTCAACAACCTCATCAACTTTTTTTGCTTTAACGGCAATAGCTTGTTCACTCAAATTGTTCACCTCCCGGAGTAGTTTGGTGGGATAAAAAAATCCCTATGCCACCAAGACATAAGGAGTCAAAAGTTTAAGTAAACTTCTGCCTCGGCAGGAAATTAAGACCATTCGGCCACCTGAGTCTTAGGTAGATCTATTAAATACAACTTCAATAGCATACAATACTTTGACATCACTGTCAATGCACTGCTAGGGATTTTTTTAATTCACGTTTTAACTTAGGCTAATAAGGAAGCCAAGTCAACGTCGACACTAGGGCCGAACGTTGAAGAAATTGAAACGTGTTGTACGTAAGTACCACGTACAGCGGCTGGACGAATGCGAACAATCGTTTCAGCAATGGTCTTCAAGTTGCCGGCAAGCTTGTCAGCATCAAAGGAAACCTTACCAAATGGAACAGCAACGTTACCATCCCGGTCAGTCCGGTAAGTAACTTGCCCGTTCTTAGCATCGGAAACGGCCTTTTCGACGTTCATCGTCACCGTACCCGTCTTAGGGTTAGGCATTAAGCCCTTAGGACCTAAGACCCGACCTAAACGCCCAACTTGGGCCATCATGTCTGGCGTTGCGATGGCAACGTCAAAGTCTAACCAGCCGTCTTGGATGCGTTCTACTAAGTCTTGTTCACCAACAACGTCGGCACCAGCTGCTTCAGCAGCCTTAGCTTGATCACCCTTAGCAAATACGATTACCGTGGTTTCCTTACCAGTACCATTTGGTAATACCAATGCGCCACGGAGTTGTTGGTCCGCTTGCTTCGTATCAACGTTAAGCTTGAAAGCAACTTCTACAGTTGCATCGAACTTAGCGAAATCCATCTTCTTAACTAAATCAACGGCGTCGCCCATCGTGTAGACCTTATCAGCCTCGACCATTTTGGCAGCGTCTTGATACTTTTTACCTCGTTTGTGAGCCATTTTTGTGTATTCCTCCTTGCAAATGTGGTTGTAACGGATAAACCTCCCACTTGACACATTTCATTTTCGTGAAGTGTCCGACTATCCGAAAACTGAGCTTAACCTTCGACCGTGAAGCCCATGCTCCGGGCAGTACCTTCAATCATGCGCATAGCTGCTTCAACGTCAGCTGCGTTTAGATCTTGCATTTTAGTTTCAGCGATTTGCTTAACTTGATCCTTGGTTACAGTAGCAACCTTCTTCGTGTTAGGTTCGCCGGAACCACTTTCAACACCAGCAGCCTTCTTCAACAGTACAGCTGCTGGAGGGGTCTTGGTGATGAAATCAAAGGAACGATCTTCATAGACACTGATCACAACAGGAATGATCATACCAGCTTGGTCAGCGGTACGAGCGTTGAATTCCTTAGTGAAGCCCATGATGTTGATACCTGCTTGACCTAAAGCTGGTCCAACTGGGGGAGCTGGGGTTGCTTTACCCGCAGGAATTTGTAATTTAACGACATTAGCTACTTTTTTAGCCACGAGACAATACCTCCTTGAGTCCGTGTGTGGTAAGTGGGGCTGTTAGTTTGCCCCTCCCACTTTGAAAAATATGCGTCACGCATACCTGAGAATCATACCACACTTTACTAACTGCAACAAGTTCTTTTCTGAAAACATTGGTGAAACTGGCGTTAATCCAGCCGCCTACTTCAGGATCGGGTCGACTTGGTCGAAGTTCAGTTCCGTACTGGTTTCCCGGCCGAACATGTCGATGTTAACCTTCAACTTCATCTTTTCATTGTCGACTTCGGTAATCTTACCGACCAAGCCACTGAAGGCGCCGTCCACGATGGTTACGGAATCACCAGGGGCCACATCCAGGTCAGCGTGCCGGGCAGAGATTCCCACGCGCCGCAAGATCCGTTCAACTTCGTCAGGCAGGAGTGGCGTTGGCTTACTCCCTTGCCCATGGGAACCCAAGAACCCGGTGACACCCGGCGTGTTCCGGACAATGTACCACGCTTGGTCACTCATGACCATTTCAACCAAGACGTAGCCTGGGAAGGTCTTTTCCATGGTAACCTTGTCCTTACCATTCTTGACTTCGTGTTCCTCTTCTTCGGGAACAACGACCCGGAAGATGTTGTCCTGCATCCCCATTGATTCGGCCCGGGATTCCAAGTTTGCCATAACCTTGTTTTCGTAACCGGCGTACGTGTGAAGCACGTACCATTGCTTTTCAGCTGACTCAACCATGTGTTGCACTCCTTTTAATAATTGACTTTTTCGTCCAAAATAAAAAAACTCCGCAATGCACGAAGTTCCTGTTGACTCTTAATATACCATATTTAGCCGGGTTTGACCACTGACAATTCACCTAGGCGATGAACTTTAAGCCGTACTGAACGACCCAGTCAACGACCGCAAAGAAGATTGCGAAGAGAATTGAAATACCAATGACGGTGCCAGTATCGTGCCGCGTTTGCTTAGGACCAGGCCAAGAAACTTGCTTCATTTCCTGTCCGACCGCCTTGAAGAAACGGAATAAACGCATGGTGTTGCCTCCTAAATTGTAGTGTGTTAGTCGTTACGATCAGTCAAATTAACGGGTTTCACGGTGTAATGTGTGCTTACCGCAATGCTTACAAAACTTCATAACCTCTAGTCGCTTGGTGCGGGTTGCACTTGCTGTGATGGTGTAATTTCGCGACCCGCATACTGAACAGGCCAGAGCAATTTTCCTTTGAGCCATCTTGCCACCACCTTTGATCAAATCATGTTCAACTCATACTGGTGTAGTTTACCATTGTCTGGGCTAGCCGTCAATCACTCCGCCATGAGTTCGCGTAGCTTGCGGCGACTTCGGTAAGCCGCGCCGGTGACCTGTTGTAGGGTCAGCTGGCGACCGTGACTAATCGTCTGTAATGAACACCCCTGCAGCAGGTCGCCAAAGACGACGTGTTCGACTGCCGACAGCCGGGTGGGCAGTGTGGCCACGGCCTCCTGAACTTCTAAAGTTTCTTTTAATAACCAGCGCCGGTCGGGCACCGTTTCAATCACGAAGGTTCGGTTGGCCTCCAACGAAATCGCGAGTTGCCCGGCCAAGCGTTTCTGCGTTTGCGTCCGCCGAATCAGATCGAAGATGCGATAGCGCAGTGCCTGCCGGTAAAAGCTCCCGAAGCTCCGCCGGCGATTGCAATCGAAGCGTCCCACGACCCGACAGAAGACCAGCAGCGCCTCCTGATTCCAGTCATCGTTGTCGTAGCCAGGAATGAAGTAGTGGTGTTGGAGCTTGTAAAGCACCGGACGATAGCGTTCAAACAAGACGAGCAGGGCTGGTGAATCCAGCGACTCACGAATCATGGTAATCAGTTGTGCATCGGTCAAATCTGTCAAGGGGACCCCTCCTTTGTTGTCCTTTCAGTTTACGCCATCCACCGTTGGGGGCCGAGCGAACGGACGTTTAAATTTCAAAAAAGTTGGTGGGAAGTTAGCGCTTTGGGGGCGGTATGGATGGGACTGGCCGCCTTGCCGTTCGCCCCAGATGAGCTGGATCGCGGTGGGCAGGACGCCCTGAGCTTGAGGAACGGTCTCAGGCCTCGCTTGGAACCGCCAAGACCCGGCGTTTCCAAGTCGCCATTCCCTAACCGGCCAAAGCCAGCCGCTAAGGGAATCCCACGGCTGAGCTCATCTGGGGCTTCACTCCCGGCTACGGTGAGTCTTGACCAACTCGATTGGCTTAGTCCCTCAATCACCAAATTTCAGTACGCACGATCACCAAGTCTTATAAGTTCTCTGTCCCCTGACCCAGACTGTCCCCCCTATGAACACTGTAAACGCCCAAGTCATCTCCACTACTCCCTCGCCCACCGCAAGCAAAAAGGGCTTAGGAACTCTCTCCTAAACCCCGGTTACGCGTTAAATTCAAATGGTCGAAACGTTGGTCAAAGGGCGGCCGGTTCCGCTTAAACCGTTACCCGACGCAATACCCTTAACGCCGAATCAGTCATCCTTGTTCTTCCGCCGATTGGGCTGCGCCATCATCTGGTCGCGCAGCTTCTCCAGCTTGAAGAGTTGTTGGTCGTTCCACGGCGACTTGCGGACTAATCCCTTATCCGCAAACTCACGGGCCGTCTGTTTCACTTCGTTCTGTGCCCTTTCGATATCGCGAAGCAGCTCACCCGCCGGAATCCGCAGGGCCCCTTCGGAGAAGATGGTCCACTGCTCCGCCTGGTCGCTGGTGGCCACCGTTACCTGGGTGAAGCGCGTCTGGCGTTCCTTGGCGATTCGTTCGATATAGCTATCGGCCGTCTCGTCGCGGTTCGTCCAGACCACCTCCAGGTCGAACTGCTTGTAACTCTTGGAAATGCCGGGCACGTACATCGCGTCAAAGACCACCGTGATGGACGTATCCCGTAACTTCTTATAATTAGCCAACATATTCAGCAAGAGGTCTCTGGCCTCCGGTAACCGATCATTGAGCTTGAGCCGGTTGAGCTTGGGCCAGTTGCCGATCATGTTATAGGCGTCGACAATCAGAATATCTTCTTTCATCTTCCCACGCTCATCCCTTCGTTCAATGTTGGACCGGGTGCCGTGAACTAAAGCCTTGGTACATCAAGAGTCCGGCCGCTACGCTGGCGTTCAGGCTCTGGACGGAACCGACCATGGGAATCGTGAGCATTTCGTCCACGGTTTCCTTCAGCAAGCGAGAAATCCCCTTGCCTTCGTTCCCGATGATCAGCCCCACGGCGCCCTTGGCGTTCCAGTCCCGGTAGTCGGTCCCGGTCATGTCGGTCCCAAAGATCCACATGCCGCGGTCCTTCAGGTCGTGAACCGTATTGACCAGATTCGTGACCCGGGCAACCGGCACGGTCTCAATGGCCCCGGTCGACGTCTTGGCCACCGTGGAGGTCAACCCCACGGCCCGGCGTTTGGGAATAATAATCCCGTGAACGCCACTGGCATCGGCCGTCCGCAGAATGGACCCCAAGTTGTGGGGATCTTCGACGCCGTCTAGAATCAGGAAGAACGGCGCTTCTCTGGCGGCTTCTGCCTTGGCGAATAAATCATCGATGCTGGCGTATTCAAATGCCGCCACGCCCAACGCCACGCCTTGGTGGTTTTGGTGGTCCGTCAGCTGGTCCAGCTTCTGCTTAGGCACCTCGGAAATCACCAGGTGGCGCTTCTTGGCCAATTGACGAATCTCGTCGATGGCCTCGGCCTTCAATCCACTCTGGAGAAAGACCTTGTTAATCGTCTGCTGGCTGCGTAAAGCCGCTACGGCTGGATGCCGGCCAATCACAAAATCATTTGCAACCTCGTTGTCTTGTTCTGGTCTCATTTTTCAGTCCGCCCCGCTTCTACTTGTTCAATGCACCACTTGCCCAACTCGTTGACCCGGTCCTGGTGACCACTGAGGGCCAAGTAGCCCATCAGTGCCTCGAACCCGGTGGAAATCCGGTAGGTCACGACGTCCGTGTTCTTCGCGTGCGTGTAGCTCTTGGCGTTCCGCCCGCGCTTGAACATCGTCCATTCCTCTTCACTTAGCAGGTCGTCTTGTTCCATCAGGTCGATCAGCGCGGCCTGGGCCTTGGCTGAGACGTAATGGGTGGCCTTCTTTTGCAGATGGTTCGGCTTGGCCAAGCCCTCCGCAATCAGGTGTTGTCGAATGATTACTTCGTAGGCGGCATCGCCCATGTAGGCCAGTGCGACCCCGTTTAATTGTCGAAAATCGACTTGTTCTGTGTGTTCAGTCATTAATTTCCCTTTCTCCAACGCGTCCCTTGGGGCGTGTCTTCCAAGATAATTCCTTGGTTCTTCAATTGTTCACGAATCTCATCGCTACGCTCAAAGTTCCGGTTCTTCCGGGCCGCCAACCGTTCGTCGATCAACGCCTGAATCCGGTCATCGTCCAGCGTGGCCGCCTCGGCCAGTTTAACGCCGAAGACGCTCAGCAGGTCCGCTAGCGTCTGGCGAATAAAGGTCAACGTTCCGCTGAAGACCACCGGCCGTTCAGCGTAAACGTTCCCCAAACGAGCCAGGTCGTGGACTTCGGCTACCCCGTTCTGCACGTTAAAGTCGTCGTCCATGGCGTCGTTGTAGTCGGCAATGATCTGACGGGTTTCCTGTTCCACCTTGGGATCATTCCCGTCCTCGGCATCCTTTAGGCGGTAACCCATGTTGTTGTACGCCGTCTGGAGACGTTCCAGGTTCCGGGCCGCCGTATCAAGGTTGCGCTGGCTGTACTGAATCGGCCGCCGGTACTGCGTGGTGGCCATGAAGAACCGCAACGTCTGGGGATCAACCGTCTTCAAAAGGTCATGCACCGTCACGAAGTTGCCCAGTGACTTACTCATTTTTTCATTCTCATCGCCCACAGTGACGAAGCCGTTGTGTAACCAGTAATGAACGAAGGTCTTGCCCGTCTTGGCCTCACTCTGCGCAATTTCATTTTCATGGTGCGGGAAGGTTAGGTCCTCGCCCCCGCCGTGAATATCAAAGGTATCACCCAGGTAATGCGTCGACATGACCGAGCATTCGATGTGCCAGCCCGGCCGTCCGGCACCCCACGGCGATGGCCAGGAAATTTCTCCCGGCTTGGCACCCTTCCACAGCGCGAAGTCCACGGGATCTTCCTTACGCGCGGTCTCCTCATCGTTGGTGTGTTGGGACGCACCTTCTTCGAGTTCATCCAAGTTCTGATGGGAGAGTTCCCCATAATGGGCGAACTTGTGGGCCCGGTAGTAGACATCCCCGTCCACCGGATAGGCGTAGCCCTTGTCGATTAAGTCCTCGACAAACGAAATGATTTCCGGAATGTGTTCCGTGGCCCGAGGGTTGGCGGTGGCGGGTTCGATGTTTAAGGCCGCCGTGTCCTCCTTGAAGGCCTTGATAAACCGATCCCCTAGTTCGGGAACGGTAATGCCTAATTTTTTAGCTTGCTTAATCATCTTATCATCAACATCAGTAAAGTTCGAAATGTACTTCACCTGGTAGCCGCGGTATTCGAAGTACCGGCGAATCGTATCAAAGGCAATGGCACTTCGCGCGTTCCCAATGTGAATGTAGTTGTAGACGGTCGGCCCACAGACATACATGTTAACGACCCCTGGCGTGATTGGTTCGAACGTTTCTTTTTGACGGGTCATGGTATTAAATACTTTGAGCATCGCGAGACTCCTTTCGCGTAACTTATTTAGAATTTCTTCGTTCCGGCAAGTGGGTGGCTGGGTGGACGCTCTAATCCCCGCAATTGCCCGTAAAGCCGACTGTTTCTCGGTTACCCAGCACCGAATGCGTTAGCTCCATTGTAGCATATCTAAGCGGTTCACAAAAAGCCGAATGAGCGGCGAAACGTCCCTCATCCGGCTTCTTTACCAAATCATTAGCCTTCGAGTTGTGCTAAGGTTTGGTGAATGTGTTGTAAGGCAGTCTTACGACCGACCAATTCAATTGATTCAGGTAATTCTGGTCCGTGCATCTCGTGGGTGACGGCAATTCGGATTGGCATCCATAATTGACGACCCTTGATGCCCGTCTTGGCTTGCACGCGCTTGATGACGTGGAAGATTTCAACGGAATCGAACAGGTCCAGCTTTTCAATCTCTTCGGCAAAGGCCTTCAAGACGACTGGCGCCGTATCATTGCTGATTTCTTCCAAGGCATCGCCCGTCACTTGTTCCGGTTCTTCAAAGAAGACGGAAGCCATGTCGTTGATCTGCGCCATGTAGCTCATTTGCCGCTTGTACAGGTTGATCAATTGACGAGACCATTCGATGGTGCTGGTATCTGGGTTGGCAGGGATGTTGCCCGCCTTAATCAGTTGCTTCAAGGCTAGGTCCATGATCGTACTGTCATCGGCATCCTTGACGTAACGGTTGTTGATCCATTCCAGCTTATCGCCATCAAAGGTGGCTGGGGACTTGCTCAGCCGCGTTTCATCATACATCTTGATGAATTGCTTGCGCGTAAAGATTTCATCTTCACCCACTGGAGACCAGCCCAACAACAGAATGAAGTTGAACATGGCTTCTGGCAAGTAACCCAGGTCCCGGTATTGTTCGATGAATTGGAGAACGGATTCGTCACGCTTGGACAACTTCTTCCCCGTATCCTTGCTGATGATCAGGCTCATGTGGCCGAACTTAGGCGCTTCCCAGCCAAAGGCTTCGTAGATCATCAATTGCTTAGGGGTGTTGGCCACGTGGTCATCCCCACGGAAGACGTGGCTGATGGCCATCTTGTGGTCGTCCACGACCACGGCAAAGTTGTAGGTTGGCATGCCATCGCGCTTGGCAATGACAAAGTCCCCACCGATGGTATCGGAGTTAAAGGACACGTTGCCCTTAACCATATCATCCCAGGCGTAGACCTTATCCTTAGGCACCCGGAACCGGATGACCGGCTTCAAGCCCTTGGCCTTAGCGGCATCAATGGCGGCTTGCCGTTCTTCGTCTGACATCCCGGCGTATTCGTATTCGTAATGGGGCATTTCGTTGTTGGCCTTTTGAGCCTCACGGTCGGCTTGTAATTCTTCTTCCGTCCGGTAAGATTCGTAAGCCTTGCCTTCATCCAGCAGCTGTTGGATCAGTGGCGTGTAAATATCGCGCCGTTCGGATTGCCGGTAGGGACCGTAGTCGCCACCAACATCGGGACCTTCATCCCAATCCAAACCCAACCACTTCAGGTTTTCAAGTTGGCTTCTTTCACCATCCGCGATGTTCCGCTTCGTATCGGTATCTTCGATTCTGATGATGAACTTACCCTTGTTGTGCCGGGCAAATAAGTAATTAAAAATCGCTGTCCGGGCATTACCAATGTGCAAATGACCGGTAGGACTCGGTGCGTACCGAACCCGAATTGAATTTTTCGCCAAAACGTTTGCGCCTCTTTCTCCATTTATTACGTATTTTAGGTGTTAACTGTCAGTTGTGACATGACACATTGTTCTTAGTGTACAATGCTCATCCGGAAAAATAAAGGTATGTCCCCCAATCTTTCCGAAATTCGCTAAATCCGGTGGGCTACCGGGAACGTTTCGTCTTGTTGGTCTTCTTGTGGGCATCTTCCTCGATGTTCTTGCTGGAATGAATCGGCTTGGCAAAGATCATGCGGCCGGCATCGGTCTGAATCGCACTCGTCACCACGACATCGAGTTGCTTGTTGATGAAGTACTTCCCATCTTCGACCACGACCATCGTGCCATCGTCCAGATAAGCCACCCCTTGTTGCCGCTCGGTCCCGTTCTTGACCACCATCACGTGGAGGTTTTCCCCCGGGATGACCCGTGGCTTCAAGGCGTTAGCCAATGAGTTGATGTTTAAGACCTGAACATTTTGGAACTGAATAACCTTGTTGAGGTTGTAATCGTTGGTGACGATCACGCCCCCGTTTTCCTTGGCCAAGCGAATCAGCTTGCTGTCGACCTCCGGAATATCTTCGAAGTCGCCTTCGTACATTTCGATCGGCATGATATTTTCATTCTGCAGCTTGTTCAAAATATCCAAGCCACGCCGGCCGCGAACCCGTTTGATCGAGTCGCTGGAATCCGCGATATACTGCAGTTCGTACAGCACGAAGTTGGGCACTAACAGAGTCCCTTCCAGAAAGCCGGTCTTCGCCAAGTCATAGATACGGCCATCAATTAAAATGTTGGTGTCCAAAATCTTGTAGTGGTGAAAGTTCGGTTCGGACTGTTTGTCCAGCACCTTCTCTGACTCTTCTTCGTTGGCCTTCTTACTCCGGGATTGGAATAACTTCCGCCATTCTTCGACCCGAATCTTGCTGAGCCGCGTCCCAATCCGAAAGCCCAGGTAGCCGAACAGTAACATCAGGACCCACGGAATCACGGTGCCAATGAAAAACGACGGCACCCGGAAGAGAAACGATGAAATCAACAGGGCCAACGCCAGACTGATGATGGCGCCCAAGCTCCCGAAGAGAATCGTCATCGGGTTCTGCCGATTCAGGTAAGCTTCCAACTTACCGACGACCCGCATGATCAGGCCTGCAAACAGCAATCCTAAAATAAGGAAAATAATTGCACCAATTAAAATGTTGACTAAAATATTGTTGACGAGCGGGCTGGTCACGCCAATCACGTGCCAGAAGCGGGAAAGATAAGCGACCCCCATGACACCCCCTAAGATGGCAAATATCACGAGAATAACTGTTTTCTTACGCATACATTCACCTCCCTTCGCATAACTCAATTTTTAAACATTAACTAAATCCAAGTTGTCTGTGCCTGCCAGGGGTTCCGGCAGAACGGTAACCATTCAGTCAGCTAGCGCTAAGGTAGACCAGACCATATGCGAGGCCAACCTCAATGATTTAAACGAACCCATCGCTGACAGTTGCAATCAGAGCCGTGAGTGAGTCAAATTTGGTCTCAGCCGTGGGATTTTACCAAGTGTTTTGCTTGGTAAAATGGCGACTTTGAGACGCGAGCTCTCGGCTCAAAGCGAGGGAAAAGACCGGGCTTTGGCTTTTCCCGTCCTGCCCACCGCGTTCCAGACCAAATTTGGCGAACGGCAAGGCGGCCAGCCACCGCCCAAAGCACAGCAGAAGACGATTCGTTTAAATATCCAGGGCTAACTTGAGGGCTTGGCGGAGCGTGGACACGCCCACGACCTTAATGCCCTCGGGGGCCTTCCACCCCTGCATGTTGTTCTTCGGGACGAAGATCCGCTGGAAACCGAGCTTCTTAGCCTCGGCAACCCGCGACTCAATCCGACTGACCCGACGAATCTCACCGGTCAGGCCCACTTCACCCACGAAGCAATCGCTGGGTTCCGTGGCCGTATCCCGGTAGCTGGACGCGATACTCATGGCGATCGCCAAGTCAATGGCGGGCTCATCGAGTTTCACGCCCCCGGCCGCCTTCAAAAAGGCATCCTGGTTTTGTAGCATCAGATTGGCCCGCTTCTCTAACACGGCCATCAGTAGGGCCACCCGGTTACGGTCCAAGCCGCTGGAAGTCCGTTGGGCATTGCCGAAGACGGACGGCGAGATTAACGCCTGAACTTCGACTAGGATCGGCCGGGTTCCCTCCATCGACACCACAATCGCCGAACCCGTGGCGTCCTTCAGCCGCTCTTCCAGGAAGATTTCCGAGGGGTTGGCCACCTCATAGAGGCCGCCCTCACGCATCTCGAAGATCCCCAGCTCGTTGGTGGAGCCGAAACGGTTCTTGACCGCCCGCAGGATTCGGTAGGTGTGATGCAGGTCGCCTTCGAAGTACAGCACCGTATCCACCATGTGTTCCAGAATCTTTGGCCCGGCAATGGCCCCACCCTTGGTCACGTGACCGACCACGAAGATGGTGATGCCGTTGGTCTTGGCAATCTGCATGAGTTCCCCGGTAACCGCCCGAATCTGGGAAACCGACCCAATGGCCGATTCGATCCCGGGCGCCTGCATGGTCTGAACGGAGTCAATCACCACGTAATCCGGCTGCATTTCCTCGATGTTTGCCCGGATGCTAGCCATGTCCGTCTCTGGATAGAGGTAGAGGTGGTCGCTGTTCACGACCAGCCGGTCCGCACGCATCTTAATCTGCGAAGCACTCTCTTCACCGGAAACGTAGAGCACCTTGCCCCCGGTCGCACTCAGCTGACCGGAAACCTGCAGGAGCAGCGTGGACTTCCCGATACCGGGGTCCCCACCAATCAGAATGAGTGAGCCCGGAACGATTCCGCCACCCAAGACGCGGTTGAGCTCGTGCATCTGGGTCTTGACCCGCATCTCCGTGGTATGTTTAATCTCATTCATCAGTTGCGGCTTAGAATGTTCACCCGATACGGTTGTTCGCGTGGACTGGGGCTTGGCAGCGGCCGGTGTCACGACCTCTTCCACCATGGTATTCCACTCCCCACAGTTCGGGCAGCGCCCCAAGTAACGGGGAGAACTATAATCACAATTCTGACAGACAAATTTCGTTTTCGTTTTAGCCACGTTCATCCCCCTTATCCGTTCGTTTTCAGCACTTTCATTTTAGCATATTTAGGGGGCAATTCCCCACTAGTCTATCAGTCTAAATGTAAAGATTTAGTAGCGGTCAGATGACCCAAAGCCACCGGTCCGTTGTTGGCTAGGAATCCGTTCCCCATCGGCCAGTAGAAAGGGCATAAAAATCCCCTGCGCAATTCGTTGGCCCTTCTTGATCACAATGTCTTTGAGGCCCACGTTGACCAGCTGAACGAAGATTTCACCCTCGTTTTTTTCATTATTGTAGTAGTCCGCATCGATGACGCCCACGCCGTTCGGCAGAATCAGGTTGTGCTTGAGCGGGTTGCTGGACCGGTTGGCCAACAGTAAGACCTCGCCGGGTTCCATGTAGGCCTTGATCCCCGTCGGCACTAACCAGGGCTTGAGGTTGTGTTGACCGGCGACCAATTCCTCGGTCGTCAAGGGATCGCGGTGCCAGAGTTGCTTAAACGCATGCAGTAAATCATGTCGCCAAATGGAAGGTAACGTGAAGTCTTCGGCACACTCAAAGTCATAACCAGCCGCCTGTTGGGTCGTCCGGTAAGGCACCTTAATATTTTGATTTTCATACTTGCTGACCACTTCAAATCCGCGATGCATCGTGACACTCCTTTTTTATCTATTTATTGCTTCCCAAATCAATGATGACTTGAACGGAAGGACGATACTAATTACGGGTGAGCATCGCCCATAAAGACTAATTCTAACAGCCCTCATGTAAATTACAATAGCCAGTCTACGCCGACCGACCTGTTACTAGGGTACCGACCTTGGGGCCAGAATGCCAGCAAAAGTAATCGCCCACGAAAATTTGTTGACAAGACCCCCGAGATAGACCAGAATTAGGGGTGAAACTGGTCATGAAGGGAGCGAGTAACCATGACGATTACGGAACGGCCGGGCGAGCTGGCGATCACCGATGACGACCGGCTTTTGGCGAGTCTGCACTACCTGGTCTTGGACGACACCACCTGGGTGTTAGAGCAGATCTTCGTCCGCCCCGCCCAACCAGCGGCCAGGTTAGCCGAGCAATTGATAAAACGTTTTACCGAATTGGCAACCACCGCCAACGTCCGTTTGAAAGTGCTGGACCCCTACGCCAAACGTTACTTTGCGACCCACCCCAGCGACTTACTGGTGGCCCACCAGTTACCGGTCAGTGGCGCGGCGGCCGTCCGACCAGTTGCTTTACACCTAGAACACACAGAAGAGGAGTAGTTACGATGGATCAAAACGCATTAAAAGCCCTCGTTGGCCAAGAAGCTGTTAAGTACGTGAAGGATGGCATGATTTTAGGAATCGGAACCGGTTCGACCGTTCGCTACATGATCGATACCTTAGGGAAGCGGGTCAAGGATGAAGGCCTGAACATTGTCGGCGTCGCGACGTCGGACCGTTCTGCCAAGCAAGCCGAATCCCTGGGCATCACCATCAAGCAATTGGACGAAGTCGACCACCTCGACTTAACCATCGACGGGGCCGACGAGATCGACGACAACTTCCAAGGAATCAAGGGTGGCGGTGCTGCTCACCTGTGGGAAAAGATTGTTGCCATCAACTCCACTAAGAACATGTGGATTGTGGACGAAAGTAAAATGGTCCACCACTTGGGCAAGTTCCCACTCCCCTTGGAAGTCATTCCATTCGGCTCTAGCCACGTCTTAGAAAAGCTGGACAAGATGAACTTACACCCTACTTTCCGGATGAAAGAAGACGGTAGCCACGTGCTGACCGATTCGAAGAACTACATCATCGACCTGCACCTGGGCCGCATCGACCATCCACACGAACTCGCCAACACCTTGAATGGCATCGTGGGTGTCGTGGAACACGGGTTGTTCTTGGACACGGTTAACACGGTCATCGTAGGTCGTCAAGACGGTCCAGAAGTCTTGAACGCCCGGGACTAAATTAAAAAATAATCGTTAAAAATTAAGGTCGCGAGTCACTCGTTAAATCAACGAGTAGCCCGCGACCTTTTGGGATTTTCATGGCGTATCCAATCAATCTGAACGACAGGTTAAGTGGTCGATGGAACCGGCTACGAATAAGCATCAACCGCCGACGCCTTTAACGGGATTCCACACAGGCAAGCCGGCATGAACAGGTGCAGATCGTACCCCAACTCGGTGGCTGGCTGCTGCATGCCGGTCAGCGCCCACTGCCGCGTGTAGCCGACGAAACCGTCCACGAAGAACTGAATGGCCTTGCGCTCATCGGCACTCAGCGGGTGGTCGCCATAGGTCGTGATGATTTCCCCAAAGTTGTGGACGAGGTGGTGGCGAAAGAAGGTTGTGAAGGAATTCTGCCCGGTCGCCCGAAACGCCGCCGTAAAGAAGGCCTGGTGCTGCTCAAAGTAGCGCAACATCTTGGTGAAGATGCCTTCCCAGCTGTAGGCGCGACAGTCCTTAAAGATCTGGGTCATAGCCTCCTCGTAGTAGCTGTTGATGACGTCATACTTATCGGCAAAATACTTGTAAAATGACCCTCGACTGACGCTCGCCTCCTCAAGAATATCGTTGACGGTGATGTCCTTAATGGCTTGCCGCTGCGCCAATTCATAGACGGCGTGCAGGAGTTGATGACGAATATCCATGAGCAGATTCCTCCTAAAGATAGACAGATTGTGACTTTTGTTCAATTTTGAACAAAATCGTTGATTTATTCGTTACTAATAATAAGTGATTCTGGTATGGTTAACAAGTAGCGTGATTATCAATTTTTCTAGGAGGGTTCCTATGAGTGATTATCAATTTTTGCAGACAGCAACCTTGAAGTCCGGTGTGACGGTTAAGAACCGCGTGGTCTTGCCCCCAATGACCGAATGCATGGCGTTGGAAAACGGCGAGGTCTCCCGCGACGAACTCCGCTACGCCGCGATTCATGCCGGTGGTGTGGGCCTGTTCATCACCCCAGTAGCGTACGTCAACGCACGCGGCAAGGGCTTTGAAGGCCAATTGTCAGCCGCAGAAGATCGCTTCATCCCCGGCTTAAACAAGCTGGCAACGACCATCCAACAGAACGGGACGAAGGCCATCTTACAAATCTTCAGTGCCGGTCGGATGTCCAACTCCGCCATTCTGCGAGGCCAGAAGACCGTTTCGGCCAGTGCCGTGGCCGCACCACGCCCCGGCATGGAAACGCCGGAGGAGCTGACGGATGCCGAGATTGAACAAACCATCACGGACTTTGGCTCGGCCACTCGGCGGGCTATTCAGGCCGGCTTCGACGGCGTAGAAATCCACGGCGCCAACACCTACCTGATCCAGCAGTTCTTCTCCCCTCACAGTAATCGCCGGACCGACAAGTGGGGCGGCTCCGTTGAAAAACGGATGACTTTCCCACTCCGCGTGGTTGCCGCCGTTCAACAGGCCGTAAAGGACTACGCCGATCGCCCATTCGTGGTGGGTTACCGCTTCTCCCCCGAAGAGATCGAGGAACCCGGCATTCGGATGGCCGACACCCTCAAGCTGGTCGCCAAGCTAGACACCCTGAATCTGGACTACCTGCACGTCTCCATGGGGAACGTCTGGCGGCCATCCATCAACGACCGGACGGATCAGACGCCACTGATTGGCCAAATCCAAGACGTCGTCGCCAATACCCCGCTTATCTCGGTCGGCAACGTTGAGACGCCCGCCGACGCCGAAAAGGTCATGGACGCGGGTATTGACTTCGTCGCCATCGGTCGTGAAAGCATTCGCGAACCGCACTGGGTCCAAAAGGTCGAGGCCGGCGCCGAGGACAGTATTCGCTACACGCTGCCACTGACCGACCTGGACGAGCTGGGCATCGCCTCACCTTACTTTGACTTCTTAGCTGGCATGGATGCCGGTGGCGCCCACATCGGCTTCACCCCGGCCCTGGCGACTACCAAGCAAGGCAACGCCGAGGACTTAGTTTTTAGAAAATAATGACGCTAGAGAGTGAGACAACGAGCGATTAGCCGGCGAGCATTAAGGCTGATAACCGAGCAATCCTGGTTTTGGATTGTTTGATTATCAGTTTTAAGCGGAGCCGGCTGCCCTTTGACTCCCGTTTTAGCTCTGTAAAGGTACCGCTAAACGCCAACGAATTCGTCGCTGGCGTTTTTTTCTGGCCTAATTGGTCTACCGTTCAGTAAGCGTTGGCTGGGCAAGATTCGTGAAACTGCCCGGCCAGTGGTGTATCATAGTTAATTGTAATGTAGATTATCAATATTTGAAGAGCGAGGTAATGATATGGAAACGACACAATTAAGCAACGGCGTAACCATCCCCATGTTGGGGTTCGGAACTTACTTAATTGACAGTAAGGACGTCCCTGCCGCTATTAAGACGGCGCTGGACGCCGGTTACCGGCATCTCGACTGCGCCCACATCTACGGCAACGAACCAGCCGTAGGGGCCGCCATCAAGGCTTCTGGCATCGACCGCGCCGACCTATTCATCACATCTAAGGTTTGGAACGCCGACCAAGGCTACGACAAGACCTTAGCCGCCTTTGACCAGACGTTAAAGGACTTGCAGTTGGACTACCTGGATCTCTACTTGATTCACTGGCCAAACGAAGAAAACTTCGACTTGACGCTGGATACTTGGCGCGCCTTAGAAACCTTATATCAACAAAAGAAGGTTCGGGCCATTGGGGTCTCAAACTTCTCCGAAGAACAACTGGAAAAGGTCTTCGCCATGGCCAAGGTTAAGCCCATGGTCAACCAGATTGAACGCCACCCTTACAAGGTTCAAGCCGAATTGGGCAAGTTCGATACGGACAACGGCTTAGTTAATGAAGGCTATTCACCAATTGGCCACGGTCATTTGATTCTCGAAGATCCCGTCATCACCAAGCTGGCCGATAAATACGGCAAGACCCCGGCCCAGATTGTCTTGCGTTGGCAAGTCGATACCGGTTTCGTGGTCTTCCCGAAGTCCTCGAAACCAGCCCGGGTTAAGGAAAACTTCGAAATCTCCGGCTTTAACCTGACCGCCGAAGAAATCGCTGAAATTAATGCTTTGGATCAAGATAAGCATTTAAACTACGACTAGTTAACGAAAATGATTTTAAGTCAAAAGGCGATGTGCCCTTGCGGGTAACATCGCCTTTTGTGTCTTCTCATTCATACTTTACACGCTAATTACTGTGACAACGATGGTCGCCTTATCGGCAAAATTAATCACAATATCGATCAATTACGAAGCAATTTTTTCCATTCATCACCCAGATAATGGTCAAATTCTTCCACGTTATAATGATTATTGCTATACCAAGACACAACTTCTTTATATCCCTGTAACGCCAAACGTGGATACAATGCAACATTTAAGTGCCCAAATATTCCAACCAACGTCTTTTGATAATTACCATGCCCCTCTTTCAAGCCATGGGTCATTGCATCACCAATATCAAGAGTTGCAAAAACCCCATAGCTACATAGTAACATTCTGTTTACTTCAGGTACATTTCGTGCTTTAACGATTTCGCTAACCGTTTTATGATGATAAAAATACTGCTTCAGTGCCCAGAGAAGCCGCGTTAGCAATTCATTAATTATGACTGGTATTGAGGCGGCGGTTGCATACCGAGCATCATAACCTTGTTCAAATACCTTAGTCGTAATTTTAGCTAATGTTAGGTTATCTGTCCCGGGAAGATTAAAGTTTAACATTTGAAATATTTCCGTTCCTGGAACCGGTAATCCAGAACCACGATTACTCTTGTGAACCGCTCCTGAGGATCCCACTGTATCCGATGCTAAATGTCCTAGCCAATTGACAAAACCAGAAAATACCTTTGCAACAAAATTACTTCCCTGCAACTTGAATTGGTCATTTTCCATCGTTGCTTGAAGAATTCGCCCATTTGATAAATAAGAGCCAGTATTCAAAAACTGATCTAAAATTGAAAAGAATAAGCCAACAAAATCTGGATAGTGCGCCAAAGAGAATAAATGATGATTACCAGCAGACATGTGCATTTCACCTGGCCCTAAACCTTTCAGACGTTTATCATATTGCGCATCATAAGGAACCTCGTACTGCATTTCTAAATAGTGAACCCCTTGTTCAATTGTCTCAGGAGATTTCTTTGGAAACTTTTCGATATGCTTTCCGCTAATCTGTCGCAAATGATAATCCAACTGCGAGTATTTTAAAATAACTTGATTAAACCATGCATCTGTCACTTTAGGCAATCTGCGATGCTGCTTGCTACCCGACTTTGTCTCCGCAGCGCTACCGACCAAAAAAACATCCATTATTCCAGTAATTAAACCAGACGACGTGGCCATCATATAATCATATTTATCACAATGCGCTTTTCGATAACCAAAATCAGCTTTTATATTGGCAATTATTTGAGCACGTTGTTCAAGACTTATTAATTCTGTCAATGGATCCGAACTCAACTCAATTTTTTGTTTATTCGCGTAAGCAAATAGATTACTTTCAAAATCATCCCAATCATCTGTCAACTCGATGGTCTGAAGTGGAAATAATTTGTCGCTTGCATCTTTAATAGTATCTTGTGCATTTGCATCGGACATGATTTCCGAGAGCATTGACGTAGCTTCATCGTCGCCTACCATATTCGTATTATCAGGTTCAGCTAGCATACTTTCAGCTTGTGCTATTAATGCATCCAACTCATCACTTTGACTTTGCTGTCGTTGCTTTAAGCTTTTAACCTCGCTATGTGTAACCCGTAATCGTTGATTTATTTGGTTTGCTTGATATTGTTGAATTTTCTCCAAGTTACCATACTGTCGTAATTCATTATCTTTAAAATGCGCCATTCTACTTGAGCACCCCTTTAATCGTCGATGCCGCTATTCCAAGCTCAGACTTGGCTACTCCCTTTACAGTTAAGTAGCCAATACTGTCCAGAATTTCATGTAGTGCACTGGCCCCATCGGATGAAATCGTCGCTTTCAACTTCATCTTTCCTTCATCGTCTTCTTCGTAATTTTTCATTACCACATCGTAAAACTGCTTAGTCGTTGGATCTTTAGTCAGCTGTCTCAGTCGTCCAGTATTCATTTCATTAGGAACACCAGTTAGAATCGATTCAGATTGATAGTAATCTAAGTCAGTCGTTGTTTCTTTAGCACCTTTACTGAGCATCACCAGCAATTTTGTCATCTTGTCAATTTTCAAACGATTAATTGCGTCACTTTCCGTTACTTCAGCTAACTCTTGTGATATACCATTAACGCTGTTTATTAAGTAGTTCAGTGTCTTTTGCGTATTACGAATAATTTGTTGTAACAGGGCCTCACGTTGCTTATTATTTTCAACATCTTTGCGACCAGTTAGATGCTGAACACCTTCGTACGTCAAAGTACCGGCAACGATTAATACACCGATTCCCGTTACCATACTTGAAAAAGCAAATATCCCTCCAAAGCCGAGAGCTGATAATCCGGAAGTAATACCTACAGCGCTGACGCCTACAACGGATCCAGAGAAATAAAGAGCTGTTAGAGGAACACCTACCGCAGTTGCTTTAGCAGCTAAGGCTTTAGTTTGCTTTTTGATTTGGTTATCGTCCAGTCGTTCCTTCAAGATATTCTGATCGTGCTGTATGCCTTCAACTAAAAAATCAACCTGCTCCGCAGATAGGTTAAGTTCTTCTGCCAGTGAACTCAAATACTTATCCTGATGCCATTGTTCTACGTCAACGTCTTCCTTTTGATTAGCAAGGTTAAGAACATCTTTCATAATAGATTTATGTAAAATATCCTGTGTTTCTTCATTAACTTGCGATTGTACTGCTCTTAATAATTCTGCAGATTCAACTCGCTCATCTCCAACGAGGTAGTTAGCCAATTGGGGTTGCGCATCACTCGGCAACTCAATTCGAGCTGCTAAAGAAATAATGCCCCGATATTCAACGGAATCAATTTCCTGATCTTCCTCGAAAGCAAAGTTACAAATTAATTGAATGTAGGCTAGCTTAACTGAAGTTGGTAAGTCTTCTAGCGAACGAATGGTACCTGAAGTTGACTCTTCAGTATCCATCGATGCGTCAGTACTTGAATCTGAAGCTAAGTTAACTTCAATAATCTTATCCAGTAAATCCGCTAGCTTACGTCCATCAATGTAGTTAAGAATTATTGATGGCAATTCATATTCAGACTCATCATCATTAAAGGTTATCAACAAATAGGGCACTTGTTTTTCTTCATCCCCCTGCTGTTCAACGCGATGTTCAAAACTCACTGTTGAAATCCGATCATAACTAATTTTTTGGGGATTAGTAAAACTTTCATGAACATATAGATCCTTAGACGAAAACAAAATTCCAGTTTTAGCGTTTTGGAAAATAGATGTATCTAAGATAGCAATAACTTCATCCGGATTATCCGAAACTTTCATTGCTTTCATGGCATTATTTAACTTCTTATCTTCAATGTTTGGACTTAAATATAATTTACACCCATCACTCACCACATCCGACACCATTTCTTTAATGACTTTAGTGATCCCCATCTTAACTCACTCCTCATTTACTATTGTTATTATCAGCCTTTGAAAACGAATTCATTTCGCTTATGTGTTTAATTCTACCGCATATCTTTACTTTTAGGACATCGTCAAATAACTATTTATTCAATTCAATGACTACTTTTCAATTACGCCCTACTCTACGCCCAAAATGGCCACAATATACCAATATATTTTCTTCAGCTACTTAAAGCCTATACAAAAAATGAGAAAATTGGGGTACAATGAGAGAAATAAGATAGGAGAGTGACGTCATTGAGTAAAGAAATCACGGCGGACCAAACCGCCCGTTATCAACAAGCTTTAGCTGCCGACCCCACCGCAAAGGTGATCGAACGTGCCGTCAGCCACCAAGGAATCTTAGCAACGTCAGCCGACTATGCTTCCGAAACCGACATGACCCCCGTGTTCTCCATTGATTTGGACACCGGAAAAGTGGCCAACCAAAAACAAAGTGGCCGTTGCTGGATGTTTGCCGCATTGAACACGATGCGTCATCACTTAGCCGACCTCTTCAACCTGAGCGACTTCGAATTATCCCAAAACTACACGAACTTCTGGGACAAATTCGAAAAAGCCAACTACTTCTACGAAAACGTCTTGGCCACCGCTGACCAACCTACCTCTAGCCGCAAGGTCGCCTTTTTAATGGCCACCCCGCAACAAGATGGTGGTCAATGGGACATGCTGTGTGCCATCATTGAAAAGTACGGGATCGTGCCAAAGTCGGTTATGCCCGAAACCTACAACAGTTCCAAGTCCAGTGAACTGAACAGCACGTTGAATCTGAAGCTACGCAAGGACGCCGTAACCTTACGGAAATTGGTTGCCGACAAGGTTAGCGCTGACGACATCGCCGCCGCTAAGGACAAGATGCTGGGCGAAGTTTACCGGTTACTGAGCTTCTCTCTCGGCGAACCCGTAAGCAAATTTGATTTCGAATACCGTGATGACGACAAGAACTACCACATCGACAAGGGCTTGACGCCTAAGTCCTTCTTCGACAAGTACGTCAACTGGGACCTGTCCGATTACGTTTCCATCATCAACGCGCCAACCGACGACAAGCCTTACAACCACACCTACACGGTTGAAATGCTGGGCAACGTGGTCAACGGCCGGCAAGTAAAGCATTTAAACGTGACGATGAAGGACTTCAAGGCCTTAGCCATCAAGCAACTCCAAGCCGGACAATCCGTCTGGTTCGGTTGTGATGTCGGTCAATCCTCCGAACGGCAAAAGGGAATCATGGACACCAAGTACTACGACAAGGATGCCCTCTTTAACATCGATTTCTCCACGACCAAGGCTGAACGCCTGGACTACGGGGAAAGCATGATGACCCACGCCATGGTCTTGACCGGGGTCGACCTGGTCGATGGTCAACCAACCAAGTGGAAGGTTGAAAACTCCTGGGGTGAAAAGGTCGGCACCAAGGGTTACTTCGTCATGAGCGATGCTTGGATGGATGAATACTGCTACCAAGTTGTCGTCAACAAGCAATTCCTGCCTGACAACTTAAAGAAGATTCAAGAAACCGAAGAACCAACGGTCTTGGCCCCTTGGGATCCAATGGGTGCCTTAGCCTAACGTTTAAACGATTTAAAAAATTCCGGGACATAGGTCTCGGAATTTTTTTGTGTTCATGTGAACTTAAAGCCCTGTAAATGACGGTAAAAAAGACGTCTGCGGGTCAGATTATCTGGCCACAGACGTCTCACAGAACCGATTTAACCGGGTTTAGGGGTATCCCGGTCTAAATTACTTAATAACCCGGGCAATATTTTCCGCCGTCCGCGCCAGATTTTCCTGCCCGGTCGCGATGGCCGTGGGCAGATCCACAATTCCCGGAAGAATCCCAAAGATCGCGTCAATCCCGAGGTCGTAGAGCTGGTCGATCCCCGCACCAACATTGCCAGCCACGCCAATCACCTTGGCGTGCGGACTCGCAACCTTCACCGCCTGGGCCGTGCCCATGGGGGTCTTGCCGTACTGGGTCTGAAAATCAATGGCGCCCTCACCCGTGAAGACGTAATCCGCGTCGACCGCGCGTTCCTTGAGATGCGTTTCACGAACCACGATTTCCACGCCCTTCTCCATTTGAGAATCGGTAAAGGCCAGTAGACCCGCACCCAAGCCACCGGCCGCGCCGGCTCCCGGGAAGTCCGCGAGGTCCTTACCCAGCGTAGCCTTAATCAATGCCGCATAGTGGGCGAGATTGGCGTCCAAAGTCGCCACCATCGCCGGCGTTGCGCCCTTCTGCGGACCAAAGACGGCCGCCGAACCCTTTTCTCCGACCAGCGGATTGGTCACGTCCGAGGCAATCCGAACCTTAGTCTGGGCCACCAGCGGATCGATACCGCTCACGTCAATAGTGGCCAGGTCGGCGAGGCCGCCACCGCCACGAGAGATGGGGGCACCGGCCGTGTCCAGGAACTTCACGCCTAGAGCTTCGGCCATCCCCTGACCGCCATCGGTCGTGGCACTACCGCCGATACCGATGATAATCTCCCGGGCGCCGTGGTGCATGGCATCCAGCATGAGTTGCCCGGTGCCGTAAGTCGTGGTCACCAGGGGATCCTTCGTGTCTTCGTTCACAAATTGAATCCCGCTGGCCGCCGCCATCTCAATCACGGCCGTCTGCTGGTCGCCCAACAGGCCGTACTCGGCGGAGACTGGTTGGCCCAACGGATTCAAGACGTCGGCGTGCCGGAAGCTACCGTGCGTGGCATCGACCAGGGACTGAACCGTCCCCTCGCCGCCGTCCGCCATGGGAACCAGCTCGTAGTCGGCCTCGGGAAAGACCCGTTTCAGGCCGGTATAAATGGCATCCGCGGCCTGTTTCGCCGTCAGACTCCCCTTAAATGAATCCGGTGCAATTACAAATTTCATTATCCAATCGTCCTTTCCTTGCCGTTAAAATAGCGTAAACATTACGACACCCACGATGGTCATGGTCAACCCCACGGCCGTTTCGTAAGGCACCGACTGCATCCGTTCCTTTAAAGTCATGTTCATGGCGTTGGCCGTCACGTGGAAGTAGTTTCCTTGTGGCAGGTGGTCAATCACCGTTGCCCCGGTGTGGACCATGACCGCTGCGGCCAATGGCGCCGTTCCAAAGGCCAGGATGGCTTTACCAAACGACCCGGTGGCCAAGATAACCCCGGTCGAGGTCGAAGCCGTTGCCGCGGCCATCAGAATCCCGGCGATCGGTGCCAGGAAGGTCCCGGAGATGCCGGAAATCTTGATTAAATGGACGATGACGGCGGGCAAGGTGGAGGTGGTAATCAAGCCCCCAATGGCCCCGGCCCCGATCAGAATCAGGACAACATCGGTCATCCGGGCCATCCCGGCCTTGGTGTAGGCCAGGACCTGTTTCCCCTGACGCATGGCCAGCATGCCGATTAAACCGGCTAGTGGCAAAATGTACATGGCGTCCACGTTGAATTTCTCCAGCAGGCCGATATGTAAGACGTTGCCCACCGGATTTAACAGTAACAGGATAACGGCCAGTAACGGCGCCACAATGGCCGTTTTCAGGGAAGGCAAGGGCATGGTCTGGTCATCCCCTTGAGCCTGGTTGGCTTGGACATCGGCCATCGTGGCTAGCGTTCCGCGATGCCGCAGTAGCGTGGCAATCAAAACGGTCGCAATCAAGCCGAAGACGGCCGGAATGAAGTCGGCGACCATCAACTGACTCAGCTCCAAGTGAAACCCGTGGGCCGCCGCGATGGTGTTGGGATTAGGCGAGATGATGTTTCCCGCCTTCCCCCCACCGGACAGGGCCACCAGCAGTGCCAGCTTGGAAATTTGCATGCGACTCCCCACTTCCAAGGCAATCGGTGCCACAATCAGGACGGCCACTGGGATGAAGACCCCCACCGCCGTGATAATCATGGTTGCCAACGCCAGGGAAAGAATGGCGAGGCTCTCTCCAAACTTAGTGACGATGCCCCGGGCAATCGCGTTGGCCGCACCGGATTCCATCATGACCCCGGCGAAGACGCCGGCCGCCAGCACCCGCACCACGGTCCCCATGACACTCTGAGAGCCCGTCACGACGATGTTTACCGTCTGAGTCAGGTTGGCGCCCCCGATGAGTGCCCCGACAATGGTTCCCAGTAATAAGGAATACACGGGATTTAACTTTCTGAGAATTAAAATAATGGCGAGGGCCAGGCCAATCAAGGCTCCCACCCAGCTAACTGAAACCGTCAATTTTTTCACACTCCTAGATTTGATAAGTGAATTGCGTAACTATCTTTGCGAACTCGTCAAATTATACAACAACCCTTTTCACAATAAAAGTGTTAATTTTGCGACATGCACCGAATAATATGGAAGAAAAGTTAAAGTTGCCTGGTCTTACTGATCACCTCCTAATCTTAATCCGTTGCGATGAAACCAGCGTTTCCACCTCCTTTTCTGGTTTTAAAATCCGAATACTGACTCGAAATGAAATCGGTTACTCGATTGCTCAAACAGTAACGTTCTGCGCAAAAAAAGAGCTTGGGCCATAACACCCAAACTCTTGCTTCACCTTTAAATCATCGAAATGTGTGCCAACGGGCAGCTGATTCCACGATTTTCTCATTTTCATTTAAAACAACCGACTGGCGGCGTTCACACTGCGGAACGTGCTAATCGCCAAGTCTTCCGTGGACCAGGTCGGATACATCCCGCCCTTGTAGTAGTTGTTGGACAGGAGGATCACGCCGGTCTTGCCGTTACGACTCATGACGAAGGTGCCCTCGTAGTCATCGCCGACCCCGTGACCGTAGTAGCCCACGCGATCCAGATGATAGAGGCCCCCGGCATAGTGCGCCGTGGTACTGGTGCTTTGATGCAAGCAGTTCGCGCCACTAGCCTTCTTCAACACCGTCCCACGGATGATGGCGCGTTCGACCCGAAAGACATCGCCGGCCGACATGGTCGCATTGCCCGTGGCAATCTGCACGGCCATATCCTTGGCGGATGGCACGTGCGGTTGCGAATAATTGCCGGGAACCGTACCACTGTAGCCAATCGTTTCGCCCGAATGCTTGAGCTGGGCAAAGCTGGTGTGGTTTAGGCTCAACGGCGTCACCAAGTGTTCATAGAACAGCTGGTAGTACGATTCATGCGTGACCTTGCGTAAAATCCCCGCCAACAGCGTGTAGCTGATGGGCTGATAGTTGAATTGATTGATCTTGGTCTGGTCAATCCGGGCCTGCTGACTCGCATAACGATAAACGGCCGGCTCCGTCAGCGTGGTTCCGGGATTCAGATCCCCGGTAATCCCCGCTTCCATGTTCAACATCTGCCGGAGCGTCACCTTATTACTCCCCTTGATTTGCGGGTAGTACTTGCTCAGTTTATCCGTTAAATGTAGTTGGCCGGCCTGTGCCGCACGCATGACTAAGATTCCGGTCATGGATTTTTGAATCGAGTTCACCAGGAACTGCGACGTGGCCTGATTGGCACGGTGTTTCTTGGCATTGGCCTTCCCAAACGACCGCTGATAGACGACCTTGTTGTTCTTGACCACCAGCGCCGTTCCCACGAACTTCTTCGCGCGTAACTGCTTGGTGAATCGCGCCGCAAACTGCGGATTCTTCTTTCCCTTATTCTGCTTATCTAACGCCGTCTTCTTTTTACTGCGCTGTTGATTGCTCTGCAACGCATCGTAGGCAATCTCCTGGCGCGTCTGCTTGGCGTGAAGCTTGTTGGTCGTGCGCACCGTCTGCTGGTCCTTGGTATCCAATTCATGCATCCCAAAAACGACGCCGCTGATCCCCAAGATCACGACGAATAGGATGCCCCAATGCCCCAAATTCCGTGTGTTCAAAATCCTCAATCCCCCTTAAAAATTAGGCTTCCCTACTCTTTGCCTGTTATTTATTGAGGTGTACCTTGACTAACCGACTGATCCATCCGGGGTAACTCCCTTAACTGGACCAAAACGGCCTAAAGAACGGTCGGTCCCAACCAACCATCCTTGGTCTTACGCTCCCCAAAAACATCGTGACTAATCACCAGCCACCGGTCAAATCATCAAGGAAAAGTCCCTTTCCTTTGATTATACGAAAAGGCTGGCCAAACACAATCATTTCTGCCAATTGTGCGAGCCAACCTAATTATCTTAGTCTTTTGTTAACTAATTATTATAATATTAATTTTCTGAGGACGTTGAGGCGGTCGTCGAAGTCGTATTGGATGGGTTCGCCGTTGGCCACTTCCACCTTGCTGATGTCGGCATCGGCCACGCCATCCAGGTACTTAATCAACGCCCGTAGCGTGCTACCATGGGCGACGATTAGCTGATTGTGCCCGTCAAGCAGGCGCGGGGCAATCTGGTCGACCCAGTACGGCATCAACCGGTGGTAGGCCATCTCCAGGCTTTCACCCAAAGGCTCGATGTGCGGGCCAAATTTATCGTACCGTTGATCCTGCGTGATGTGATCCAGTAGGGGCGGTACCGTCTTAAAGCTCCGCCGCCAAATCTTAATCTGCTTGTCGCCGACCTGCTCTCTGACCTTGGCCTTGTTCTTTCCCCGCAAGGCGCCGTAGTGGCGTTCGTTTAGCCGCCAGGACTTGTACTCCGGAATGTACAGCTGGTCGATGGCCTCTAAGACAATGTTCGAGGTCACGATGGCCCGCTGAAGCATGGAAGTGTGGAGCGCCCCAAACTGTAGGCCCGTCTGCGCCACGAGCTGTCCGGCGGCTCGAGCCTGTTGCCGGCCCTTCGCCGTCAGCGGCACGTCATTCCACCCCGTAAAAATGTTGTCCCGGTTGGCGACACTCTCACCGTGTCGTAAAATAACCAGCGTTGCCATCTGTCACGCTCCCTTTCTCTCTATCGTTACCACGATAATCATAACATAGGGGCGCTCGGGTTTCGCTTAATTTGTGCAAGAAATCACGGATTCGATGAGTCGCCCACCCGCTATTTTCTAAACATCCGCCCTTGACCTGATCCCGCTAAGGTAAGGGCCGCCTACGACTGTGCGACCATCACGATGATTTTTCCCCGGGCATGGCCACGCCTAGAGTAGTCGAGGGCCCGATCCACGTCTTGGAGGCTAAAGGTCCGGTCAATCACCGGGTGGAGTTGGCCGGTCGTCAGTAACGCTGTCAGGTCTTCCAATTCTTGGCCGCTGGGTGCCATGAACAGGAAGCGATAACTCACGCCGGTCCGCGTCTCTAATCGCGTCAACCGATGACTGACGATGCGCAAGAGTTCCCGCTTCCACAGTGGTAAACCGTATGCCTTGGCGAAGCGGGCATTGGGAAGGCCCGCGACGCTGACCACCTGGCCGCCACGTTTGACCACCGAGAATGCTCGCTCCAACTGCCGACCGCCGAGGGTGTCAACCACCGCATCGTAATTCGTCAAGACCTCCGCGAAATCCGTGGTATGGTAGTCAATCACGCGGTCAGCTCCCAGTCCGCGAACCAGGTCGAAATTCCGGGGACTCGTGGTCGTGGCGACGTAGGCACCCAGTGACTCCGCCACCTGAATGGCCAGCGTACCCAGTCCCCCAGCACCAGCCTGAATGAGGACCTTCTGACCGGGCTTCACGTTAAGCACATCGTGGAGGGCCTGGTAACTGGTCAGTCCCACTAAGGGAATGGCGGCGGCCTCGTTAAACGTAAGATTACCGGGCTTTAACGCAATGTCCGCGGCATCAACGGCGAGATATTCGGCAAAAGTCCCAATCCGGGTCTTTCGCGGCCGGCCATACACCGCATCCCCTACCTTAAACCGGGTCACTTGGGTTCCAACGGCCACAACCTCCCCGGCAAAATCACTCCCCAAAATCAGGGGCATCCGGTAGGTCAGTAGCAGCTTCAAATCCCCCGCCATGGTCTTGTGATCGATTGGGTTGATACTGGCTGCTCTGATCTTTACCAGCACATCGGTTGGCCGCATGGCCGGAACCGGAACGGTTTGCAGATGCGGTGTTGCCTGACCATAGTGAGTTATCACGGCAGCTTGCATATAATTTTGCATATCTTTCTCAGCTTTCTTGGTTCATATTTTTAAACGATTAAGGTCTAGCATACTGACTCCGTTTAAAAATGTCAACCAACAAAATCATCGCCAATCCTTGAAAAACACTGCTTGACAGAACCAACAGCAAATGGTTTAATGGTTTAGAATAATGAACGAACAGGAGACCAAAATTGTCGAACTTAACGAAACTAAAACACGAATTCACCAAGTCCAGTGACTTCTTAATTGCGCTGGGCGACCAGAAGCGGCAGGCCATTATCATCGCGTTACTGGAACCACAGATCATCCACCGGGGGCTTCAAGTCACCGATCTCGTGGGTGTGACCGGGCTGTCCCGACCGGCCGTCTCGCACCACCTCAAAATTTTAAAGGACGTTCAACTCGTGGATTACCGTCGCGAAGGCACGAAGAACTTCTACTACCTCACGCATCAGACGAAAGCCATTGACCAGCTCAAAACCCTCTTAGACCACGTAACGGAGACGATGACATGCAACCAACAACTTTAAAGAAAATTCTCGTAGTTTTAACGAATACGACGCGCTACGGTCGGACGACCGACCCCACCGGACTCTGGCTGGGCGAAGCGACCGAATTTGCCGTAATCGCCCAACGTGCCGGCTATCAGGTAGACTACGTCAGTCCTCGGGGAGGCTTCGTGCCGCTCGATCCTCGGAGCATGAAGTATACGGACGAAGAAACACTGACCGTCTACGAATCTGCTGACTTCCAGCGCCGCGCTCTGACCCACTCGTTAAGTCCCCAGCAGGTGAATCCCGCGGACTACGTGGCTATCTACTACGCCGGCGGTCACGGGGTGATGTGGGACTTCCCCGATAATCAGCCCTTACAGACGATTGCCGCCACGATTTATGCCCATGGCGGTTATGTCACCTCGGTTTGTCATGGGATTGCCGGTCTCCTGAACATCCAGACGGCACCCGGCCAGTATTTAATCGCCGATCACCAAGTCACCGGTTTTACCAAATCAGAGGAGATCTTGGCGGGCAAACGCTCGGTGGTCCCGTTCTACAACCAGCCAGCGGCCGAGGCGCACGGTGCAACCTTCCTGAAGAAGCGGGCCTACAAAGAATACGCCGTCCAAGACGGCCGGTTGATTACTGGGCAGAATCCCTTCTCGGCTAAGGCGGTCGCCCGGTTGTTGGTCCAGAATCTAACCGCATAAAAATACCCGTTTTCCGTTAGACGACGATGTCTAATGGGAAACGGGTATTTTACGCTTTAACGCGACTATTTTATTTAATCCGTAGATTCTGTCGAAGACGACTTCACATGAGCTTCCGCACGAGCCCGGAGCTTAGCAGCCGCGGTCTGGGGCGTAGCGTCTTGGAAGTCGCTGGCTGGGACGGTTGCGTCCTGATCGGCCAACTGGGATTCGCGGGACTTGACCCGGTTCCCCATGAAGGTGACGACCGAACCCAACAGAATGACCACAATCCCCACGATCGTATTCGTTAAAATCCGTTCGTGAATCAGCAATGCGGCCAAGATGGGCGCCAACCCTGGCTTAATGAAGAAGACCAGTGACGCCGTGGACACGTCGGACCGTTCCATGGCCAAGAAGTAAAAGGCGAACCCCCCACCGGTCACGCAGACGCCGATGAAGAACAGCAACCAGAAGTACTCCAGGGTGACATTTTTCAAGATAGGCATGGCGGCGAACTGGCTTAACCAGGACACCTGCCGCATGCCACCCGCAATGGCTGGCACGTGGCTCACTAGCATCAACAATAACAGTTCGAATGAGCCAGCGAAGAACGTAAAGCAGGTCATGATAATGCCGTTGAAGTGGTGTCGCACGGACCCCCACCGCGAAACGATGCTGTACAACCCGAAAGTCAAGGCTGACCCAATTGCCAGGCTCAAGCCCACGGCATTGGTCAAGTGGGCGGGATTGACGATGATGATTAAGCCAATAATGGAAATCACCACGGCAATCAAGTTGGCCCGGCCCAACCGTTCGTGCAAGATCAGATAGGAAAAGATCAGCGCGAAGACGGGGTTACAACTGAACAGGACGGCCACCGTCGACGCTTGGTCCACGGAAATGGCCAACTGGTACAGCGTCATGGAGACGATCACGCAGACGAAGCCTGTCAGGAAAAACAGGCCCCAGTCGGAACGCGTCAGGTGGTGATTCTGTTTGCGCAATGCCCGTAAGGCAATCGGCAGTAGCACCAGTCCCCCGATGAAGAAGCGAATCAGGTTAAGCTGAATGGGGTTGAACGCCCCACCGGCCGCCTTCAAGGCGATTTCCATCGAACTAAACATCAAAGTTGAAAATGCGATATACAACAACGTTTTTCTCAAAACGAACCTAGTTCCTCCCTGTGTGTCAAACCTTCAGCGTCTAGTGAATCTGTTGGACGATCACCATCAGAATCGGAATCACCACTAAACTTAGGAGGGTCGTTTCGGTTACCATGATGGCCGCGTAATCCGTATCCGCGTGGTAGAGCTTCGCCACTACCGGGGCATTGGTCATTACGGGCATCGCCGCTTGTAAAATAAAGACTTGTTTCATTAATAATGGCATGGGCGTGGGAATGACCAGACAGGCCATTAATGTCGGTGCCACCAGGAATCGTCCGAAGAGGATTCCCAGGCTATCGCGGTTCAGTCGGATATTTTGCACCCCGGCTCCCGCAATCGCCGTGCCGATGAAGATCATCGACAATGGCACGGTCAAGCCACCCACGTAGCTAAAATCCTTCATGATCCAGCCGGGTAATTGAATATCCAGCAGAACCAGCGCCACCCCGAGCATGAAGCCCAGTAGCGGTGGCGAGAAAATCTTTTTCAACGTGGTGACCAGATTGAACTTCGCCGTGCCCTGACCATCGCGTTGAATCAGGTACGCCCCCAACGTCCAGAAGAACGTGGTGTTCGCCATGTAATAGACCAACACGAAGGGCATACTCTTGGGGCCGAACAGCGCCTCGTTAACCGGCAGGCCCACGAAGACGGTGTTGGAATTGGCAAACATCGCCTCGAACAGCCCCCGGCGTTCCGGATGGACCTTAAACCCGTGAAAGGCAATCACGGACAAGCCAAACATGATGAGCATCGACACGATGGGAAACCGCAAGTCCGGTAGCGTTGACTTCAGCGTCTGCGCCGAGAACTGGGTGGTAATCGTACTAATCATATAAGCCGGTAACGCAATCTGCGTCACCAAGCGGGCAATTAACCGCCGAGACTGCTCATCGAACCACCCACGGCGGGATAGAATATAACCTAAACCAATCATCACCAGGATGATGAGCACCCCGGAGACACTGCGAACAAAGACGGCCATGAGACACCCTCCCGCCAATCATCATAAAATATTAACGATTCTTAAGTAACTTGGCCCATTATAGCACGGGTCCCGTTTTCCAAACGATCGTAACCGGTTACAAACGCCTATCCGATACGCTTTAACTCACCTTGACAAGCTTTTGTAAACTTCATTTGTCTTCCAGATTATACCCGAAATCGGTCGTTTGGGTCATGACCAAGCGTTTACGAATCCCGGTTTTTGTGGTCTAATAAATTAATTGAGTCCGCAAACCAGATTTCCAGGGGAACACTAAAATTTGGTTGGGCTGGCCGACTCCGGATTGCCTCGTGAGCGCCAGCAGCGTGTAGATAAAGATTTTAATGAGGATGAGGAAATTAACTATGCCAAACGATAATGGAAGTAGACGCCAACGGTCGCCAGAGGACTTCGAACAAGTCTATGACCGCCGGGCCGATCGCAATTCACACTTTAAGACACCGCAAGTTCACCCCCACCGTCCCGTCATGTGGACGATCGTCATCGTCTTACTAGTAATGTTGACCGGGGGACTAGCGTACGGCTATCAAGCCTGGACTTCCGCCAAGAAGACCTTTAGCCAGACCTACGAGTCCTCGAAGGCAGCCAAGAGTCGAAACGTCTCGGCCGTGTTGAAGAAGAACAAGCCCTTCTCGATTCTTTTGATGGGAACCGATACCGGGGCGCTGGGCCGGTCGGACGTGGGTCGGACGGATACCATGATGGTGGCCACGATTAATCCGACTAAGGAAACGGCCTACCTGACCAGTATTCCTCGAGATACCCGGGTTACGGTCGGCTCTGGGGTAAACGCCTCCGTTCAGAAGATTAACGCCGCCTACACAATTGGCGGGCCAAAGACGGCCGTGAAGACCGTGGAAAACCTGTTGGACATCCCCATCGACTTCTACGCCATCGTCAACATGGGTGGTCTGGAAAAGATGGTCGACGCCGTCAATGGCGTGGACGTGACGCCAACGCTGACCTTCCACTACGGGGCGGCCAACGTCACCAAGGGCAAGAAGGTTCATTTGAACGGGAAGCAGGCCCTGGCCTACTCGCGGATGCGGCACGAAGATCCGTTAGGTGATTACGGTCGGCAGAAACGCCAACGGCAAGTGCTGCAGAAGCTGGTCGTCAAGGCGGCCGGACTGACCTCACTGACCCGTTATCAACAGATTCTAACGTCCTTAAAGGGTAACTTGAAGACCGACCTGACCTTCGATGATCTGATGCAGATTCGTGCCAAATATGGCGATGCCTCTCACCACATCAAGTCCGAAACCTTACAGGGACAAGACGCAATGATCGATGGACTCTCGTACCAGGTGCCCACCAACGCTGAATTGAAGAAGGTCTCCAATCACATTCGAAAGACTCTCGAGCTATCCAATACCAAGAGCTTTACCACCGATGCCGATACCACCGCGTACGGCACCGACACGAGCTACGATACCAGCTATACCGGGTCGACCACGGCTAACAATGGCTATGGCGCTTCGACTTCGACGACAAACAATAATGGTTACGGCTACTAAAATCAAAACCCTTAATTCCCCTGTCATCTCAGCATTAGCTGTGCGTGGCGGGGGTTTTCTTGTGGGCACCATTATCCAATTTTTAAAAGTTAGCCTTGCCAAGCGACGGTGACTTCTGTAGTATCTAAATAGTAATAATTACCATTTAGATACTAGAGGAGAGAGAATTTGATGCGATTTCATGTTAACCGTTTTATCTTGGGGGCCCTAGCGCTGAGTGGGTTGATGCTAGGCGTCACCGCCTGTCGGCAAACGGCCCCCGCAGCAACCACCAGTAAGACGAAGCCGATTCACGTGGTGGCCAGCTTGGACTTTTACGGCGAGGTTGCCAGAGCCGTTCTGGGCGACCACGGCACGGTGACCACGATTATCAAGAGTTCCGGCATCGACCCCCACGACTTTGAGCCCACCCCGCGGGATGCCACCGCGGTCACCCGCGCCAACGTGGTCCTCGGCAACGGTCTGGGCTATGACGGCTGGCTGGCCAAGCTCGCCAAAAGCGGTCGCCACCACCCCCAGCTGATTCGCGTGGGCGAAGACGTCATGGGCAAACAACTTGGCGCCAACGAACATATCTGGTATGATCCAGAGACGATGGCGCGAACGGCGACCTATCTGGCTAAGCAATTTGGCAAACGCGCCCCTCGCTATCGGGCGACTTATCAGCGCAACGCCGCGGCCTACATCCGCCGCCTCGCACCACTGCAGGCTCAGGTGAAGACCTTAAAGCAAAACAGTCGGCAACAACACGTGGCCGTCAGCGAACCCGTCTTCGACTACGCCCTCACGGCATTGGGCTATCGTCGTAATAACGATGCCTTCGCCCACGCCATCGAGAATGGCACCGATCCGTCCCCCGCGGCTATCAAACGTCTGCAGGCCGACCTGCGCCAACACCGGATTGCCTTTCTGGTCAATAACCGCCAGGCCAGCAACAAGACCGTTCAGGCGATGGTCCGGTTGGCCAAGCAGGAACACGTGCCCGTGCTAAACGTTACCGAAACCCTGCCCCAGGGGAAAAACTACCTGTCCTGGATGCAAGGCCAGTATCGCCAGTTAGCGGCAATCCAACGACAAGCTGAGTAATTCATCAAGAGGGTGGCTGGTCTACGCCCCTCTTTACTCGAAATGTAAATGACTAGCAACATTAAACGGTATATGGCGTTGTGCTTTTTAGGAAAAGGTCTAGAATGAAGATAAACCTTAAATTGAGAAATTAAAGGAGTCGACTCAAATGTATCGTTTTTTTGTGCAGCCACAAATCAATCAAGATGATCATAAAGTCTTCGGCTATGAAGTCCTCCTGCGTAAACAACAGAACGAGACGTGGGTGTTACCGCAACATTTTACGGATATCTCCGTTGCGGAACAAGCTACTCTGCTGGAGCAGACAGCTGCCGCCCTTCACACAGCGGCGAATCAGCAAGTCTTAGCCTTTAACCTAAACAACCAACAATTACGGGATCCCTTCACCTTGGGCACCATTGTTGCGCTTAAAAAACGAATTAATCCCGCTGCGTTGACCATCGAATTGACCGAGGCCCCCACGTTGCCGGAGGTGCAGCTCTTCAGTATGACCCTGCACCAATATGGCATCAAGCTGGTCTTGGATGACGTGGGCACCGGCTCGAACACCTACGAGAACGTCAAGCACCTGTTGCCCTTCGTCGACGAGATTAAATTCGCGATGCAAAATTTGCGGATGGCCAATCGCGCCGAAGAGATTCCGGCCTCACTGGCCTTCTGGTCCAACATCGCCAACCAGTATCGCCTACAAATGGTGCTGGAAGGCGTCGAGGACGCGAAGGATCAGGCGTTGGCCAAGAAGTTTGGCATCACCCTGCACCAGGGGTATTTGTACGGAAAACCCAGTTTAGTCTAATCAGTTGGAGTCGTCTGCGCGGTCACGTCCCAGACGACTCCCTATTTTTTCTCTAAATTTCGCCGGGATGGGTAGCCCAATTAAGTTTCACGCGTTAACATATAAGTAACGTATCTTTTAAGCTATAAAAATATAGAATGGATGACTAACCATGACCTGGTCCCAATGGTTTGTCACGCCGGCTTTTACCAGCATCTTCTTCCTACTCGGCGTGCTAACCCTGTATTGGTTCTTAACCAATAAAATAATTCAATATTTGGAGCACCGGGGTAAGCAGGTACCACCCGAAAAAGTTCGCACCATTGTCGGCCTCATCTACATGCTAACGCTACTGGTGGTGACCCAAGTCTCGGTCAACGGCACCGCACACAGCTGGGTCTTCACCAACTTTGAAATCTTTGCGATCGTCTTCGTCAGTTATTTCTTAATGTTGGAAATTCGGCTGTGGCAACTGAGCATCGCCGTTTTAATCTTCATGACCTTCGACCAGTCATTTGACGTCGTCTTATCCTGGGCCTTTTCGCTGATCTACGTCTTGTTCTACGTGACGTTAAAGATGGTTAAGCGCCATCGCCACAGCCCGGCACGGGACTTCAGCGACTATACCGCCGTCACATTGGTCTTCACCACGGTGCTGTGGCTCATCACGATGATGCGCCATCACCTGTCGCTGAGCACGGTTGGTTGGGAGATTCTCTTTAGTTTCTTCCTGCTGACCATCATGTATTTCTACGTGGACTCCCTGCTGGCCGGGGCCTCCACGTTGGCCCAGCTGACGTACACCACGAATTTCGATGAGCTGACCCACGTGCACAACTACTATGCCTTTAAAAACGAATTCGGTCACGCGTTCACGGCCGCCCAAAACAATCGGGAACCGTTGACGCTGATGCTCTTTGATATCGACCACTTCAAGCATGTCAACGATACGTACGGGCATTTGGCGGGCGACTACGTGCTACGAAACGTGGCCCAGCTGATTACCAAGCAACTACAGTCAATCTCGCCGGACTTGCGGCTTTACCGGACCGGTGGAGAGGAGTTCACCATTATTTTCAAGAACTACACCACCGACCAGGCCCGCGAACACGTGGACGCCATTGCTCAAGCCGTGCGCGATGGGCAATTCCGCCATTCGGGCAAAACGATTAACGTCAGCATTTCCGTGGGCGTGACCCAGTTACAAACGGACGATGAGGATCAGGTTGCGCTGTATCGCAGAGCCGATCAGAACCTCTACTTCTCAAAGCGTCACGGCCGCGACCGCGTGACGATTGCTTAGTTTTTATTAGGATTAGTCGCGTGGTCTAACGGGCGATTAAAATTGGCAACACCAGGGCCCGGGATGCTTTCCCAGGCCCTTCTTTGCGCGCTAGAAGTCCTGTGGTTGCCGCAACGTGGGAGGGAGCTGGCCGCCTTACCGTTCGCCCAGCGATTAACTTTAAGAAAAGCATTGGCGATTGCCAACAACCGCGTTATGATGGAAGAACAGCGCACTAAAACTTATAGAAATGGAGACGCCACATGACTTGGTCTAAATGGTTCGTTGCGCCCGCCCTCACCAGTGTTTTCTTCCTGCTGGGCGTGCTCACCCTTTACTGGTTTATTACGAATCGCTTAATTAAATATCTGGAAAAGCGTCACGACCACGTCGATGGCCAGGAGGTTCAGGCCATCTTCGGTCTCCTCTACATGGCGCTACTGATGATGATCACCCAACTCGCCGTCAATGGCACACCGGACGGCTGGGTCTTCGTCAACTTTCAAATCTTTGCGGTGATCTTTTTGAGTTACTTCATCCGCTTGAAGATTCAGATTTGGCAAATTTTCATCGTGATCATCGTCTTCATGGCGCTCAACGGCACCCTGACGATTCCGCTTTCTTGGCTATTCATGCTCATCTACGTGGGCCTGTACTTCGCGATGGCCTACATTCGGCGGCACCGCCACGGCCTTTGGCGAGACTTTGCAGCCTACACTCTGGTCAATCTGGTCTTCTCCACGGCCATGTGGATTGTCATGTTCTTTCGGTTCCACTTCCCCTGGACCACGATTGCCTGGGAGATTCTCTTTAGCTTCTTCTTCATGACGGTCATGTTCGTCTACATCGATTCCATTCTGGCCGGAGCCAGCACCTTAGCGCAGTTGACTTATACCACGAACTTCGATGAACTGACCCGCGTGCGGAACTACTACGCCTTTAAAAATGAATTCGGCATGGCCTTTGAACGGGCTCAAACCCACCACGAGCCGCTAACCCTGATGCTCTTCGATATCGACCATTTTAAGCATGTTAACGATACGTACGGGCACCTGACCGGGGATTACGTCTTAACCAACGTGGCGCAACTCATCACGGCGCAACTAAAGGCGATTGGCGACCAACCGCGACTCTACCGGACCGGGGGCGAAGAATTTACCATCGTCTTCCCCAACTATTCGTTGCAAGCGGCTCAGCAACACGTCGACGCCATCGCACAAGCCGTCCGGGACCAGCCTTTCCACCAGAACGGCCAGACGATTGCCGTCAGCATCTCCGCCGGCGTCACACAATTCCAGACGACCGACGAGGACCAGCTGGACATCTACCGCCGCGCCGATCAGCATCTGTATTATTCGAAACGTCACGGTCGCGACCAAGTGACCGTTGATTAAAATTTAAGAGGATAGGACTAGGACGCTTGGGCCGTTGACTCAAGCGTCCTTTTTATATAAAAATCTTTATAAGGTTCATGGCATGAACTATCCGGTTGGTTATGGTAGAGTGGACTTACCAAAAAAGAATGGTGGGTGATCTCATGCGTCCTTCCCAGCAACTGCAAGGCCATTGGAACCTGTTCAACCGGCGTCCGTACAACTCCCTGACCGCCACAACGCTCACGACTTCCCGTTATCGCTGGGATCGGCGCCATCATCTCCCCACCAAACATCCCCCACAAGCGTCAAAAAAGCGTTGCCCTTCACGACAACGCTTCCTCGCTTGACTTAATTCTCATCATTCATTTCCTGCGAGACGTCCAGATGGCGAACGCCACCCTGGGCGGCCTGCTCAAGGTGCGGAATGGCCACGGCCAACGGCTGCTTTTGAATCGCCAATGCCTCGATAAGCATGGGTAGGTTCAAGACGGCGACTAGACCGTAATTCTCTGGATGCCGGGCCACTAACTGGCGGGCCGCATTGAACGGCGAGCCGCCCCACAAATCAACTAAAAACAATAACTCAGATACGGGTTGCAACTGTTGAATAGCAGCCTGATAATGGTTAACCAAATCTTCAACGCTCTCGTTGCCGGCCAATGTGACGGCCACCACTTTCCGCGCCTTACCGAAGATCATCTCGGCACTTTGTAAAATGCCCCGGGCAAATTCCCCGTGGCCTGTGACGATTATGGCAAGCATTCTGCCACCCCTTTGTCATTTACCGCAATCGCGGCTTACTGGATACTTTCTGGCTCAAATATAGCACAATTCCAGAGGATCCACCACTTTAGCACAAGTTAAGCATATCCCCTGGTTGGTTGAACGTCACATCCGGGGTAAATCCTCGCGGTTGCTTGCCATTCCAACCGGCAAAACCGAACGTCACGTGGGCGGCGCGAGAGGCCCTCACATCGTAGTCCGTGTCCCCCACGTAGATGGTCGTGGCCGGGTCGGCGTGCAACCGTTCCATGGCCAGCAAAATTCCATCCGGCGCGGGCTTGCCGTGCGCCACGTCCTCGGCAATCACGTGCTGGCTGAAATAATCGGCTAAGCCTTCGCCAACCACGTCACGTTGGTACTCAAACCGTTGCTTGGACGTCATGACGGCTAAGTTGACACCAGCGTCCTTTAACCGTTGTAACGCCGCAAAGACGCCTGGATAAACGGCGACCGTTTCCCGGTAATCCTGGGTGCGAGGACCCCACAAGGCCAACACCGCCTCCACATCGGGCACCTTCAGTCGAATCAGGGCGTCTCTGCTGGGAATCCCAAAGGTCGTCGCCAGCTCGGCGTAGGGCCGATCCATCCCGCGTTCGTGCAGGATAGCCTGCAGGGATTTAATATACATGGCTTCGGTGTCTAATAAGGTGCCATCAATATCAAAAATAAAACTCTTCATGAACGTAAAGCACTCCTCAATTAGCGGTTAGCTGTTTATTTTTAACAAAAAAGGTAGCCGTTAAATCACGACTACCCCTAGTGTATCACGCTTTGGTTTAGGACTCTAATTTAGGTTGTGGTGCGGTTGGCATCGCCGCCTCGTTAGACGTTGACTGAGCCACTTCTTCAGCCGTTGGCTTACCAGCAACCACGTCTTCGGACCGTTGCAGATTCCGCAGTTGCTTGACCGCCCGAATCCAGGAAGGCACTAGGATCGCGCAGGACCCCAACCAAGCCAGAGGTTCGGCGGACACGGCACCGGCGTAACCGAATGCCCCGACCATGAAGAGGGCCGCGAAGACCCGCATCGTCAGCTCACCGACCCCTGCCAGGGTTGGCAATACCCGCCGACCAAGGCCTTGAAGGGTATTGCGGATGATGAATAAGACACTCAGCAACAGGTAGCTACTCCCAATAATGTTAAAGTACGTTTGTGATAACCGAATAACGTTCTCATCGGCCGTCCCGATAATCAGCGTCACGATAGGCTTACCGAAGAAGATCACCAAGCCACCGGCAAAGACGGCAAAGCTCCCAGATAACCAGAGGGTCTTCTTGACCCCTTCCATGATCCGTCCGTATTTAGCCGCACCAAAGTTCTGAGCGGCAAAGGTTGCCATGGTTACCCCAAAGGACGACATCGGCAGTGAACATAATTGGTCCACCTTGGAAGCCGCCGTGGAAGCGGCCACGGAGTCGGTCCCTAAAGAGTTCAGGGCCGCCTGCATGACCATCGTCCCAATGGCGATGATTGACAGTTGAAAGCCCATGGGCATCCCCGTGGAGAAATGATCCCACAGTTCGTGAAAATCAATCTTGAAGTCCGCTCTGGAGATGTGCAGTAACGGAATGGAACGGATGATGTAAATCACACAGAGCAAGGACGCAATCACCTGAGAGATAACCGTGGCCCAACCGGCACCGGCCACGCCCATGTGAAAGACCAGGATGAAGAGTAATTCCAAAAGCACGTTGACGACCGTCCCAATCACCAGGAAGATCAGCGGCGTCCGGGAATCACCCAAGGCCCGGATAATGTTGGATAGCAAGTTAAAGGCCATCGACGCAAAGATCCCGGCGAAGATGGTGCTGATGAAGATCCGGGCATTTTCAAAGATGGAAGCCGGCGTCTGCATCAAGTGAAGAATAGGATCAACGAAGGTCAGCGACAATACCGTCAGCACGATGGTCATTAAGATTGAAATGACAATGCTCGCGGCAAAAGACTTCCGCACCCCTTTGTAATCGCGGGCGCCGTAACGCGTTGCCGTGATAATCGCCAGGCCGGCCGTTAAGCCTTGGGCGAACCCAATGATCAAAAAGTTGATGGAGCCCGTTGCCCCAACAGCGGCCAGCGCCTTGACCCCTAAGGTTTGCCCCACAACCACAGTGTCTGATACGTTATATAATTGCTGAAACAAGTTACCAATTAAAAGTGGAATCGTGAAAAAGAAAATGAGTTTGAGGGAATTGCCCTTAGTTAAGTCGTTCATGCGCCGACCTCCTTTTTGAATTTTGTCAATCATTGACACAGGATTACTACTATAACGCCTGGCTTTCACTTTGTCAGCCTTTTTGCTTGAAAACTTTCATAATCCCCGATTTAATTTCCAATATTACGCCCTTCTTAAGGATTTTTGAAGACCTATTTGGGGTGAAAACGATTGCGTAGCGAAATTGTTATCTGTTTGTCATTTAAGGCCCACTAACGGACCAAAATTGCGGGAAACCCAAAGAGACTTGGGCCAAGGTATAAGGAGCTACTCTCAATGATTAGTACTGTAGATTCTGAATCCCCTGATTTTAATGCCTCATCAACTAGGGTATACTAACAGGGATGGGAGACGTACCTGTAGGGGGTAATTTATGAGGCTTCAATATGAGTAAGAAAATAACTAAATTGCTTTATGTAGCTATCATTGTCAGTTCATTATCTCTAATTCTCAGTCTTCTCCGTCTATTCAAAATGCTGTGAGGTGATAGAAATGACAGAACATATCAATCTAAACAATCCTGAAATCATGAGTGCTAAAGACGCTGCTGCACGTTGGGGAAAGGCCCCGGATTACGTTCGTTCGGCATTAAGGGCACGCCCTGAGCGCTTTCCAGAAGGCACTGTACGCCTATTTGGGCGACAGTTAGTAGTTACCCGCGAAGGTATGGAAGCCGTAACTGGTCACAAGGAGATTACGCCTAATGACTAGCGTCGCAAATTATTAATCCGCTGATTTTTAATGTTTCAAAACTGGGGTATACTAACAACAAGGATGGTAGGAACATAATTGGGAGGTAATTCAATTGAAAACAATCGGAATTAAGGGAGCTACATTACTAATACTTCTAGGGGCTGTGGCTGGAAGCGTAGCTGTTACAAATGCATCTGCAAGCAAAAAATCTTATCCATGGAAGTATGGACTAACCAAAAATTACTCATGGTCAGCGCCAAAGGACGATGCCGCACCTCTTTATAACACAAACACTAAGAAAAATGCCTATATCTGGAACAAGAACTTCACTAAGAAGTTATACAATATCAAAAAATATCAATATACTTCTTGGTACGTTCAAAAATCGTTTAAGCGGCATGGAAAGGTGTATTACCAAGTTTACGGAAACAAAAAGTCAGGATATGTTTGGCATGGCTATGTCACTCCCGCAATTTCTAAAAAAATCAGTTCATTCAAATCAGATAGTAGTTACCGTAGCTATCTGAACAATAATAAATCTCAGAAGCTCGCACGAGCCGTGTTGAAATACTTCCCCAAGGCTAAGGTTAGTTTGGATCTTTCACAACGGGGAGCAGGCCAGTTTGTTGGCAACACATCATTAAATACTAGTAATTATAAACATGTTATTGACTTACAGTCTCTAAGTCACGATGTAAAGACGTCATACGGAACTAGTTACAACGAAACAATCTTAAATGTTTTGGACTCTCCTGTAACATCAAGCAATGCTGCTTTAGCTAAAACGGTTAACGCAATTCTTATGAAAAACGGCTATACAAAAAAGAAAATTTCCAACCTGATTAATCAAGGGTATAAGCTAGGCATCTATGTCAATGGTGGAACTGGAATTTCAGCAGGAAAAAAAGGCTATCCTTGGACAATTAATACTCAAGCGGATACTATGAATAGTTCCACTTTATATTTAGCAAAATAAAAAGCAGGCCATTGCTGGCTTGCTTTTTTTATATCAGAACTTAGTTTTATCAATGTAATAAACTAAATTATCCGTCGTTTGATTTTCAGGGTATGGAACACCCGCAGGTTGACTATGGTACGCAACACCTAAGAACAGGTAGTTGCCTTTGAGTTGAATGCCTTCGGTTTCAACGAGCCCCTTTGAGATAGGCCAGTAACGACTATCAACCTTATGCCCCTTGTTAATAGTGCCGCTACTCCAAAGAGATTTAGAAATAGTAGGTTGTTCACCCTCATTACCAGATGACATATAAATTGCAGCACCATCAGATAAATCTAAGCCTTGAACTGAGTTGTTCATGGTGTGACTAAGAGATAGGTTACCAGAAATAGTCATAGTTGCAATAGCAGTTGCTTTAACCGCAGGATCACTGGCCGCAATGTTCTTGCCTTCGTTATTGTCAAGAACATTGTTAAGCTGTTCAAGATTATACCGCGTAAGAACAGACTTTGTCTTAGCTTGGTTCATAGCTAAAATCAGGATTTCTTTGCCTGACGTAGATACGGCTGCTTCAGTGCGCAGCAACGTGCCAATTGAGGCACCGCTCTTCTGAGCATGGTTAATAGATGAGATACGAGTGACTTCTAGGTTGCTATCAATTGTTGCACCGTCTTGATATTCAATCCGGCCAATTTGTGTAGCCCATCCATCAGTATTGGGTTTAGTTGCAACCAAGAAATAACCAGTACCATTATGAGAAAAATAATCCAGAGTTTGACCGTGACCAAAGTGTAAAAGACTCATCTGCCCCTGATAAGTTGGAGTTTGAGCCTTTTCATCGAATGGACGATCCATCGAAAAGCGTGAAATATAGAGACTATCTCCAGACTTTTGCAGAGCATACAAATTACTGGTTCCTACATAGACTTTTTGAACAGCCGTCTTGTGTGGCAAATTCTTTAGAACAAAAGCCTTTTTCATCATATACCCTTTTAATGTTTCATGATCGTGCGAAGTTAATTCAGCCAAAATAAAAACCTCTTTCATGCTTAGTTGTTGCTACCAGGCCCGATAACGGTAATAAGCATACCGAGCTGGAATCCCTAGTGCGTGCGGGTTTCGTGCGTTTTGAGGGCATAAAAAAAGGCCGAGCAATTGCTCGGCCTTTACTCATTTCCTGTCACCCCGGAACAGGGTTTTCAGTTCCTCATCATGGCGCGCGATTTTAATATCGTGCTCATGCAGTTTGTCGTCTATGGTTCGGTGTTCCCGGTCTTCATTCTCACGCATAGCGTGAAATTCATGCGTTAATGCGTTGAGTGCGTCGCTCAGGTTGCGGTTCTCGTCGCGCATTGGCTTGACCACAATCACCCTGAACAGGTAGAAAAGAAGCCTGATAACTATTGGACGGCTGACGAGTTAGGACGATTCCTAGCAGCTGTTGACCAACAAGACCAGATAGACGGTATCGTTGAACGCAGTGCCCTCTTCTACCTACTGGCCACCACCGGAATGCGTAAGGGGGAAGCACTGGCGCTCAAGTGGTCTGACCTTGATTTTCTTCGCCGTACGGTCACCATCAATAAGACCGTCACCCGTAAGCTAGATAACTCGGAGGGGATTGACACACCCAAGACGGTCAACAGCAACCGAACGCTTGCACTTGAGCCACTTGCAATTAGTCACCTCAAAGCGTTTCGAGCCAGCATGCCAGTTATTCCAATGACTGACTCACTCGTTTTTACTAGTAGCCGCGATCCACAACACAAGAAGCCGATGTCGCTGATGACGCCCAACCACTGGTTAGAATCCATCATCAAAGACAGCGGACTGCCTAGAATCACCGTTCACGGCTTACGCCACACCTTCGCCTCAATTCAAATTGCCAGTGGTATCGAACCAAAAGCCTTGCAACTTCAACTGGGACACAGCGATATTAAAGTTACACTTAACGTGTACACACATATGAACCAGAAGCAGGTTGCGGCTAACGTTCGGAAAATAGGCGATGTTATTTAAATCAATTGTGCACAATGTGGTATAGTCTTGGTATAGAAATTGCCCACAGCCTATCACTATCTATCAGGATTCAAAAAACAGAAAAGCCGTGATAGCAACGTTTTACACGTCCTATCACGGCTTATCCGTACTCAATATGCGGCCAAGAAGATTCGAACTTCCACCCGGATTACCCGGACAAGATCCTTAATCTTGCGCGTCTGCCAATTCCGCCATGGCCGCATTAACTCACAAGAAATAGTATACCAAATGATTCGGGCAGTGACAATATTTTTTTGCAAGTTAATTCAAAAAAAATCTAAAATTATGCATCCGTGAGGACGGTTGCGCCATCTTGGTCAAGTTCCAGAATACGCAAGCTCCCCGGTAAATCAGCATCCGCGAGCTTGGTCCGTAGAAGCGTCAGCTGAGCGGAAGTGCCAAAGGTGACCACGGTCGGACCGGCTCCACTGAGATACGTTCCGACAATCCCTAACTCATGGGCGGCATCACGAATCGTATTGAGTTCTGGAACCAGCTGTGACCGCGCCTGTTCATGGAATTCATCCATCTCAATCAGCTTCGTGGCAAGGGCCCAATCCTTCTTTAACAAGGCCGCCACGAGGACGTTAGCCACGCTGCTGGCGTGAACCGCCGTCTTAAAGGCCACCTGTTTAGGCAGCGCCTCCCGACTCTTTTCGGCCAATAACTTCTGGCCCGGAATAAAGACCAACACCTGCAAATCCGGCAACGGTAACTTAATGGCATCGGCCACGCCATCGTTAACCGTGGCCACGGCCGCCTGTCCCATCAAGGCCGGCGCCACGTTATCCAATTCGCCGCCTAATTTAACCGCCCAATTCAACTGGTCGGCGATAGACAAGTCCATCTCGCCCAGCTCATTGGCAATCTTAATGCCGGCAATTACGGCACTGGTCGAGCTTCCCAATCCGCGTGAGACCGGGATATCCGACATCACCGTGAGTTGATGGGCCTGCAGCTTGGGATTAACCTTCAACGCCGTCTGCACCATTAAATTATGTTCGTCACGGGGGATGCTGGTTCCCAACGCGTGATTAACCCGCCATTCTTCCGTCTTTTCCTCGATGATGACGGTCAAATACAGATGTAAGGCCGCCCCAATCGAATCAATGCCGGGGCCAAGGTTGGCCGAGGTTGCTGGTACCCGAATAATCGTTTTTCCCATAATTTACTGACCTCCTAAGTTTACTGTGGTCGTTGCCTAGCGATCACGGTCTTCTGCCAGACCAAGTGGCCGTGGCACCGCCCACACACCATCTTCGTCACGTCAATGCGCCGGGCACGGTAATATTTCTGACCACAATTTTGACAAACGTACAAATGCCAGGGCCGTAGCTTCGGTTGCGCCTGCTGTGGGGCGGGCGCAAACCGCAGACCACCCACCTGTTGGAGTAGCTCCCTAAAGGCTCGCGTGCGGTGTTGCCCGGACTGGCCCGCCAAATGCAGGTGGTAGTGACACAGCTCATGCTTGATGATGCCCTCTAACGTCGTCTCGTCGTGTTCCGTCAGCATGCGCGGATTAATTTCAATGCTGTGGTCTTCCAGACGATAGCGACCGCCCGTGGTTCGCAGGCGCGGATTGAACCACGCCCGGTGCCGAAACGGTTGGCCAAAGCTTTCCAGCGAAATCCGTTCCACTAACCGCTGTAACTCCTGATTAGTCATGGTCATCAGCTCGCATCGTCAATTGAATTCGCTGGCGGTTCTCATCGACGCTGAGCACCCACACGGTGACCACATCGCCAATCGTTACCTCTGTGCTGGGGTCACTGACGTAGTGATCGGCCAGCTGGGAGATGTGCACCAGCCCGTCCTGTTTGACGCCAATATCCACGAAGGCCCCGAAGTCCACAACGTTGCGGACCGTTCCCTGCAACTCCATGCCGGGCTTCAAGTCTGCCATGGTCAGGACGTCCTGCCGCAACAACGGCGCCGGCATGGTATCCCGCAGGTCGCGCCCGGGCTTCTGTAGCCCGGCCACGATATCGGCCAGGGTCGCCGCACCAATCCCCAGCTTTGCCGCCCACTGTTGCTGATTCAGCTGGGCCAGTTCTTGCTGCAGCTTAGGCGTGCCAATCGCCTGTTGATCCGCTGCCATCCCCCGCAACAGCTCGCGAGCGGCCGGATAACTCTCGGGGTGAATGTCCGTATTGTCCAGCGCATCTTGGCCACCGATAATCCGCAGGAACCCCACGGATTGTTGATAAGCTTTCGGTCCTAGTCGTGGCACCTGCTGCAGATCCTTTCGACTAGCAAAGGCACCGTTGGTATTGCGGTAATTCACAATGTTCTGGGCTGTCGTCGCCGTTAACCCGGAGATGTGCGTCAACAATTCCGGACTGGCCGTGTTCACGTTGACGCCGACCTGGTTCACCGCCGTCTCCACGACCCGATCAAGCTGCTCGTCCAACGCCTTCTCGGGAACATCGTGCTGGTACTGTCCCACCCCCACGGCCTTGGGATCAATCTTGACCAATTCCGCCAGGGGATCCTGGAGCCGCCGACCGATACTGACCGCCGACCGCTCTTCAACGTGCAGGTCCGCAAATTCCGCGCGGGCATTGGCACTCGCGGAATATACGGAAGCCCCCGCCTCATTGACGATGACGTAGTACACCGGATGGTCCAGCGTCTTTAAAATTCCGCTGACGAACTCCTCGGACTCTCGGCTCGCCGTCCCGTTGCCAATCGCAATCATTTCCACGTGATACGCATTCAACAACTGCTTGAAGGCGGGACCGGCCGCGGCTCGTTGCTTTTGGCTGGCCGGCTTATGGGGGTAAATGACCTGCTTGGTTAGAAAGCGGCCGTTCGCGTCCATAATTGCCAACTTACAGCCCGTCCGGTACGCCGGGTCAAAGCCCATGACGACCTTCCCCTTCAAGGGAGCCTGCATCAACAGGTGGTAGAGGTTATGGCCGAAGACCTGAATCGCGTGCGCATCGGCCTGATCGGTCAGTTGACGCCGCAATTCCCGTTCGATGGCCGGCCCTAGGAAACGCTTGTAGGCATCGGCGAAGGCCGCCTTAATCTTAGCCACGGCCGGGCCGTGATGCTGGCCGACCAACCGAAAATGCCCATACTGCAGAATTGAAGCCGGGTCCACCGTGATTCCCGCGGACAACACCTTCTCACGTTCACCCCGGTTAATCGCCAACACCCGGTACGGCGGCACCTGATTCAGCCGCTGACCGAAGTCGTAGTACGTGGCGTAGACCTGCTGCTCGTCGCGCTCCTGGGCGCCCCGTTTCAGCTTACTGGTCAATTCACCGTGTTGCCACGTGTAATGGCGAATCCACTCCCGAAACGCCGCCTGTTCGCTAAACGTTTCCGCCAAAATCTCGTGAACCCCAGCCCAGACGGCCGTTAGATCGGGCAATTCCTGGTCCGGTTGAATGTAAGCTTTGGCGTGGGCGTCTAGGTCCGTTTGCGGAAAAGTCAGTAACCACTGGGCCAGTGGCTTCAACCCGTGCTGCACCGCCAACGTCGCCTTGGTCTGGCGTTTCTTCTTATACGGCAGGTAGAGGTCTTCCACCTGTTGTAAGGTTGCCGCCTGCTCCAAGTTCCGCTTCAGCTGGGGCGTCAACGCCTGTTGTTCGGCGATGGCCTTCAAGACGTCCTGCCGCCGCTTGTTTAGCTTAGACAGGCGTGTGGCCTCGTCTTCAATCTCCCGGATGGCCACTTCATCCAGTGACCCGGTACGTTCCTTACGATACCGGGCGATGAACGGCACCGTGTTGCCCTCGTCCATGAGCGTCAAGACCGCCGCAATCTGCTGAACGCGATACTGGCTTAATTGCCGCTGAACCGGCTCGGCCAAGGCGCTCAACTGTTCTTCATTCTCTCTTGCCATGCAACCCCTCCGTTGGTGTTCGTCATACCTGCATTATACCATGCCTGCTCGTTCAATCGGTGACTGCCGTCAGTCGCCGATCGTGAGTCCTCAAAGCAAAAAAGGATGCCGTTCAAACACCCGACATCCTTCGTCTTTTACATGGGACTCGTCATGATCCGTTGGGTGGCAGCCGTCACCTTTTCCATGGCGTTCTCCTGCGTCTTCTCAGACTGGTTAAACGCCGCGACGTCAACCGCTTGATGCTCGACGTCAATACTGTCGGTCATCGCTTGGCAGGCTTCCGTGTAGGTCCGAAAGGCCGCGACCAACGACTTGTGCTTCCCCAGAACGCGGACGGGGGCACTGGCCTGTTCCAACTGATTCAACTTGTCCTCGTAACCGTCCGTCCCGCGTTGGAAGTTGTCCACCACGGCCTGCAAGTCGGCCTGCGACAAGTCACTCACCGTATCGTTGTCAATCGCCGACCGCATCTTTTCAAAGTCATCGTTCATGGCACCGGCTTCGTCCTCGGTTCCCTGTAAGACTTTGCTCAATACATTGATGTAACCACTCATATTGTTCTTTCGCATCGTTTGTCTCCTAATTTTTCCAAAAAGTATCGTAGACGTTGACCGGCAAATGCCGCTTGTGGGCGGTCTTACGGTACCAGTTCTCAATCTTTTCGGCCGCTTCGTCACTCACCTTACGACCTTCTAGGTAATCATCGATGTCCGCGTAACGAACACCCAAGGCCGCCTCATCGGGCAGGGCCGGCCGATTATCTTCCAAGTCCGCCGTGGGTACCTTCTTGTAAAGGTGTTCCGGGGCCCCCAGGTAAGCCAACATGGCCGCGCCTTGACGCTTGTCTAACCGCCACAGTGGACAAATATCAGCCGCACCATCCCCGAACTTAGTATAGAAGCCCGTCACCGCTTCGGCCGCGTGATCGGTTCCCACCACGGCCCCGGCGCGGGCCCCAGCGATGGCGTACTGCGCGATCATCCGCTGACGGGCCTTGATGTTGCCCTTATTGAAGTCACTGACGTCATCGTGGTTGGCGCTCACGGCCGCTTCCATCGCGTCCGCGGCAGCCTTGATGTTTACCGTCTGAGTCTCGTCGGCCCCCATCACATCAATGGCCATCATGGCATCGTCTTCATCGGCCTGTTCGCCGTAGGGCAGCCGAACCGCAATGAAGCGGTAGCGACTGTCCCCGGTCTCTTGCCGTAACTCCGTGACCGCCTGTTCACTCAGGATACCGGCCAAAGTGGAGTCTTGACCACCGGAAATGCCCAACACCAAGGTCTTCAAAAAGTCATAGCGTTTCAGATAGGCCTTGAGAAAATCAACGCTCCGCCGAATTTCCTTGGCCGGGTCAATGGTGGGTTGGACCTTTAACGCGGCGATAATTTCTTGTTGCATTGCTCGCATGTTACTTGCCCCCTCATAAATTTGGGTCAGCCTGGCTGATCCGCAACGTCCACCTGCTTAGCTTATTCGGGCATCTTTTGGACGTAACTGTGAATATCGTTGATAATGGCCATCTTGTGGTCCCAGCAATCCTGTGACAAGTCGACGGGGTATTTCTGGGGATTGAGGTCCCGCTTGTATTCGGGCCAGAGATTAGCCAGTGCCCCACGACACCGATCACGAATGGCCGAGAGCGTTGGCAACTTGTAGACCAACTCCCCCTTCTCAAAGATTGGCTGGAGAATTGGCCGGGCGTTAAAGTCGTTGACCGTCTTGTTGATGTAAGTAAAGCTAGGGTGGAACATGAAGATGGTCTCCTCCCGCCGCGGATCTTCATCCGCCAACGTGACGTAATCGCCTTCGGTTTTGCCATCCGCCCGCTTGGTAATCCGCCAAACCTGCTTCTTGCCTGGCGTGGTCACCTTTTCGGCGTTGTTGGACAACTTGATGGTCCCCTTCACCTTGCCGTTGGCATCCTCGATGGCCACCATCTTGTAGACGGCCCCCAGAGCGGGTTGGTCAAAGGCCGTGATTAGCTTGGTTCCGATACCCCAGACGTCAATCTTGGCATCCTGCATCTTCAGGCTTTGAATGGTTTTTTCATCCAGGTCGTTCGACGCGAAAATCTTGGCGTTCGGGAAGCCAGCCTCGTCCAACTTTTGCCGAACGCGTTTAGATAAGTAAGCCATATCACCAGAATCAATCCGGACGCCCTGGAAGTTAATCCGATCGCCCAGCTCCTTGGCCACCTTAATGGCGTTCGGCACCCCGCTGCGGAGCGTATCGTAAGTATCGACTAAGAAGACACAGTCGTGGTGGGTCTGCGCGTAAGCCATGAAGGCCTCGTAATCGTTGCCGTACGTCTGAACCAACGCGTGGGCGTGGGTCCCACTGATAGGAATCCCAAAGATCTTGCCGGCCCGAACGTTAGAGGTCGCATCGAATCCGCCGATAAAGGCTGCCCGTGTCCCCCAGATGGCGGCGTCAAACTCCTGCGCCCGCCGTGTCCCGAATTCCATTAGGGCATCGTCACCGGCCACGGAACGAATCCGGGCGGCCTTGGTCGCAATCAAGGTCTGATAATTCACAATATTTAAAATCGCGGTCTCCACTAACTGGCAATCTGCCAGGGGCCCCTCCACCTGTAAGATGGGTTCGTGGGCGTAAACCAGCTCGCCTTCAACGGCCGACCGGATTGTCCCTTTAAATTTAAAGTTCGCGAGATAATCCAGAAAATCTTCCGGATATTCTTCAGCTTCTCGTAAGTATTCAATATCCGTTTGGGAAAAGTGGAGATTTTGGATATAATTAACGATGTGCTCCAAACCAGCAAACACGGCATAACCGTTGTGAAACGGCATGTCACGGAAAAACACTTCAAAAACAGCGTGTCTGTCAGCAATCCCTTGTTGATAATACGTTTGAATCATATTAATCTGGTAGGCATCCGTGTGCAGGGTAAAACTGTCGTCAGGATACAAATTCGTCATAATGCGTTACTCCCTTAGCTAGTTTTCAAGCTGGACTGGTACAATTTTAATCTAATAGACTTATTTTAGCATGAAACACACAGAGCGTCATACTATTTAGTGCGGCCCAACCCGGCTTTATTCAATGGCATGACAATCTCGAAAGGAGACCTCCATGCAACGGTCATTTTCTACAGTTACGGTGCTGGGTGTACCATTTATCAAGACCAGCGCCGCGCAATTCTTAAAAACCTTACAACAACGGATTCTTACGCACCAGAACACCTTCGTAGTGACAGCGAATCCAGAAATCGTGATGTACGCGCACCACAATCCCGATTACCACCAGCTCCTTCAATCCGCCGACTTCATCACGCCGGACGGTATCGGTATTCTTGATGGCGCTAAGATTCTCAACCAGCCCCTACCCGAACGGATTACGGGGTTCGACACGCTAACGGCCTTACTCCAGTGGGCCAGTGACCACCACCGCTCCGCCTACTTCGTGGGAGCCAAACCGGCCGTCATCGCCACGCTCAAGGAAAAACTCCCCGAGGACTATCCGGGACTGGTCATTGCCGGCATGCACGATGGGTATTTTAAAGACGACGCGGCCGTGGTCGCTGACATCGCCCGTACGCAACCCGACATGGTCTTCGCGGCCCTCGGGTTCCCCAAACAGGAAGCCTTTATCGCCCAACACCGTCACACCACCCAGGGACTGTGGATGGGCGTGGGTGGTAGCTTCGACGTCCTCGCTGGTGCGGTCATTCGAGCCCCCAAGTGGTGGCAGGACCACCATCTCGAGTGGTTCTACCGCACGGTCAAGGAACCCAAGCGGTTAAAACGCATCGCCGTCATCCCCCACTATCTCCATCTGGTGCGGCAACAGGCCAAACGACGATAACGGACCACAGTCTGTTAGACCACCTTAACGTTCGCCAAATTTGGGTTGGCATGGGATGATCGGACCCGGTTGCTACCCGGCCACTATAAGTTGGTTTCACCCAGGCACCGTTCCCCGTGGACGGCGCCTTTTTTATAGCCGTGACTTCAGCAACGGCTTGCCATCCTTATCGACCAACACTGTCATGCTGCTGCCAATGTAGTTGGAGGCCAGCACGTACTCACGCCCGTTTGGGTATCCGTGACCACGTCAAACGACACCCCGTTATTGGCCTTGGTGGGGGTTACCTCGAACCGTTCTTCTTTTTTCATGCGTCATTCCGCCTTTCTTTTGCCAAAAAGGAGCCGAACCACCGTCCAGCTCCCCTTCATTTACTTTTCAAGATAGAATTCAAAGCGTTCGCCAACATATTGCGTCCGCACGTATTCAAACGGTGTTCCGTCTTGCAGGTAGGTCACCTGCCGGAGCCGCAAGATGGCGTCGCCCCGTTTAATCTTTAAGAACTCTGAAATCCGTTCGGAAGCCGACATGGCCGAAACCGTCTGCTGGGCCTTCCCGGGATTCAAGTTCTTCTTATCTTCCAATGCCCGATACAGTGAGCTCGTGACCTCCTGCTTGCTGAGGCCATCGACTAAGTGTTCCGGTACCGTGGCCACCTCAAAACAGATGGGAACGTCATCGCCGAAACGAATCCGTTCCATCCGCAGAACCTGCTCGTCTTCATGGAGTTTAAGCTTCTCCGCCTCACTCAGCGACGGGCTCATCACGTGGTACGAGATGGTCTTGCTGGCCGGTTGCTTGCCCTGAGCCAACATGAGGTCGGTAAAACTCGTGACCCCGGACATCTTCTCTTGGACCTTTTGATTGGCAACGTAGGTACCTGACCCGACCTGCCGTTCCAGAATCCCTTCATCCACGAGGGTCTGAATCGCCTGACGGAGCGTCATCCGACTCACATCAAAATCTCGAGACAGTTCTCGTTCGGACGGAATCCGATCGCCAACCGCCCATTTACCAGCCTCAATAGCCCGTTTAATGTCATTATGAATTTGAATATAAATCGGTGAACTCACAGCACCTACGTCCCTTCTGCAAATCAACTAAATTTTTACTTTGACTCTTGACTGAACTTGCGGCCTAAGCTGTAGGTCGTTTCCAATTGCAAGTCACGGGTGAGCAGGTTCAGGTCCGCATCGCGGCCGGGAACCAGCTTGCCCTTTTGCGTTAACTTAAATTCTTCCGCCTGATTGACCGAACTCATCTGTACGGCATCATTCAGGTCACAGCCGGTGAAGGCCATGATATTTCTAAAGGCCTCGTCAAACCGCAAAACGGAGCCGGCTAAATTACCACTCTCCAACCGTGCTTGCCGGTCCTTCACAATCACCTTTTGCCCACCAAGTTCGCTGACACCCTCGGGCATCCCCTTGGCACGCATGGAATCCGTCACCAGCTCTAGGCGGTGTGGCCCCTTCTGTTCGTATGCCAGCTTGATCATGTCGGGCACAATGTGGAACCCGTCACAGATCAGTTCGCAATACAGGTTATCTTCCAGCATGGCGTGACCGGTAACGCCCGGTTCGCGGTGCCGCAAGCCCCGTTGCGCATTGTATAAATGCGTCACATGGGTGGCCCGACTCTCCAGCAACTGTTCCCGCGTGGCGTTGGAATGCCCCACGGAAGGCACGATGTTATTGGCTAAGCAATACGCCTCAAACGCCTGCGAACCCGGGTCCTCCGGCGCATACGTGATTAGCTTGACCCGCCCGCCAGAAAGTTTGTTCCACCGGTCGAGCAACGAAACATCGGGATCCTTGATGTATTTCTCTGGTTGAGCGCCCTTAAAGATGGCCGCAATGAATGGCCCTTCCAGATGCACCCCCTGAATCACCGGATTACGTTTAGCCGCCTCGGCGACGCCTTGCATGGCGTGGTCGATGGCCTCATTCGACTGGGTCATCGTGGTTGGAAAGATCGAGGTAATCCCCTCGTGAACCATCAGATTAACCATTTTATCGATCTGATCGGGGTCCCCATCCATACTATCATATCCATAACCCCCGTGGCTATGCACATCGATAAATCCCGGGACAATCGTCCGTCCCGTGACCACGTGAATCTCATCGGCGGGTAACGGCCGGAAATCGGCAACGGGACCGACCGCTTCAATCTGTTGGTCGAAGCGAATGTAACCATCGGGAATGACGTCATCCCCGGTATAAATCTTGGCGTGCTTTAAGACAATACTCATGAGTCTCCTCCTCAATGACAAGACAATAACGATTTTATCGCTCAACGCCTCGTGGTTATCCTGCGCACGAGACGTCAAACGCTCAGCCAATCAAGGCCTCAGTCGGCCCCAACCAGCGGTATAGTCTTATTGTAATCGGTATAGACCAAAATTGCAACTGACACGCGTCTTTAATTTAATCGGTGAGACCTAGTCCGTTTCGCCGGCATCGCGCTTGATAGTAGCGTCGATGCCCTTGACGACCGCCGTCATCAAACCGGCCTCTTCCATCGCCAGTAAGCCAGCAACCGTGCTACCACCCGGCGAGGAAACCTGGTCAATCAGTTCAAACGGAATCTTGTGGCTTTGGAGCACCATCTTGGCCGAACCCAGGGTCGCCTGCGCGGCAATGGCCGTGGCCTGCTGCTTCGTCAGCCCATGTTTGACGCCGGCGCGACTCAGACTGTCAATGAAGAAATCGATGTAGGCCGGCGAACTTCCCGCCAACGCGCTGAAGACGCCGAACTGGTCCTCACCTAACGTCGTGGTCGAACCGATCGTGTTGAAGACCCGTAGTGCCGCGGTCAACCGGTCGCCGGTTAACGCGTCGTTGGCCGCCACGGCCGTCATCCCCGCGCCCACTTCGACGTTGACGTTAGGTAGCGTCCGCAACGTCGGTAACGCTGCGGACGTGAGGCGCGCCATCTCGGCCAAGGACAGCCCAGCCACGATGGAAATTAGGGTCTTCTCCGGGGTCAGTTGATCCTTAACCTCCGCCAAAACCGCTGGGGCCACGTTAGGCGTCACCGCAAGCACAACTAGGTCACTTCCGACCACGACCGCCGTATTACTCTTGGCGGCAATCAGGTCATGGGCCTGGGCGTAAGGCAGATAACTTTCCTCGTGATGACTATGTACCGTGATTTCTGCGGGGGCGAAGGTCTTGGCCTGCAACAAGCCACCAATAATGGCCTGCGCCATGCCGCCAACGCCAATAAATCCAATTCTCATCTCAGTTTCCTCCTCGTAATCCCAGCCCAACTCGCCTGCTGGTCTAAGTGTCCGTTAAGTTGCCACCACACAACGCCTGAGCGTGACGCTCACGGGCTTTAAGTGGTGAATGGACAGTCACTCAGCACCGACCGGGGTCATAATTGGTCTAGTGCAATGATTAAGTCAACTTTAGCGAAAAACGACGGAATTGTCAATCGCCAACGCACAACTACGTCCGGAACTACGGGCGGTTGACCACGCTGGCTCCTACCCCGTTTCAACGTAAAAATGGGCACAAAAAAACCAGCCACACACAGTGACTGGTTTAAGTTGGGCTAGCTGGGTTCGAACCAGCGCATCACGGGATCAAAACCCGTTGCCTTACCACTTGGCTATAGCCCAATAATAAAAATGGTGGGGAGTGGATTCGAACCACCGAACCCGAAGGAGCGGATTTACAGTCCGCCGCGTTTAGCCAGACTTCGCTACCCCACCAAAAGTGAATCGCCGTAACGAATCAACATTTATTATCATACAGAATTCTGCATAAATCGTCAAGCTTTTTCTGCAAAATATTTTCTATTTTAAATCCAGTAAGCGTAGTCGCTGCCGCCATTCCGTGAAATAATCGTCCTGCGACCACTCATTAATCCGCTTGTTATGGTACCCCAGCGCCTGATCGTAGTAGGTGGTCGCCCCGAACCGCCGCGGTGCGAAGTGCCGGTGAACGTGGCCGAATAAGACCAGTGGCACCCGGTAGTCGTCCAGCAATATTCCTAGCCGCGGACTGCCCAGCATGGCGTTGGCCATATTCCAAAAGCGATCGTCATCGGTATAGCGGATATATTCGCGGTGCGGCACGAAATGGGTCATAAACAGGACCTGCTTATGGTCTGCGCGCGCCCGGTCCAACTGTGCTGTGGCGGTCGCCAAGACGTGATCCATCCGCTCTGGATCGGACTGGGGCTGTTCGATCGTCCCGTCCACCCAGAAGGCCCGTTTCCAGGTTAAAAAGTCCCGCCCGACTAGGTTGTCAGCAAACTGGTAGTCGTACCAGCCATTATTGCCGATTATCCGCCAGTTAGTGCCGGCCACGTCTAATTGTCCCAGATGGAGGTAAGTCGGCGCTAACGGGCTCTCAAGGGCCGCATACGTCACATCATGTAACATGTCATGATTGCCGGCGATAAACCGGACCTGAGCGGGCGCAATCAGCCGCTGCAATCGCTCCACGTAATCGAGCGACTGATCGAAGTGGTTGGTGATGTCTCCGGCGATGAGATACACCCCCACGTTCTGTTGCATGAGGTAGCCGGCCTGTTGCGGTAAGAGTTGGTCGACGTTTTGCCGATTCACATCGAGATGAAGATCGCTACTTAAGGCGACTTTAACCATCATGATTCCTCCTTTCTGAGACGCCGAATCGTTGTCTAAGTAAAAGCTAGTTGTTTACCGCTTCGTAGTAGGAACTGGCCGCCTTACCGTTCGCCAAATAGGGGTCGGATTGTGGTGGGTGGAGCCAGCTGTGTCGACGGTGTTAGCTGAGGGCCTTTCTCAGCTTACAGCGTGGGGCGACTTCGAAGACTTGCGGGCTTAGCGCGGCTTCGAAGCGAACCGGAAGCCCGCCCTTCAGGCTGGCGGTGGCCCCCATAGCAGGCGGACCCCCTGGCAGGCGCAGGCCGCTGGTGTCACTAATTTTAGTGGACAGAACACCATCGCTACGGGAAGCGATGTGTTAATTCTATTTTCAGCCTTTAGTTGCCCAAATAAAAAAGTGCCACTCCACTAAGAGTAGCACTTTTGCCGGTAAATATTGACTATTTAATGCCGGCCATTAAATTCTTAATTGGTTTAACCAGAACGAACATGATTAATCCGGCAACGATCGCCACGATGGCAACCCCCAGGAAGTAACCGACTTCGTTTTCTGGCGTGTACAGCTTAACAATCTGAGCGTTGACGGCTTGCCCAGCGGCATCGGCCAAGAACCACATACTCATCATTTGAGACTGAAAGGCCTTAGGCGCCAGCTTGGTGGTAACGGACAGCCCAATTGGCGAAATCAACAGTTCGGCGATTTCAACGATTGCCCAACTTCCGACTAACCACAGAGGGCTAACCTTGGCGCTAGAGCCAAACATTACGACTGGAACCACAATAATCAGGTATGAAGCCCCGGCGAACAGCATCCCAGTAGCGAATTTAGCAGGAGAACTTGGTTGGTTCTTCCCTAAACGGTTCCACAGCGCCGCGAAGAATGGCGTGTAGATCAGGATGAACAGTGGGTTTAACATCTGGTACCAAGAAGGCAAGATGTGCAGCCCTAAGAAGTTGTTGTTCGTCTGGTTGGCAGCGAATAAGGCCAAGACAGAGGACCCTTGTTCTTCGATTGCCCAGAAGATAGCAGCGGCAATGAATAAGCCTAAGTAAGCCCAAACGTGTTTCCGTTCGGTCGTGGTAACCTTCTTGCTGGTCAGGAAGATCACGAAGTAAACGACTGGCGTTGCAATGGCGATAATCGATAATAACAGAACAAAGTTGTTCAGGTTCAGGGAACCTAAGAGGAACATTAAAAGAATAATTAAAGCAAAGGCGACTAAACCGACAGTTGAACGAACGCCCAACTTCTTCATGTCACCGGGTTCCAGTGGGTCGGTTGGGTAAAGACTGTCTTTACTCAAGTACTTCTTCCCACCGTACCAGTATTGGACTAAGCCCAAGAACATCCCGATAGCGGCCAAGGAGAACCCTAAGTGGAAGTTGTAGTTCAGACCTAACCACCCAACGAGCAGTGGCGCCACCAGGGAACCTAAGTTAATCCCGAAGACGAAGATGGTAAACCCAGAATCACGCCGGGTATCCCCCGCATCATACAGGCCCCCAACCATTTCAGAAACGTTAGGCTTCAACAGCCCAGTCCCCAAGACGATTAAGAGAATGGAGATGAACAGCGCAATCCGGCCGGCTGGGACTGACAGGGCGATGTGCCCAAACATGATCAGCACCCCACCAATGAAGACGGTCCGGCGACTTCCCCAGACCCGGTCACTCAGGTAACCCCCGAGGACGGATGACAGGTAAACCATGGAACCATAGATGGACATCACTGAGGCGGCAGTTGCTTGATCAAACCCCAGACCACCCTTGGTAACCGAGTAGTACATATAGTAGATAAGGATGGCTCGCATCCCGTAGTAACTGAACCGTTCCCACATTTCTGTGAAGAACAGCGTTGATAACCCCCGCGGCTGACCGAAGAAAGTTCGATCTTGGGTGGTCGACTCTGGTTTGTTATTCAAAACGATAATACCTCCATTGCTTGGTTAAAATGAATATTTTTATATTCCACCATCCGAATCACTAAAAGCGATTGTGGCAGGGTCTCATAGACCTCTAATAAAACATAGTTGTAATTATACTTCATGAATCCCCGTTACGCAACGGTTTTTGAAATAAAAGCGTCTCCATCCCCGCCCCCACGGGCAAAAAACAATGATGAAATTATTAGCTGTCTCATGCAATCTTCTTATTTTTTATTCATTTCAACCAGCCAACTAATATTATTCTTTTAATGAATAAATTTACGCCGTTTCGCCTTGAGACGATATAAAAAAGCGATGGTCCTCTGACCACCGCTTCGACTTCATCTTTAATTTTGACGTCGCCAATCGGGGCCTAATGCCTCAATTAGCTCATAATTCCCCTGTACGGCCATTAAAGTATCCATTGCATGGTTGATGAGGATCGTTACGGGAAGGTCCTCAGCCGCCATTTTTGCCATCATCTGCGTTTGGACTTTATGGGCCGTCACCAGTTGGTCATGACACGTCGTCAAATCCAACGACTGGTGCTGCTCGCGCGCAACGCTTATGGCCTGGTACAAACTGGTCTTGGCATTTCCCGCCGTTACTAAGACCTGCATCGCCAGTTGTTCAATCGTTGGCGTCATCGCAAACGCCTAGTAAGCGACTGCCACAGCGGCCGGCGCAAAGTTCAATTGGTGACAAGCATACTTAACCAAGGCTTGGCTATTTAACCAACCATAAATGTCATTAGGAATTGGCGCGGTCCGAACTTGATCGCCGATTTTAGCACGCATCTTCGCCTGGTAAGCGACTTGTGGGGCCAACAAAACGAGGTCTTGATCGGCCAGCAGTTCTGGCGTAACTTCCATTAAACTCGTCGCGGTGAAGTGTAACGGTACGCGTTGGGTTTCGGCGGCCCGCTTGGCTTCGCCTAAGAATAAGTGACTTGAAATTCCCTGACCACATACTAATAAAACATTTTTCATGATGGCATCTCCTGTGTTTACTTGATACTTATAGAATAGCACTAAGATGGGTATACCACAATAGGATTTCCTAAAAATCATTTATTTTTTTATGTGTTAAAATGCCGGTATAGTGGCGTTTTAGTGATATATACCAATTGCTTCATAGTGGCTATACCAATTGCAAGTTATTGTGTAATCGCTTTCATCGTTGGCTCTAGTGATCTTACGTTTACGCGCCGTCCTCGCATAAAAAAGGACCGCATCCCAGCAGGATGCGGTCACAATACGGACTCGAAGTCCGATAAGGTCAAAACCTTATAAGATAAATTTACCAGATTTTACCTTAGATTCAAGTTCTATTTTTTATCGAACAAAAAAAGCTGTCAGTCCAAAGACTAACAACTTATCTGATGCCGGCTGAGGAATTCGAATCCCCGACCCTCGGTTTACGATACCGATGCTCTACCAGCTGAGCTAAGCCGGCATATCAACTGGTTAACCAGGTTAACCCGACTCCGGCAGGCGGGCTCGAACCGTCGACAACCTGATTAACAGTCAGGTGCTCTACCAACTGAGCTATGCCGGAATAATCGCGTGGCAACGTCCTATCCTCGCAGGGGGCGATCCCCCAACTACTATCGGCGTACTAAAGCTTAACTTCCGTGTTCGGCATGGGAAC